>JAGRCP010000076.1 GCA_020433455.1 Caldilineaceae bacterium | reverse complement strand
TGACCCCACGAAACCTCAGAGAGCCTTTTTTTCTTCCGAGGAATAGCCGATCGGGTTACTGCATGATCACCGGGAGCAGCGTACGGCGCGCGGCCATTACGTCGCTCTCTGCCTCATTGTCGGCTGCGTCTGCTTCAGGGCCGGCCGAAGTGAATGCAGCCGTAACGGCATAGCGTGCGCCGTACTCAGCGTCTTCCGGCAGCAAAAGGTTCAGGTAGAAGGTTTCCCTTTCCAGGAGCGCAAGGCTCGGCAAGGCCCAGCTCAGCGTGTCGCCGTCCAGCGTGGGGGCTACGCCTGGAGAGTCGGCGAGGTAGGTCAGCTCCGCAGCGAGGGTGACGGAAATTGTCACGTCTTCCGCTACGGTGTTGCCGTAATTGGCGTAAGTGACGGGGATGGCCGCAACGCCGCCCGGCATACCGCCCACCACCGACTGGCCCAGGCTGACCATGCCGTCCACATCCTCAGGCGGCGTCCAGCTGTAGGAGGTGTTGCCGTAGCCCTGGGTATTGGTGCGGATGCTCAGCGTATCAGATTGGCCGGCAAGAAAGATCATGGCCGGCGTAACGATATTCCCGTTACTGTCTACGAGCGCATAAAAAAGATTCGGTCGGTAGTTATAATCGTCTTCCATCCAGGTCAGGATTGCATGTCCGGCATCATCGGCGGTAACGGAAACAGAGCTGTTGCCCGTTTGAGCAGCCGGGTTTGCAATAGACGTAGGGCCAATAATGCGATTATAGTTGCGGTCAAGGATGGCAAAGTGGATTTCGTAGCGAAATCCTTTCTCCCCCCATGCGCCGCTTTCCCATGCGATTAGAACATTCCCATTGCTTAGCTCTACGGCGTCAGGCTGGTAATCGTACTGATCCGTTCCGCCTCCGACCAGGTTGGCGTTTTCTTTAACAATCGCACCGCTGCTGTCGATTACGGCATAATAGACGTCCTCATCACCCCAATTTGCGAATGTGATAATGGCACGATCTGCGCCGATTTTAGTAACGTTCGGATCGACGTAGCTGTTATCCCAACCAGGCTCATCATTGGTTAGGAAGGTGGCCGGATATACTTCCTGACCCGTGCTGCTCCGTACAGCGTAAATCACATCTCGGACATAGCAAGAACTATCGCAGTTATCGGTAGGCGGTGCTTGATAATTTTGCGCCCAGGTCAAAACAAAGCGATTATCTTCGGTTGCGATGATATGTGCATCGTAGATTCCCGGAACGTTGAAATCATCCCCATTCCCCCAAACGGTATTCGCGGTTAGGTTAACAGGTCCGTACCGAACAGCACCGGACTCATCAATGACTGCGAAATACATATTATAGTTGTATTGCTCTGTCTCATTATTCCAAAGATAGCGTCGCCAAAGCAGGCCGATTTTCCCATCGGAGGCAGCGGCTACCGACACATCCCAATCACGTGTGCTCAGCGTAGCGCCCGCATGGCTGGTCAGTTTGCTGATACGGTGCGTGATTTCTCCATATTGGTCAGCAAACGCGTACTCTATCTCCGTGACGTAGATAGAACAATCGAGGTCAGCGCACCTTTGCTTTGACCATGCCTGGAAGAAATTCCCGTCCGCCGTTTCGGCGATAGCGGGATCAAAACCGTCGTAGTCATTAGGAGAGAATACTTGCCGTGCTTGACCATGGGGCTGAATCAGGTCAAAGCGCATGGCCCCATCGGCCTCATCGACATACGTCTGGGCAAAAGGCGCGGGGATGGCGCTCTGCAGAACGATATTGGCGGTCTTCCCAGGGTCGAGGGATGAAATTGCCGTCAAATTCGTAATGTTGTAGTCCCCGAGGACGGCATCGGCCGGCGCGGTAACCTGGGCCACAATGGCGGCGGTTGCGCCTTGCGACACGGATCCGGTATCGATTCGGCCGTCCCCGTCAGTGTCGGTTAGGAGCGTTTCGCCGTCCGCCGCGTAGAATGAGACCGGCCAGAGGGATGCGTAGATCAAATCGTAGGTGTCGGTCCCCGTTTCGCCTAAATTGCGAATCGGTACATTGAACGTCATTTCTTCGCCGGGGCGGGCAAATTTACCGGCAGCGGGCGGGAAAATTCTTACGCGCGGGCCTGGGGCAGGGCGATAAATTACGACCCCGTGATAGGACTCATCAATCGGATCACAGTATTCCGTGATGGCTAGCCCGTCCAGCCCCATTGCATCTTCGATGCCTGAAGATTGGCACCAATACCCTCCATCAACCAGCATATCGGCATAGCTGAAGGTAATATTGCCGTTTTCCTCAATTTTAACTTGAAACGTGTATGTATCAATCTCTTCATCATCACCACAACAGTCACTTTCCAACTGATTCCATTCCACTACAAACCAACGATTGGGCGCACTTCCGCCGCGTAGGTAGCGAATATAGTTATACCCGTCATAAGCCGGCACCCAATATGGCGCAATCACATTATTCGGAATCGAAGGACTGGGGATTGAGGCTGGGGTATCGTAGTCGTTGTAATCATCCAGCGTCAGATATCCATATTTTGCTATGTAGACCTGCGTATACGTGTTCTCATAAAACTTAAACGGAAAGCCAATGTCAATGGCCTCGCTCACCAGGTAATCGCGTACGTCCACGTCTTGCCCACCGCCGGCATCAATCCAGGCAAACGGAACAGCGCTATCCCACGTATAGCCGTACGCGTCAGGCCCGCCGGTATCGGCTGCGGCGTCGGGCGCTTTTTCCGCCTCTTCCGCTGCGGCTCTGCCCGGCGAAGCCCACAGGCCGTCGGGCGTCTGGTAGAGGCCATCGGCACGTTCAGGCAAATGGGGGGCAGGCGGTTCAAGCGGACCGGGAACCGGCGGCGAGTCCGGGCTTTGGGCGTGGACCGCGGCCGGTCGGCCCAGGAGGAGAAGGGCAAATAACAAAGCGCACGTATACAGTGCTCGTCTGGTCAGCAGATAAACACTCATAAGGTTTCTCCGGTAGGATAGTGGGGATAGATCTGCATTTCAATTGTGTGGGTAAGCTTGGCGCTGCAAATGTGGCGCGAGTCGCTGCTCCCCAATCCTTTCAACAATGGAGGCGCTCGCATATAATACTGAGTGTACCTTCGGCTCCGCCTGCCGTAAAGAGCGCAACCCATGTGCGCATCGTACGCATCCCGTGTGCAGGGTATAAATTGCGGGCATTCTCCCTGGATTCCACCAATCAAAGAGCATTCGCATGATCGAACTACACCCTTTTGTTGAACTCCTGGACCGCCACATGGGCATCATGAATTGGGGGATCGATCGCCTGGCTACGGCGTCCGATATCCCCAAATCCACCATCGCCTCATGGCGGCGGCGCAACGGCGCGCCCCGGGATTGGCAAAGCGTTGTCAAGCTTGCCCTGGCTCTCGGCCTGACCGAGCAGCAAACCGATGCGCTGCTGGAAGCCGCCGGCCAGCCGCCCCTGCACCGGCTGTTGCGCACGCCGAAAACAGAAGCCGATAAGCGTTTGCTGGCGGGGTATACGATGACCGAACTCTCGTTGCCCGAACCCGAAACGCAACGGTCAACCTCGGGCGTAGAAGCGCAGGCCGGCGAGGAGCCCTTTCCTCCGGCTCAGCCCGCCGGCGCTGCCGATGCCGCCAGCGGGGGAAATCGCAACCTCTATCTGGGACTGGGCATCGCCTTGGGCGTCCTTGTGATTTTCGGTCTCTCCCTGTGGCGGGGAACTCATTTCGTATCGTCCTGCGCGGGGAATCGGCCCGGCATGTGCGAGGTGCCCGCCGGGCCCTTCCTACGCGGCAGCACGGAAGAGGATTTGGCCCGCTTTGATGAGCTGTGCATCCGGTTTGAGGCCGGTTGTCAGTCCGACTTTTTCCGGGATGAAATGCCCCAGACGTCGGTGACCCTGGACGGCTTTTACATCGATCGCTACGAAGTGACCAACCGCCAATTTCACCGCTTTGCCGATGCCACTTCCTACGTCACAACCGCGGAACGGGTCGGCTCCAGCATGGTCTGGGATCCCCTGGCCCGGGAAAGCAATGATGTAGAGGGCGCGAATTGGCGCAGCCCCGGCGGTCCGGGCGCCACCACGGCCGATATCATGGATTATCCTGTGGTGCACGTCTCGTGGGAGGACGCCAATCAATATTGCCTGTGGGCGGACAAGCGACTTCCGACCGAGGCGGAGTGGGAGAAGGCGGCCCGGGGCGAAAACGGCTTGCTCTTCCCGTGGGGCAATGATTGGCAGCCCGACTACGGCGCGTACGTGGATGACATGACGAGCCCATTGGCGGAGGTAGGCAGCTATCCCCGGGGCGCGAGCCCATACGGCGCCGAGGACATGCTGGGCAACGTCAGTGAATGGGTGAACGACTGGTATGGCGAGGCATATTACGCCGATCCCGAATCATTGCTGAATCCTCAAGGCCCGGCCACGCCGGTTAAGCCGGCGCGCGTGCGGCGCGGAGGCGGACGCGCCACACGCGCCGGCTTCCTTCACGCCGGGTGGCGCATCGCATGGCCCGCTTCTGTAGACACAACGAGCGATTTATTGGGATTTCGCTGCGCAGACGACTTCTGATGCTGCGTAACGATCGATACGTAATGGGTTGCGCCGTAACGCAACGATCAGCTCACCCCGATTGTCCCGCTACGATGATCGTACGCGTTACGCAGTACGGCCGCATACCGCTCCGTTTATTGCCGCATAGGCCGAATCACACTACACTATCCCACAGGTAACGATTTATTGATCCGAACCGATATTGATCCGAACCAATAGGGACCACCGACTATGACTGATGATTTCTATCAGTTAGCTTTGCAAGGCCGCCATCCTGACCTCTCCGCCCGGCCGCATCCCCATCCAATGAAGGCGGCGAACCAGGCCATCACGCTGCACTTGCGCGATCTCTTTACCGCCCTCAGTCGGCCTTTTGCCCATACCGTATTGGACCTGACCGGAGAGGAGATCGTGCCCCTGCTTCAGGATATCGAATGCTATGAAGCGGTCTATCTGGACGACGTGCTGGCGGATGAATTCACCCCGTTTATCGCGACAGGCGAATTGCCGACGGGGTTTGGCCATGCTCAGCCCCGCCGTCAGCGATTTGAACGCGCCTATCGCAGCCTGTCGGCGGCAGGCCAGGCATATTTCCGCGGCTTGCTCTTCCATACAAAGCATACGGCCACGCTGGAGCCCTATTTGCAGGCGCGGTTAACCGGTCGCTATGACCGTTACCTCTGGAGCCCGATAAAGGACTTTTCTGAGACGCCCAACCATATCTCGGATACGGCGGTAATTCCCGTGGGCGGCTATGGCGAGGCCGCGGCGCGGCGGATGCTGTTGACGACCCACGTCCTGATTTCCCTGGCGGATCGTAGTCTCCGCCTGCAAAGCGAAGAGATCGAAGCCCGCTACTGGGATATGCTGGCGTGGGAGACCTCTACCGGACGCACCAAGCGTGAGGCGCTGGAAAATCTGCAAGCCGGCGGCTGCGACGCGCGCGGGACGAACGGCCCCGAACAGCCCTGGGCCCACAAGGCAGATCGGCAAAATGTTGCCAGAAACGCCGTCATGGATACCTTCAAGGAAGGCATCCAGAGCGCCCAGGCGTCCATTTCATCCTTGATGGCCGAGCCTGTGGCAGGCTTTGCCACCGCGGAAGCGTGCCTGGCTCAGATCATTCAGGACAAGCTTCCCCAGCAGTTTTCGCGCCGGGTGCCCTTCGGGTACACGCTGCCCGTCATCCGGCGCGGGCGCTTTTTGCCCGATATTGTTGCAACCGACTCGGCATCCAGGTTGCGGTTGAGCGCCTATTTCGGCGAGTGCAGCCGCTATTTCAAGGAGGAATATCTGGAGGAGCGGGTCTACCCCAACGGCGCGCGTGAGCCGGGCTTCTTCGGCCTGGGCTGTCCCGCATCGTTCAAGGTGAAGGGCTTCGACAAGACGGCGATTGATTTGGTGCTGGACGCGTATTGGCACGTTTTTCAGCTGATCGGGAATGGTGATCTATCCCGTGGGCGCCAAGTGAAGGCTATGGATTGACCCGACACCGGTTCCAAACCGGTGTCTGCTACAGGAAACCGGCTCAAGCCGGTTGCGGAGAGACCGATCTCGCCGTGTATGCAGTGCGTTTCAGCGCACTTTCCGTATCAGGCGCCGGTTTCAACCGGCGACCTGTGCGACATAATGCTTACTGAAAGCGGCGGGCCGAGCGGGCTTTGGCCTTGGCCGCCTCAGCCGCGCGGTTCTTGGCCGGCGCGTCGGTCACCAGCGTATCAAGGAGGCTGCGGGTTGCCGCGGCGATCTCATCGATCGCGCGGTCAAACGCGGCCTGATTGGCCTGGGAAGGCGTGCGGTAGCCGCTGACCTTGCGCACGTACTGCTGCGCCGCGGCGCGAATTTCCGCATCGGTTGCGGCCGGGTCAAAGTTGAAGAGCGGGCGAATATTGCGGCACATAGGCAGAGCTCCAGGTTGGGTGAAGGGCACAGAGAATACGAAGGGCCACAGAGGCAATCAAAAACTCTGTGGCCCTTCGTATTCTCTGTGCCCTCTGTGTCTAATCGGTTGGTTTTGGATTATCCGTCCGCGCGTTGTAACTGCTTGATTTGCTGGTAGACGCTTCTGGCATCATCAATTAGTTCAAAGCTTGGCGGAGCATAATAGCGGCCCATGGCGGGAAATCCGCTTCCGCCATACATCCAGGCCATGGGATGAGACGGCCCGAAGCTGATTGTCCCCTTGCCATTGGCTTTTGTGCTGACATTGATTTCGGGCAATTGCTTGATGTCCAGACTCTTGGTATTTTGGTTGAAGAGGCCGGAAAGGATGATAACCCGTTGGTTTGTGAGCGCGTAGTATATCTTGCTTCGTTGCGCGCTATCAACAAAGAACCGGCCGAAGATTATATAGAGCCCCAGCCCCACAAATGGAATGCCCCACAGCATGAAGAAGAATGGCGCACCGCTTGCAATAACACCCCCTTCCCACATGATTGCAAAGCCGCCCCACAGCAAGCTGAATGGGATCATGAAGATATCAGCCGCCCGCAGCGTGAGTCCCTGCTGCGGGCGCCCGCTCCAAATGATTCTCTCGTCAGGATTGAGCTCACCACGGAATTGATCGGGTAGATAGTTCATCATTTTCTGTCCAACCTCGCTTTCATACTCAAAGAACCGATGACAAATGTCATCGGCATGCCTCTGATTTTCCTTCAAGGCTTGGTTGGATTCCTGACCCGAATCGGTTCTCGCGCTGACATTGGCCTGCGCTCTGGGGAAGCGCACGGGCCCGGCTCGAGCAGTCTGTTTCAGGGGAGGCGATAACCTGCTATGATGTGATGGTCCATGGGACGTGAAGCGCTTCGTACATTGCGGCGCAAATAAGGCCACAATTCGCTGATAGCCGGGTCACGGACCCGGCTCGAGCAAGCCCAATCGTGGTTGGACTTGCGCCGTCTCGTACCAAACTAATGGCAGAATGAGAGCGAGAGTTTTGTATCTCATCGCTACCAGCGTGACAGTCTGGTTACTCGGGTCCATCCGGCTGATAGCCGAACCTACGAAAATCATGGTCTTGCAGAGATTTTAGCAGAGCGTGCGCCATTATCTGGGGCATGTGGTCTATGGCGTGACCCAACTTCCCCTAATCGTGTTGATGGTGTAGGACCTGTATCGGGGCGTAGGAACAGGCGAAGCGCACCTCACGAAGCCGAGATGTTGTCAGCAGATAACGGTGAATTCTCATGACGGATCGATGCGTGAAAGCCTGGCCTGCGACTCGTCCACGAAGCTTCTTTCAAATCGATTCAGCGTCCACGCCGTCGTTTCAGGATTGGCCAATCTGCGAACGCAAGAAAGAAGAGCATGATCAGGTTGACGAGCGGAACGATCATGAGCAGGGACAATGCGCCGTTGTATCCGGCCTATCACCGAAGCTGAAGCAACAAAATGAAGACAAGCGTTGCGGCAGCCGCTGCAATTGTGAATGCCACCCAAATTCGTAAAGAGGATTCCTTTCTCTTATGGTACGGTATTGGCGATTGTCTTTGGGCGCGTGAGCGATTGCGTTCTGCCATCTCGTTTTTTCGCTCGGTGCGACAGGCTTCACACCTGCGTGGCCGCTGCAACTTGTGCTCTCGATAAAATCGTTGCTCGCATAACTCCACGTGAAAGCACACCCACAACTTTTACAGATAATAATCACATCATTCATGGTGCTGTCTCGCTACATTCGATTCGCTACCTGAAAGAATTGCCGCATGAGCAGTGGTACTTGCCATTCTTGACGCTGGTTACGGTTGCGCCGCAACGAAAACATTTTTTCTGAACATATGTCTCTTTGACTTTTCTGCCGCGTCGGTCATAACGGTAGATCGGCTTAACTTGCTTGCCTGTATCACGATACTTGATGGTGCGACGTTGTCGCCCGCGTAGGTCAACAAATCGCGTATCTGTTTTGACCGGCTTACCTCGAAAACGCATTGCAGCCCAAACAGTACCGAAAATCGTGATAAAGACAATCGCCGTTATCAGAATGATCGATGCAAGACTTATGGTTGGGGATCTCCTCCTAGGCTTTGTATGGGGTGATAAAAATATAACTTCCGTGCAGAGAAGGCTATTTGAGTCCTAGCTTTTTCAGTCTTGACCGTATCGCACTTGACTGTCTGGAAAAATGATTAGCAAGGTGACGCTGCGATAGACCAGATTCAAATAGCCAAGTAAGTTCGCGATCCTCGTGCTTATTCCACGGCGCGTATGCTCTCTCCGGCATGCCTTGTTCCCTATTCATGTCCTGACGATCGTCCGAAGGTGATTCCCATACTTCCTGACTGCTCGACTTGATTGAGTTGGCCGATAAAAACAAGAGACTATCACTGTATCGACTATCAGTGGCATCACGTATAACATAGTAGCCTGCTACCGAAATTCCCTCATGGATCCCTTCCCGCTTAAGCCACTCAAGTATCTCGTAGCGGTTTCCGTTTTTGAGCCGTACATGTTCTCCTTGACGTATACAAAATCCTGGAACAGGATCGGTTGCCGTTGCATACTTTGATAAGGCAAGCCACTGCACAATTTCCGCTTGTTTGGCCCTATCTGCCGTGCTGGGGCGCTCCTGCTTTGGCCGAGCCTCCCCCTTGCTATTTGGCCTGACTGCTCGAAGCTCTCCAAGCATGACCTGCATCGACATCAAAGCCTCATCCAGCCGCGCCTCTTTTTCCTTTTTGGTTTTGTAGAGCATCTGGACCAGAAGATCCATTGACGTTCGTGATGGAGGAAGATGGCCAAAGTCATTGACAAGATATGCAGCTAAACGATCGATGTGGCCATCTTCCTCAGGGATGACAATGCTACGCACATAGGAGACGAGTGCTGCCTCTGGGGTATTGATCTGTTGGTTGTTTATTGCGCGGTTTGCTTTGCCTACGATTTTGCGCAGGCTTTTGACGATAATTTGTCGCACGCGCTCGCGACTGATTTGTTCAACGTCGCCTATTGATTGAAGGGTGTTTACTTTGCCTTCGCTGAAGCAATAGCGTTGATCAAGTATTCTGGATGCTCTTTCGTCCAGGCTTTGCTCCAGCGTTGCCTGCCAGAGTGTTAAAAAGTGGGTATCCATGAATATGTCCCGCTGTAGTTCTATACAACGCCGGGAAAGCGTGCTGAAATTTCGACGGCCCGTTGCCATGTCGCCATGCACGTTTCCTAATGGGGGAGGGGGCGGCAGAGTCAATGACCCTACTATTCCTTTGGATGGGTTGGCGCAACCGCCCGCTGTGCAAGTAAAATCGGCTGATACAGATCGTAGGCTGAGCTTGTCGAAGCCGGGTCGATCCGCCTAAGACTTCGAAAGTCTTAGGCGGCGGCTACCTGAGTTTCACCGAAAGAGTAGGCGCTGTGTTCACTGGTGCGAATAAAGATTCATCGATGCTTTACTTACAAACGTCACCATTTTTTCTGTAACCGTAGCCTAGCGCTGGACACCAACGAAATCCTCCGACCGTGAGATTTGCTGATGTGATTTGATATGGGCCTGGCGCAGTTTGAAAAAGCACATCATCACAATTGTTTTTAACAAACTCTCCATTAACATTTAATACGCAGGCAAATATCTCGCCAGGAACAGTAGGATTAATAATAGCTGTGTATCCATTACGGATTTTTTGTAGGGCATCCCCTGAAGGTTGCCATATATCTTCTACTCCATCGCCTGAGCCTGTCCATGTCATCGTGCGGGTGGAATCGTTAAAGTCCCAGCAATTCCCATAACAAAGAGCATTAACAGAACTTCGGGTATTTATTGGGGTCAGCAAAGGAGTATCCGTTGCCGTTGGTTGGGGAGTGCTGGTTGGAAAAGGCGTACTTGTGGGTGGAACCGGTGTAGATGTCGGCACAGGTGCATTGGTCGGCGGAACCGGTGTACTAGTCGGACGCTGTACTTTTTCGACCGAAGTAGGAGTTGCTAGTTTTGCTTCAGCGGTTTTTGTAGCTTCAATGATCATTATTGTTGCATTGCGCTGACCGCCTGCATAGGCTAACACTGCGGCGAGAACTACAGCAACGGCACCAATGATGGCAACCACGATAGCCGTCCAGTTACTTGTGGGAATGCTCATAGAGGCATTACTCCTGTACGATTATTCATCGTGCTTAAGCCCTATAGCCTTGACGGGGGTCTTATGCCACTTACGATAGTGTTGGTGTGAGTTGCCATTTCCGGGTAGTATGCAGCGACGGAATAAAGACAATTCCTCAGTGTAAAATCATCGCCAATAGCCACCGCAACACCCACATTCTAGCCAAGATTGAAGAGGAGAGCAACCTTGTCAAACGAATTGTTCAGTGATGTGCTTGGGGAATCATTCCCTATGCACTCGCTTCTTTCCACCTACCATTCTCTCCCGCCCGGCCCCCATAACGCCATCACCGACGTGGCGGGCGTGCGCGTGGGCCATGCCACCCTCATCCGCGGCGAGGGCGCGCTGACGCCCGGCGCGGGGCCCGTGCGCACGGGCGTGACGGTCATCCTGCCCCACGGCGGGAATCTATTCCGCAGCAAGGTGCGGGCCGCGGTGCACACCATCAACGGCTTTGGCAAGGCGTGCGGCTTTGAGGAGGTGCGGGAACTGGGCGTGATCGAAGCGCCCATCGCCCTGACCAACACCCTCAACGTCTGGCGGGTGGCCGATGCGCTGGCCGGGGTGATGGTCGAGCAGAATCCCGCCATCGGCGTGAACACCAGCAGCGTCAATGTGGTGGTGGGCGAGTGCAACGACGGCTATCTCAACGATATTCAGGGCCGTCACGTGCACGCCGAGCACGTGCTCGCGGCCCTGGACGCGGCCGCGGGCGGGCCGGTGGCCCAGGGCAACGTGGGCGCGGGCACGGGCACAAGCTGCTTCGGCTGGAAGGGGGGCATGGGCACGGCCAGCCGTGTGGTCAGTGTGGGCAACCAACGCTGGACGTTGGGCGCCCTGCTCCAGACCAACTTCGGTCGTCCCGGGGAATTGATGATCGCGGGCGCGCCCGTCGGGCGGAATCTGCGTCCGCCTGACTCGCCGCCGGCAGCTTCGGAAATAGATGTGGAAGGGCCGGAGCGGGGTTCGGTCATGATCGTCCTGGCCACCGACGCGCCCCTGAGCGCGCGTCAGTTACGGCGTCTCTGCGTACGCGCCGGGGCCGGGCTGGCGCGCACGGGCAGCCGCCTGGGCCACGGATCGGGTGACTTCGTCATCGCCTTCACCACCGCCTACCGTATCCCCCATCGCCTGGACGACGAAGAAGAGCCCCTGGTGATTCAGGGCCCTATCCTCAACGACGAGCCCCGGGCCATGCATCACTTCTTTCCCGCGGTGGTGGAGGCCGTGGAAGAGGCCGTGCTCAACTCCCTCTTCGCGGCCGAAACCATGACCGGCCGGGACGGGCACGTGCGGTATGGGTTGATTGGATGATTGGATGACTCGTTGGCTTGTTATTCGTGATACGTGAATATTTGATGCGTGATGCGTGTTATACTCCGCCACTCCGCCACGCATTACTTTTCACTTCACCGGAAGTGGCTTCACGCCCCAAATCTCCTCCGCATATTGGCGGATGGCGCGGTCGGAGGAGAAGTAGCCGCAGCGCGCGGCGTTGAGGATGGACATGCGGGTCCAGCGCTCTTCATCCCGGTAAGCCTGCTCTACTTTGCCCTGCGCTTCCAGGTAGGAACCAAAATCGGCGCAGACCATGAAGGGATCGTCGCCCAGGAGGGAGTCGATGATGGGGCGGAAGAGCTTGCCGTCGCCGCCGGAGAAATCGCCCGCGGCAATGGCGTCAATCGCTTGCTTGAGAACCGGATTCGTGTAGTAAAATTGAGTCGGATCGTAGCCCCTGGCCTTTTGTTCAAAGACCTCATCCGCCGTCAGCCCGAAGAGGAAGAAATTTTCCGGCCCCACCCGTTCCCGAATCTCGATATTGGCCCCGTCCAGCGTGCCGATGGTAAGCGCGCCGTTGAGCGCGAACTTCATGTTGCCCGTGCCTGACGCTTCCTTGCCGGCCAGGGAAATTTGCTCCGACAGATCCGCGGCCGGGTAGATATGCTCGCCCAGGGTAACGTTGAAGTTGGGCAGGTACGCGACCTTAAGCAGGTCCCAGCAGGTGGGGTCGTTGTTGACCACAGCCCCAATATTGTTGATGAGCTTGATGATGAGCTTGGCCATGGCGTAGCCGGGCGCGGCCTTGGCCCCGAAGATCACCGTGCGCGGAACCATATCCGCCCGCTTCCCGGCCTGAATGCGCTGGTAGAGGGCGATGACGTGAAGCGCCTTCAGTAGCTGGCGCTTGTATTCGTGTAGTCGCTTGACCATAACGTCGTACAGGGACGTCGGCGCGACCACCAGCCCCAATCTCTGCTCGATGATCCCGGCCAGTTGCGCCTTGTTGGCCTGCTTGACGGCCCGCCATTCCGCCTGGAAATCGGCGTCATCGACATAGGCCTCCAGCTTGGCCAGCTCGTCCAGGTCCCGCAGCCAGCCGTCGCCGATGCGTGCGCTGATGAGGCGCGAGAGGCGCGGATTGGCCAGGCGCATAAAGCGTCGGGGCGTGACGCCGTTGGTCTTGTTATTGAACTTCTCCGGCCACATCTGGTAAAAGTCGCGCAGGGTGCTTTCGCTCAGAAGATTGGTCTGCAATTCGGCCACGCCGTTGATGGAGAAGCTGCCCACCGAGGCAAGATAGGCCATGCGCACCCGTCTTTCCGCTCCTTCTTCAATGATGGACATGCGCACAACCCGCGCCTCATCGTCGGGGAAGTTGGTGCGGACCTGCGCCAGGAAGCGGCTGTTGATCTCGTAGATGATCTCCAGGTGGCGAGGCAGAAGGCGCTCGAACAGCGCCACCGGCCACTTTTCCAGCGCTTCGGGCATGAGCGTGTGGCACGTGTAGGCGAAGGTGTGAATGGTGATGTCCCACGCTTCTTCCCAGGTCAGGTCATACTCATCCATGAGCAGGCGCATCAATTCGGGGATGGCAATCACTGGATGGGTGTCGTTGAGCTGGATCGCGACCTTTTTGGGAAAATCGGCCCAATCCTGATTGCGAAAGAAGAAGCGGCGAATAATGTCCTTGAGCGAGCAGGCCACAAAGAAATATTGCTGCTTGAGGCGCAGCAACCGGCCCTGGGGCGTGTTGTCATTGGGATAAAGAACTTTGGTGATGTTCTCCGTGCGCACTTTGTCCTCAACGGCTTGGGCGTAGTCGCCGTAGTCAAACTTCTGGAAATCAAATTCCCGGGTAGCCCTGGCCCGCCAGAGGCGCAGCATGTTGACCGTGTCGGTCTTGTAGCCGGGCGCCATGGTGTGATACGGCTCGCCCAGCACCCGCTCGGCCGGCCGCCAGCGCACCTGGAAGCGACCCGTCTCGTCCGTAAAGGATTCCGTGGCGCCGCCGAAGCCCACCTCCACCCGATCGTCGGGCTGCGCGAATTCCCAGGGATAGCCCAGGTCCAGCCACGTGTCGGGGCTCTCCACCTGCCAGCCGTTCCGGAAAGATTGGCGGAAGATGCCGTACTCGTAGCGGATGCCGTAGCCCACCGACGGCAGGTCCAGCGTGGCCATGGAGTCCAGGAAGCAGGCGGCCAGTCGCCCCAGCCCGCCGTTGCCCAAGCCCGGCTCTACGTCCTGTTCAATCAATTCTTCCACCGGGACGTTCATCTCCGCCATGGCTTCCGCCGCCAACTCGTCCGTCTCGGTGTAGAGCATGTTCTGCTGAAGCTGACGCCCCAGCAGATACTCGGCCGAGAAGTAGTAGATAAATTTGGGGTTGGCGGCGTATTGGGTTTCCACCGTGCGCCGCCAGCGCGCCATCAGGTGATCGCGTACGGTCAGGGCGAGGGTGTTGTAGGCGTCGTAGAGGCTGGCGGATTGGGGCGTGGAGCCTACAGAGTAGTAGAGGTGATCGAAGAATGCCGTGCGGAACTCGGCCGTTGAGCGTCCGGAACGATTTGATTTTGGCAGCTCTTTCATGCGCAGACTCCCTTGCAAAGCGTGATGTGCCGTCCATTACCTATCATATGCCGGATACGGCCTTTCGACAACTCCCGCCTTCGTCTTATTGACATGCGAACCCGGTCTTTTTCTCTTCCCGCCTGATCATGGCGATAATGGAGGCAGAGGGAAAATAACGATAACCGCCATAAGCGACCAGGAGTGGATCCCGATGATTGTGCGTACGATTCAGTGCGTTCCCCGTTTTGCGCCCCGCATGAGCCGCATAGCTCTCTTGCTTATTACCTTTTCTGTCCTGCAACTTGTTTTGTCGCCCCGCGCGTGGGGGCAGGACGCATCCGGCGATACGATTTCACTGCCGCCCGGCTTTACCGTCAGCGAGGTGCGCGGCCTCAATTTTCCCACGGATATGGCCTTCCTGCCTTCGGGCGATCTGCTCATTCTGGAGAAGGGGACGGGCGACGGACCGGACGGAAGCGCGGCCGTGCGCGTTCTGCTGCAGAACGGCACTCTTCGCAGCGCGCCGGTGATCACCCTCCCCACGACGCCCCTGGGCGATTCAGGACTGCTGGGGCTGGCCGTGGATCCCGATTTTACCGCCAACGGCTTCATCTACATTTGGCACGCAACCGGCGCAGGATCGCCCGGCTGGAGCGGCGAAACCGTGAACCGTCTCTCGCGCTTTACCGTGGATCGGGCCACGCTGACCGCGGATCCAGCGGACGAAGCGATTCTGTTGGACAATGTGCCCTGGTGGATCATGCACAACGGCGGCGGTTTGGGCTTTGACGCGGCAGGCCGGCTCTATCTTTCCATCGGCGATACGACCCGGAGCGAAACGGCCCAGCGCCTTGACGAGCTGACGGGGAAGCTGCTGCGCATCATCCCCGCGGCCGACGGTTACGTTATCCCCGCGGATAACCCTTTTGTGGATACGCCCGACGCACGGCCGGAGATCTACGCCCTGGGCCAACGAAATCCCTTCCGCCTGGCCGTCAATCCTGCCGATGATCTGGCCTATGTGGCGGACGTGGGCAATGATGCCTGGGAGGAGACCAACCGGGCTGTAGCCGGGGCTAACTTCGGCTGGCCCGTGCGCGAGGGGCCCTGTCCGTTTAACGAGTTTCAGCCCTGTGCGTCGGCGCCGTCCGCCTACGTTGATCCCATCCTCTACTACGCCCACGACGCGGACCTGGGCGCGTCCATCACCGGGCTGGATTTTTACGCCGGCAGCGAGTTTCCCGCCGAGTATGACGATCGGCTCTTTTTTGCCGATCTCAATCTGGGGACCATCGAGAGCGCGACATTTACGGACGGCGGCTTTGAGATTCACCCCTTTGCCGCCGGCGCTCCCGGCATTGTGGATTTGGCGTATTGGGATGAGAAGCTCTACTACCTCCAAATCTACGGCGGCAAGGTGGGCGTGATTGCGTACACGGGCATTCCCAACCAACTGCCCGTGGCGGCCATCAGCGCCGACGTGACCCTGGCGCCGTCTCCCCTGACTGTTCACTTTGATGCGAGCGCGTCCGCCGACGAGGACGGCGCCATTGCCGCGTATCGCTGGGACTTCGGCGACGGTTCTGCACTCCTGACCACCACCGTCCCGGCCGCGTCGCACACCTACGGCGAAGACGGCGCGTATACCGCGCAACTGGTCGTGGCGGATGATGACGGGGCCGCATCCGAAGCGGCTCTGCTGGAGATTCAGGCCTACAGCGGCGAGCCGCCCGCCATCGCGTTAACCAATTTGACCGAAGCCGGCCGCGCCCTGTTTTACGGCGGCGACGCATGGGAGTATGCGGCCGTGCGCCCCGGCGGGACCGCTGATTTGGACCCGGAGACGCCCTTTGAATGGCGCATCGATATGCACCATAACCAGCATACCCACCCCATCGTCAGCGGCCAGACTACGGCCGACGCGGTCTTTGACATCGATACCGATAACCACGGCGGGGCCTGGAATATCTGGTATCGCTTTCATCTGTTCATGCACACGGCCGGCGGTCAGCAGGTTCACGTCAGCGCCGACATTCGCCCGGCGCTGGTTAGCGTGGACGTCGCGTCTGAGCCGACCGGTACGGACATTCGGGTCAACGGCGGCCGGGTGACGACGCCCTACGCGTATCAGGCTGTGGCCGGCACCGAACACACGCTCCAGGCTGCAAGCGAGATTTTGCGCGGCCGGGAAATTTTGGCGTTCGACAAGTGGCAGGTGGAAGGAGCTGACGGCGGCGGAAACCTCACCGATCCCATCTACGCCTTCACCATTCCCGGCCAGTCCGCAACCTACACCGCGACCTATCGTTTCGACCGGGCCGCGGAGACGGTTTATTTGCCTCTGGTTGCGTCGCGTTAGTGTAAATAATGCGAAACGAGGAATGAGAAATCGTTGGCCCGTCCTGAATTTGCCGGCGTCCCCAATTTCTCACTCCTCATTTTTTCTTCCCCATCACCTCCATCGCGGCATTCCGCCCGTTCATCCCGATTACGCTGCCGCCGGGATGGGTGGACGCGCCGCAGAGGAAGACGCCTTCCATGGGCGTGCGGGAGGCGAGGCGTTTGTCCCACATGTAATCGGGCAGGCATGAGCCTTGGAAGATGTGGCCGCCCGTCAACCCCACCTTTTGCTCAATGTCCGGCGGCCCCATGACTTCCATGTGCTCGATGGCCCGGGGCAGGTTGCTGCAATAGCGGGCGATGGAATCGATTGCGGTCGCGCCGACCTCTTCCCGACGGCTTTCCCAATCGCCTTCCGCAAAGGCGTAGGGCACGTACTGGGCAAAGACGCTCATGATGTGCTTGCCCCGCGGCGCTACGCTGGGATCGGCCGAAGTCTGGAAATAGAGTTCGGTCCACAGGCGGGGCGGCAATTCGCCCGCCTTGGCCAAAGCGTAGTAGTCGCGCCATTCATCTTTGGTAAGGGGCGTGTTGATCTGCCCCCGGTGATGCGCCTCATCCACGCCGGGCCGGGCGGTGAAGTTGGGCAGTTCGTTCAGGGCAACGCTCACCTTGACCGTGCAGCCCTCCATGGGGACGCTTTCCACTTGCCGGCGCCATGCGTCATCCGCGGCATTGCCCAGCAGCTTGAGCGTCACGCGTGGGTCGGCGTTGGAGACCACCACGGGCGCGTGGATGCGCTCGCCGCCGCTCAGCTCGACGCCCTCGCCGGGCAGGATGCGCGCGACGGGCGCGCCTGCCGCAATGACGGCGCCCGCGTCCCGGGCAATGTCGGCCAGGATGAACGAGACCATGCCCATGCCGCCTTTGACGTAGCCCCACATGCCCGGCCGGCCGCCCATGCGCCCCGACGAGTGATGAAAGTTGATGGACGCTGTGCCCGGATCATGGGGCGACGCGTTGGTCCCAATCACGCCCTGCCCCAGGTAGGCGCTTTGCAGGCGCGGGTCATCCAGGTAGCGCTCCACGTACTCCACCATGCTCCACTCGAAGAGCAGGCCGCGCGCTTCCACGTCGTCGCCCAGGCGCGCGTCGATCTCCTCCCGCGTGGGCGGCGGACCGATCCACAGGTCCTGATCGCCGGCCGGGCGGATAGCGTCTCGGGTGCGGCGCATGACGTCGCCCATGGCCCGCCAGCCGACCACATCACCGGGCGCAAAGCCGCGGATTTCCTCTTCGCAGCGCGCGTCGTCTTCCCATAGCTGGATGCTGCTGCCGTCGTCAAAGGGCACGAAGAGGCCCGCGGCAGCCGGCGTCCACTGATAGCCGTAGGCCGGGAAGTTCAGCTCTTCGATAATTTTCGGGTGGAGCAGCCCGGCCAGATAGGCGCAAGGCGAGACCAGATAGCCGGGCCAGGTCTCTTCCAGGGTGCAGGCTCCGCCCAGGCGCTCCCGGGCTTCCAGCACCAGGACCCGCTTGCCCGCACGAGCCAGATAGGTTGCGCAGGCGAGTCCATTGTGCCCGCCGCCCACGACGATGACGTCCCACGGCCGCGCCGCCAGCTCCCGCACCGGCATGGGCAATCCAATCACGCCCAGCGCATCCCGGGCTGAAGGTTGGTTGTTTGACATAATGTTTTTAGCTTTCGGGTTAAAGAACGAGAAATAAGGAACGGGAAATAAGAAATCGCTCTCCAATCTTCAATCTTCAATCTTCAATCTCCAATCTTCATTCTCCAATCTCCACCACCCTCCCCTCCCTTACCGACCGCGCTGCGGCTTCAGCCAGCACGATAGGCGCGCGTCCGTCTGCGCCCGTCACGGGAACCGGCGCATGGTTGAGCACGGCATCCACAAAGGCCTGAAGCTCGGCGCGATAGCTCTCCTGGTAACGCTCCATGAAGAAGTGGAGGGGCAAATCCCGGGCGATGCGTTCCGGGCCCAGCAGCAGCATGGTGTTGGGATAGTTGTTTTCCGTGCGTACGGCTCCGGCGCTGCCCAGCACTTCCACCCGCTGGTCATAGCCGTAGACGGCCCGGCGGCTGTTGTCGATGACGGCCAGCGCGCCGTTGGCAAAGGTGAGCGTGACCAGCGCCGTGTCCACATCCCCCGCCTCGCCGATGGCCGGATCCACCAGATTGGCGGCCGCGGCGTAGACCCGGGTGACCTCGCTGCCCAGCAGAAAGCGGGCCATGTCAAAGTCGTGGATCATCATGTCCAGAAAGAGGCCGCCGGAGACGGCGATGTACTCGGCCGGCGGGGGAGCCGGGTCCCGGCTGATGATGTGCATGAGCTGGGGCGCGCCGATTTCGCCCTCGGCGATGGCCCGGCGCACCCGCGCGTAGTTGGCGTCAAAACGCCGGTTGAAGCCGATCTGAAGCTTGACGCCCGCCGCGTCCACGGCGGCCAGCGCGGCGTCAACAACCGTCAGGTTGTGATCGATGGGCTTCTCGCAGAAGATGTGCTTGCCCGCCCGGGCCGCTTCCTGAATGAGGTGCGCGTGGGTGTGGGTGGCCGAGCAGATAAGGACCGCATCAATGGCCGGGCTGTCCAGCACCATGCGGTAATCCTTCACGGCAAAGTTGACCCGAAACTCATCGGCGCAGCGCTGGGCTGCGGCCTCGTCCACGTCGGCGACAATCAGCGTGCGGGCGTTGGGAATGCGCAGTGCGATATTTTCGGCATGAACCCGGCCGATGCGCCCGGCTCCGATGAGGCCCAGGTTGAGGGTGGGATTGGTTGGCATGATGGGTACCTTGGAGATTGGGAGATTGGAGATTGAGAGATTGGGGCATCCGCGCTAATCTCCCAATCTCCAATCTCTTCATCTCATTATTTTATTCGCATAGTCACGAAGAGAGCATTCTACAATTTACCCGTGTACAGGTCCGTTACGTAGATGAACGGTACTTCATCACCTTGAGCGTGTTCATCGAAGAGGGCGTGCAGGGCGATCTCCAGTTGTGCGTATTCAGCGGTTCCGCTTGGGGGCGTATACGAAGTGGAGGCTGTGCGCCCCATGACCGCGGTAAAATTCATGCGCAGGGGATTCTCGAACGTGCGATGGACGTAGCCGCCGGGCCCGAAGAAGTCGGCAAATTCCTCCGCGCCGATGCGCTCATGGGTTACCTGGTCGTACTCGGGGCTGTAGCTGCGTACGAGCGCTTCATACTCGGCCATAAAGGGAGATGCGCTCTGTTGGCGCGTGTTCCAGAAGAGAGCCAGGCGTCCCCCCGAACGCAGAATACGGCGGAATTCCTCTTGCGCCTGCACCCGATCAAACCAGTGAAAGGCTTGACCCGAGATGACATAATCCACCGAATCGTCATCCAATGCGGTGGCTTCGGCCGTGCCGTTGACGGGCGTAAAGTTGGGGAACTCCGCCAGGCGTCGGGCCGCGGCCGCGCGCATTTCGCCGTTCGGCTCCACGCCGTAAACCGGGTTGCCGTTGCGCACAAAAAGCTCCGACGAAATTCCCGGCCCGCAGCCCACATCCGCAATGACGTGGGCCGGGGTCAGGCCCGTCTCGTCCGCCAGGACCTGGAGAAGTCCGGCCGGATAGCGGGGACGATAGCGCACGTAGTCATCGACCCGATCCGAAAAGCGCTCTGTGGGCCGGTAGGCGCCGATATTCTCTGTCTGGTCCGTCATCTCCAATGCCTTTCCGTTTGGATCTTCCAGTGTTGCATTATTCCAGCCGGGATTCCCTATTCGATAGCCGTATCGCGGATTTGGGCGAAGCCCGCCGCGTCTTCCGTCACGAACGTGACGATCTTCTCGGCCAGGAGGAGGGGGTCGGTCAGCATGGGGCTGTGACCTGCGCCGTGGAGGATCTCCAGATTGGCCGCGCCGGGAATGCTCAGCAGCGTACGGGTGATGGACGCCTGATCGACGATGGCGTCCTCATCGCCCCAGATGAGCAGAGTTGGCAGGGTCAGGCGGACCGCTTCCTCGCGGCGATTCCAGCTTCCCAACGCAACGGCAATCTCCGTGAAGGCCGGCGGCGCCTGGCGGGCGGCCTCGTCCAGCAGGCCGGCTGCCGCGTCGATAGGCGGCTGCCGGCCGAATTCAGGCCAAAGCGTGGCCATGCCCCGGGCAAGCAGTTCCCGATCGTGGCGCATGGCTTCCAGCAGGCGCAATCCTTCCAGCGGCGTCCTGACGCCTTCCACCGGCGGCGGCGCAATCAGGGTGAGGGTGGCGAGGCGCTCCGGGTGTTGAAGCGCGTACTCGATTGCCACAGCGCCGCCGGCCGAGTGGCCGACGAGGTCAATCGCGTGCAGGTCCAGCCCGGTGAGGAGGGCATGGAGATCGTCGGCCAGCGCGGGGATGGCGTAGCCGTCGGCGGGGCGGTCTGTCGCGCCCATGCCGCGCAGGTCGGGGGCGACGGCGTAAATCTCGTCAGGCAGCAGGGTCATGAATTCGTCCCACCAGCGACTGCCGGCAAAGCTGCCGTGGAGCAGGACCATGGGAATCCCTGTCGGATTGCCATGGGTGCGATAATGAATGCGCAACCGCTCGGTCTCAATAAAAGGCATAAAATAAATTAGTTCGTGTAGTCATAAAAGGCTCAAACAAACCAAACATGACAGATTCCCCAAAAACATTTACAAAAAACGCACTGCCTTCAGAGGAAGACCTCCTGAAGACCATATCGGTTGATGCGCCTGAAAGCCACGCCTGTCGGGCCGGAAGAGCCAACCCGCTGCGCGCCTTTGTATTACGCAGTACGTAGTAAACCAAGCATATACGCCTGCATCGCCGGATTGGCTGCGGCCAGGGTGGGCATGGAGCGGTCCACATAATCCAGCGCTTCAGCGGGCAGGGGGAAGCCGGGCGAGCCGTCCCGCAACGTGAGCAGGGCCCCCGCCTCGGCCATTATCACGGCCACGGCCGCAATGTCCCACACTTTGGGCGTGGCTTCCAGGCCGGCCAGTGCGCTGCCCTCGGCCACCTTGGTCATGTGATAGGCCGCGCTGCCCAGCATGCGCGATTTGAGGGGCGTCTCCAGGCGCAGCTCCTGGAGGGTGCGCGTACACTGCACGAGCAGATGCTGGTCCGTGGGCTCGGTTTCAGACGCGCTGGTCAGGGCGATGCCGTTGCACGCCGCGCCCAGCCCCATCGCGCCGGAATAGGTCTCCCCCAGCATGGGCATGTGCAGAACGCCGACCAGCGGGCGGCCGGCCTGAAGGAGGCCGATGGAGACCCCCCAGATGCTCATGCCCCGGGCAAAGTTGGTGGTGCCGTCGATGGGGTCTACGACCCACGTAAACTCAACGTTCGGATCGTAAAGCGTCGTCTGCTCTTCGCTCAGAACCGCGTGATCCGGAAACGCGGCGCGGATTTCCCGGGAGATGAAGCGATCTGCCTCTTCATCGGCGATGGTTACCAGCGTACCGTCCCCCTTGCGGCGTGCGTCCACCTTGCGGAAGTGGTTGGCGGAGCGCGCGCCGGCTTCCCGGGCGATGTGGGCGGCGAAGTCGAGATAGCGGCGCAGTTGCGCTGCGTCCGGGATGGATTCAGGCGTGGATTCGTGGCGTGAAATTGACATGCGTTTCCTTTTTCAAAGACTTCCAACCACGCGGGCGGCCCACAGGTAGAGTCGCTCGCGAATCAAGGCAATGCGCGCGTGGTTGGGCGGAGAGATGGGCGTATCGGCGTTCTGATCGCCCACGAAAAGACCGCGGTTGACTTCCACCAGCATGGCGGGCGGCAGCTCGATTCCGCTATTGCTCCGGTCGGTGGCGAGATAGCCGGGGCGGGTATACTGCTCGACGATGTAGCCGCCCCGAAAGGGCCAGTTGATCGCGACGGTGGGCGGCGTCACGCCGGGCGTCGGTTCCAGCAGTTGTAAATCGTGAAACAGATCGTCGGCAATCTGCGCGGCGCGGCGAATGAACCAGCCGGGACAGCTGACAACCCCGCCCTCCTCCGCGGGTTCGCCGTGTGCATCGCCCAGATTCGAGAGGCTGATGAGGGGGCGGACCGCGTTGGGGTAGTTGTACGAGCTGGGGCCGTGCTGGGCCATGCTGTGGCAGTCCAGGAAGAGCTTCATCTCCCCCAGATGATTCTGGAGCGCGCTGCGCAACTCCAGATGGTAGGCGTGCCAGTAGCGGTTTAGCAGCTCAACCTGCAGGCTATAGGGGGGCGGTTCTTTGTAGATAGCCCGGCCGTAGCTCGTCAGCAGCTTGACCGGTCCGTCGGGGTTGCTCAGGTCGTCGGGGTGACGATTGACGTCGATCAGGGCCCGGGCAATGGGCATCTTGACCATGGCCAGCGTGCCCCGGGTGCAGCCGGGCGGCGTCAAGGGGGCGAGATCGGCATGGGCGAAATCGTAGTGCAGATCGGCCCACAGGTCGCTGTCGTTGTAGAGATCAACGGACGTGATCGCGATCTTATCCCGAATTTCCGCCGGTACGCCAAGGCCTGCATGGGGACAGCTTTGCACAATCGGAAGCGGATGAAGCGACATAAAACCCGGATTGGTAAATGATGGGTGAGCGCATATCAACCGAGGATGATTGGCTCCTCGGGATAGCGAATAAAGTTGGGGCGACTGCGTTCGGCCAGGGCCACGACGATGGTGAGCGGGCCCAACCGCCCCCAGTACATTGTAAAGGCAATCAAAAAGCGTCCAAAATTATCCAATTCGCCGGTAAAGTCTAGACTATACCCCGCGTTGGCAAAAGCGCTGACCACCTCGAAGGCAACCTGAAAGACGGGCCCTTCCTGGCGCAAGGCCAGCAGCAGCGTGACGCCGGCGACCAACAGGGTGCTCACGGTCATGATGGCCACCGCCTTGAAGATTGTCTCAGCGGGGATGGCCCGGCGGAAGGCAACCGACTCGTCCAGCCCCCTGGCCGTGGCGATGACGGCCGTAAGCAGGACCGCGACAGTGCTGGAGCTGACGCCGCCGGCCATGCTCGCAGGCGCGCCGCCGATAAACATCCACAACATGATGATGAGCTGGGTCGCTTCGCTGAGCTGGGCAATGGGCAGGATGGTCAGACCGGCCGTGCGGGCCGAAACAATTGTAAAAAAGGTTGCGGCCAGGCGATCAAAAAAGGGCACGCCGGCAAAGATGAGACCGTGGAGGATGGGGTCCAGAAGCATGATGAAGACGCCCACAACGGTCAGAATCAGGGTCATGAGAAGCGTGAAGCGCGTATTCAGCCCCAACATGCGGTCCCGGGGAAAGCTGGCCAAATCATACAAAACTGTAATACCAAAGCTGCCGATAAGAATCAGGCCGGCCATCACGAGAAGCGTGTACCAATCCGTCCCGTAGCCGAAAAGGGTGGCGTGGGACGTGCCCGAGAAGAGATCGAAGCCAGCGTTGCAGTAGCTGCTGATGGCGTGAAAGATGGCATACCAAATGGCCTGATCGTTGGGGAGGGTCGTGCGCCAGCGCAGCCAGAGGAGGAACGCGCCGATGGCCTCCACCGTAAGGGTGACCCCCAACACGTAGAGGGCCAGGCGCAAGACGCCGCTCGCACGCTGGGTCCCCAGGGACTGCTGGACAATCAGGCGGGTCTGGAGCGTCACGCTGCGGCCGATGAGGCGGAAGAGGAGCACGCTGAACGCGATGAAGCCCACGCCGCCTATTTGCAGCAGCAGCAGAATCACGATTTGCCCGAAGAATGAGAAGTCCGTACCGGTGGTGAGAACGGCCAATCCGGTCACAGTAATCGCGCTGGTGGACGTGAAGAGCGCCTCGCTCCAGCCGATTTCCTGCCCGGGCGCGGCCGACCAGGGCAGCTTGAGCAGGATGCCGCCCAGGAGGATGAGCAGGGCGAAACCGATGATAAGGGCCCAGGGCCCCTGATAGATAGAGAGGCGCCGCTCCGATGTGCGGCTCCTTTGGGGCCCTCGCTCATCGTGGCGGAGAAAGCGCGCGTCTTCCTCGCTGTATTTGCTGCTGGAAATCCTGAGCAGGTAATGCTCTTCCGGCGCAGCTTGTCCGGGAGCGGAAGCAGCGGCGGAAGCAGCGGATGAATCAGATGTTTTTAGGTCGTCAGTCATAGTAAAAAAATCAAATTTGGCAGCATGAACCCTCTGCCCCCGATTATGCATTGACCCGCTAAAACGGGCAAACAATGCCGGGGCGATTTGGCGCTATTTTTTGTGCTGAGGGGCGCATAGTGAATTGGTCGCGGAGGGAAACTTATGGTAAAAAATAGGTAGTTTTTATAAACAGACCTAATCAATCACAGTATCAATCGCAGGATGAGCCGCAAGACGAGCCGACAGCAGCGCAGAAAAGGCGGCTCTTCAATCAATCCCCCAGCATCCGGCGTACGCAAATAAGCCGGTGAAGCCCGGCGCAAATCTGTATGCAGGTTTCGCCGGGGCCGTGCCGTCAAATTTCCGCCGTGGTATTCACGCCGAACTCTACCAGACGAGCCAACAGCGAAGGATTCCCCGTATGTCACAACGCAAAAGCCCCCGCACGATCAAGCGGTACGATCAGGTTAAATATGCGGTGGCGGTATTATTGCTGCTTTTTATTGCGCTTCTCTTCATCATGAACAGCATCCGCAACCTGAATCAGAATGAGGCGAAGCAGGGCGAGTTGGCGACGCCGGTTCCCACCTACACGGCCGACGCCACGGAGATTGCGATGATGCACGCCCGTCAGACCCAGGTAGCCGTCAATCGGGCCGGGGCTGAAGGGAACGCAGACCAAAGCGCGCAACCGGCAACCGACGGGGCCTCCTCTGCCGGCGAAGCCACAGGCGAAACGATGGGCGAAGCCGCGGCTGCAACCGCGGATGAACCTGCATCCGCCGGGCCGCCGGAATTTGACGCCACCGGCCTGACCGACGGGGTAGCCGTGGGCATGCAAACCCTCAGCGGGTCGGGCGCTCCCGGCCAGGAAGTGCGTCTTTCCATTGACGGCGCGGACCTGGGCAGCGCGATCGTTAACCAAGACGGGCGCTGGACGCTGGATGCCAATCTCTCCTCGCCCGGCGACTATACGCTGGACGTGCGTTCCGCCGACGGCGCGCAGGGCGCGCCGCTGCAACTTACAGTCAACGGCCCCAACGCAACCGAGAACGCAACAGCCGCGCCTGATGACGCTGCGTCTACCGAATCAACCAATAATCAGTCAGCCGGCCCCGAATCAACCCCTGCCCCTCCCACTCCGGTCCCGGCGCCGAGCATCAGTACGGCCAATCTGACCGACGTTCTGCCCGTAGGTCCCGTAACGATTTCCGGCGCAGGCGTTCCCAACGCTGCGGTCAGCGTCTACATTGATGACGCGCATCTGGGCGATGCCCAGGCCGACGCCGCGGGCGCGTGGGCGCTGGACGTCCAAATGTTGACGCCCGGCGATTTCTCCCTCACCGCCGCAGGCCAGGACGGCAGCCGGAGCGCGGCGATTCCCATTACCGTAGCCGCAACCCCGGCCATCGAAGCCGCGGGCCTGGCGGATATCTTGCCCACCGGCCCCCATCAACTGAGCGGCCGGGGCGCGCCGGGCGAAGAGATCGAAGTGCGCATCGATGATGCGGTGTTGGGCCGGACCCAGGCAGACGAGTCGGGCGCCTGGACGCTGGATGCAGACCTGCTCGCGCCCGGCAGCTATGAGCTGGACGTGCGCAGCCGCAGCAGCGGCCTGCGCGGCGAACCGGTTGCCATCACCGTGGCCGCGCCGGAACCGACGCCCGCGGCCGTGGCGGCAGGCAGCACCACGGTCATGACCTTTACCCTTCCCCTCACCCGCACCCTGCCCGGCGAGACCATCATGCAGCCCCTGCCGCCCACCCTGGCCATTGCAACGGACCAGGAGCTGACGCCCGGTAACATTCTGCTCACCGGGTCGGCGCGTCCCGGCAGCGACGTTGAAATTCTCGTAAATGACGCGGTCAGCGGCGGCGCTACAGCAGATGAGGCCGGACGCTGGAACTACTCGCTCTCCGCTGACGAGCCGGGCGTCTATAGCGCCCTGGTTCGTTATCCTGACGGCGGCGCGCAGAGCGATCCCATGAGCCTGCTCATTCTGCCTGCGCCGACGCCCGAACCCACCGCCACCGAGCCGGCGACTGTAACGCCGGAACCCACGCCTACCGAGACCGCGGCGCCCACAGAAACGCCTACAGGAACGCCTACAGCGGAACCCACGGAGACGGCCACCGACACGCCTGAACCCACCGCGACCAGCACGCCGACCAATACGCCGACGCCGGAGCCCGTTGCCCCCGCCTTCACCTCACTCCTGGTGCAGGGCGATGCGATCACCAATACGGTGATGCTGGAAGGCAGCGGCGAACCGGGGAGCGTCATCCAGGTCGCGGTGGATGAGACGCCCGTGGTGACCAGTACGGTGGCCCAGACGGGCGTCTGGTCAGCCACGACCACGCTGGACGAACCGGGCAGCTATCTCTTCAGCGCCGCGGCGCTGGATGATGACGGGACCCCGGCGGCTGAAGCCGCGCCGGTCCGCCTGGTCATTGTTGAGCCGACGCCGGTTCCCACCGCCACATCGACCAACACGCCCGAACCTACAGCCACGAACACGGCGACGCCTACCGATGAGCCTACTGCTACCAGCACCAATACGCCGGAGCCGACCGCTACGGAGACAGCGACGCCGGAGCCCACATCCACCAATACGAGCACGCCGGAGCCCACCGCGACCAACACGCCCCAACCGCCTTCCATCAACCAGGCGGCCACGGCTGACGCGAGCGAGCCGGGCGCGTACGCGCTCAGCGGCGCGGGCGAGCCGGGCGCAACCCTGGAAATCCTGCGCAATGCCGAGCCGGTGGCCACGGTTGTAGTGGATGAAGAGGGCCTGTGGAGTCTGAACGTGGCGCTGGGTGAACCGGGTCGCTATGCCTTTACCGTGCGTCCCATCGGTGAGAACAGCCGCATCGCGGCGCCGGCGGTTATTCAGGTTCCCACCCCCGAACCGACAGAGACTGCGACCAATACGCCGGAACCGACGGCCACCAACACGGAGACGGCTACACCGACTGAGGAGCCGACGGAAACCGCGACGGCCACAGCCACCGCGACGGAAACGCCGGAGCCCACGGCCACCAGCACCAATACGCCGGTTCCGCCGGCGGTAGACGTCCAGGCGCTGGAAGCCGCGGAACTGCCCGGCGACCTGCTGGTCCAAGGCTCCGGCGAACCCGCGAGCGAGGTGGAGGTGCTGGTCAACGGCATCGTCACCGACACCGCGACGGTGGATGATCAGGGCGTCTGGTCTACGACGCTGACATTGGAACGGCCGGGCCTCTACGCCATCAACGCGCAGCAGCGCCGGGCGGATGAAAGCGTGGTAACCGGGGCTCAGGCCGCCTTGCTGCGCATTCCCACGCCTACCCCCACCAACACGCCGGAACCGACAGCGACGGCCACAGCGACGGCCACGGATGAACCGACGGCGACGCCGGAACCCACCAGCACCAATACGCCCGAACCTACGGCGACCGGCACAGCGACTGAGGAGCCGACGGAAGAGCCTACAGCGACGGCCACCGCGACGGAAACCCCTGAGCCCACGGCCACCAGCACCAACACGCCCCGGCCCCCCTCTATTGATGAGGCGGGCCTGGCCGACATGACCGAACCGGGCGCGTATCTGCTTAACGGCGCGGGCGAACCGGGCGAAACCCTGGAGATCCTGCGCAACGGCGAAGCCGTGGCCACGGTTGTGGTGGATGCAGATGGGCTCTGGAGCCTGGACGTGGCCCTGGATGAGCCGGGACGCTACGCCTTCAACGTTCAATCGCTGGGTGAAAACCGGAGCATTACGCTGCCGGCCTTCATCCAGATTCCCACGCCGGAACCGACGGAAACGGCGATCGCGACGGCAACCAATACGCCGGAGCCTACCGCGACCAATACCTCGGAACCCACCGCGACCAGCACCCATACGCCCGAACCGACAGAAACGGCAACAGCGACGGCGACCGCAACAGCAACAGCAACAGAGACGCCTGCGCCTACCGCAACGCCCGTGCCGCCGTCCGTTGACGGGGCCTCCCTGGTTGCGGAACAGCTGCCCGGTGATGTGCTGGTCCAGGGATTTGGCGAACCCGCGAGCGAAGTAGAGCTGCTGCTCAACGGCATCGTCACCGATACGCTGACCGTCGATGATCAGGGCGTCTGGTCTGCCACGCTGACGTTGGAACGGCCGGGCCTCTACGCCCTCAATGCCCAGCAGCAGGGGGCGGATGACCGCGTGGTGACGGGTCCCCGAGCCGTGCTCCTGCGCATCCTGGCCCCCACGGCCACGCCTGAACCCACGGCCACCAACACGGCCACGCCGACTGAGGAGCCGACCGCCACCAACACGGCCACGCCGGAACCCACGGAGACGCCGACAGCGGAACCGACGGAGACCGCTACGGCGACCAGTACGGCGACCAGTACGGCCACATCAACCAACACGCCCCGGCCCACGGCCACCCCGACCAATACGCCCCGGCCGCCCGCCATCGATGCCGCGGCCCTGGCTGAGATGACCGCACCGGGTGCGTACGCGCTCACCGGCGCGGGCGAGCCGGGCGAAACCCTGGAGATCCTGCGCAACGGCGAAGCCGTGGCCACGGTTGTGGTGGACGAAGAGGGCCTGTGGAGTCTGAACGTGGCGCTGGATGAGCCGGGCCGTTTTGTTTTCGATGCACGCCGGGTCGGCGCCGGCGCTGAGGGCGTGCGGCCCGCGGTCGTGCTGATTCCGTCACCCACGCCGACTGAGGAGCCGACGGCAACCAGCACGCCGGAACCGACGGAAACGGCTACAGAAACGGCCACCCATACGCCGGAACCAACCGCGACCAATACCTCGGAACCCACCGCTACCAGCACCCATACGCCCGAACCAACAGAAACGGCAACAGCGACGGCGACTGAGGAGCCGACGGAAACGGCGACCGCGACGGCCACCCATACGCCGGAACCAACCGCGACCAACACGCCGGAACCGACGGCAACTGCAACCGCGACGTCCACGCCCACAGAAGCCCCCACAGAAATGCCGACTGAGGAGCCGACCGAAACAGCCACAGAAACGCCGACAGAAGCGTCCACAGCCACCTATACCGCCGTGCCCACAGAGAGCTCTACGCCTGCGCCCGCGGCCGCGCCGGCTGACGGCGGCGGTAACAGCGGCGACGCGGGGTTGGGCCTGCCTGATACCGGCCTCTCAGCGCGTGCGGCAGGCGTGCGCAGCCTTGCCACGGCGCTGCTGGTTCTGGGCGGCCTGGCCCTGGCCGGATTCCAGGGCCGCCGTCGGTCATAGTCGCTATCCGGGAGCGCCGGACTGAAGTGCGGCGCTCCAAAAAATTTGCCTGGCGACCAGAGGTCGCCAGGCAAAACCGAACCCCAAAGCCCTCTTGAGAGGGCGCCCCTCCATAACCCGGCGGGCCTCAGCAGTCCGTAGGTCGGCGCCTCCGGCCCGACATCCCGCAGTAAACCGTATCCTTCAATCTGACACGAGTTTAGCCCGCGGCCGCGACCCGCACGGGCGCCAATATCTCCGCCCCAGGTACGCCATCCAGCAGACCCAACGCCATCAACGCCGCCTGGACGATGCCCGGCGCGGCTGTGATCGCCCGCGCGGCCCTGTACGCGGCCACCGCTTCGTCGATCAACACCGCCGCGTCCGCGCCGGCTTGGGCCCGGCAGAGCGCCAGCCCGGCCAGAGCAAGCCCGCGGCTTTGCTGCGCAGCATACAGTTGATCGCTTTGCGCGAGCAGATCAGCCGCTGCGGTCAACGTCTGGTTGAATGCAACTGTGGCGTCCTCTCTTCGTTCACAACGCAAGGCCGTGACCCCTCGCAGTGCAGCCAGTTGATGATTCAAAAAAGGATAGTCCAGGCCAAGCGTGCGGGAAGCCGCGGCCCAGGCTTCGGCCAATGCCCCGCTTTGCAGTTGGGCCGGAATCAATGCTGACAACGCTTCGGCCTGACATTCAGAATTTTTGATTTCATCGCCGATGGTCAGAGCCTCAGTTGCTATAACCAAGGCTACCCCGCTGTCTCCCATGCTATTTTTTGTCCGTGCAGAATAGGCAAGGACATGCCCCTCAATGTAAGAGGCGCCGATCTCCCGGCTGATGACCAACGCCTGCTCGTAGTAGTCGATGGCCTCCTCCACCCGCCCCAGATCCGCATACGCCAACCCCAGATTGCCCAGGATAGATCCTTCGCCCCGGCGGTCGCCGATCTCCCGGCTGATGACCAACGCCTGCTCATGGCAGCCGATGGCCTCCTCCACTCGCCCCAGATTGCGATACGCAATCCCCAGATTGCCCAGGTGATTGCCTTCGGCCCGGCG
>JAGRCP010000012.1 GCA_020433455.1 Caldilineaceae bacterium | reverse complement strand
GGCCGGTATACCGTAGGGGAGGGCCTCCGTGCCCTCCCGCCGCCCGTCAACCCAAGAAGCCTGCCCTAGCGAACCACGCGTTACCGAGGCCGACGGGACAACCCACGCGGTCGCGTCACCGGGGCGGCGGACCGGCACAGAGGCCGGTCCCTACGGTAGGGGAGGGCCTCCGTGCCCTGTCAACCCAACAACCCCACCTACCCCACAACCCGGCTCACGCCGCCGCTCTTGTCTACCCGGATCAAATTCTGGGTTGCCTGCTCGAAGGTATCATCGTGGCTAATGACGAAGAGCTGGCGCAACCCTTTGATGTTGACGATCTGGCGGGCCAGCGCGTCCCGACGCGCTTCATCCAGATTGGTGGTGGGCTCGTCGAAGAAGGCGATGTCGATGTTGCTCATCTCGCGCAGGAGGGCCAGGCGCACGGCCAGGGCCGCGCTCATCTGTTCGCCGCCGGAAAGCTGGCCGAACTGACGCTCATTGCCGTCCACGTTGAGGCGGATTTCGTACTCTTCCGTCCAGGTCAGATGGCGGGAATAATCCTGCATGAGGTCGGAGAAAATGCGCGCCGCGTCCGCACTCACCTGGCGGATGAGGGTGGCGGTGATGTAGGGGCCGGCCTCGCGCAGGATGGCGCGCAGCGCGCTCAGCACCTCTTCCTGGTTGGTCAATTCCTTTTGCCGGGCATGAATTGCGGCCAGCGCCTCAGCCTGTTCGCGCAGCAGAGTCAGACGCGCCTCATTTCGGTCTTGCTCCTTCCCCAGCATGGTGCGCCGGGTCTGGAGGGTGGTCAACTCGGCGCGGAGTTCCTGTTCCCGGGACACGGTCGCGGCATAGGTTTCGGCATCGAACCCGGCTTCAGCCGCGGCCAGCTCCTGGGCTGCGTTCTCCACCGCTTCGGCCAGGGCAGAAAGTTCAGCCTGGGCCGCCTTGTTCTCAGCAGTGCGCTCGTCTACCGTCGCGGCCAGGGCTTGCCGGCTAAGCACGGCCTGATAGGCTGCGCCGTGTTCGTCCAGAGCTGTCGCCACCCGGGCGACTGCATCATCCAGCTCGATAAAGGCCTCCAACTGGGCGACGAGTGCGGTGACCGCGGCCTCTTCCTGACCGAGAGTGCTGTCCAACGCCTGCTGTTCCTGCTCAAGTGCATCCTTGCGCGCGGCCTGGCTGGCGGCAACTGCTCGCTGCTCTTTGGGATTGCCCAGCGCGGTCAACTGCTCCTTGAGCACGGCAATCCGCCCCGCCGCATCGGCATCGGCATGGACGCGCCGGGCAAGCTCTGTGCGCTCGCCATCCCGCTGTTCAATTTCGCTACGGATTGCGCTCAACTCCTCGGCGCGGGGCAGACGACGCAGGGTCTTACGCACCTGGGCCAGACGCGTGTTGGCCGTCTCCCGCTCGCTCTCCCCGGTCTGGATGGCGGCCTGTCCGGCTTTGTACTCTGCGCGCAGCGCGACCAACCGGGCCTCATTCCGGGTGAGCATCTCGACCCGGTGTTCCTCGGTGAGAGGCTGCTCGCAAACGGGACAGGCAGCAGTCTCTGCGGCCTGGAGCGCGGCGCTCTGATCTTTGAGGGCGTCTGCTTCAGCACTCATGCGCGCCAGCCCGCGCTTGAACTCGTCCAATGCCGTCTGGCTCCCGGTCAGCGTCTCTTCCAGGCTCTGCTGCTCATCTTCGAAGGCTTCAGCGCCGGCCAGTTGCTGGGCAATGCCTGCGGCCCGGGTCTCCAGTTCGGCCAGGCCCTTTTCTTGGGCAGCAAGCTGATCGACCAGTTCCTGCCGACGAGCGTCGGCCTGTTGCGCCGCGGCCAGCTCAGCCTCGACGCGTTCCTGCTCGGCCACAGACGGGGCCAACTGGGCGACGCGCGCGGCGGCCGCGGCCGCCTTCTCCCGTTCCTGGACCAGGGTCTCCAGCTTGCTGCGAGTCAGGGCCAGGGTGCGCTCAGCCGCGTTGAGGCGATCCCGCAGCGCCTGACGCGCCAGGACCTGGGCGTCAAGTTCCCGCTCTTCGGCTTGGGCCGCGACGTAGGCGTCATGGCCCGGCTGCTGTGCGGCCACGGTCTCCGCCGCGGCCTGGGCCGCGGTCAAGGCGGCGACCGCGTGCTGAAGACGCTGGTCAGCGGCCCGGCTGCGCTCGGTCAGGGTAGCCTGCTGCTGTTGCAGCGTGCGCACAGCGGCTTGCTGCGCTTCCAGTTCGACGCGCGTACCGGTAATCCGGGTCAGGCCGGCTTCCAGTTCGGCCAGGGTTGCGGCGATCTGCTCCAGCTCGGCGGCCAGGGTCTTCGATTCAGCCTCCAGCTCGGGCAATTGCTCCAGCCGGGCTTCCAGCCCTGCGGCCTCCACTGCGAACTCCTGGTTGCGTGTCTTGAGCAGGTTGAGGGGTTCGCGCAGGGCGTCGAAGGCGCGCTTGTATTCGTCAACCTGGAGTAGGGGATCGAAGGTGCCCTTGCGCAAAGCGGGCGTGAGGAGAAACGCGGCCGTAAACGCGCCTTGAGGCACGCCCACCGCGTCGCTGAAAAGACGCGCCAGGTCCGCGCCGGGCTCCACGCCCATGTGGCCGCGCAAAAAGGTAAGGACATCAGCCTTGCCTTCGCAGATGCGTGCGTCCAACTCCGGATCATGGATATAGTGCTGGTTGCTGCTGCCGCACTTGCGCACGGCCTGGTAGCGTCGCTCATCCAGGCTGCTGAGGAAGGTCACGGTGATGGTGGCCGTGTTTTTGCCTTCGCGCACGAAGTCCTGTTGCTTGTAGCCGAGATGATCGAAGAGGGTAAAACCGATTGCCTCCAGGATGGTGCTCTTGCCCGCGCCGTTGCTGCCGACGATGGCGTTGACGCCCGGCGCGAAGTCGATATGCGCGCCGTCGTAACTCTTGACGTTTTCCAGGTCGAGGGAGAGAATCTGCATAATGGTTAATTGAAAATGATGAATGATGAATTGCTAACGGGCGATCCGATAACCGTTATGCATTATTTGTTCACAGTTATCTATTGAATCGCGCCGGAGATTTCTTCCAGCACCGCGTCCGCGCCGGCGCCCGTCAGCGCCATCTGCTTGAGGGTGACGGCCAGGCGCGCCCAGTCGTCGCTCTTGCCGGCAAAGCGCTGATCCCGGGCCAGGAGGTCGGCGAGGACCCGGCGCTCAAGCTGGGTGCGACTCAGGGTTTCATCCGCGTCGATGGCGAATTCGGCCGAACGCGTGTGGTTCTTGATGAGCACGTGGAGAGGGTTAAACGCGTCCCAGGCCATGGTCTCCAGGAGATCCAGGCGCAGCGCGCCGCGATCAAAGGGCAAGACGCCCGTGAGTTGGAGATCGACCACCGGCCGGGCGTCATCTGCCAGACGATCGACCCGCAGGTCCCGGGCCTTGCGCAGAAGGAACTCGCCCGCTTTGCTCTCCAGCTCCGTGGGCGACTGATCGTGATCGACTTTGTAGCTGAAGCGGAAGAAAGGGCGGCGGCGGTTGGCGTGAAGCGTGACCGCGTGCCTGCGTTCGTCCGCGTCCGCGGGATCGATCTCCACCAGGTAGTAGCCCCGCTCGCGCCATTCGGCTTCGGAGATGGAACAGGTCTCCGTGCTGCCGGGGTTGAAAATCCAGTCGTCAAATTGATAGGGCTTGTGGATATGACCCAGCGCGAGGTAATCCACGTAGGGCTTGAGTGCCGACCACTGACGCACGCTCAGCCCGCCGGCCTCGTCAGCCAGAACGCCCTCCACGCCGCCGTGGGCAATGAAGATGGTGTAGTCTACGGGGTCGCCGTTCTCCTGAACGGAGGGCTGCTCACGCAGGGCCGCGGCATAGGCTTCCACCGCCGCGGGCGTGCCCGCGCCGTAGTAGCGCATGCCGTAGACGCGCACGCCGGGCACGGGATCGATATACGCGCCCCGGCGCCTGGTGGCGCTGTAGGGCGTAAGCAGGGGCGCGCCGTCGGCAAATTCTGCATCCAGAAGAATGAGCAGCCGACGCTGAGCCAGAAACTCCATCCACCCCACGGCATCCTGATAGTAGGCGTGCTCGTGATTGCCTTCCACCGCGATGCAGGGAATGGCGGCTCGTTCCAGCCGCTCCAGCCCCACCATGGCCTGGTTGAGGGTCAGCGCATCAATTGCGCGCTTCTGGAAGAGGTCGCCCGCCAGAATGACGAAGTCAACCTGTGCATCAATCGCGCGGTCGATCACGTCCAGGAAGGCGCGGGCAAAATCGTTGAAGCGCTCTTTGTGATTGTACTGCTTGTAGCCGAGATGACAATCGGCAAAGTGAAGAAAGCGGGTCATAAAATCTGTCGTCCCATTTGCTTGCGCATGGTCAGCAGCGTGCTTTCGATGACGAAGCCCCGGGCCTGGGCCGCGGCCAATCCGGCTTCGTGATCCGTGGGCAGGGAGAGGGTGACCGGCAGGCGCGGGTAGTCGTAGAGGGTGGCCAGCACCCAGTCAAAGAGGGGGCCCTCGTAGAGGCCGTAAAGTTCGGGGCGCACCCACAATTTTAGTTCGTGCGCGCCGGACCGGCGTTGGGCTTTTAATTCCAATGCAGCATCAAAGCGTCTTCCGTTGTAGACGGCACGGCGCAGGACGTTCCGGCGCCCCAGGGTGCGCCAGAACCACTCGCCCATGCGCTCTTCCACGGGAATCTGGAATTCCTGCCGCTGCACCGGACGCCACCATTGGGCCTGATTGCTCAACTGGCGATTGGCCAGATCGTAAAGTTCCGCTTCGTGACGGGCGGAAAAGGGGTGGAAATCGGACAGAGCGGGCGGAGTCGGCGGCGGCTCGCCCTGGGCCAGGCGGGGCACGCGGGCCAGGCGCAGCTCGGTCATGCCGCCCAACGTCTCAAAGCCCATCGCATCATAGAGGTGGCAGGCCGGGCCATTGGCTTCGTAGACCTGGAGGACGGCCCAGCGCGCGCCCACATCCGTGATGTGCTCCAGCGTTCTTTCCATGAGCCGGCGCGCGATGCCCCGCCCCCGATATTCGGGCATGACGGCCACGTTGGCAATCTGCCAGCGGGAGCCATGGCGGTCGGCGCGCTGGAGGGTCACGTTTCCGATGATCCGGCCATCCTCAACCCAGACATAGCCGTGGAGCAGGTTACGCACGTCGCCGGGCGCGTGGTAAAAGAGCTTGAGGAACGCGCCCATGTGGCCCATGAGGCGCATCTCGCGCAGCGCGGCCATGCCCCGGGAATCCAGTTCCGCGGCAAACGCGTCGGCAATGAGATTGGCCACCGGCAACAGATCCCGCGTGATGTCAAAGGGACGAATGCCGGACGCTGCTTGATTTTCCACCCGTCCGCCGGGCGCTTCTATGGCTGTCATGAGCGGTTATTTCATCATCCAAACGTCACGCGCTTTACAACGTACTGTAGCTTTGCGTACTTTAGCCTATGCAGAAACATTAAATTTTCATCCATCAGCTTCGACAAGCTCAGCCAACGGGTAGAAGCTCCCCGGGTTCCTGACGGCTGCATCCGGGTATTGTAGCGGCAAACACCATCTTCCGCCACTTGCGGGCTTCAGCCGGCGGGGTTGCGAAGCAACGGAGCGGCAATACAACAAGTCAACAAATCAACCAGTCAACCAACAACCCTCCCTTTTCCGGGCGCGGAACGTTTGACAGGGAACTGCACTTTGATTTACAGTATTGAGGCGCACCCCGCTGGAAGAAATGACTTTCCCATGACGCCTGATAAACAAAAAACAGCGTTACGAAAATTGACCAACCCGACTTTGGTCTATACGAAAAAAGCCTTTGCGCGCATGATTGAAACCCTCCAGGCGCGGACGGTCATTGCCCTCGACACGGAAAGTGATAGCCTCTACAGCTATTACCCCAAGGTCTGCCTCATTCAGATTACCTCGTACGCTGATCCCGATCAGCCTGACGCCGATCAGGTCATCGATTTCCTGCTCGATCCCCTGCGCCTGGCCGACATCGGCGAGCTGGGGACGCTCCTGGCCGACCCTCAGATCGAGATTATTCTCCACGCGGCGGATAATGATATCCTCATTCTGCAGCGGGATTTCGATTTTACCTTCCGCAATATTTATGACACCCAGCTGGCGGCCCGCATCTTGGGCACGCGCCGGGCGGGACTCAATGCGATTCTGGCCGAAAATTTTGGCCTGACCATCGACAAGCGGATGCAGCGCACCAATTGGGGCAAGCGTCCCCTCACCGCCCAGCAGCTGACCTACGCCCAGATGGATACTCACTACCTTCTCGCCCTGCGCGAGCGACAAATTCAGGCCCTCAAAGAGGCGAAGCGGTGGGAAGAGGCCCAGGAAGCGTTCAGCCACCTGGAGCGCATCGACTACCATCAGCGTCCGCATCCTGAGCGGACGTTCTGGCAAACGAAAGCCGCGCGCAGCGTCGATCGCAAACGCACCAACGTGCTGGAGGCAGTCTGGGCATGGCGGGAAAAAGAAGCGCAGCAGCAAAATCGCCCCCCTTTTAAAATCGTGAGCGACCGCGTGCTGGAAAGGCTGGCTATGCAGACGCCGGAAAATCAAGCGCAACTGGCCAAGATTGCCGGGCTGAGCGACTACCAATTGCGGCGTTACGGCAAAGCCATGCTGGCGGCCGTCGCCGAAGGCAAGCAACAACCGCTCCCCAAGCCGCCTGAATCAGCCCCGCGCCATACGCTGGATAAGGCCACGCAAGCGCGCTACGAAGCCCTGCGCAACTGGCGCAGCAAGACTGCCCGCGCGCGCGGCGTCGATACCGACATCGTCTTCAACAACAGCACGCTCCTGGCCATTGCCAAGCGCCGCCCCCACAGCGCAGCCGAACTGGAAGAGATCGTAGAAATCGGCCCGTGGAAGGCCAAAACCTATGCGCCGGACATTCTTCCCCTGGTCAACGGGCGCGCCTGATTCAGCCTCATAGAAAAACCGAAGAGTCCACTCACCTTTTGGCGTTATTGCCGGACTGGGGTCCGGCGTTCCCGGGGACGGCCGGGAATTTAGCGCGCCATCGCCCCTCCCCGGATTTGACGCTGTCCCTCGCCGCCCCTAAGATTTAGCCGGCAATTATCCGCCTACCGCCGCGATGAGTATCATCACAAGAGCAGAATCGCCTTATGAGCAAGCCCAAAGTTCTGGTCGTTGAAGACGAACCCGCCCTCATCGATACGCTGGAATACAATCTGACCAAGCAAGGCTACGACGTGAGCATCGCCGCCGATGGAGAGCAGGCGCTCAAACTGGCGCGCAGCACGCTGCCCGATCTGATTCTCCTGGACATCATGTTGCCTGTAATCGACGGCTTGGAAGTCTGTCGCATCTTGCGCCAGGAAATGACTGCGCCCATCCTCATGCTCACGGCCCGGGCCGATGAGGTGGACAAAATTGTGGGGCTGGAAATGGGCGCGGATGACTACCTGACCAAGCCGTTCAGCATGCGCGAGCTGCTGGCCCGGGTCAAGGCCATGCTGCGCCGGGTCCGCCTGACCCGCGAAGAACTGGCCCAGGAGCAGCAGAGCGCAGACGCACCCGCAGGCGGAAAGGGAGAACAGTTCCGCTTCGACAACCTGATCGTGGATCTGACCCGACGGGAAGTCCTGGTCGGCGATGCGCCCATCCACCTCAAGCCCAAAGAACATGATCTGCTCGCCTTTCTGGCCCGCAATCGGGGCATTGTCCTCAGCCGGGACTTGATTTTGGAACGGGTTTGGGGATGGGATTACGACGGCGGCAGCCGTACTGTGGATGTCCACATTCGCTGGCTGCGGGAGAAGATCGAAACCGACCCGGCCAATCCCCGCCGCATCGTCACCGTACGCAGCATCGGCTATCGCTTCGAAGGATAAGTCATGTATCCCACCGTGGGCGGACGCCGGCGCTCAATTGCGGTAACAAGCCTCATCCTCGCTGCGATCATGACCCTCTGCGCCGTTCTCACCAATCGGCTGCTCACCGGCTACCTGACAAGCGAATTTGAGCGCCAGGCCAGAGAACAGGCAGCGATCATGGCCGCGGGGCCATCCTTCAGGCCCATTCAAAATGACGCTGACGCGCTAAAGGCGCTGCTCAATGAATGGCAAGCCATCAGCGGCGCGCGGCTGGCGCTTTTGGACAGCACGGGCCGCGTCACGGCTGCTTCGGATGCACCCCGCCCTGAAAGCGATCCGTCGAACGCGCGGCCGGAAGCGGCCGCCGCGCCGGCCGCGCACGAAGAGGCTGATGCTGATTTGGTCCAGCGCGTTGATCCCGTTACCGGCCAGGAAAGCCTCTTCATTACCCTGCCGGTGGCTGAGGGCAGCCCAGCGGTTGCGCGGCTGCGCTTCGTGTTGCCCATGACCGGGCTGAATGAACGCCTGGCCCTCCTGCGCAACGAAGTGCGCGGCCTGGCCGCCCTGGCCGGGTTGCTGCTCCTGACCTTATCCATCCTCCATCAGGAGCGGACCGCGCAGACGATTCGCCAGCTCACCGATGTGGCCGACCGCATCACCACAGGCGAATTGAGCGCGCGCATTCTCAGCCTGAACACAGGCGATATGGGCAAGCTGACCCGGGCCTTCAACCGCATGGCGGGTGAGCTGGAGCGCGAGATTCAGAAGCAGGAACGCGGGCGGGATCGCCTTTACACCGTCATGCACGTTATGGCCGACGGCGTGCTCATTCTCACCCGCAAGGGCAAGGTGCGCATGATCAACCCCGCGGCGGCTGCGCTCCTGCACACCAACGAAAGCACAGCCGAAGGGCGCTCCTTCATCCAGGTCGTACGCGATCATCGCATCGCTGAGGTATGGCAGCGCTGTCAGGAACGGGGCGAACAGGAGGTGGCGGCGCTGGAACTGGGGCCGGACCGCTTTCTCCGCATCATCGTCACGCCCTTCCTGCGCGGCGCGGATCGGGGCTACGTCGTCATTCTTCAGGACCTCACCCGCATGCGCCGGCTTCAGACGGTGCGCCAGGATTTCGTCAGCAACGTCTCTCACGAGCTGCGCACGCCCCTGGCCTCCCTGCGCGCCCTGGCGGACACCCTGCGCGACGGTGCGCTGGACGATCCGCCGGCCGCGATTCGCTTTCTGGACCGCATGGACGTAGAGGTAGACTCGCTCACTCAGCTGGTGGAAGAGCTATTTGAACTCGTACGCATTGAGTCCGGCCAGGTCCCGCTGCATCTGCGCCGCGCTTCCGTGGGCAGCGTTGCGGGCGGGGGCGCAGAGCGGCTGCGCGCCCAGGCCGACCGCAAGGAGCTGAAGCTCACCGTCGCGATTAGCGAAGACTTGCCGGACATCCTGGTGGATCCGGATCGGGTTCAGCAGGTCATCACCAATTTGGTGCACAACGCCGTCAAATTTACGCCGCCCAAAGGCAGCATCAGCGTAAGCGCCCAACGCCACACAGACGAATTCATCGTCGTCAGCGTGTCCGATACGGGAATCGGTATTCCCCCCGATGATCTGCCCCGCATCTTTGAGCGCTTCTACAAGATCGACCGCGCGCGCACCAGCGGCGGCACCGGCCTGGGCCTGGCTATCGCCAAGCATATTGTGCAATCCCACGGCGGCGCGATTTGGGCCGAAAGCATGCCCGAGCGCGGCAGCATTTTCTATTTAACTCTCCCCATCTTCACGTCGGAGGAGGGGTAAGGCGGCGTAACTGCTGCGCCGCTTCGCAACTCCGCCGCCCCGTTAACAATACGTTTACAATCCCTTATTCCCACATTAACGGGCTTCGTCCTTCTCGTTAACCCGCAAGCAATACGCTTGAGCGGCTTCCTCCTGTTGGATACGGGAGGGAGGCATTCCGGACCGGGTCGGATACGCGCTGAGAAAGCGGGACCCACGGCCCACTGCAAAGCGAATTATGAATCTATCTTTCATACAAACGAGAGGGAATGAACGAATGCGCCGAATCACATTTTCACTGATTATGTTGCTGGCAGCCGCGATGGTGCTCGCGGCCTGCGGCGGATCGACCGCGCCTGCCGCCGATAACAGCAGCGACGACGTTGCCGGGGCCATAGGCAACGCGGAAGAAACGCCTGCCGCGACCGTTGCGGCTTCCGACAGCGCCGAAGCCGCAACGGATACGACTGAGGAGACGAGCGATAGCGCCACGGGCGAAGCAACCATGGACGGAGGCGTGGTGATACTGCCTGTGGTCGATCCCCTGACGGTTGAGGGCGATGTGGTCTCCGCCGGCAGTTCCACCGTCTTCCCCCTGGCCGAGGCCGTAGCCGAAAAGTTCAACAGCGAAGGCTACGCCGGCACGATCACCATCGACTCCATCGGCTCCGGCGCCGGCTTCGAGCGCTTCTGCGTCGCGGGCGAGACCGACGTCGCCAACGCCAGCCGCCCCATCAAGGACGAGGAAATCGCCGGCTGTGAGGCCATCGGCCGCTCGCCCATCGAGTTCCGCGTCGGCACCGATGCTCTGGCCGTCGTCACCAATCCCGAGAACGACTGGGCCGCCGACGCCACCGTCGAGGAGCTGGCCGCCATCTTCACCGCTGAGAAGTGGTCCGACGTCAACGCCGACTGGCCTGCCGAGGACATCCTTCGCTACGTGCCCGGCACCGACTCCGGCACCTTCGACTACTTCGTCGAGGCCGTCTTCGAGGAAGATCCCGAACCCCTGCTCTCAGCGCCCAATACCCAGTTCTCCGAAGATGATAATGTCCTGGTCATCGGCGTTGAGGGCAGCCCCTACGCCGTCGGCTTCTTCGGCTACGCCTACTACACCGAGAATTCGGGCAAGCTCAACATCCTGAACATCGGAGGCGTCGAGCCCAGCTTCGAGAGCGTTGAAGGCGGCGATTACGCCCTGGCTCGCCCCCTATTCATCTACTCCGACGCCGCCATCATGAGCGAAAAGCCCCAGGTTGCCGCTTATGTCAACTATTTTCTCTCCAACGTCAACGACGTCATTGAGGAAGTCGGCTATTTTCCGTCCTCCGATGAGGCGCTGAACGCGGCCAAGGACAAGTGGAGTGAGGCAGTCGGCCAGTAAAACGCAGCCGGAGCAAATTGCGAGCAAAGCGTAATCAGCCTGCAATTCCAGTCAGTGATAATGGGGAAGGGTCTCTGCGCCCTTCCCCATTCGCAGCTCTTTCATCCTGTTGATTCAGTTGTTGGTAGTCAGCAGAGGAGAACTTTTGTGTCCTCAAACGTCAATGCAAAGCCCAATACGCTCAAAGCGGAAAGTGCGGGCAGCTTAGCGCTTCCCCGGCCGGGCATTCGCCGGCCAAGCAATGTCTCCGGCGGCGGCTCGGGCAATCAGGACCTGAGCAAGCAATTCCGCCTGGGCGAGGCCGTCATTCAATTCCTGCTTATGGTCTGCGGCGCGCTCTCAGTTTTGACAACGCTCAGCCTGATTTTTGTGCTGCTGTGGGAATCATCCAAATTTTTCACCGCCGCGGTGCAGCCCATTGTCTCCTTCAGGGAGTTTTTCAGCGGTACAGTCTGGCAGCCCCGCATCGAACAATTCGGCGTATTGCCGCTCCTCAATGCAACCCTCATGGTGTCGGGCATTGCCATGCTGGTGGCCCTCCCCCTGGGCCTCTTTGCCGCCATTCTGCTCAGTGAATATGCGCCGCCCCGCCTGCGCGCCGCACTAAAACCGATTCTGGAAGTGCTGGCCGGCGTGCCCACCGTGGTCTACGGCTATTTCGCCCTTACCTTTATGACGCCCTCGATCCGCGGCCTCATCAGCACGCTGAGCGCCGTCGGCCCCTTCGCCGTCATTCTGATTCTGGCGGCCATTGCCGCGTTGACCTGGTTCCTGCTCACCACGGGCGCCCGTCGGAAAGCCCGGGAAACCGCCGATTCCCAATCCAACGGCGGCGCGCTCATTCTCCTGGGTTCGCTGACGGGAAGCGTGTTCTTCATCGGTCTGCTGGCTGCAATCGGCAGCCTCATCTTCGGCAGCACGGTGCAGATCTACAACACGGCTTCCGCCGGCATTGTAGTGGGAATTCTCGTTATTCCGCTGGTTGCCTCCATGGCTGAGGATGCCCTCGGCGCGGTGCCGGTTGCCCTGCGTGAAGCGGCCTACGGTCTGGGCGGCACACGCCTGGAAACGACCTTGAGCGTAGTGGTCCCCTCGGCTCTGTCCGGCATCACCGCAGCGTTCATCATTGCCATCTCCCGGGCCATCGGCGAGACCATGATTGTGGCCATTGCCGCGGGCGCGGGCCCCAAGCTGACCTGGAACCCCTTCGATTCGGCCGAGACCATCACCGGTCACATCAACCGCATCAGCGGCGGCGACATCAGCTACAACTCCATCGATTATCAGAGCATCTTCGCCCTGGCGGCGCTGCTCTTCTTCATGACGTTGCTGCTGAACATCTTTAGTCGCTGGATCATGCGCCGGTTCCGTGAAGTGTATTGATGGGAAGCATCATGACTACACAAACAAAAGCAGAAGCAAAAACGAGCGGAATGCCCGAAGGCGAGGAGTTGCGCAGGCAGATTCAGCAGCGTAAAAATCGGGGCCAAATTTGGTTCTCCCTCTTTCAGCTCTCGCTGATTATTGCGATTATTGCCCTGATTATTCTTCTGTCGAATATCATCAATCAGACATTCGGCCTGTCGGCAGTCGAAAACAAAATTGATCCGGAGAGCCTGGTGCAAGCCGCGTTTGAAAAGACGATTGTCGGCCGCACGGATACGACGACGTCAGAGGACGATGCCACCCTTTCCCAGTCGATTGCCGCCAATCCCAACGCAATCGGCTTCTTGGGCTACGCCTATTACCGCGAGAAGGCGGACGCCCTGCGCGTACTCGCGGTGGAAAATGTGGAGCCGACGGAGGAGACGGTCACGGACAACTCCTACCCTCTCTCCCGCCCGCTCTTCGTCTACACTAGTCAGGAAACGCTGAAGGAAAAGCCCCAGGCGGCCGAATTCCTCAACTATTATCTGGATACGGTAGACAGCGTCATCGGCGAGGTGGGATATTTCCCCGTCGATCAGGCCACGCTGGACGCAGCGCGCGCGACGTTGGCCGCAGCGACGGCAGCAGGTGACAGCGAAGGCGAAGACAACCCAATCGCCATTTCGGGCAGCTCGACCGTCTATCCCCTTACCGCAGCGATTGTCGAGAGCTTCCAGGCGGCGGGCTATCCAGGCGCAATCACGCTGGAGAGCGTGGGCACCAAGGCCGGTTATGCGGCTCTCTGCGCTGACCGTACGGCCGATATCGCCAACGCCAGCCGCCGGATGACCCGCCAGGAAGCCGCCGCGTGCAGCAAGAATCGGCGTACGCCCGTGGAAATTCAGGTCGGTGCGGATGCGCTGGCCCTGGTAGTCAGCCAGGAGAATGACTGGGCCCAGGACCTCACCCTGAACGAAATTCAGAAACTCTTTACCGTCGCCCAAAATTGGTCCGACGTGCGCGAGGGCTGGCCCGACGAACCCATCGAACGCTTTATTCCCAGCCTGGAGAGCGGTACGCTGGATTTCTTTGTGGAAAAGGTCTACGTCGATTCCTATCCGTTGGAAGAGATGCCCGCGGCCTCTCTCAAGGCCATGCTGCTGGCCAACATCTCCACCGGTCGAGCCCGGGCGTTGGAAGCGCAACAGCCGTTTGATGAACGCAATCAGGCGCAAATGCTGGAACTGGTCCGGACGGAAGTGGTTCAGCCCCGGGTGGTAGCCAGTTGGAATGCACTGCCGTCCCTTTTCAACCGCAGCGAAATCGAAGCCCGGACGCTGGACGATAACCCAGAGGCGGAACTGCACTGGAAATCCTGGCTGAGCTGGGAATTCCTGACCTCGACTCAGTCCAGCGTTCCTGAATATGCAGGCATTCGCACTGCCTTCCTGGGCACGCTGTGGGTCATGGCAATTGTGATTCTCTTCTCCGTGCCGGTAGGCGTGGGCGCGGCCATCTATCTGGAGGAATATTCGAAGCACGGCCGCATCAACGACATCCTGCAAACCAACATCGACAACCTGGCCGGCGTCCCCTCCATCATCTATGGCATCCTGGGGCTGACCATCTTCGTCCGCGTGCTGGAGCCCATCACCAGCGGGAAGGCGTTCGGCCTGGCGGACCCCACGACAGCTAACGGGCGCACCATCCTGGCCGCGGGCCTGACGCTGGGGCTGCTGGTCCTGCCCATCATCATCATTAACGCGCAGGAGGCCATTCGCGCCGTGCCCCAGGCCTACCGGGAGGCAGGCTACGGCATGGGCGGCACCCGCTGGCAGGTGATCCGCAGCCACGTGCTGCCCAGCGCACTGCCCGGCATTCTTACCGGTACGATTCTGGGCATTTCCCGGGCCATCGGCGAGACGGCTCCTGTGGTGGTTATCGGCGCTTCGACCTTCATTACGGTTGACCCCAACGGCCCCTTCTCCAAGTTCACGGTCCTGCCTATGCAGATCTTCCAGTGGACAACCCGGCCCCAGCCCGAATTTCGCCATATCGCGGCCGCCGCCAGCATCGTGCTGCTGATTCTCATGTTCACCCTCAACGGCACGGCCATCTACATGCGCAACCGCTATAGCCGGAAATAATGTCCGCCGTCTTTCGGCAGGAGAGCAAACAATCATGACGCGGCAAGAACAGCTTATTGACACTATCCCTGAGAATCCTCAGGCCAAATCAGGCGATCAGGCGGTGATTACCGCCGAAAACCTCAACGTCTACTACGGCAATTTCCATGCCGTACGCGACGTCAATCTGCACATTGCGCCCCGGAAGATCACGGCCTTCATCGGTCCCTCGGGCTGCGGCAAGAGCACCGTACTGCGCTGCTTCAACCGCATGAACGATCTGATTCCCATCGCCCGGGTGAAAGGAGAAGTACGCTTTGAGGGGCGCAACATCTATGACCCGAACGTGGATCCGGTAGAAGTGCGTCGCCGCATCGGCATGGTCTTCCAGAAGCCCAATCCCTTTCCCAAGTCTATTTACGACAATATTGCCTGGGGCGCGCGCATCAACGGCTACAGGGGCAATATGGACGAACTGGTAGAAGAATCCCTGCGCGGCGCGGCGCTTTGGAAAGAAGTCAAGGACAAGCTCAAGCAAAATGCCTATGGCCTTTCGGGCGGACAGCAGCAGCGTCTCTGCATTGCCCGGGCCATCGCCACCAAGCCCGAAATCATCCTCATGGACGAGCCCTGTTCTGCGCTCGATCCCATTGCCACACTCGCAATTGAAGACCTCATGAAGGAGATGGTGGAAAAGTACGCCATCATCATCGTAACCCACAACATGCAGCAGGCGGCCCGGGTTTCTGACTTCACTGCGTTCTATAACGTGGATGAAGGACGTACGGGCGAGTTGGCCGAATTCGGTCCCACCAAGCAGCTCTTTACAAAACCCAGGCAAAAAGCCACGGAAGATTACATCACCGGGCGGTTCGGATAGGCGCTCTCCATGACGAAAAAACGTGTTCTCATTTTGTGTACGGGCAACTCCTGCCGCAGCCAAATGGCGGAAGGGCTGATCAACGCTGAGTTGGGCGATGCGTGGGCGGCCGACTCGGCGGGCACGGAACCGTCGGGCTACGTCCATCCCCTGGCCGTCAAGGTCATGGCGGAAATCGGCATCGATATTAGCCGCGGCCGGTCCAAATCCACAGACGAATTCCGTGATATACTCTTTGACCAGGTTATCACGGTATGCGGCGATGCTCGGGAAAAATGTCCCGTCTGGCTGGGAAGAGGCGGCGTCACCCATATCGGCTTTCCCGATCCCGCCCAGGCGGAGGGCAGCGAAGCGGAAAAAACGGCGCTCTTCCGTCAGGTGCGCGATGACATCCGCCGGGAAGCGCTCGGTTATCTTCGAGCTTGCGAATAGGTTATTTTTCAGGAGGAATCAACATGGCCCGTGCACAATTTCATCAGGATTTACAAAATTTGCAGGACGAGTTGCTGCTCATGGCCAGCATGGCGTCCCAGGCGGTTCGCGGTTCCGTCCGCGCGCTCAAGGAGCTGGATGACGAATTGGCCGGGGAAATCATCATGGGCGACAGGGAAATCAACGGTAAGCGCATGGGCATTGAGGACACCTGCCTGACCCTCATCGCCACCCAGCAGCCCATGGCGCGGGACATGCGCCTGCTGGCCGGCGTACTGGAGATATCCGGGGAGTTGGAGCGCATCGGCGACTACGGCAAGGGCATCTGCCGCATCGTGCTCATGATGGGCGGACGCCCCCATATCAAGCCCCTCATCGATATTCCGCGCATGGCCGATATCGCGTTGGATATGCTGGACAAGGCCATGGAAGCATTTATCAACAATGACGCGGCCGCCGCCGGTATGATCCCCGCCATGGATGACGAGGTGGACGGCCTTTACAACCAGATCTACAGCGAATTGCTGACGCTGCTGGCCTCGCACCCCAGCGAGGTAGAGCAATCCAATCGCCTTCTGTGGGCTGCGCACAATCTGGAACGCTGCGCCGACCGCTCCATCAACATCTGCGAGCGGGTCATCTATACCGTCACCGGTGAGTATCGGGAGCTGGACGATATGACGGAATTGGGGTATAGCGGCATACATTGAGGCATGAGGATCGGCGCGTGAATAAATAATGCATAGTGCGTGAATATGTAAGGAGGAGTCTGCCCATCCGGGCAGACTCTTTTGGTTCTTCCGGATCTCATGTGGTTGACAAGGCAAAAGGGCCATTGGGCTGTTGCAGTGACGGCGAGATTATCGCCTTGGACGGTAAGCAACTGCGTCATAGCTTTGACAAGCAGGAGAGGAAAGCCGCCATCTACATGGTGAGTGCGTGGGCCGTTACTAACCGATTGATGCTGGGACAAGTCAAAGTTGATGAGAAATCGAATGAAATTACCGCATCCCTGAACTCTTGCGTCGCCTGGAGATCAACGGTTGTCTGATTACAGTAGACGCAATAGGCTGCCAAAGAGAGATAGCCGACCCAACAGGCATGTTTCTACATTAGCAGTGCCACCTTACAGGCCTCGCGAGCCTTGGAGGCAACCCGAGCACACTGGCAGATTGAAAACAAGGGGCACTGGGTCCTGGACGTCTCTTTTCGAGAAGATGACTCCCGCATCCGTAAAAATTATGGACCCCAAAACTTTGCCCTTTCGCGTCATATCGCCCTCAATGCCCTCCGACAGGAGACAACTGCCAAAATCGGCGTCAAAAACAAACGATTCAAAGCTGGATGGGATAACAACTATTTGCGAAAGGTTCTCTCGCTCATCCTGATTTGACGCGATTGCCCTGGCGAACCTTCAATTCACTCTTGACACTCTAGAGAGAAAATAGTATTCTAATGCATCTGGTATAGACAACCTATCAACTGTACCAATTACAATTATGCTCAACAAAAACTATCCTCTACCAATATATTACCAGCTCAAAGAACTCATCCGGGAGAAAATTGTTGCCCGAGAATGGCAGCCGGGCGATCTGATTCCATCAGAGCGAGAGCTGAGCGAGCAATACGACATTAGTCGTATGACGGCGCGTCAGGCATTGACCGAGCTAACCAATGAGGGTCTTTTGCACCGTGTGCAAGGAAAAGGCACCTTCGTTGCCGAGCCGAAAATAGAGCAGCCGCTCACCAGACTCACCGGCTTTACCGAAGATATGCGTATGCGGGGCGTACAATCAAAGGGGCATGTGTTGCGACTTGAGCTGGTAGCGTCGCCGACGTTGGTACTTAGAGCATTACGCATTATGCCCAATCAACCGGTAGTTTTATTAGAGCGTCTCCGATTGACCGGCGCTGATCCCATTGCCCTGGAAGCCTGTTATCTCCATTTCAATCGTGTACAGAGCCTAATGCAGGAAAATTTTGAAGGCATTTCTCTGTATAATCTTCTCATCGAAAAATACGACATTACCCCCACCAGAGCCGAACAGCAAGTGGGTGCAGACTTGTGCAGCCGGCGTGAACAAGAACTTTTGAACATTGCAAAAGGGTCCCCGGTACTTAGAAACAAACGTGTGGCTTTTGACCAGCGAGGGCAGCCGTTTGAATATACTGAATCAGCTTATCGAGCCGACCGATATGTCTTTCAAGCCGAACTCGTTGCTTTATAACAGTTTGGGCAAAAATGAATCTCAACAGATCAAGTGGTATGGACGGTATAAAGGCCAGACCAGTACAATCTCGGTTTTGGCGGAAAGGGTATTTGACGCCGATTGTCGGACAGCGAACCTGTCTAAAATAAGGAGAAGTATATGAAAATACGCTAAACATAGTGGTTCAATGTTGTATCATATTAATTTGAGTATCTACCCAAAAGAGGAGGATATTGTGAGGATCAAACACAATTCAACACTATTGAAGCTGGCTCTAATGCTTGTTCTTCTGGCGGGCCTTGCTGCCTGCAGCGGGCAGGTGGTCCAGCCAACCGAGGGGGAGCCGGCTGCATCACAAGAAGAAGCGACACCGGCTCAGGAAGGAGCTGCGGTAGAAGCGCCAGCCGAAGATGTGACATTAACGGTCTGGTCATGGCGTCCTGAGGATGAAGATGCCTACAATGAAATCTTCGATGTCTATGAAGCGGCAAATCCTGGTGTGACCATTGAGTTTGTGGCCTACGTCAACACCGACTACAACAACATCCTTGCCACCGGTCTGACTGGCAAAGGCGGCCCCGATGTGCCTCAGGTCCGGTCGTATGGCGGTATCCAGCCCCTCGTTGAAGCCGGACAACTGTTGCCCCTTGACGGCGAGATTGATCTCGCCAACTTCCCTGCGGCAGCGCTTAAAAGCACCAGCGGTTTGTCAGACGGTAAGGTCTATGCTGTACCCACGGGCGTTCAGGCATTCACCGCTTACTACAACGCCGATATTTTTGATGAGCTTGGTTTGGAAGAGCCTCAAACCTGGGATGAATTCATTGCTGTTCTGGATGTGCTCAAAGCCGCCGACTATATTCCCATTTCGACCCCGGCCAAAGATGTATGGATGCTCCCATTAGTTCAGGAAGCAGTTGGCGCTACTCGCTATGGCGGCCCGGCATTCGAGGCTGACATCCTCTCGGGGGCAAAAGATTTCAACGATCCTGACTATGTCGCTTCGATTCAGCTCGTGAAGGACCTGCAACCATACTTCCCGGACGATGTAAACGGCGTTAGCTACGTTGATTCCAAGACACTCTTCCTTTCCGGGATGGCTGGTATCTACCTCGGCGGCTCCTTTGAAGTCGGGTTCTGGCGTAATGAAGGCCCCGATATGAATTTGGGCGCATTCCCTGTCCCTCCGGCGCCTGATGCCTTGGTTGACACCCCTCTGGTTCCCGGTTGGTATGACGGGTCTTTCGGCGTCAATGCACTGAGCGAACATCCTGAAGAGGCCAAAGAGTTTGTAGCCTGGATGGCTACGCCGGAGTACGGTCAGCTCTTTACCGAAAAGATCAAAATGATGTCCGCGATTCCCGGCATGAAACCAACCGATCCCTTGCTGCAAGAATTCTCGGATCTCTTTGCAGAATATCCTGCTGCTTATATGCACCTGGTAGATTTCCGCTATGGTGATCCCTGGGGCAGCAACCTGATGGCAGACGGCATTGCAGCCATGCTCCTGGGCAATATGACTGCTGAAGAAGTTGCGGCCAGTGTTCAAACAGGTATTTCCCAGTGGTTTACCCCTGCTCAATAATCCCGTTTAGTATAATGTACCTTTAGCGGTTCGTCTCTTGCCAGGGACGAACCGTCAAATTCTACGCAACTGTTTCTGATGGGTGTGTTCAAATGCGATTGACGCGATGCGGGTAGCTGAATGGGCACGCCCCTACCGGCTCAACCCATTTTGAACACACCCATTCCTTATCTCATTGATAAAGGTGCAAGATGGGTGAAACAGCAAAAATTCCTGTAGAAAAATCTCACCGCAAAACGGCTAGAGGGGTGGGACGATCAGCCCCGCCCTGGCCTACGGTCGCGGCATTCTTATTGCCCGCCTTTATGCTTTATACAATTTTCATGATCTGGCCACTCATTCAAGCCGTATATTTCAGCATGTATGAATTTAAAGGCTTAAGTCGTGAAGGTTTTATTGGGCTGGGAAATTTCAAGGAATTATTCACTCGCTACCCGCTGAATGAGCAACTCCCCCGCGCGTTTATGCACAACATTGCCTTTTTTATTGGCACAATGTTGATCCAAAACACATTTGGCTTGCTCTTTGCCCTATTGCTGCATGGGATACGCAAAGGCAAACGTTTTTTTCAATCTGTCTACACAACGCCCTACTTAATCAGCGCTCTTATCGTGGGATATTTATGGAATTTGATGCTCAACCCACTCTTTGGACCAATTAACAATATTCTCAAAGCCATTGGGCTAGAGGCGCTCGCTCACCCTTGGCTTGGTGATCCGGCGACTGCACTTCCTACGATCATTTTGGTCAATGGTTGGCAGATGCTGGGTTTCCCCTTGCTGCTCTTTTCCGCCGGATTGGCAGGCATCAGCGACGAGGTCCGTGAAGCCGCCCGCATAGATGGAGCAAGTCGGTGGCAGCTTTTCACCAGAATAGAACTTCCTTTACTCACGCCTGTGATTGGTGTCATCACCGTGCTGACCTTTATTCGAGACTTCAACGCATTCGGGATTGTTTGGGCGCTCGGTGGCGTTGGCGGCGAACCAGCTGGGTCTACGGATGTGCTTGGATTGGTCTTTTATCGCACAGCGTTTCAGGGGGGTATCGATGCCTTTGGTCTGGCATCCGCTTTGGCAGTCCTCATGTTTATTTTTATTTTTGGTATTTCAACCCTTGCATTGGGAATATTCCGCAGGTTGGAGGATCGACTAACATGAGGAATCAAGCCGTGAAGAAACGAAAATTCAGCTTTGCCGATTTCGGCATATACGCTTTGTTATGGGGGTACGCTGCGGTTGTGTTGCTTCCCCTCCTTCTGGTGCTGGGAAATACAATGCGTACAACACGCCAGATATTCCAAGAACCGGCAGGCTTGCCCACATCGATCAATTTTGACAGCTATGTACGGGCGTGGCAGGAAGCCAGTTTCAATATTTATTTTTTCAACTCATTATTGATCACGGTTTTATCGGTTCTTCTGGCAACCGCGGTATCTGCTTTGGCGGCCTATATATTGGGGCGTTATATCTTCTTTGGCAGCAAATTTCTTCTAAGTTTTTTTATGGCTGGTTTGATGATGCCTTTCCGCCTTGCCATTGTGCCGCTTTTCATGATGCTCAATAATATAGGATTGGTAGATAGCCGCATGGGGGTGATTCTGGTTTACGCAGCCACAGGCGTCCCGTTTTCTATTTTTATTCTTTCAGCATTTTTCCGCCAATTGCCGCAAGAATTGGCAGAAGCAGCCCGCATTGATGGGGCTGGCGAGTTCAGAATATTTGGGCAGATTATGTTACCTCTCGTGCGGCCCGCACTGGCAACAGTAGCTGTTTTCCAATTTGTGCCCCTGTGGAATGATTTTTTCTACCCGCTCATTCTTCTTCGCTCCACTGAAAAATGGACGTTGGCTGTCGGCATGACGCGCTTCTTCGGCGAATTTCAGACCGATTGGTCAACTCTTTTTGCGGGACTGGTCATCACCACGCTGCCGCTCATAATTTTATTTTTGCTGGCAACCAAGCAGATTATCACTGGCCTGACCGCGGGGATTGGGAAATAAAAGAAATCCAGTGCTGTTCGGCGTAAATACCCCGGCAAAAATAACGCGCATTTTTGCCTGATAGAACGCTTCAATAACTGTTTTATTATTTCCGCCGTGATTTACTAAACAGCTCCAGACAAAACCTATGTCAACTCCATTAAATGTTATCTACATACTAACCGATCAACATCGTTGGAATGCGCTAGGCTGCTATGGCAATAGGATCGTGCAAACTCCCCATATAGACCGTTTAGCCGATGAGGGAGTCCGTTTTTTGCACGCTTACACCCCTACTGCTATCTGCGGGCCGGCCAGAGCATCACTCTTTACCGGCATGTTTCCCGTTGCGCATGGGGTTCAAATCAATGCCGAACGTTCATCCAGGCAAAATGGAGATAATATCGCGCCGGGTATCAAAAAAATACCTGACTATATCCCCGGTTATGATTATTTTCATCTGGGCAAATGGCATGCCGAAGCGTCAACCGTTCCTTCGGATTACGGGGCTGTCGGCCATGATTTCGACGGCTACGGCTTTCCAGGCAGTAAGGTTTACCAGAATTTTGTATTTGCTTCTGCGCCGACTAAAGAAAATCGTTATGTCCACTGGTTGCAAGAAAAGGGATTCGAGACCCCTACCGTTTCTGAATCTTTTTTTGGTAAAAACCCACACCTAAGAGTACAGGAATTATACGGTAAATTAAGCGGCCCCGCCGAAGCAGCCATTCCATTTTTTATTGTTGATGAAGCTATTACGCGCTTAACAAGCAGGCAAAACCCGGAAAAGCCCTTCTTTATGTCGGTCAATTTCTGGGGGCCGCATACCCCGTGCGTTATTCCCGAACCGTACTACTCAATGTACAATCCCCAATCAATCCCGGAAGACCCAGCCTTTGCTGCCGGCATCAGCGGCAAACCGCTCCATTTTGAGCATATCTCCAAAATGTGGGGCGTACACAATCTAACCTGGCCAGAATGGCAAAATATTATTGCCCGTTACTATGGATACATCACGATGATTGATGACGCCATCGGTCGCTTGATTAACGCCCTGCAAACCAAAGACTTGTACGATAACACGTTACTTATTTTTACCGCCGATCACGGCGATGCAATGGGCGCTCACAAATTGATTGAAAAAGGTGAGTTTATGTACGACACTTGTTATCGTATTCCGCTGATTGCCCGCCATCCCCAGCATGCAAAAATGGGGCAGGTGTGTGATAAATTTGTTTATTTACATGATCTCTGTCCGACCCTTGCCGAAATAGCGACCGGCGCAGCGCCCGATATGCAAGGACAATCACAAAGCATTTTAGGTCTGATACGCGGAGATGAAGAAGGAAGCGACAGCAGAGATTTTGTTTACGGTGAATGTACCGCTCATTTCTCCGCCTTTCCGCAAAGAATGGTGCGTACCAAAACGCATAAGCTTATCTTCAATGCCTCCAGTCGCGGCGAGCTGTACGATATGCTTGCTGATCCATATGAAATTGAAAACAAGATTGATGATCCGGCTCTGGCCGGCGTCAAACGTGAGCTTATCGATCAATTAATTATCCAAATGGAGTTATTGCATGACCCTTTGGTTCGCTGGCTTAAACGGATACAGGGATTTTATTAAAGACACACATAACGCACCATGAGACAAACCTTTCCTGAAGGACAATATGACTGACCAGCCCAAATATATAATCGGCGTTGACGCCGGCGGCACCAAAACTCAGGCGGTTCTGACCGACCAAAACGAAAATGTCTTCGCCTGGGGGAAAGGAGGTCCTGCTAACCCAACCCGAATATCGCCGGAGCGGATGTGCATCTCACTCAAAGAAGCTATCACCGAGGCTATGCGTGGAAGCGTGCTTCCCGACGGAAGCAAACTCCCCATTGACGCCATATGTCTGGGCATTGCCGGTGGTGGCAAGCAAGAAGCCCAAACGTTAATTATGGAAACCGTTGCCGGATTGGGCATTACCAGCAAGATAATTGTAGTGAGTGATGTAGTGACAGCTTTTTGGAGTGCTATCCCCGATGGATGCGGGATAATCGCCATTGCCGGAACAGGCTCCTCGGCTTACGGAGTTAACGCGCAAGGCAACGCCGTTATCGGTGGCGGTTGGGGCTATCTGGTAGGCGACGAAGGGAGCGGATTTGACATTGGACGCAGTGGCATGGCTGCCGTCTTGAAGGCCTACGAAGGGCGCGGCCCCGCCACCATTTTGCAGGAACATCTGCTCTCTTATTTGAATCTGGCCACCATCGAAGAAGTTCGCTACGCTATCTATCGCCCATTGGAGGATGACCGCAAGATAGCCATCGCTAAATTTGCGCCCCTGGTGACGGAGGCAGCTGAAGAAGGAGATGCGGTTGCGCAGAACATTCTCCGCCACGCCGGAAATGAAATTGGGCTGAATATCGTATCGGTTGCGCAAAGATTGGGTTTGCACGATCAGGCATTTGAATCAGGCTTGATTGGCAGCGTCTTCAAGGCCGGCGACCTTATCATCAATCCCCTGCGCGACGTCGTTCTAAGCGTCGCGCCCAACGCCAAAATTTTTGTCAGCGACACCCCGCCGTCACTGGGCGCGGCGCGGCTGGCGATACAAATGCTACAAAAGCAAAGCTATCCGCCGACTGCCGAAAGCGGAGCGCCCCCAAGCATTGTATTGTGAAGTGCGGCGAGACCGAGATTAGCCGTTAGTTGCTGATCTTGCACTTGATCCAGTGGAATATATTTTGTAATCCTAACCCGGACAAGCCGGAACCAAAAAAGGGTAGGCTTGTCCGGTCCGAGTTAATTGAAATAGAATGACCCCAGGCAAAGCAACTGGGGGTGAAAGGCAATGAAACGACTCCCCGAGAAATACGCAGCGCAAATACATGGTGTACCTAATTGCTATGACCGGATCGTGATCGCTGGTCATCTGCAACTGCTGAGTTACGCCAAAGGCATGACCAAATATCTCTACAAAGAACAGATTCGCATCTTCGACTACAAGGAATTTGCTCAGCCTCTACGCGACCTGATACGTGAGAATGCAGCGCTCATTGCGCAAGAGCTCGGCTACAGTTCTACTCTAATGGACACAACTGGTTGGCTTCCCAACTGCGTCGTTACGGGATCAACTTTGTTCAGCAGGAGAACGCATTTTTGTAGATCGATGGCTTCGACCAGGCGAATGCCATCATCGAGACGGCACAACCACGACCAGGTGAGCGCCCATGAGAAAGAGCATCTACAGCCTACCGCCCCGCAGGAACAACTCGTCGCCACAAACCGGCGTTACGAGATGTTCATCTCTGCCGTCGAGACACCAGAAATTGGCGTCCGGAAACTGCATAGCTTGACTGAAACCAAGACGGTCAAACAGCGTCGCTACAAGGGCTTCCATCTCCTCTCTGAGGAGGAGGCTTCTCTCCTTCGCGCCTTGTTACGCGACGAGTTTGTCATCCAAGGCTTCACCAACAGGGCGTTGCGTCAACATCTTGGCAATTTCAATGCTGCTCAAGTGACACGGCTGATTAAACGATTGTGGGTTCATGGTGTCATCAAACGCGTCGAACGACGCTACAAATACTATCTGACCGAATTGGGCCGTCAGGCTGCCACCATGGCTCTCAAACTGAGCGAAACAGTCATCATCCCACCATTTGCCCAGCGTCTCGACGCGTCCGCTTGACCATTTCCTTGCACAAATTACAACGACTTCACTGGTTAGATACTAAATCTGAAGCAACAAACTAATGAAACATCAACCTGTTATTGCTACTGAAAAGCGTAATCCCCGCACCGCGGCCATTGACACCCTCTCATCGCTGGAAATTGTCACCCTCATCAACGAGGAAGACGCCAAAGTGGCTGAGGCGGTGCGCCAAACCTTGCCCCAAATCGCCGGCGCTGTTGATATAATTGTGGCCCACCTCAAACAAGGCGGACGGCTGCTTTACTTCGGGGCGGGAACCAGCGGACGCATCGGCGTGTTGGACGCCTCAGAGATTCCGCCTACCTACAATACGCCGCCGGAAATGGTGCAAGGTATCATTGCCGGTGGGGAAAGCGCCCTGCGCAAATCTGCTGAGTCAGCGGAGGACAATGCCGAAGCGGGTGCAGCGTTGGTTCAATCGCTTCACATAAACAAAAAAGATACCGTGGTTGGCATTGCCGCCAGCGGCAACACTCCTTGGGCTTTGGGCGCTATCGCCGAGGCAAAAATTCGAGGCGCAGCCACCATCGGGCTAACCTGCAACCCAAATTCAAAATTAGCGCAAGCAGCCGACATCGCAATTGTCCCAGTTGTAGGGCCGGAAGTGATCGCCGGATCAAGCCGGATGAAGGCAGGAACGGCGCAGAAAATGGTCTTGAATATGCTTTCCACCGCCTCAATGGTGCAACTTGGAAAAGTGTACGGCAACTTGATGGTTGACGTTCGCCCTACAAACGCCAAGTTGCGCCAGCGAGCCGCCCTTATTTTGCAAGAAGCCGCAGACGTAGACGCCGAAATCGCCCGCCAAACTTTGAAAACGACCGACTTCCAGATAAAACCGGCGTTGGTCATGCTGTTAACCGGCGCATCTTTGGATATAGCGCAGCAACTACTTCGCAAAAATGATGATTCGGTTAGAAATGCAGTTGCCCGGTTTGAGCAAGATTCCGCGCCCTAACGGCAGCCGCCATAACGCTGTGAAAAGCCTCCTCATCGCTTGTTTGAAATCGTCGGATGCGGGCTTTATACGGCTACGGTTAAGTGCGGTCATGCATACGAAAGATAACCAATCATCAAGCATAAATCTACTCCGCTCGATCTGCCCCATAAGCGCGCAAGAGCGCGGCATGCTCTTCCGTGTGCCGGACCATATGCGTGAGCAACGTGCTGAGGGAAAGCATCCGCTTTCCCTCAGGATACGCGCGCGTGAGGGCGTCATCATCCAGAGCGGCGGCAAACGCGATCATACGCCGGCGCGCGGCAGTCGCTTGCGCCGCCACTTCCGGCCAGGAGCGGACGCTGTCCGCGGCTATGCGGGCGTCGTTGTCCTCTTCGGGCCACATAACGCCCCTCATGGCCGAGACGCCCTTCACCGCCTCTTCCATGCGTTGAGTCTGGAAATCGTCCCAAAAGCCCACATGGGCCAGCAGCGTCTTGGGCGTCCAACCGTCGCCCAATTCAGCGCGCTCGACCTCCTGGGGCGAAAGTTCGGTGTAGAGGGCCAGCAAGCGGTCGAAGCTCTCTTGCAGCAGGGCGGCATACGTTGAACCGGTTTGGGTGGTCATAATTGGTTGGCTCCAATCCAAAAAAAAGACGATTGACACAGACGTTCCCAGCGCGCTATAGTAGGTGTGCTCTAACCCGCTTTTTCTCTAACCGAATAGCGATTACCCCCACATTCTACCTTCAGCGGCAAAAGGAGCTCAACATGAGACTGCAGGGCAAAGTTACCGTCATCACCGGAGCTGCCTCCGGCATGGGCTTGGCCATGGCTACGCGCTTCGCGGCTGAAGGCGCCAAGGTCGTGGCCGCGGATTGGAACGGCGAGCGTCTCGCGGCCGCAGTCGAGCAAATCGAACGCGAAGGCGGAGCCATCATCGGCGTACAGGGCGATATCTCAAACCAGCAGAGCGCCGAAAGCCTGATCGACCAGGCCATTGCAACCTTCGGCGGTCTGAACGTGCTGTGCAACAATGCCGGGGTGATGGACTACATGCAGGGCGTAGGGGAGTTGTCTGATGACGTCTGGCGCAAAGTCATGGGCGTCAACCTGGACGGGCCCATGTTTACCTGCCGGCGCGCTGTGCAATACATGCTGGCGGAAGGCGGCGGCTCTATCGTCAACGTAGCGTCTACCGCGGCGCTGCACGGCGGCGCGGCCGGCGCGGCCTACACGGCCTCCAAGCACGGTCTGCTGGGGCTCACACGCAATACGGCCTGGATGTACGCCAAGTGGGGCATTCGCTGTAATGCGATTTGTCCGGGCGCGACCCAAACCAATATCGGCGAGAGCATGCCGTCCGAACGCCTGGACCCGGCGGGGGCCCAGCGCGCAGGCGAATTTGCCAACATCGCCCCCGCGTACCTGGAAGCCAAGGACATTGCGGCATTGGCCCTCTTCCTTGCTTCGGATGAGGCCCGCTACATCAACGGCGCGGTCATCGCGGCCGACGGCGGCTGGGACGCGGCGTAATCGATAACAGCGAGTGCAGTCGGGGCTCGAAAATTAGTAATTGCCCGTCAATAACAGAGCGATTACGGACCGCTGCCTGGGAGTGCCGGAGATAGTTCCCGCAGATTGTTGATGGTTTCGGCCAAAATCCCGGGATGCTGAGAGCCGATCATCAGCCGTTCGCCGCTGCGCAGGGTCAGCTCTACGCCTTCGCGGCCGGTGGTGGTGTAGGCCTTCTTTTTGCCCATGACGCCGCGAATGCCCCAGCCGCCGTATTCGCGCAACGGATCATAGGTGCGGGGTTCAGCGGCGACGATATCAGACAAGGGGATGGTGCGCGTCAGGATAGGACGAAAATCGATCTGCACGGCAGCGGGATCCACAATCACCTCCAGGCGCATGTAGTAGAAAGCCAGGGGAAAAAGAATGCCGAAGATCAGCCAGAAGAGCCACACCATCCAGTCTGGAGAGGGATTCGTCCCCACGGGGCGGCCAAGAAAAACCTGCACGATGAGCGTATACCACATGAGCGCACAAATTGCGATGACGAAAAACATGACCCACGCGACCCGATTCATGGGTTGCGTTTCGCGAAAGTGGATCGATTGATCGGGGTATTGGCCGCTCATTCTGCATTGCTCCTCAAGATCGATTGTCAGAGAGGATCGCTCCCTGCAATCCCATCGAGTCCTGCAAAATCAAAAAACATGAGCACGATTAGAGCCAGTATGCCTAATCGTGCTCATGTTTTGCAAACTTCATGCGAGTAACGCCGCAAGGCATTCTCCCGTGGCAGAGCCACGGCCTCACGCCCCCAATATCCACGCGTCACGTGTCAGGCGGCGCCCCGCAGATGCCTGTTTACCACTTTATTGCAGCGGCTTATTCGAAGAAGGCGTTGTAGTTGGCCAGCTCATCGTTGGCCTTTTCCGCGGCCTCGTCCAGGGCTTCCTGGGGCGAAAGGCCGTCGTTCAGCACACGACTATAGGCCTCTACAATCAGGCGACGGATGGCCGGGAAGGGACCGGCGCGGCCGCCCAGCACGGCGTAATTGGGCGTGCCGTCATCCAGCGTGGTAGGCGTGGTGAACAGCTGGTCCACTGCCGTCTGGAAGTTGGGATTCTCGGCCCAGAAGGTCTGAATCTCTTCGCTCTCCTGCACGTCCTTGCGCACCGGGAAGTAGCCCGAACCCGTATGCCAGGTGATCTGCTGGGCCGGTTCAGCCAGGAACTTCATGAACTGCCAGGCCGCATTGTTCACTGCTTCATCACCCGAGTCGATCAGCCACAGGGCCGCGCCGCCAATGACGACGCCGTTGCGATCGCTGCTGTCGGAATGGGGAATGTAGGTCGTGTCAACCTGGAACTCGCTGTTCTGGATGATGGAGACATCCGACGTAGAGTCAAAAATTATAGCAGCCTGTTGGGTGAGGAAGGTGCTGTCCGTATCGGTCCAGGTATTGCCCAGGTTCGGCGCATAGCCCTCGGAGATGAGCCCGGTCAGGAAGGAGAAGACCTCGACACCCTGCTCCTGGTTGAACACAACTTCCGTGGGGCGACCGGTACGACCGTTGTTCTCGTTGAAGTAGAGACCACCGCTATTGGCCAGGATCTCCTCAAAGTACCAGCCGACCTGCCCGAAGGTGACGCAGTAAGGCGGCGCATCGTCGGCAGCCAGGATCTGGTCGCACAGGGCTTTGAACTCGCTGAAGGACATGCTGCCCTCGGGCATTTCCACGCCGGCGGCGGCCAGCATATCGGCGTTGTAGTAGACCAGCGGCGTGCTGCTGTTGAAGGCCATGCCGACCATGCCGTTCTCATCGGAATAGTAATCGCGCACGGCGTCAACAAAGACGCTTGCATCATAACCGTCAGCTTCCATGAGCTGCCAGGCGGGAACCAAACGGCCGGTATCGATCATGGTCTGGGAGGCCAGGTCAAAGTTTTGGACGATATTGGGCGCGCCACCTGCATCGAAAGCAGCCAGCAGCGCATTGTAGGTATCATCGTAGCTTCCCTGATAAGTTGCGTTGACGACGATCCCGTCCTGGCTGTCGTTGAAGCGAGCGACCAGTTCGTCAACCAGATCGTTCAGGTTGCCGCTCATGGCGTGCCAGAACTCCAGCGTGATAACATCACCGTCGGCTGCCGCGTCAGCGGCGCCGGCATCGGCCGCCTCTTCCGCCGGCGCTTCGGTTGCTGCCGCGTCGCCTTCCGGCGCCGCGACCGGTGCGGCGCAGGCGGCGAAAACCAGCATAAAAATCAAGAGGAGGGTAAGGGTGGTTGCGAATCGTTTCACAAAATTCTCCTTTGTGGTTGAGATAGTGATTGAGACAGACGAGCCCATAGACAAGATTTGAAAAACGGCGCTTGCACGCCGTTGATCACAACGCAATGATTTTATCCCTTCAGACCAGACATGGCGATGCCCCGCACAAGCTGCTTCTGGGCCAGCAAAAAGACGATCAGCGCGGGCACAATCGCGATCATGGAGCCGGCCATAACCGCTCCCCAGTCGCTGCCCCGGTCCAGTTGGGTCATAAAAAAGCGAATGCCGATTTGGAGCGTGCGCATCTTGACCGAGTTGGTGATGATAAGCGGCCACAGATATTGATTCCAGGCGCTGAGAAAAGCAAAGATCGCAAAAGCGCCGATGGCCCCTTTGCTCAACGGCACGAGAATTTGCCAGAGATAGCGCCAGTTGCCCGCGCCGTCAATTTTGGACGAGTCCCGATACTCCTTGGGCACGGTGAGGAAAAACTGACGCAGCATAAAGACGCCAAAGGCGCTGGCCAGAAAGGGTACGGTCAAACCCGCGTAGGTATCCCCCCAATTCAGGCTGGAAACCAGTTGAAAATTGGGAATAAAGACCAGTTCAAAAGGGATCATCAAGCTGCCCAGCACCAGATAAAAGAGCAGGTTGCGCCCGGGGAAATCCAGCAGAGCGAAGGCATACGCGGCCAGCACGCTAAAGAGCACCTGCCCAATCATGATGATGCCGGACTGGATCGTACTGTTGAGCAGGTAGCGACCAAAGGGCGTTACTTCCAGCGCCACCCGATAATTCGCCAGCGTCCAATCTCGGGGGATGAGTTGGGGCGGGAAGGTCATCACCTGGGTGGGCTGCTTGAAGCTGGTAAAGAAGCCGATAAAAATCGGCAGGGCGATCAATATCCCCAGGCTGAGAAGCAGGATATGAACGATGAGGTCGCCGTATTGAAAGCGACGCCTGGTCGATGCGGAACGTTCCGTTGTGATGGTCATTATTGATAGTGCACCCGTCGGTTGACCACGGCAAAGTTGATATAGGACATAACCACCACCATGACGGCCAAAATGTAGGCCTGGGCCGAGGCAATTCCCCGCTGGGGCGTGCCCACGAACGCATCGTAGAAGATAGAATAGACCAAAGTGGTTGTAGCCCGGCCCGGTCCGCCCTCGGTCAGGACGTGGATCTCGCCGAATGCCTGGAAGCTGTAAATCACGTTGATGATGAGCAGGAAAAAGAGGGTAGGCGAGAGGAGCGGCAGGGTAATATGGCGCAGTCGCTGAAGCGTGCCCGCGCCGTCAACTTTGGAAGCATCGTAAAAGGTCTCGTCGATGTTTTGGACGCCGGCCAGCGCAATAATCACGTTGAAGCCGAGCTGGCGCCAGGTCGTAGCGATGATCACCGCCAGCAGGGCCCAGTTCTTGGAGGCCAGCCAGTTGGGCGCATCCTTCATGCTGTCGAAGAAGCCCGCCTGCACCATCCAGAAATTCAGATAGCCGACCACCGGGTGGAAAAGCCAGCGGAAGAGTACGCCCGCCACCGCGCTGCTGATGATCACAGGGACAAAGATGAGGGTGCGGTGCAGAGACTTCAAATGTGCGACGGGATACGATAGTAAAATCGCCAGCACCACAGCCAGAAATATCCCCGTCGGCACCGTCCCCAACACAAAAAGCAGGGTAATGCGCACGCTGTTCCAATAATCAGAATCGGTGAGGAGGTTGACGTAATTCTCAAAACCTACAAAGCGCATGCGGTTGCCGAAGGGCGCGATGCGGTTGAGGCTTAGGCGAAACGACGTAAAAATGGGAATGTAAACGAAAAGCGCCAGCCCGATCAGCGTGGGAGCCAGATACAGGTAGCCCTCCAGCGCGCTCAGAATACGCTTGCGGCGACGCGCGGCAGACGGGGCCGGGGTTGACGTCACGGAAGTGGAATGTGTTGCTTGGCTCATTATGGCAAATAGCTTCGGGGATTGGGGTCATCGACGGTTAAAAAGACAGCTTGATACAAGCGCCTACTCTCCTCCACATCGGCGATCCGTAGGTGGACATGGTCGATCAGACAACCCTGATAATATTCCATACAAAAAACTTCCCGCTCGAAAAGAGTTGGCTAACGATTAACAAAAGGAGTAACAGGGAGGGGGCTAGTATAGCCTAAAGACGCCAAAGCAACAAGCGTCTTAAAATAATCCCGACAAACAACAGAATTTAGACCTGTGGCTGCCCCAAAGTTGCGAAAACCATTTCCCGATTGACTGCACCGAATCTCCCATTTCCCCATTATAGCGCGCTAAATTAACGCAACGCCAAGGAGTCGTAAATATTCGGTTAAGGTGTAGTGCGTACGGGGACGGCGGCGTCGCGATCAAAGAGCAAGGCGGACGATTTTTCCGCCCAATCCGCCGCCGGTTTCCAGAAAGAACTGACGCCTAACGTTGAAGGACGTTCTCTTCCCAGCCGCGCTTAATGGCCGGAAGCCAGTCAGCGTTCATTTCAGGCAGGGCTGCGCTGCTGAGCGCATCTGCGGAGAGGGTAGCCACGCCTCGGGTCGTTTCGGCCAGGGCAGCCTGCTCAGCCTCGCTGAGCCGCGTCGGATCAATAACCATCTTCCAGCCCAATATTTCGGGATCGGTAATGGCCGTTTGGTACTCGGGCGAGAGCAGATAATTGGCCAACACCAGCGCGCCCGCGGGGTTGGACGCGTTATAGGGTATGGCGATATAACTGACATTGGCCAACGTACCGCTCTCCAGCACTGTCGTGCGGATGGCGTCGGGATAAAGGCCCTCGCGGATGTAAGTAGACGCGCGGCTGGAATCGTATTCCATATTGAAGTCGATCGCCTGATTGGCCAGGAGTTCGGTCATCGTCGCCGGATCCGGATAGGTCTGGCCGCCGCGCCAGAGATTAGGCTCAATGGCGTTCAGATATTCCCATACCACGGGCGCGTATTCATTAAAGACGGCTTGATCAAATTCGCCCAGAAAGGGCTCGGACGATCCCGCGGCCCAGTAAAAAAGCTGGCGCACAAAGGCTGCGCCCACGTGATTGGGCGGAGCGGGATAGGTAAAGCGACCGGGGTTTTCCTCGATCCACGTGCGCAGATCGTCAAAGGTGCGGGGCGGGTTGTCGCCTACCGTGGCGCGGTTGTACTCCAGCACCCACTGAAAACCGGCCCAGGGCGACTCGTAGCCGTCCACCGCCACGCCGAAGTCGTAGCCCACCGCGGCGTTGCGCCAATCCACCAGCCCGGCGTTGGGCAGGATTGCGACGAAGGGGCCGTAGAGCGCGCCGGCGTCCTTCAGCGCGCGGAAATTATCCCCGTTGATCCAGATGGCATCAATGCTGCCGCTGCTCTCCCGCCCGGCGGCTTTTTCGTTCAAAACCTGGTTAACGGCGTCGGCCGTATTGTCCAGCGGCGCTCGTTCCAGCGTGACGCCGTATTGTTCCAGCAGCGATTGGCCGATGAACTCATCTACATGCGCGTTGATGGTCTCCGAGCCGCCCCACAGAGACCAGGTGACGGTTGTACCCTGGGCCGCGTTCAGCACCTCGTCCCAGGAGTTGTAGATGGGGACGGCATTGGTTGCGCTCGATTCGGAACTTGGATCATCCAGTCCCTCCGCCGGTTCCGGCTGGGGCGCGCCCTCCACATCCTGGCCCGCCGCTTCCTCCGCGGCCGGCGCCTCTGCGGCCGCGGCATTTTCGCTATCCGCAGCGGGCGCAGCGCACGCGGCCGGCAAAATCAGCACAAGGGCAAGGGTAGATAAAACCAAAAATCGGCGCAGCATGATTACTCCTTTGGTCATAGCAAGCCGGTGCGCGGAAAATGGAGAACGAGTCGGGATGATGAAGCGAGTGCCTGAATATATTAGCCCAAAAAAGGCCGCAACAAAAAAGTCACCGTTATTGGTGACCTTTGTGCATTCATCTTTGATTATCCGGTTTGATTATTCGGTTTCATTGTCAGGCCGCATCGCCGTGTTTTATCGTCTACTCCCTCACCGGGCCATTATCGGGCGGAACTTATAGCCGTAAACGATCTGGCCTTCGGCGCCGTCTTCCCGCAGCTTACGCGTCACCATCTCGACGCGTTGGCCGATGCGGATGTCTTCCGCCTCCACATCGGTAAGCTGAGCGCTGATCACCGGACCGTCATCCAGCTTGATCAGGGCTACGGTGTAGGGCTTCTGCGCTTCATATCCCTGGGGCACGCTGTACATGGTGGTGAAACTATAGACCTCCCCCCGTCCCGTCAGTCGATGGGGATGAGGCAGCGTCTCTGGATGCCGTACATCTGTCATAAAGCCTAGTCGTCTCCGGCCACGCGTGAGAGCTGTCGGTGGGAGGCGAAATTGGGCAGGTGAAAGACAAATGAGCCAGTCGTCTCATGCCCACTGACGTGCTCATCCGTCATGGTATCGCCGCAATGGGGACAAACCTTGCGCGGCGGAAAAACAGCGCCGGCGCAACTCGGACACTTCTCGCCCATCAAATTATAACGCTGCTGCTTGGTTCGCCACAGTGTTGGAACAGCCATACAAAAACTCCTTATTCGCCGAAATGATTTGATACTTGTACGCACGGAACGCGACAGGGTTGCCATGCGGTCAACGTACGACGTACAGCGTAGCAGATATGGACTCTCAATTCCTATCTGACCGGCGTTGGGAGGGATTTGATAGCTTTTGACAGCTTTTTAGAGGCAAAAATTCAACAATTGAGTATAGTTTGTACAAAATATGCCGAAGGATGTCAGCTTCCCAGGATATGCGTAATGATGGTGGCGCCGCTGCCGCCGATGTTCTGAGCCATGGCCAGGCGGGCATTGGCCACCTGATTGGCTCCCGCCGTCCCCGTGAGTTGCTGCACTATTTCCGTGATCTGATAAACGCCGGTTGCGCCCACGGGATGCCCTCGGCTTTTAAGGCCGCCCATGGTGCTGATGGGGATGCGCCCGTTGATGCCGATTTCGTCATCCTGGGCCATACGCCAACCTTCGCCGCGCCGGGCGAAGCCGGTGGCCTCCAGGCTCAACGCGCTCATAATGGTGAAGGCGTCATGGACCTCGAAAAGGTCTAAATCTTCCGGCCGGACGCCCGCCTGCCCATAGGCCTTTTGGCTGCTGTCGTACGCGGCCTGAAGAAAAAGAGGATCCCGGCGATCGTGGACGGCCAGGGTATCTGTGGCGCCGGCGCCGGCAAGAATCTGCACGGCGCCCCGATGGTGGCCGGTGGTGAATTCATGGGCCCGTTCGCTAGGGACCAGAATGACCGCAGCCGCGCCGTCACAGACGGGGCTGCTGTCCATAATGTTGATGGGTGTCGCCACAACCGGCGCCCCCAGGTAGTCGTTCAGCGTGATCGCGCGCTGAAACATGGCCCGGGGATTGTTGACGCCGTTGCGATGGGCGTTGATGCTGAAGCCGGCAAACGCGTCCAGGGGCACATTATATTCGTACAGGTAGCGCTGCATGATGAGGGCATTGAGCCCCACAAAGCTGAGGCCGTGAAGCGCCTCATACTCGGCATCGGCCGCGGTGGCCAGTCCCGCCGTCGTATCCTTGCCCACCGTGTCGGTCATCTTTTCCAGCCCGGCTACGATGACCACATCGTGATAACCGCTGGCAACGGCCATGGCGCCGATGCGCAGCGCGGCCGCGCCGCTGCCGCACGCCGCTTCAATCTTGGTCGCCTCAATCCCCGTCAAACCGCAATAATCGGCGATAAGCGTAGCCAGGTGCTCCTGATCCAGCAGCACGCCGCTGAGCATGTTGCCCACGAAGAGGGCGTCAGCCGTCTCAATATTCGCCTCGGCCATGGCCGCGGAGACGGCATCATAGGCAATCTCCCGCGCCGAACGATTCCACAACTCGCCCACGTCCGATTGACCAATTCCCACAATAGAAACTGAACGCATAAAGACTCCGGAGAACTAATGAGGAATGAGGAATGAGGAATGAGGAATGAGCTTGCCTCATGTGACATACGCCATTTCTTATTCCTTCTTTCTCATTCATCATTTTCCACTCTCTCATTCCCAATCAACATTCCTGCTTCACTTCAAAATATAGTACGTCGCCCGCTTCTCGCCGATGCGCAGAAGGATGTTCTTGTCTACCAGATCGGCCAGATCCCGGCGAATAGTTTCAGCGCTGACATCGGGCGTCAACGCTTGGTAATCGCTGTTGGTAATGCGGCCGTGCTCGCTGAGAAAGGCCATAGCCGCCTCCTGACGCGGATTGAGAAACCCGTGGGGCCACGGCTGTTCCTGAGGCTGGGAGCTGACCAACTCCTCGGTTGCAGAGTAGAGCGTCACCTGGAACCCCGCCGCCGTTTCAGCAAAAATAGGCGGCTGGAGCCCGGCCTCTTCCATGGTCGCCAACATGCGATCGATGCCGTAGCCCAAACGCTCAATATAGCCCAAATCGCTGAGCACGGCAACGACGGCCTCATTACGGCTATAGCGCTCGTCTTTGAGGTTATCCAGCGTCACGTGGCCGGGCAAACGGCCGGGGCTATAGACCTCCAGTCGATCGGCAAACATGAGCAGGCGGATTCCCTCGCCGCGGATGCTGTAATCCCGATGGGCCACGGCGTTGACGATGGCTTCGCGCACCACGGCCGGAGGATATTCGGTCGTCTCCTCACGCGTCATGCCGGTGATGCGCATACCCCGACGCATGTTGCTGCTGACAAACGATTCTGCCTGGCGCACTTGTTCCCGCAGAGGGCCGGTAATATCCTGGCGCACGAATTCATCGCTCATGCGCTTACCGGCATAGCGTACGCAGATGATTTCCGCGCTGCGCACAAACTGCTGGGGATTACGTCCGAAAAGCAGCAGGCCGGCCACAGTGGGCGCGACGTCGGCGGCGCCGGGACGTCCGCCTCGATCGGTCCGGTCGGTCCGATAGTCCACGCAGCCCCGGGCCATGAGCGCCTGAATCGGCCCTTCGTCCGGGGCCAGGGCGATGTGCTCCAGGTAGTCATCCACCAGGCGGTCATCCAGCACATCCAACGTCGCCTCGGGAACGAGTTGCTCCTCAAAGCCTGCTTCGCCCCGCTCCAGAAGCAGGCGGCGCAGTTCCGGCGTCGTTAAGGGGCGATTGTGTTTGCCCGTACGCGTAAAATATGCGCCGCGCAGGCTGTAAATATGGGGCAAGCCGCTGGGTACTTCCACCACGGCCAATTCGGCATCATCAATGACGATGCGCCGGGGCGCGGGCAGAATGAGAGGCGGCGCGGTCAAGAGGCCGGCCTCGGTGATCTTATCGCGCAGGGCATTGGCGTCATTCCGGGCCTGAATCTTGCCCGCAGAGGTAACGCCCGCGAAAAGCAGCCCGCCATTGGCGTTAGCCAGCGCGGCCAAGGTTTCAGCCACGTTTGCAGTCGAGGCCCGGGCCGTCATAAAGGCGGTCTGCTCGCCTTCTCCCCCGGAGAGCGCGGCGCGCAGCTCGGCGGAAGAAGAGCCGGAACGCCGACGGGCGATCATGGCGCGCCGACCTCCGGCGTATTTTGGGCGATGATGGATTTGCAGTCGCTCTGGCCCCAATCGTTAGCATTCTCCATGTCAACAATCACAAAACGATCCGGCAGGTGGATTGTTTTCCCGTTCACCTCTATGGAGGCGGGCGGCTCGTGTTCCAGGGAAAAGAAGAGAAAGTGTTTGCCTTCCGTTGTCGCTTCCCCCGACGTCACGTCAATGGGCGTAATCTCAGCGCACACGAAGCTCAACAGGCGAGAGATATCCGCCTGATTCGGGGCGCGGTTCAGGCGGTACGGATCGCCGTATTCCAGCGCGGCGCGGGTCACCAGGTCAGAGATGCGGTAACGGGGCAGCGACACGTTCGCATCAGCATTACCGCAGGTTTTGAGAGGGCGGGTTTGGGTCTGATCCAGCAGCTCCATGGTGCTGGTAATGAGCTGGACCTGGGATATGTCCAGGCGGGGCGAGATGGATAGCGTACGCACCAAGGGTTCCTCTGCGGTCAGAGACTGCATAACGACAGCTTCAGGAAAGAAAGGATCCTGTTCATCGCTGCGACAAAATTGGATGCCTAAATCATCATCTACAAAGTGAATATCGGCGCGATAGGCCCCTGCTTCAGTTGAACTTGCCGGTTGGCGATAAAAGCGACGTACGCGACAAAGGCGGCTGCGCTGGAGATCGGCAAAGCCGCCCTCCACCCGGGCATCCAGCGGGTTCTCCGGCTGGGCCAGGGGATAGAGGAGATCGATGGCCCCGATCGGCTGGTTAAGCTCGTTGAGCGCCATACTAACAGGGTCGCCGTTGCCCAGGACCGTCACGTTGCGAAAGCCGCCGGGAGCATGCAGTTGCGTCGCGCCATAGCCCAAATAGGCATCGCGCCACCAGGCAAACGTGAGCGTTTGCCCCGAGTCGTACAGCGCCAACTCGTTTGGGTCGCCTCCCGGATTGGCGCATAAGCCGTCGGCATCCGTCGCGTATTGAAAATACTGAATTTTGTCTGCCCCGCGATATACGCCCACCGGTCCGGTATTGGGCGAAAGCAGATAGGAAGGAGCCACCCGGTAGGGAACAAACGTGGCGGAAGGCTGAAGAGGTGTGGCCAGGGCCGGCGAACCCACGACGTTTTCGGAAGACTCCTGAACATCCACAATCATTGCGCCCACCGACGCGCCGGCGATGGGATCCGGCCGCTCAGTGTTGAGCGTCTCTTCGGAAAAGTCCAAATTGCGGATGCCGTAAGCGTAGAGCAAAAGATGCTCCGACTCACCGTCGCCGTCAATATTAACCGGTTCCCATTTGCTGGACGACGCGAGGGAGAAGCGTGATGCGTTGCCCAGGACAAATCCCCAATTAATAGGCAAAATCTGGTCAATATTCGGTTCTGACGCGTCTTCGGCGCGGCTGCACGCGCTCATCAGCAACAGACTGCCGGCAAGAATTATCCAAAGCCACGCCCGGATATGACGACGCGCCGGACGGCCGATTTTGCAGGAGGAATTGGCTGACGTGAAGCGGAGTAGCATCATGGGTTACAAGCAAAAACAAGGGCGTAAGAGCAACAATAGACCGCTTCATTGTACAGGCTGGACGGCTTTTTCTATAATGCCTGCAAATGACGAATCGCCGAATTTTTTTCACCAAGCTGAAAATCGCATTAGGACAGGCCCTGCGGCCGGGCTTGGGCGTCAAACGCTGGCTGCTGCTCATGTTGATCGGCACGTTGCTAATCGGCTTCAGCCTGGCGCTTATGCTGGCCGCGCGGGGCTTTGCCGCATGGCTCTTTTTGTGGCGCTCGCCCTCCATTTGGCCCGTTATCGGCTTCTTGTTTATCGGGGGCGGGCTGCTGGTCGCGGGCGGCTTTCTGGCCCTTAACCGAACGCTCATCGACGTGGCGGTACGCACGGTGGCGCCCGACACGCCGAGACCGGACAACCGGGAAGTGGTAAAAACTCTGCTGGCGCGTTCGCATCCGCCGGAAATGCCGCTCAAGATTGTGGCCATCGGCGGCGGTACGGGCATGCCGCAACTTCTGCGCGGCCTGCGCGCCTACACAGACGACATTACGGCCATCGTCACCGTAGCGGACGACGGCGGCAGCAGCGGGCGCCTGCGGCGGCAGATGGGCATGCTGCCGCCGGGGGACTTCCGCAACAACATCGCCGCGTTAAGCGAGGCGGAAGAACTCATGACCCGCCTCTTCCAGTATCGTTTTGCTGCGGGTGATGTGGCCGGCATAAGCGAATTGGCCGGCCACAGCTTCGGCAATCTCTTTATCGCCACCATGGCCGCGGTCAGCGGCAGCTTTGAAGCGGGCATTGCCGAGAGCAGCCGGGTGCTGGCCGTGCGCGGTCGCATCCTGCCCAGCACGCTGGAACACGTGACCCTCTGCGCCGAGATCGCGCGTCCGCTGTCGGGCGAAGGCGGAGCGAGGGAAGAATGGATCATTGTGGAGGGTGAGAGCAACATTCCCGAAGCGGGCGGCCGGATTTTGCGGGTTTTCCTCAAGCCGGATGCAGTACGCGCCTATCCTGCCGTGGTCCAGGCGATTCTACAGGCCGATCTCATTGTAGCCGGACCGGGCAGCTTTTTTACCAGCGTTATGCCAAACCTGCTGGTGCCTGAGGTGCGGGACGCGATCGCCGCGGCATCTGCGCCCAGCATTTATGTCTGCAACGTGGCCACCCAGCCGGGAGAAACGGACGATTTCACCGTCTCCGACCACATGCGCCACATGCGTCTCCATGCGGGCAATATTTTCACAACCGTGCTGGCGAATAACGCCTACGACAGTGAGCGTCCGCCCTATCCCGGCGGGCAATGGGTCACGCTGCCGGGGGCGGAAGAGCCCCTTGCCTACCGCCTCTTTAGCGCCGATCTCATCAGCGAGCGCTTCCCGTCCCATCACGACCCCGCCAAGGTTGCAGCCCGCCTGATGGAAGTCTATGCCCGTCTGCAAAAAGAGGGAGGAGCGGAATCCTCTTTGGCGGGAAAAGAGCCGCGAGCGTAAATTTTTGTTGGACAACGACAATACCTTTTCCCTGCAATCTGTGATACAATACACAATGCGCGATGACGGTTCGTCCTCGACTGTTACAGCTCGACTATTAAAGGGTGACGAACGCCTACTCACGCCTTTATGTCTTAAGTCGGTATTCAGCGAAAAGACTGAAAATCTACAGGCAATTCCAAAAGTACAATCTAAACCTAAAGGAGAACTCAATGGCTACTCGTGTCGCAATCAATGGTTTTGGTCGCATCGGCCGTCTGGTCTTCCGCGTCATGGCGGAACAGCCGGATCGCTTCGATGTCGCTGCCATCAATGACCTGGCCTCGCCCGAAACGCTGGCCTATCTGCTCAAGTACGATTCGACTCAGGGACGCTTCCCCGGCACGGTGGAAGTCGGCGACAGCAGTCTTATCGTGAACGGCAAGGAAGTCACGGTCACGTCCGAACGCAATCCGGCCGACCTGCCGTGGGGCGAGATGAACATTGACGTGGTCATCGAGTCCACAGGCATCTTCACCAACAACGCCACCGCAGACAAACCCGGTTACGACAGCCATCTGGAAGCCGGCGCCAAGAAGGTCATTATTTCCGCGCCCGCCAAGGGCAATGCCGAGACCGTCGTGCTGGGCGTCAACGATCACGTGCTGGACTCCAGCGACGTCTGCATCTCCAATGCTTCCTGCACCACCAACAGCCTGGCGCCCGTGGCCAAGGTGCTGAATGAGAAGTTCGGGATCGTCAAGGGTCTGATGGTCACCGTCCACGGCTACACCAACGACCAGAACGTGCTGGATCAGGTCCATAAGGACCTCCATCGCTCCCGCGCCGCGGCCGTCAATATCATCCCCACCAGCACCGGCGCGGCCGTAGCCGTGGGCAAGGTGCTGCCCGACCTCAACGGCAAGCTGGACGGCTACGCCCTGCGCGTGCCCGTGCCCACAGGCTCCATCACCGATTTGACGGTTGAGTTAGAGCGCGACGTAACGGCCGAAGAAGTCAACCAAGCGGTCAAGGAAGCGGCCGAAGGCGCCTACAAGGGCATCATCGAATACGTGACCGATCCCATTGTCAGCAGCGACATCGTTCACAATCCCCATAGCTCCATCTTTGACTCGGGCAACACCAAGGTCATCGGCGGCAACATGGTGAAGGTGACCATGTGGTACGACAACGAGTGGGGCTACTCCAACCGCACGGCTGACCTGGCCGAACGCGTTATGGAGCTGTAAGCCGGCTGCATAGCGGACGAAACCTACGCTAACCAGAGCGTGAAACGTGCTGCGGAAAGGGCAATGAACCAGAGCGCCAAAGGCGTCCATTGCAATTCCGTTTCACGTTTCACGCTTTTTTATAACAAAAAATCTGCCTAATTCCGCTCCCGCCCAATCTCATCTGTTATCCGGAGAGTGGGCGATTATACGATTGGGAGATTGAATCGGAGAGCCACTTATGAACAAAAAAACGGTCAAAGATATCGATTGGCAGGGCAAAACAGCGCTGGTACGCGTCGATTTCAACGTACCGCTGGATAACGGCCGCATCACGGATGACGCCCGCATTCAGGCCGCCCTGCCCACCATCCAGTACCTGCTGGATAACGGTGCAGCCGTCGTCCTCATGAGCCATCTGGGCCGCCCCAAGGGTGAACCGGATCCTGTATTCAGCCTCAAAGTCACGGCCGATCACCTGGCTACGCTCATTGACGCGCCGGTAACATTCTGCCCCACGACCACGGGTCCGGCCGCGGAAGCGGCCGTAGCCGAGTTGGAGCCGGGCCAGGTGCTGGTGCTGGAAAACACGCGCTTTGACGCGCGGGAGAAGAAGAACGATCCGGCCATGGCTGCTGAACTGGCCAAGTTAGGCGACGTCTACGTCAATGACGCCTTCGGCAGCGCGCACCGCGCCCACGCCAGCACGGCCGGCGTAGCCGATTACCTGCCCGCGGTAGCCGGCTTCCTCATGCAGAAGGAGCTGGACTACCTGGGCGGCGCGTTGGAAAACCCCCAAATGCCTTTCATCGCCATCCTGGGCGGGGCCAAGGTATCGGACAAGATCGCCGTGATCGAGGCGCTGCTCACCAAGGTGGACACGATCCTCATCGGCGGCGGCATGGCCAATACCTTCCTGGTCTCCCAGGGCTATGACATGGGCAATAGCCTGGTCGAAACCGACGCCATCGGCACGGCAGCCGAACTCATGGAGAAGGGCGCGGAAATCATCCGGCTGCCGGTAGACCTGCGGGTAGCCAATCAGTTTGCTGCCGATGCAGAAAACAAGGTTGTCAGTATCGAAGACGTGCCGGCCGAATGGATGGCGCTGGACATCGGTCCGGCCACCGTCGCCCACTTTGCCAACTGGCTGTCCGGGGCCAGGACCGTGGTCTGGAACGGCCCCATGGGCGTCTTTGAATTTCCCGTTTTCGCCCAGGGAACGGTTGCGATTGCCGAAAAGCTGGGTGAATTGACCGATGCCGTCACCATCATCGGCGGCGGCGACAGCGCGGCCGCGGTGCGCCAGGCCGGACTGGATGCTGAGATGTCCCACGTGAGTACCGGCGGCGGAGCCAGCCTGGAATTCCTGGAAGGGAAGGAATTGCCGGGCGTAGCTGCATTGAATGATCGGGATTGAGGATTTGCCCCATGAGCTTCATGAAACGCCTGGCCAATCTCATCAGCGGGAACAGGGGAGATGAAAATCGCTTTCTGACCGTTTATGCCCTAAGCCGACGTTGTCGGGAGCCGGTGGCTATACGCGTCGATCTCCACAACGAGCTGAGTCGAGTAGAAGAGGGCGACGGCTACTATGTGCGCAAGGTCGTTCAAACCGCGGGCGAGAAGCGCTGCTTTGATCAGCTGGAAGTAGAACTTTGGCTGGACAAGAATCGGCGCCTGACGGAACATGCCGTGCAGGGCGGCCGCTGGCTGGACGAAGCCGAATACGCGGCCGAGGTGGAGAAATTTCACGCGCCGGAGGAAGAAGTAGAAGATTAAAGATTGAAGATTGAAGATTGGGCATCGAGACCCTCTCAATGCAAATGCTCGTCTCATTATGAGCGCGCCGCATTTCAATCTCCAATCTCCAATCTTTAATCTTCAATCATAATATTCATCGTTAAACAAGCCCATAAAGGAGTTTCGCATGCGCAAGCCTATGATGGCAGGCAATTGGAAGATGAACAAAACCATCGGTGAAGCGGTTGATTTGGCGGCATCGATTCGGGATGCAGTCGGGAATGTGTACAGCGTTGACAAGGTCGTCTGTCCGACCTTTGTTTGTCTGCCCGCGGTCAACATTACGCTGAGCGGCTCGGATGTGGCCGTCGGCGCGCAAAACATGCACTGGGAAGCGAGCGGCGCCTATACCGGCGAGGTGAGCGCGGCCATGCTCGAAGATCTCGCCGCCTATGTGATCATCGGCCATAGCGAACGGCGCGAGTATTTCGCCGAAACCGACGAAACGGTCAACAAGAAGACCAAGGCCGCCTTAGCCGCGGGGCTGAAGCCCATCGTCTGCGTAGGCGAAAGCCTGGAGCAGAATCAGGCGGGGGAAACCGCGGATTTCGTGGGCGGTCAGGTTCGTGCGGCATTGGCCGATCTGTCGCCTGAACAGGTCGCAGGATTAGTCATTGCCTATGAGCCCATCTGGGCCATCGGCACGGGGCTCGCCGCCACCGCGCAACAGGCCCAGGATATCTGCGGCGGCGTGGTGCGCGCGGCGGTGGCCGACGCCTACGGGGATGATGTGGCCCAGCAGACCCGGGTTCTTTATGGCGGCAGCACCAAGCCCGGCAACATTGACGAAATCATGCAGCAGCCGGATATTGACGGTGCGCTCATCGGCGGCGCGGCGCTGGATGCAGACAGCTATGCACAGATGGTGAAGATCACCGCGGACGCGTATGACAAGTAGAATTGAGGGCTAGTAGATGACGGACCCGACGGTTGTCGGGTCCGTCATCTACTAGCCTCACCGCACCACTTTTACGGCCTGGCAGATGCCGTAGCTCTCGACATAGCCCGTCAATTTCCCACCACCCAACTCAGCAACGAGATCCATTGCAAGGCGAAATTTTCACAGCGTCAGCTTATCGTCATACGGATGGCATGCTGGGGGACGTAAAAGCGCATACAATAGAGCAGTGCGATTGCAGATTTCATCGGGCTTGCATTCAGCGACGCAATTCGCTTTAATCATCTGCACAGGTACGTCGCTCGGCTCATTGGTCCGCTATCCGGTTGATTGCGAGGAAAAGAAGATGACTATCTTTATTGCGGTTTTGCTCTTTCTGATCATCGTCACGCTGGCGATTCAGTTGATTGCCAAAATGAAACTGATACCGCCCAGCCAGTTGGGCGTGGTCCACGGGCGGGGCGGCTCCTTCCGCACCTACCGGGGCGGCCGGGTCTTCGTCCTTCCCCTCATCAACCGCTTCAGCACCATGGACCTGACGCCTCAGACCACGACGGTGGTGGTGGAATCAGCCATCGCCAAAGGGATCGTGCCCCTGACGGTGCGGGCCACGGTCAGCTTTGCCGTCGCCAAATCGGCCCGGGGTCTCACCAACGCAGTCAAGCGCATCCTGCACATGACTGATGACTGGTCCAATCTCAACGACATTGCCACCTCCATTATCGAGGGCCACTTGCGCGACTCCATTGCCGCCATGACGCCTGAAGAGGTCATGAGCCAAAAAGAGCGCCTGATCCAAAATATGCTTCAGGTTTGCAAAATGGACCTGGAGGGCATTGGCTTGGAGATCACGACCATGAACATTGCCGACGTGGACGATCATCGGCTGGATGGGGTAGAAGAGCCCGACCTCTATATCGCCTTACTCAAGCGGGTACAGACGGCCAACGCGGATACCCAATCCCGGGTGGCCCAGGCGGAAGCCAGGGCTACGGCCAAGGAAGAGCAGGAAGCGCGCCGGGCCGACGTGACGGTGCGGGAGTTGGAGAACGAGCGTCAAAGAGTTGAGGCGGAGACCAAAGTTCGCCTGGCCGAAGAGCGTCAGCGCAGTGCAGTCGGCGTCCAGGAGGCGAGCCGCAATGCAGAGTCAGAGGTGGCGGGCGTCGTGGCCCGCATTGAGGCCGAGAAAGAGCGCATCGAAATGGTTAAAGCCCAGTTGGAGGCTGGGGTGATCATCCCCGCGATTGCGACCCAGGAGAAGCTGCGCGAGGATGCCAAGGCCCAAGCCGCCAACATCCTGGGCCACGGCCAGGCTGAGTTGAATCAGATCGCCCGCACGGTGGAAATCCTGCGCAACGCAGACAAACAGGGTTCGACAGCCTATCTTATCGAGCGTTTCAACGAGCTGGTGAACCAGTTTGCCGAGACCATGGATCTCTTCCCGGTGGGGGAGATCAGCGTCATCAGCGGCAGCAAGCCCCAAGGCCCCATCTCGGCCATTCACCCCAATGCCGTGGACAAGAGCGTGAATCAGTATATCGAAACGCTTATGCCTGACGGTCGGAAATCGGGATAGTGCAGTTCCTGTAGGGCAAATCAGGCAGGACAAAATCACGCAAGGCAGTTTTGGTCAGGGTAACTTGTGCATTGCCCTGATCAAAACTGCTCTTTTTTCATTTCCGCTAAATCCCGGGGCGTGTCCAGATCAAAAGCCAATGTAGGCGTTTGAATGATTGTGGGAGGCACGCCGGCTTGATTGGCCAGCTCACAATGACGCGTAAAGCTGTCGGGGCCGAAAGCGAAGGGCAAAAGGTAGGGCGGCCGCAGCAGAAGGGCATTGGTGCCGCCGTCCCGGCTGGGTGAAATGACCGCAGCCGGCGCGCCGGCGCCCGCGGTCAGCAACGCAGTCAGATCGCTTGATTGCAGACGCGGCAAATCAGAAGGAAGAATGAGGATAGCTGAGGCCGCCTCCTGCAGGGCCAGACGACGGGCTTGCTCCAGAGCCAAGTTGAGGGTGTTGCCGTGTTCGGCCAGCAGGCGCGCACCGTAGCGTGCGGCAAGCGATTTCAGACAAGCGTCACGGCTGACGATGAGCCGGACAGCGAAGAAATCGTCGGTCGCAGCAGTAGCCAGGACGTGCTCCAACAGACGCCTGCTCAGCGCAGCCCGCTCAATAGACGGGAGTTCATCGCCCAGCCGGCTTTTGCCTTCGGCGAAGGGTTTTACCGGCACAATGAGCCACGGTTTGCTCATGGGGCGAGGGAAATATCCGCGGGATTAGCAGCTTGCGTACGCGTCAGATTCAGGCCAAAGTCCAAGACTTCCCCGGCCAGGCGGGTCTTGCCGGCCAGATCGGTCATGATGGTATCGGTCACCCGCACGGCCTGATCAAACGAGTCCTCCAGCGCCCGATCTTCCTCATCGATTACCATACCGTCAATCAATCCGTCCAGGTGGTCCGCGACCGTGAGGGGACTCATCATGTGGCCCATTTCCCGCATCATCTTGGCCGCGGGGCCTTTGAGCGCGCGACCGCCCACGATGGGCGAGACAGCGACGCGAGGCGTGGTCATCTTGCGCAGCATGCGGCGCAGTCCCGGCAGGCTGAGGATGGGATCGATGCTCAGATAGGGGTTGCTGGGACAGAAAACGATGAGGTCGGCCTGCTCCAGTGCGTGGAGCAGCTCATGGGTCAGCGTGGCATCGGCCGCGCCGACGAAGCTGATGTCAATGACGATTGGTTCGCAGCGACGACGCACAAAATAGTGTTGAAAAGGCAGGTCGCCTTCGCTGGTGTGGACCAGAGTGCGCACCGGCTCGTTGCACATGGGCAAAATGGTTGAAGGAACGCCAAAACTGCGACGCAGGCGATCGGTCACTTCGGTGAGGGAAATCTGCTGCCGCAGCCATTCGCTGCGTCGCAGATGCAGGGCCAGGTCCTTGTCGCCCAGACGGAACCAATCCTCCCCGCCCAGACTGCTCATGGTTTCCAGGACTTGGTAACTCTCGTCGCGTCGTCCCCAGCCCATTTCGGGGTCGTGGACGTCGGCCAGGTTGTAGGTCACAGTATCCAGATCGGGGCAGACGGTGAGGCCCCAATGCTCAAAATCATCGCCGGTGTTGACGATGACCGTGAGCGCGCCCGGCGGCAGCACGGCTTGCAGACCTGCGGCCAGCTTGGCCCCGCCCACGCCCCCCGCCAAGGCAACGACTTTGGCGCCTAGCAATTTCTCTTCCCATGGAGTCATATCGCTCATAAGGGTTAAATTTCTATGGTGATTTTTGGAAGCCAATCCTTGCTTGCAAGCGTATCAATCGCTAAAGAGATCTGGCGGGGGGTGAACTGTCTCTTGCGCTCGTTCCAGTTATACATGTGACGAATGACCGCATCCGCCGATGTCATATTATCATGCTGGATGCTCCAATGCACCGTTGCCAAAAGCTCCAGGCCAAACGGTGATTCAAAGCCCTCAACCAACTCCGCAACTTTATCAAAACGCATACGAGTATCCGGATATTGCTGTAGAAATTTCGCGGCTTCCTCAACTGCCCCTGGCATTAATGTTAGCGGCTTATCCGGCGCATCCCCTCCGTCTGCATATCCCGAAACCAGGTACCCTTCAACGGCATTCAGAACATGTCGCAGATTATCTGCATAAGGCCCGTAAGGTCCTTTTTGATATCTGAGTCGCAATGGTTCCCCCGCTTCCTGCATAAAGTACAAAAGTTTGTGAACTTCCAGCAGCGTTACAACAGGATCGAGCAAACCAGCCAGATAACGATTCATCAATTCTACGAGCGCCGCGCGCCCAGCCGTTATCGAAGGAACCCGGCGATTACGCACCATCTTCTCGGCAGATGGTGCGCCAAATGGCTCGTAAATGATCGCGCGCACTTCCGGGATTGACTGAAGCGCAGTTTCAATTCGCGGCCTAACGTCAGACCAATCGAGTCCTCCCAAACCGCTGCCTAAGGGAGGAATGGCAATAGATCGGATGTTATAGAGACGTATAGTATCAACGAGAGCTTCAAGCCCGGCTTCGATATCTTCCAACGTGCTTTTACTGCGCCAATGACGCTTTGTGGGGAAATTAACAATAAAACGCGGGTTGGTTAACAAGCCGGTCTGAAAAACAAACATTCGGCCGGGTTTGACCAGTTCATTTTCGCAAGCTTGCGCATACGCCTTGAAGTTTTCAGGAAAAACCCTTTTGAATTGAAGTGCAATTCCGCGCCCCATTACGCCGACGCAGTTTACTGTGTTAACGAGAGCCTCGGCATCCTCATCCAGAATATCACCGCGTTTATATTCGATCATTGCCTCCTCCACATCAGTAATACCATCCGGGTAAAATTTCTACCCTTGGTCGATGACCATCTTCCGCGAACGCCGAAACCACACGCTGGTAGATGTTTTGTGTGAAAACGCCGATACGTTCAACCAAATGCCACGGAAACATATGTTCCATCAGGAATTCAGCCTGCTTTCCCTCTTTAACCGAAGGGGCAGTCCATATAATCGCCTCCACGGCAGGCCAATTTATCTCGTACAATTGGGCCAAATTGTTTCGATCTTCGAAATAATTTGAGCCTGCATTTGATAATGTAAATGCCCAACGCATCTTATTTTCTTTAGCCCATGCCACAGACTGATAAAGATCAGCTTCAAGATGGATAATCGGAGTCTGACCGCCCCGATAAGCAAGCTCGCTGTGATTACCTCGATACAGGAGATAGAGCATAATAGATCGAGGGCAGAAATAGAACGGCACACAGTCACCCACATGCAGATCAGGATAATTGCTCAGCGTAAGTTCTTCCAATCTGCGTTGCTTGATAGAGTTCATGCCGATTGTCGCACCCGGCAATTTTCGTCGAACAACCTCTGCATCACACCATAAATAACCATCTGCAATAATCGATGGCAGCCGATCAACGTGCACGATATGATATATCTTTGGTTGAGCAGGAACGCTCACTGACTTCCTCCGGATATTGGGGCTCAAGCAGACCACATGAATTCTAAAAGAGCCGCTTTATGCTACCTGCTCCGCCTACCGCCAGATGACGCGCGTCGCCATGGCCGCGCGGTCTTTCACTTTTTCCTCGGCCGGATAGCCCAACGTAATGAGCGCCTGGGGCTGCCAATCGCCGGGCAGATCCAGGACGTCGCGCACCAGATCGGGCGCAAAGAGTGGGGCGCACATCCAGCAAGCGCCCAGACCGTAATGATACGCGGCCAGGAGCAAATTCTGGCAGGCCAAAGCGACGCTCTGCACGGCCATCGTGCACTCAGCCTCAGCCCGCCGGGCATCAGGATAGTCGTCCATGTCATCCATGCTCAACGCCGTAAGGATGAGCGCCCCCGCACCGGTAATGCGGGCATGGCTCACGGCGGTGCGCTGGACCGCGAAATCAGGCGATGCGCCATCACGCAGCAGGTCGGCGCGCCATCGCTCCGTCATGCGTCGGCTCAGCTCAAGTTTGGTCGCTTGATCCGTTACCACGCAAAAACGCCACGGCTGACGATTGTGAGCCGACGGGGCCCACCGTGCCGCTTCCAGCAGCGCCTCCAGAGTCGCCCGGGCAATGGGCCGGTCCGCGTAGCGACGGATGGACCGTCGCCCCCGGATAAGGGACCAAAAGGGGACCTCATCCGGAGATGCGGGAAGGGCGGATGCGGCGACGATATCAAGCGCAGGATCATTGACCATAGTCGGGCCATTATAGCACGCTGCGCAGAGCGACCAAACTGTTCTTGACTGGCGCAATTGGCGCGTGTACACTGCTGGGACCATACTTGATTCAGCGCACCGATCATGAATTTTACCACCCACCGTCACTCAAACATATGGGAAGGAAGCCCGCCATGACCGACCAAAAGTATACCCGCGTCGCCCTTTACCTTCAGGACAAACATCCCCTGCGCGAGGGCATGGAGTACGCCCGCTATGCCGAAGAAAAGGGATTTGAAGCCGTATGGCAGGCGGAAAGTCGCCTGGTGCGGGACGCCATCGTGCCCATGGCCGCCTACGCCGCGGTCACAGAGCGCATCAAGATCGGCTCGGGCGTCATCAATAACTGGACCCGTAACATCGGCCTTCTGGCCGCGACGTTCCTGACCCTGGACGATCTGGCTCCCGGACGCGTGATCTGCGGCATTGGCGCCTGGTGGGACCCCCTGGCCAAAAATGTGGGGGTCGAGCGGCGCAAGCCGCTGACCGCGATGCGTGAGACGGTGGAATTGCTGCGTCGCCTGCTGGCCATGGAAAATGTAACCTACGCGGGCGAATTTCATACGCTTGACGGCGTAGAGCTGGACGTGGTCCACGGACGGCGGGAGCCACGCGACGTGGAGATTATGATCGGCGCGACCGGGCCAAAAATGATGGAACTGACGGGCGAAATCGCGGACGGCGCGGTGCTCAATTACTGCGTACCGCCCGAATACAACGTCTACGCCATGGAGCAGTTGGAGACCGGCGCGGCCAGAGCCGGGCGCAGCATCGACGACATCGATCGGCCTCAGCTCATCGTCTGCTCGGTTCATGAAGATCGCCGCACGGCCCTGGACGGAGCCAAGGAACTGCTCACCCAGTATCTGGCGCAACAGCCCCACATCGCCAAAGCCAGCGGCGTCGATCCTGAAGTCGTCACTCAGATTCAGCAGATCCTGGGTTGGCCCGCTACCAAGGAACAGGTCAAGGCGGCCATGCCCCTGGTGCCCGACGAGTTGGTCCAGCATATTACCGCCAGCGGTACGCCTACGGAGGTTAAGGCCAAGGTGCGGGAATACATGGCCAACGGCGCTACCTGCCCCATTCTCTACCCGCTGGGCGACGTGAAGCTCATGATCGATACCTTCGCCGATGGTTTCTAAGCCGGGGATACCACGCGGACAACGCGCCTTATTGTTTTATCAGTTTGAGCGGATCAACCGGAAAACGCCGTGAGAAGATTTGTTGTCGGCTTGCTGTTTATGATGATGTGGGCGCTGCCGGCTGTAGGTCTGGCCCAGGAAGCAACGCCCGCATCTGATCCTGCCCTGCCCGAGGAGACGCCTGCGGAAGCGCCCCAGCAGGTAGACGTAGAGCCGACGGCCCAGGATTATCAGATCGATCAGCGCCTCACCCGCATCCTGACGGCCACATCGTGGTTCATCGATCCGCAGGTTGAGGTGCAGGACGGCGTCGTTTTTCTGGACGGGCAAACCAAGGATAGCGAGTATCGGGATTGGGCGGGAAATCTGGCGCGTAACACCCAAGACGTCGTCGCGGTGGTCAACCGCATCCAGGTGATCCCGCCCTCCATCTTCGACTTTTCGCCTGCTATCAAAGAGCTGCGTTCCATCTGGCGCAGCCTGATCCAGGCGACGCCCATCATTATCTTTGCCGCTATCACCCTCTACCTTTCCTGGAAACTGGCGGAGTTGACGGCAAACCTGGGGGGTCGTAGCCTGGAGCATCGGCTGGACTCGCCTTTGCTGGCCGCGGTGGTTTCCCGCAGCATCGCCGTGTTGATTTTTCTTCTCGGCCTCTATCTGGTGCTTCAGGTTGCGGGATTGACCCGGCTGGCCGTTACTGTTTTGGGCGGCACGGGGTTGTTCGGCATCGTAATCGGGTTTGGTTTTCGGGACATTGCCGAGAACTTCCTATCCAGTATGATCCTGAGCATGCGCCGTCCCTTTCAAATCAACGATTATATCGCCGTGGACAAATATGAGGGCATCGTTCAGGAGATGAACACCCGTAGCACGATCCTCATGACGACCAACGGTAACCATATCCAGATTCCCAACGCGACGATTTTCAAAAGCATCATTCTGAACTATACGGCCAATCCCAATCGCCGCTTCGACTATACGGTAGGCATCGGCTATGAGGAGGAAATCCCCCGAGTGCAGGAAATCATCGCCAATCTTCTGGCCAACCATCCCATGGTGCTGGCCGATCCCAAACCATTGGCGCTCGTAGAAGAATTGGGGCCGTCGTCGATTCGGCTGCACGTCTATTTTTGGTGCGATGCCAACCGCTATGATCCGCTCAAGGTGCGGTCGTCCCTTATCCGCCAGACCAAACGCCTGCTGGAAGATGAAGGCGTTTCCATGCCTGACGAACAGCGCGAGATCATCTTCCCCCGGGGCGTGCCGCTGGAAATCACGGGTGCGGATCAGCCGAACGCAGCCGTCCAATTGCCCACGCTCCCCGTGCAGCAGCCTAAGCCGCGCAAAGAGACGCCATCGCCCGGCAATGAGCCGCTAGCGGTTGACGGCGAAGGCGACCTCAGCAGCGATGCAGGGGAATTGCGCGAGCAGGCGGAACGGGCCCGCTCGCCGGAAGAAGGGCCAAACCTGCTCAAGGATGAGGCCCCGTCGCATTAACAATAATGGAAACGAATGGTTTTCCCCTTGCTTTGGCGAAACGTGACCGAAGCTCGACAAATGTTTGACCGACAAAGGAGTTGCTTATGCGCTTCTGGCTCCATGCATTCCTGTCCGCGGCGCAGTTTTCCTGCTACTTTTTATGGGGGCGGGCGCGCACAGAAGAACAGATCAGCCTTATGCAGGAAGCGGCTTTTAATACGCCCGGCGCGGCAGCGCCCGTGCCGCCGGAAGTTGTGGCCGCGGGCGGCGGCGCGCTCTTCGGCCATTTTACCCTGGCGCGCCTCATGGGCCTGAGCGCGGGACAAAGCTGGCTGAGCCTGTTCCTAGGCGTCGCGACAGGCGCAGGCGTTTATTCAATCGTACTGCGTAATGAGTAACGAGTAAGCGTGTTGATGCTCATTACTCGTTACTCATTACGCATCTCTTTCCTAACCACCATGGGACTGACTCATGTACCGTTTTTACGAATCTCCCGTTACGCTGGATGAGGCCCTTGCCTACAAGGCCCTGCATGGCCCGCGCGCCCGCATCATCGCCGGAGGAACGGACCTGCTGATTGAACTGCATCACGCGGGGCGGCGCGCGCCCGACGGCGGCGCGCCCGGCCTCATTGATCTGACCCGGACGCCGGGTCTGGCGGCAATTGACGAAGACGCGACCCATCTCCATCTCGGGCCCCTGGTGACCCACAACCAGTGCGTAGCCAGCCAGGCGGTGCAGCGCTATGCCCTGCCCCTGGCCCAGGCTTGCCGGGAAGTAGGCGCGCCCCAGATTCGCAACCGGGCCACCATCGCAGGCAACCTCATCACAGCCAGCCCGGCCAACGACGCGATTGCGCCCCTCATGGCATTAGACGCAACGGTGACCGTCGCGAGCGCAGCCCGGGGCGAACGAACGCTCCCCCTGGCCGATTTCATCACCGATTTCCGTCGGGTCGATTTGGCCGATGATGAAATTCTGACCCGCATTTCCATCCCCAAAACGCCGACCAACGCCCGCTCCGTCTTTATCAAGCTGGGCCTGCGTCGCGCCCAGGCCATCAGCGTGGTAAGCGTGGCCGCAATTCTGACGCAGGATAACGACGGCGTCATTACCGACGCGCGCATTGCGCTGGGCGCGGTTGCGCCGGTTATCGTGCGTGCGGATGCCGCCGAAGCGTATCTGCGCGGCAAAATGCTCACCGAGACGGTCATGGATGAAGCCGCACGGTTAAGCTTGGCTGCCGCCGCGCCCATTGACGACATCCGCGGCAGTGCCGACTATCGACGAGGCATGGTGGAGACGCTGGTGCGCCGCGCGCTGCGCCGCATCCAAATGGCGGATGGACAGATGACGGACGGAGAGGAGCCCTCTGCCCATCGGCCCATCATGCTGTGGGGCGAGAGTGAGGGCGTTTGGCCTGTAGCGCAGACAAAAACGCGGGATGAGATGCAGGATGAAACGTCAGATGCAGAAATGACGCTGGTCAACGGGGCGCCGGTGAAGCTAATCGGCGACCAGACGCTGCTGGACAGCTTACGCGCGGCCGGCTTCGTGGGCGTTAAGGAAGGCTGCGCCGAGGGCGAATGCGGGGCGTGTACGATCTTTTTGGACGGCATGGCCGTCATGGCGTGCATGGTTCCGGCTGAGCGTGCGCAGGGCAGCCGGGTGACGACCGTTGAGGGGCTGGGCCGACGCGACGATCTCCATCCCGTGCAGGCCGCGTTTGTGGATGCCGGCGGCGTCCAGTGCGGCTACTGCACGCCCGGCTTCGTCATGAGTGCGGCCAAGCTGCTGGAGGAAGCGCCCCATCCTACGCGGGAACAGGCGGCCGAAGCGTTCACGGGCAACTTCTGCCGCTGCACCGGCTACCGCAAGATCATTGACGCGGTGGTTGCGGCCGGGGAAAGCGAGACAAAATCTAAACAAAAATAGCGGCTCTTTTGGCATTCTTGTGATCTGCTTTCTGAAACGTAATGCGTGACGGCGCATACCTTTACGCATCACGCATCAAATATTCACGTCTCCGAGGTCAGTCAACCGCATGAAATCCGCTCGAACCGTATTTGTTCTTTTGCACCAATATTATGTCAATACACTTACTATTCACTTAGAAAGTCGATTCCATGCCGTCGTCCCTGCCGGAACAGAAGCCCCGCACCTGGAGCCAGCATATTTGGTACTTCTTTTTTCGCCGTATTTTGGGCTGGCGGGTGTTAGGCAACATCCCCGCCGAGTCCAAATATGTCATAATTGTCGCTCCCCACACGTCCAATCTGGACTTTTTTATCGGCTTTATCGCCTCCCGCGCGATCCCTCTGCCCTTCCCCAACTTTGCGGCCAAGCACACCGTCTTCGTGGGGCCGATCGGCGCGCTGTTGAAGAAATTGGGCGGCATCCCCATCAACCGCACCAAAAATCATAATGTGGTGGATCAGATCATCGACGCGTTCAAAGAGCGGGATCACATGATCATGGCCATTACGCCCGAAGGGACGCGCAGCAAGGTCCAATATTGGCGCAGCGGCTTCTATCACATCGCGGTGGGCGCGGACGCGCCCATCGTCATGGTTGCGTTCGATTATGAGCATCGACAGATCGTCCTGGCGCCACCCTTTACGCCCTGCGGCGATCCCCAGGTGGATATGGCGCGTATTCAGGAATTCTACTCGGAAATTCAGGGACGTCACCCGGAGCGGCAGGGCCCCATCGGGATACGACCCGCCTATCTAGAAGGCAAACAGAACATGCCGGCCCAGCCTGCAAGAAATTAGACACACAGCAACGTTAGGGAATAACCCCTCGAACCAAAGGATTTGATTATGTGGAAATGGGTGAGACGCATAGGCTTCGTACTGCTGGCGGCGCTTATCATCGGTCTGGCCGGCGGCTATTTCTATTTGCGCACAAGCCTGCCCAAAACAACGGGCACGGTTCAAATCGCCAGGCTGGAGCAGCCGGTGGAGATCATCCGTGACGAATACGGCGTGCCCCACATTTTTGCGGCCACGGATCACGATGCGGTGATGGCGCTGGGCTACGTTCACGCCCAGGACCGCATGTGGCAGATGGAGTTTCAGCGGCGCATCGGCGCGGGCCGCTTGAGCGAGATCCTGGGCGAGGCGACCCTCTCCACGGACAAGTTTCTGCGTACGCTGGGCCCCTATCGCGCGGCCGAAACAGCCTGGCCCGCACTCAGTTCTGACACCCAGGCGCTTCTCAGCGCGTACGCGGACGGCGTCAATGCCTGGCTGGATGAAGGCCACACCCTGCCGCCCGAATTCCTCATTCTGGGCGTGAAGCCCGCGCCGTGGACCGAGATGGACTCCATGGTCTGGGCCAAGATGATGGCCTGGGACCTGGGCGGAGATTGGGATTTGGAAATCCTACGCGCCGCCCTTACTCAGACGCTGGGTCCGGAACGCGCCGCTCAACTTCTGCCCGCCTATCCCGAGGACGGGATTGCCATTCTCGCGGCAAGCGACTGGCAAGATCGGTCCGGCAGCGGCCTGCTGGAGATGGATACGTTGCTGCAAGAGCAATTTGATCTGGGCGGCATTGACGTGGGCAGCAACAACTGGGTCATCGGCGGTGCACGTACCGAGACGGGCCGCCCCATCCTGGCCAACGATATGCACCTGAGCGCACGCATCCCCTCTATTTGGTATCTGGCCGAACTGCACGGCGACGCGCTCCACATTAGCGGGATGACCTTCCCCGGCCTCCCCTTGCTGCCCAGCGGCCACAATGAAAACATCGCCTGGGGCGTGACCAATGTGGACCCCGACGTGCAGGACCTCTACATGGAAGAGATCAACCCGGCCAATCCCAACCAGTATCGAGTGGGCGACGAGTGGGCGGACATGGACATTGTGGAAGAGTTAATCTACGTAGACGGCCAGGAAGAGCCCATTCCCTATGCCGCGCGCAGCACCCGCCACGGTCCCCTCATCAGTGATGCAACAGACGCAGCGACCGCGGTGGCCATGCGCTGGACTGCGCTGGATGCCGGCGATAGCACTGTGGAAGCCTATACCCGAGTGAACTATGCCCGGAATTGGGATGAATTTGTGGCGGCCATGCGCGACTACGTCGCACCCAGTCAAAGCTTTGTCTACGCCGATAAGGGGGGCAACATCGGCTATTTTGCGCCGGGCCATATTCCCATCCGCGCCAACCATGACGGCATGTTGCCCGTGCCCGGCTGGAACGGCGAGTACGAATGGACGGGCTGGATCCCCTTTGATGATCTGCCCCGTACCCTCAATCCGGCTGCGGGCTTTGTGGCCACGGCCAATAATAAAATAGTGGATGACAGCTACCCATACCTCATCTCCAATGACTGGTCGGAGCCCTACCGGGCCGAGCGTATCACCCAGCTTATTGAAGCGATGAGCAGGGGCGACGAGCGCATTTCCCTGGCCGATGTGGGCCTTATCCACGGCGATCAGTATAGCGCCCAGGTAGACGAGATCCTGCCTGCGCTGTTGGCGCTGACGCCCAACGGTGAACGCCAGGCCCAGGCCATGGCCATCCTGGCGGATTGGGACGGGGCACTGACGCGGGATACCGGCGCGCCCGCCATCTACTCGGCCTGGCAGATCGCGCTGGGGCGCGCGCTCTTTGCCGACGATCTGCGCGGCGATCTCTATGACGAGATGGCGGCGCGCGCCCATCCGCTTCTGGCAGTTGAGGTCATGCGCGAGCCCGAACAATACGCGGCCTGGTGCGACAACATACTGACCGCGCCCAGCGAATCATGTGCAGAAACGGCGCTGGAAGCGCTGGATACCGCGCTGGATGACCTGAGCGCGCGCATGGGCGATGACATGAGAAAATGGACCTGGGGCGCGATCCACAAGACCCAATATCCCCACAATCCTTTTAGCGAAGTGCCTCTGCTCAAGCCCATCTTCCATCGCAGCATTGAGAACGGCGGCGACGCCTACACCGTGGATATCGGCCCCGTGCGCCAGACCGAACTTTACAACCAGTACCACGTGGTCAGCCAGCGTTCCATCCTGGACGTGGGCGCATGGAACAATAGCCTCATCATCCACACCACGGGCCAATCAGGCAACGTCCTCAGCCGCCACTACGACGACTTCATCCGACCGCATCGGGACGTGGAGTACATCCCCATGACGTGGGGGCGGGAAAACGTTACCGGCGACGTGCTGACGCTGGAGCCGTAATCATTGCTCGGGACGGACAGCCCTATTCCTTGCTTACGCAACGCAAACAAGCCCGCCTTCGTTCATGGAGGGCGGGCTTTGTCAGGCTCTCAATGTCGGAGAAGAAATCAAGTCACGAAAAGAGAAAATCGAATGCTGATTAGGGTTGTTCATGGCGACAGAATTATTACAAAACACCCTGATCCTGTCATTTACTCTACATTTGCCCTGCGAAATCGAAAAAAAACTTGCCAAACACGGGGGGGGGTATGCTACACTGGTGCAGAAGATAAACCGTGAGGCGTGACCCGTGAAAATGGGAGCGTCCTTGACAAGATGCGAGCGTTGTCCCTGATTCTCTGACCCCAGGAGAAGAACCATGCAATCCCTTCCCTCTCGCAAGCTGGTCGGTCCGGCATTGGCCGGTCTGGCCCTGCTCCTCGTGCTGGCCATGCTCCGCATATCGCCCAACGCAACGGGAGCGTTCCAGTCTCCGTTGCCGCCGCCGAGTGGTCCTTGCTTCACCCAAACGACGGACGGATTCACGTTGGACGTTTGGGGCTACGTGACCAACGACGACGGCACGACGACCATCACCTACCGCGTCACCAACGACAACAAGCAGGACATCAGCTACGCGGCCTTCGGTCTGGGCGACTGGGCGCCCGTCGCGCCGACAGACGGCGCAACCGTCACGGGTAAGCTGGGTGATTACCATGTAGCGTGGACCAACCATCGGGGCAACCCCGGCTTTGCGAGCGTCAAGTACGAAACCGAGTTCGACGGCTTCAGCCAGGGGGCAAGCGACTACTTCGTCGTGACCGTCTCCGGCTTCGATGCCGACGATTCGGTTGCGGTGCAGCTCAAGGCCGGCAACGCCCGCACCACCTTCGATGTAACGCTGGATGATCCCGGTTGCGACAAGACCCCGCCGCCCACACCGACGGCTACGCCGGAAAGCCCACTAGACACGCCCACGCCCACCGCAACCCCTATACGGTCAGGGACACCGACGATTACCCCGACTCCCATTGCGCTGCCTAACGGCTGGTACCGGCACGTAGAAGAGGAAGCCGGTTTTCAAATCGATTACCCGCCAGAGTCCGTTAGTATTACCAGTGGACGGAATCGCAGAGGGCCCTACTCATCTCTCTATATAGGATTCATACTACCTCAGGTAACAGTTGGATATTCGTATCAGGGGATGATCATCAACGTAATAGAGAATAATGAAGGGTTATCTGCTGAGGAATGGATCCGACATGACTATTTAAATCTATTTGATCAAGAAGCGCCAGCGGATATGAGGATAGAACCTATTACGCTTAGTAATGTAATGGGCTATCAAGTTGATTATTATCCCGGCAACACCGATTTACAGGTGATTGTGCCATACGAAAATAAAATCTGCGTGATCGCTATGGTTTATGGTCTGGCGGATGGGTATGCCCGACCAGAAGCTTTGGATCTGTATTATAAGATGATTGACACTTTCAATGTGCTCCCCGAGTAAAGAGGAACTACAATGCCAAATGGTATTCGGATATTCTACCTTATGGCAATTGTTACAGCTCTCTGCCTGATGACGAATGGTAGGGCTGCTTATGCCCAACTCCCGGAACCGACTGTTTATGAGCCGCCGCTTGGCTACCGCGACGATATCGACTATGGTCCATACCCTACCACGGTCTATGGGGTCATGAATCCCGATCTGCCCGACAACGATACTTGTTTCCTGGATGCCGACGAAGTGCCCATCAAGTGGCCTCAGCTCTATCACGCCGGTGAGGATTGGTTTCGCCTAGATGGAGCAAGTGGTGCGGGTTCTGAGGTAACCGCCATTGAGAATGGAGTGGTCGTGTGGATTTCAGTCGCAGATTTTTACCCCGGGTATGTTGTCATTATTGAGCATAATAGTCTGGCTGTGGGTACATTTTATTCTATGTATGGTCACCTTGCTGACGTGGAATTAGAGGCTGGATCCAGTATTTACAGTGGCGAACGAATTGGTTTCGTACTTGATCAACCTGGCCAATTTGGGGATAACTCTCACATCCACTGGGAAGTGCGGGATTTTGCCGACGCACAGTATCTCAATAATTATCCAGACGCTTGCAAACAGCAAGCCCAAAATGCAGGGAAAGGATATACTCCAACTCTGCCGAACGATTATGGGTATAGGAGCCCGACGGGCTTCTTTGACTTTATGACCGGCCACCACTACATCTTCATGCCGATTGCGCCCACGCCACCACATTGGGATGTTCTTATGGCCCCAGAAGAGGCAGACCAAACTGAGCAACCCTAATACTAGCGCCATTTCGGATTAGCGCTCAGCACAGCTCCGCAGCGTCACGCAGCGGCTCGTCATTGATAATGGGCAGGCGTTGACCGTCCTGGGGCGAATAGAGGCCGACGCGCAGGAAGAGGTCTGCCTCATTCAGATCTTCTGGCAAGGATAAGCGGATGTTCTGCACGATGATGTCGCCCGGCTCCAGACCCGCTAGGGCAGTGAGCCAGCCGTCAAATTGGGCGATGACGGAGCCGGATTCGCTATCGACCAGATGGGCGTGTCAAGCGCGGGATGAAATGTCCTCGGATGCACACCCAACTGCTCCGCGATGTCTTTCTGGTAGACCCCTCGTTCGTTCAATGCTTTAATCATTAGGATGTCCTCTTTTCTTAGCATCTTTTACCTCCTGATTTCAGAACTCAGAAGGTACATTTTATGCGTTGTTTAGAGGACATTTTATTTCGCGATTTACAGTACTTTTACCACCGCCGTTGACATCATCTGATTTGGGGACGCAATTCATAGAGCAAAACCCCACGTGGCCGTACTACTCTACGGCTCCAAGATATACGGTTCGCAGCATAAATTGTGCTGGGGCATCGGGTCGGATCTACATGCCGATTGTAGAAAATAGTGGGGTGACCCAGTAACAGCCTGTACAGAAGAACAAAAAAGGGGGCATTTCGTTCGCGAAATGCCCCCTTTTTTGCTTCAAATTATGCGTAAGCCTACTGGGACTTAATCTCCGTCCAAATTCGGTCCCACAGCAGGGTGCCTTCCCCCAAATCACTCAGGAATTCCAACTTGGCCATGGTCTCTTCCGGCGGATAGATGCCGGGATCGTTCTTCACCTCGTCGTCAATCATGGGCAAGGCCGCAGCATTAGGGCTGCCGAAGTAGGTCCAGTTGGTCAACTGGGCGCCGATTTCCGCATCGAGGAGGTAGTTGATAAAGACCTCTGCGGTATAGGGATGGGGCGCGGTCTTGGGAATAGTCAGGTTATCGGTCCAGATAACGCCGCCTTCCTGGGGAATCACGTAGCCCAGATTTTCGTTTTCGCTCTCGTAGATGTCCTGGAAGTAATCGCCGCTCCAGCCCTGGCCGATGACCACATCGCCCGCCACCAAGATCTCACTGAACGAATCGCTGTCGAAGGTGGCCACATAGGGCTTGATGGCCAGGATGACCTCCTTCGCAGCTTCCAATTCCGTTTCATCCACGCTGTTCATGCTGTAGCCCGCGTATTTGAGGGCTGCGCCGATGACTTCGCGCTGATCGTTAAGCAATGAAAGCTTGCCGTCAAACTGGGCCGCCTTTTCCGGATTGAAGATCCACTCCCAACTGTTGGGAATCTCGCCGGTGGCCTCAATATTGTAGCCGATGCCCGTCGTGCCCCACTGGTAAGGAACCGAATAAACCAGGCCCGGATCGTAGGGCGGATCGACAAAAATCTCATTCAGATTACTCAGGTTGGGGAGATTGGCTTTCTCCAGTTCCTTGAGCATGTCCAGCTGAATCATGATGGCGATCATGTAATCGCTGGGCACGATGACGTCGTAGCCCGTAGCTCCCGCTTGCAGCTTGGCCAGCAGATCCTCATTGCTGGAAAAGGTATCGTAAATGACCTTGACGCTGCATTCGGCCTCAAACTGGTCGATGATCTCGGGATCGATGTAATCGGTCCAGTTGTAGACGCTTAGCTCCGTGTCCAGCCTGCTTGCATCGCCGCAGCGTTCGCTGACTACTGCCGCGTTATCGCTTCCCGGCTCATCCGCGGCCGGGGCCGGCTCGGCGGACGGTCCGCACGCAGCCAACAACAGAATAAGAAAGAGAGAAATGAGAAATTGCTTCATGATGGGGAAACTCCTTGGGTAATAAAACGAATAACGAGTAATGCGTAAGGTCGCTGTGACAAACTGAATGAAGAAATAGAAGATTGCGCTACGGCGAACGGCATCACGTAGTACTCGTCACGCACCACGTATACGTATCATGTATGCGTATCACGTATTACGATTCTGGATGGCCAGCGACGCCAGAACCAACACCATAGAGGCCAGGAGCATGAGGGTGCTCAAGGCGTTGATCTCGGGCGTGACGCCGGTTTTGACCATGGAATAGATGCGGAGGGGCAACGTGGTGCTGCCGGGACCGCTGGTGAAGAAGGTAACAACAAAATCGTCCAGGCTCAGCGTAAAAGCCAGGAGTGCGCCGCCCACAATGCCGGGCATAATCAAGGGCAGGGTCACGTAGCGGAAGGTCTGCCATTCGTTGGCGTAGAGATCGCCCGCGGCTTCTTCCAGAGACTTATCAAAGCCGTCCAGCCGCGCCCGCACCAGCACGGCAACAAAGCTGATGTTGAAGGCCACATGGGCCAGAATGATGGTCGTCAGCCCCAGAGAAAAGCTCAGGCCGATCTTGCCCAGCAGTTGCCCCGCCTGGACAAAGAAGAGCAGGAGCATGACGGCCATGGCGATGTCGGGAATGATGATGGGCAAATAGAGCGTACTGTCCAGCGCGGTCTTGCCCCGAAAGCGGAAGCGCTCCATGCCCAGCGCGACCAGCGTCCCGATGATGGTGCTGATAAGAGTGCTCACGGTTGCCACAATCAGGCTGTTGCGCAGGGCCAGCCCGATGGCATCGTCCTGGAAGAGCTTCACATACCAGCGAAAGCTGAAGCCGGTCCATTCGTTGACGAATTTGCTGTCGTTGAAGCTGAAGATGATGAGCACGACAATGGGCGCGTAGAAAAAGATAAAGACCAGCCAGGCATGCCCGCCCAGCAACGTTTCGGTGAGGCTGCGGCGATGCCTGATCTCCGGCGGGGGGGTGGAAGCTGTCACAGGGTGCGTCCTCCCTGACGGAAGTAAATGAGCGTTGCGCCCAGCACCGCGGCCATGAGGAGCATGCTGATGGCCGAACCAAAAGGCCAATCCCGTGCGGTCAAAAATTGGCTCTGGATCAGATTGCCGATCATGATGGTTTTGGCTCCGCCCAGCAGATCCGGCGTGATGAACGCGCCCAGGCTGGGGATAAAGACCAGGATGCTCCCGGCGATAACGCCCGGCATGCTCAGGGGCAGAAGCACTTTGCGGAACGCGTTCCAGCCGTTGGCGTAGAGATCGCCGGCCGCTTCCATGAGGCTGAAGTCCAGCCGTTCGATGGCGGCGTAGAGGGGCAAAACCATAAAGGGCAAATACCCGTAGATGAGGCCGATTAAGACGGCGAAGTCGTTAAAAATGAGGGTAAGCGGCTCGTTGATCACGCCCGTCCAGAGCAGAAAGGTGTTGATGGGTCCGTCGCCGCCCAGGATCACCCGCCAGGCGTAGGTGCGAATCAGAAAGTTGGTCCAAAAAGGGATCATCACCAGCACCAGAAGCAGGTTACGGGTACGCGTGCTGGGTCGGCGGGCAATATAATAGGCAAAAGGATAAGCCACCAGCAGACAACCGACGGTGGCGATAAAAGCCAGCCAAACGCTGCGCCAGAAAATGTTCAGATAAAGCGGATCAAAGACGCGCACATAATTGCCGACGGTAAATTCCCAAATGAGCTGGCCGTAGGGGCCGCGCTTGAGGAAGCTGTAGAGCAGCACAATCAGGAGCGGCGCCACGAAAAACAGCAGCAGGTAGACTGTTGCCGGGCCGATGAGGGCCGCCAGCTGGATGCGGTCCCGGCCGCGTACGGGTTTGGTATCGGCGCTCATGCCGCCCTCACTCGGTCAGCAAGCTGGCATTGTGGGCATGCCAGGCCAGATAGACGCTGTCGCCCTGATTGACGACCGCCGCGGTACCCGTATAATCTTCGTTCTGTTGGCGAGCCGTCACCTCCACGTTATTGGGCAGGATGACGTCGTAATAGGTGTCTGTGCCCAGGTAGGTGATGCGATGGACCGTGCCGCCGAAGACGTTATACAGGTCCGGCGCTTGCCCCGTACCGATGAAGATTTTTTCCGGCCGAATGGCCACGGAGACCCTGGTTCCGTCGGCAATGATCCGATCTTCGTGGGGAATGCGGGCCATCTGCCCGGTAGCCAAACGCACGTGGGTCAGCTCAGGGTCGCTCTGCTCTACCACGCCTTCCAGGAAGTTGGTCTCGCCGATGAAGTCGGCGACGAAGCGGGTTTCAGGATCCTCGTAGAGATCGTAAGGCGCATCCACCTGGAGCACCCGCCCCTCGTTCATAACGGCGATGCGGTCGGACATGGCCAACGCCTCTTCCTGATCGTGGGTAACGTATATGAACGTAATGCCCACGCTCTCTTGAATACGCTTCAGCTCATCCTGCATGGCCTGACGCAGCTTCAGATCCAATGCGCCCAAAGGCTCATCCAGCAGCAACACCTCCGGGTTGTTGACCAACGCACGGGCCAGCGCCACCCGCTGCTGCTGTCCGCCGGAAAGTTGACCCGGCTTGCGCTTGCCCATTTTCTCCAGCCGCACCAGGCGCAGCACGTCCTCAACCCGCTGGTTGATTTCGCTTTTTGGCACCTTTTTCATCTTCAAACCAAAGGCGACATTCTCCCAGATAGTCATGTGGGGAAAGAGCGCATAGCGCTGGAAAACTGTGTTCACCGGTCGCTTGAAGGGAGGCTGGTCGGCCATCTCTTTGCCGTGGATGAGAACGCTGCCCCGGGTCGGCAGTTCTAATCCGGCAATCATGCGCAGGGTCGTGGTCTTGCCGCAGCCGCTGGGTCCGAGCAGCGAGAAGAATTCGCCGTCATAGATGGTCAGGCTGATATCATCGACCGCGACGATTGGCTCATCCTGAGGGCTGGAAAACGTTTTTGTGAGATTGCGCAGCTCAACGGCCGGCTTACGTTGTTGATAGCTCATGGAGTTGAAGGATATGGAGTAAAATCGGATGATTCGGGTTCTGCGCCCTGGCCTTCTTTTTTGCACGAGCATCTTACGCAGGGGTACCTTACCTGTCAAATCGGCGGCGTTTTACCCGGCGTTTTATCCGACTTTTACCGCGGTCGGCGGATAGGTGGTGCGTGAATATTTGATGCGTGATGCGTGACGGATTGGACAATTCCGATTTGCACATTATTGCATTGGTCCACGATGATAGGAACGAAACCAAGCTCAACGTTGCAATCGAGAAAAAAAGTTGAGGAGAAAACCAGCATGAAGCGTCTTACGAGTCGCCTTTTCATTATCCTGTCGCTGCTGCTGAGCGCCGCGCTCCTGTTCGGCTGCGGCAGCAATGGAGATCTGCTATTGGCCTCGCGACCGGCAGCCACCTCTACCCCGGCCTCGGGAGAGTCCTCTGCCGCCCAGCCGGCCGCGACGGGGCGTGACGCCGACGCAACGACCGCGCCTTCAGCCCAGGCAGATGCGGACACGGCCCCGCCCCTCACCGGCGAGGAATTGAGCAGTCTTTCTACAGAAGCACAGCTGGCCCTGGCCATCGTGCCCCAGCGCAATCTGCGCGAGCTGGCCCTGCGCCTCAATCCCGAACGGGATGAGATTCCCCTGGTGGTCAACGACGCTGCGCCCGATTATCCCGTGGGCACAGTGGCGTCGTTCTGGGTCCACAATCTCCAAACCAATCGCAACTTCCAGATCATGGCCGAACTGGTCCACAAAAACGCTGTGGCCTACGCCTGGGTAGAAGTTGACAGACCCTACGACAAGGATAAAATCGCCGCATCCATCGACCAGTTTGGGACGGTCAGCTATCCGGCCGAGGTCGCCCTCTTCGGCGGTGAGTGGAATCCGGGCGTGGACAACGATCCCCGCTTGCACGTGCTCCACGCCACGGGCATGGGCTCGGGCGTAGCCGGCTACTACAGCAGCGCCGACGAGTATAGCCGCCTGGCCAATGACTTCTCCAACGAGAAGGAGATGTTCTACATCAGCCTGGATTGGCTCAACGCCACCCGGGATTACCATACCTACGAAACCGTCCTGGCCCATGAATTTCAGCACATGATGCACTGGTATCGGGACCGCAATGAGGAGACATGGATCAACGAGGGGCTGTCCGAATACGCCCAGGAGGTGGCCGGCTATCCCCCTGATACGACCTTTGCCCGCACCTTTGCTCTGGAGCCGGATACCCAGCTCAACACCTGGCGGGAAAGCAATCAGAGCAATGCCGAACACTACGGCAGCGCCTACCTCTTCGTCGCCTATCTGGCCCAGCGCTTCGGCTCTGACTTCATGGCTGCGCTGGTCGCCCACCCGGCCAATGGACTGACCGGGCTCAATGCCACGCTGTCGGATCTGGGAATCGATGAGACGGCCGGTGCGCTTTTCGGCGATTGGATCGTGGCCAACTATGCCGATGATCCCAATGCCCTGGGTGAGGATGGCGTCTACGGCTATCGTCATCTGGAGCAGAGAGCGCCGCGCCTGGAGGCTGACGTAACCAGTCTGCCTGCTGATTTCGCCGCGACGGTCAACAACTATGCGGTGGATTACTATGCCGTCTCCACGGCAGGAAATGTGGCCATCGATTTCACAGGCGAGACGGCCACTTCGCTAGCGGAAACGTCGCCTTACAGCGGTGAGCACGCCTGGTGGAGCAATCGTACCGATGATTCGGACGCACGCCTGACGCGCGCATTCGACTTCAGCAGCCTTGAGCCGGACACGCCCATTGAGCTGGAAGCCACCATCTGGTGGGATATTGAGTCCGATTACGATTACGGCTATGTCACGGCAAGCGTAGACGGCCAAAAGTGGCAAATCCTGCCCGGCCAATCCACCACCACAGAGAACCCCAGCGGTAACAGCTTCGGCCATGCGTACACGGGCGCGAGCGCAGGCTGGATTACGGAGCGCTATGACCTGAGCGATTATGCGGGTGAAGATGTGCAGGTCCGCTTTGAGTACGTGACCGATGACGCGGTCAATCGGGCCGGCTGGTTTGTGGATGATCTGGCCATCCCCGCCATCGGCTACGCCACCGACTTCGAGAACGGCCCCGACGGCTGGGAAAGCGAAGGCTGGCTCCTCATCGATAACCGGCTGACCCAGCGCTGGCTGCTGCAACTTCTGGAGTTTGAAGACAATCGCCTGGTTAGCGTGCAGGACGTCCCCGTAGATGAGAGCGGCCATGCGAACGTCAGCGTGGAAAATTTAGGCAACGGTCGCACCGCCACCCTGGCCGTCAGCGCGCTGGCTCCGGTTACGACCGAACCGGCAAGTTATGAATTGAAAATGACAAATGGGGAATAGGAAAACAATCGAAACGCTCAATGATTACCAGCGTGAGTCCCGCCGCACGTGGAACCTGATCCACACGGATCATGCCATCACCTATCCGACCCTGGGCCTGGTCAACGAAGCGGGCGAAGTGGCGGGCAAGGTCAAAAAGATTTTTCGGGACAAGGGCGGCGTCATCGGCGACACTGAACGCGAGACGCTCAAGTACGAATTAGGCGACGTGCTCTGGTATCTGGCGCAGATCGCCACGGAACTGGATTTGACGCTGGAGGAAGTCGCACAGGCGAACCTCGCCAAGCTGGCTTCGCGCCAAGCACGCGGCGTCATCCGGGGCGACGGCGATGCGCGGTGACTGGGTGACTGGGTGACTGGGTGACTGGGTGACGGAGTTTATCGCGTATCACGCCTCAAATATTCACGCCTCACGCCTCATTCACCCGGCTGAGCCAGCAATCCCGCGTACCGCGTCAACCAATCCTGTTGATAGGCATGCAGCCGGGGCAAATCGGCTAAGGGTTGCCAGAAGAGGGTAAACGTGTGGTGGTCGCTATGCGCGGTCCACGGCTGATCGGGCGTGGACGCGGTTGTGTGCAGGTGGAAGAAAAAGCGCCGCCGGCAGGCGACCAGATCATCAGCTCGGGCCCAGCCGGTAAATTGATAGGTCCGATAATTGCGCTGGACTTCGTCATCCCATTCCGCATAAGAAACCTGGATGAAATCCCCGGCGTGTCGTTCATGCCGCAAGGTAAGGGCCCGGGGCAAGGTGATCCAATCGAAGCTGCCCGCATCCGGCCGCGCGTAAAGCGCGGTGCGCCGCAGGACGTAACAGGCGGATTGATGCGCTCGTTCGTCAACCGCATCCAGCAGGGCCGCAATGGTCACCTCGGTCAATCCCGTTTCCTCGTCAACCTCGCGCAGCACGGCCGCCGCGGGCGATTCGCCCGGCTCAATTGTGCCGGCGGGCAGTTGCAAACCGCCGAAGGGGTGACGCAAAATCAGCAGTTCCTGCATTTCGCCCCTGCCGCGGGTGACAAAGGCCGTCACCTTGCCCAACATTTGCGCAGGCAGCGGCATATCGGCCATGCTTGGCTCATTCGTCTTTCATCTCCGTACATGCATCGCATATGTAGCGAACAGGCTGGAAAGAGATACAAACCGGGAAAAACCATGTGGAAAGAAGCGCTCGCAGCGCCGGGCCAAACGGACGATTCCTATCTGGCGCTACGTCAACGCCTGGACCGTCTGATCGGCCGCACCCAATCCGTCGGCATCATGCCGTACCGGGGCTACGGGACGGCGGATGAGGTAATGCTGTGGGGACGCGTGCCCGTCCAGCGCGACACCATGCCGGATGATGGCCCGTCCGCCCGGAAAAATGTTCTCGCCATGTACCGGCGCTTTAACAGTCCGGAAATAGTCGGCGCAACCGTCATTGCAGAGATGGACGGCCGCAGCGTGACAGGCGTTACTGACGACAAAGGCTACTACCGGCTGATCTTGCCGCCCGGAGCGAAAGTCGTTTGGCGAGGGCTGGCGCACCGTCCAGGTACGCCTGACGGAATACGTCGATCAAGGGGAACCGGTGACGGCCGTCGGCACAGCCCTGATTCCAGGCGCAGATGCCGCCTTTGGCGGCATCTGCGACATTGAACACGGTGCTCCAAACCCACGCAACCAGCCTCTTGCAAATGGCCCGAATAGCGCTGCTCAACAATGCCGGGACCCGCCTGCCCTTTGCCGGCGTGGCTGAGCTATATGCCGCGCTCAGCGTCGGCTACGACGGCCGACGCCGCACCCCCATCTTCTACTTGTCCCGCAGCCCGTGGAACCTGTAAGATCTGCTCGTCAGCTTTATGCGCCTGAACCACATCCCTGACGGCCCCCTCATCTTGCAGGATTATGGGCTGGATCAGGAGAAGATACTTAAAAAGAGCCATGAAAACCGTAAGTTCAAGCAGCTACGGGAGCTACTTACCCTCTATCCCCATAGGCGACAGCGGCGAGCGCAATCCGGAACTCTACGCTCGCATCATCTCTGAATTTCCCGGCCGCATCAAGAGCGTCTACATCCGGGATGTAAGCGATGAGCGACGGAATCAGGAAGTCGCCCGGCTCGCCTGGGAAGCAGCCGCGCATGCCGTTCTGTCGTCCAAGTGACGCCGGTAGGAGCAAATCTGGGACTGACATGGATGATATGGGCCATGGCGAATAGTTCGCTTTTGACAAGTCGAGGCGCAATATTTCCTGCACTACAAGCCGTGGGGTTGAACCCGAATGAAGTACGTCGCAGTTAGTCAGCGATGGGCAACGGTTCCTGGATGATCAATGATCTGATCGAAGGTTGGCAGGTCTATGTGAAAAGCCAGAACCAATGGGAGGAGAATCGCCATCAGGGATATCGGGTCACGAGCATAGATACTACCGGGCTTTGGCGTCCGAAGTTGCAGGGTTGGGTGGGCAATCACTACCACTCAATTGCAGGAAGAGCGCTGCCAGCGGTGATATTAGGTGTGATGACCGTTTCGAGTCAAATTCAAGGGAAGCGCATACCATTGCTCAAGCGGATTATTCGGTGTTCGGCGAAACAGAATAAAGCTGAATTCCGAGTTGAATTGCTGAAGGAAACCGCCAAATGGCATCTGCCGGATGAAGCGAATACACTGGACCGCAGGTTCAAACTCAGCGAAATCCACGAGGCGGAACTTAGCAATTATGTAGTCCGTCTCCAGTCCAACTGCACAGCCCGCCGCACCAAGTTGCCTGAATACAAAGGGGCCGGCACCCGTCCCAAATACGGCGAGATCAATCGATTGCCTGAATTGTCCTTACTCGCCGGTTCTATTTTGACTCATAATGAATGGCTGAATTCGAATCGATGTGGCGAATCTGCCCAAGGAACGGCGAAATTGGCGTCCAAATTTGCAATTCACACGGTAAATTCGGTCGGGACCAGCAAAACAGCCCCAATCGCGCCGGTTTTGCCGATGGTTCAGTCGATTTCAGACCGATTCAAGCAATCTACAGCGGATATTGGTGGATGACGTCCAGAATCAAGCGCTGCCATGCCATTCATTTTTCGCAGTTTTTTCTCGAAATCGACCATAATTGTGCAAAACTTACGTTAGCGTGACTGCGCCGAACATCTTTACAAGAAACAACGCTTGATCGGGTCTTTCATCAACTCGTCACGCGTCACACATCCCAAAGGAGCCTCACCTATGTCTCGTCCTGCCGTTTGCATCGTCGGTTCATCCAATACCGATCTCGTCAGCTATGCCCCGCGCCTGCCCAGGCTGGGAGAGACGCTGCACGGCTCCGACTTTCAGATCGGTTTCGGCGGTAAGGGCGCGAATCAGGCCGTGATGGGGGCCAAACTGGGCGGCGCGGTCACCATGATTACCAAAGTGGGGGATGATGTCTTCGGCCACAACACGTTGCGCAACTATGAGAGCGTCGGGGTGGATATGGCCCACGTCCATGTGACGGATAGTGCGCCTTCAGGCGTGGCCGCGATTGCCGTGGATGAGGCGGGCAACAACACGATTATCATCGTCGGCGGGGCGAATGATGAGCTGACAGTGGAGGAAATCGAGGCGGCCCGGCCCCAGTTGACGGCCGCGGCCGTGCTGGTCTGCCAGTGCGAAGCGCCCCTGGCCGCGTCTCTGGCCGCGCTGCGCATGGCCCGCTCTGCCGGCGTGACGACCATCTTCAATCCCGCTCCCGCCCTGCCCGATTTGGCCGACGAGTTCTATGCCCTGAGCGACATTTTTTGCCCCAATGAAACCGAGACGGAATTGCTTACCGGTCTGCCCGTCACCACGCTGGATGAAGCCGCAGCCGCGGGCCGCATATTGCTGGCTAAGGGCCCCAGGCAAGTCATTCTTACCTTGGGCGAACGGGGCAGCCTGTTGATTACGAGAGCGGGGGTCGAGCACATAGAAACGGAGGCGGTCAGGGCGGTAGACACCACCGGCGCTGGCGATGCGTTTGTGGGCAGCCTGGCCTATTTTTTAGCCGCGGGTGCGGCCATCACCGACGCCATGCGGCGGGCCAATCGCATTGCCGCCCTCAGCGTCCAGCGACCAGGGGCTCAGTCCAGCTACCCCGTCGCGGCCGATCTGCCCGCCGAGATAATGAACGTCATGCATGACGGGTGATGTATATGACCCGTCATGCGTGTTAGGCCCCATCACAAGTCAACAAGTCAACCGTAATCCCATTCGCGCGGGCAATTTGCCCGTAGAGCGCCGCACTGGGCCGGAGACGACGCGCCTGGGTCTCCGGATCCAGTTCAATCAGGCCGAAACGCAGTCCCCAACCCTCTGACCACTCGAAATTATCCACCAGCGTCCAGTGAAAATAGCCGCGCACGTCGCAGCCGTCGGCGATGGCGCGATGGAGCGCGGCCAGATGCCCCAGCAGCCACCTCGGCCGCAGATCGTCGTCCCGATCCGGCAGGCCGTTCTCTGTGATGAGTATGGGCTTACCGAATGCGCTCACTTCCCGACAAATCTGGGCCAGGCCCTGGGGATAATACTCGCTGTAAGGGCCGTTGCGTCCGTAGTCCGAATATTCGCCGTCGGCCGAGTAGAGGTCTTTTCCGAAGAGAGCCAGGGGATTGGGCGTACAGCGCACCAGGTAGTGGGTATAGTAGTTGATGGCGGTAAAGTCAAAGGAATCCGCCAGGAGCGGATCGAAATCCGGCGCGCCCACGGGCGGGCGAATTTTTCCGTCCACCGTGGCCATGAACCAAACGTGCTCATAAAGATAGCGGCGCAGTCCCGCCGCGTAGCGATCCCCCGGGTGATTGGGGCGCAGGCCGTGGAAGAGGCGTACGGCTTTGGCGTAGCTCACCTCGGCGTCGGGCTGGACGGCATGGATGGCGTGATAGGCTGCGCCGTGGGCCTTGAGCAGGTGGCGATAGACGCGCATGGCCCGTACGGGGTTGCGGCTTTGGGGCGGCCAGATGCCCTGGAACCAGCCTTGAGCCACGTTAACCAGGGGCTCGTTCATGGTCAGCCACCAGTCGCAGAGATCGCCGAGCGCGGCTGCGGTCTTGCTGACGAAACGTTGAAAGCGCGCCGGGCTCTCCGCCTGCTCCCAGCCGCCCCGCTTGTAAAACCAAAGGGGATCGGTAAAGTGATGGAAGCAGACCATAGGCCGGATCCCACGGGTGCGGAGTGCGTCCAGCATGGCCCGATAACGGTCGATTGCCGTATGGTCGAACTCGTTCGGCCGCGGTTCGATGCGGCTCCACTCTACACTCAGGCGATGGGCGTTCAGGCCCAGTGCGGCCATACGGTCAAAATCCTGCTCGGCGTTGCGCCAGCCGTCGCAGGCCAGGCCGCTGCGGTCGCCCTGCCGGACGGCGCCGGGCTGCTGCTCGAATTGCCACCACTGATTGTTGGTGTTGTCGCCCTCTGTTTGGTGTGCGGATGAGGCCGTCCCCCACCAGAAGCCGGGCGGGAAGATCAGGTCCTGCTCAAGGAGAAGATCGCCGGAGCGGGGAAAATTTTGCGCATGGGGTTTACTCGTCAATTCAACTCTCCCTATTCCCCAAAATTTTACTCAACAGACGTCTTTACTCGGATGATGAGACGGGCAAATCGGAACGCTCCCGCTCCTCCACCAGCAGATCGGCCAGGATGCTGTGAGCCGCAGCTTCATCCGCGCAAGCGATGTAGACGGTCTCCTCCGCCACCTTTTCTTTGCGTCCCGGCCGGCTGATGGTCAGCTCGTACGTGACGGCGACCGCGGGGCGCGGTTTCCGCTCAAAGTAGAGACGCCCATAGCGTACCGCGCGTACGAGGGGCGGTGTGAAAAAGATGTACCACATGCCCGCCTGTTCCGGCGGCCAGATGCCGATTCGGGCGAAGCGGCGCGGACGCACCAGACAGAGAAGCGCATGTTCACGCGTGGAAAAGGTGCGGTAGAAGCCGGGCAGCCACGTATAGCGCATGTACTGCCCTTCTACCGAAAAATGACCCGTAACGTGGGCGGGAATCTTGTCGGCGGAGTCCAGTTTTTGGGGCGTCAGCGCGGGTGTCGGCTGGGCGTCAAAGCGGACAAAGTCCCGGCTTCGCCGCGTCACCACCATGATCGCCAGCCATAAAGCCGGCAGCAGCGCAATTCCGCCCAGCCACCAGGGCCCGGGCAGCAGCGGCGTCGCCGCCACGATCGCGAGCGCGGTCAGCAGCCAAATCAGCCAGCGGGTCAGGGATATGCCGGCCAGTTCATGACGATAGGCCTGATAAAGGCGTGAGGATTGGCTGTCTGCCGCGGCGTTAGGCGGAAAGACAGTCCGGGTCGGGCGCGGTTTGGGGAGATGATCCGGCGCCTCCAGCGCGGCAAAACGAAAAGCCCCATCGCCGAGCGAAGGAGCTTTGGTTTTGTTCGGCCCATTTCCATTACGATGATGGGTAAAATCAGGTGCAGGCATAAGCGTAGCGCGATCTACGCCGGGGCGGGCAGGGTGCCGCTCAAATCCGTGCCGGTATCGCTGCGGCGCTTGTCATTAAGTCGGGGCTGGGAAACCGTTGCCGACTGGCCGGAAGGCGATTGCGTCACGGCGGTCGTGCGATCGGAGAAGGGATCCTCACCGTTCATAATGGCTTCAAACTCTGAACCGGAGATCGTTTCATGCTCCAACAGAGCCTGAGCCACCTGTTCCAGCTTGTCCCAGTTGGCTTCTAAAACATGGTGACAGCGGCGGTACGCGTCATCCACCAGCTGACTCACTTCTTCGTCGATATCCTGCGCGACCTTGTCACTGTAATTCCGCTGTTCGCTGATGGCCCGTCCCAGAAACATCATCTCCTCGTGCTGGCCGTACTGAATCGGGCCCAGCTTTTCGCTCATGCCCAACTGGCTCACCATAGAGCGGGCTACATTGGTGACCTGCTCTAAATCGCTGGTGGCGCCATTGGTGATATCGCCGAACTTGATTTCTTCGGCAACCCGGCCGCCCAGAGCGCTGACAAGCTGGCTGATAAAGCGGTTCTTGGTGCGCAGCTTGTTCTCCTCGTCGGGGAGATAGCGGGCATGACCCAGAGATTGCCCTCGGGAAATAATCGTGATTTTGTGGACCCGATCGTGTCCGGGCTGCATGTGGGCAGAGACCGCATGACCGGCCTCATGGTAGGCGATAATTTTCTTCTCTTTGGGCGTGATCAGGCGGCTGCGCCGTTCCGGCCCCATGCTCACCCGGTCGATGGCTTCCTGAAACTCTTCCATGCCGATGGAGCGGCGGTTGCGCCGCGCGGCGAGGATGGCAGCCTCGTTGACCAGGTTCTCAATATCCGCGCCCGCAAAGCCGGGCGTCTGCTTGGCTACCACGTCCAGGTCCACATCGGTGGCCAGGGGCTTGCCCCGCACGTGGACGTCAAGAATCTGCCGCCGGCCTGCAACATCCGGCGCGTCCATGACCACCCGGCGGTCAAAGCGGCCGGGGCGCAAAAGCGCGGGATCCAAAATATCAGGACGGTTGGTGGCCGCAATGATGATGACGTTGGTGTCGGTATCAAAGCCGTCCATCTCCACCAAAATCTGATTGAGAGTCTGCTCCCGCTCATCGTGGGAGCCGCCCATCCCTGCCCCGCGATGTCGGCCCACTGCATCGATCTCATCGATAAAGATGATGGCGGGCGAATTTTTCTTGGCCTGCTCGAAGAGGTCGCGCACCCGACTGGCGCCTACGCCGACAAACATTTCTACAAATTCGGAACCGGAGATGCTGAAGAAGGGGACGCCCGCCTCGCCCGAAACGGCCTTGGCCATGAGCGTCTTGCCTGTGCCCGGGGGCCCGACCAGCAGTACGCCCTTGGGAATGCGCGCGCCCAGCGCCGCAAACTTTTCCGGCTCTTTGAGGAATTCTACAATTTCCTGTAACTCCTGCTTGGACTCTTCATTTCCCGCCACATCCTGAAAGGTGACCGTCGAAGTTTCGCCGCTGAACATGCGTGCGCGGCTTTTACCGAAACCGAAGGCCTGGTTCCCGCCGCCCTGGGCCTGGCGCAGGATAAAGATAAAGAAGCCGGCCAATAGAAGCAGCGGCAGCAACGTCATGAGCAAGCCGCCCCAATTTTCCCACAGGGTGGGCGTGGCCACCTCGATTTTTACGGCATTGAGCTGCTCCGTGGTGACGCCTAAATTGCCCAGCGTCTCCACCAGACCGGTATCCTCTTCTTTACGGGATTGGAGCGCTTCGCCGTTGCGCTGCTCCACAAAGAAGCGGTCATCTTTGATGGTGATGCGGGCGATCTCGCCCGCGCGCACTTTTTCGGCCACATCGGCCAGCGCGATGGTGGAAGCATTGGCGCTGGGCCGACGTTCCAGAGTCGTGTATAGAAATGCGCCCAGAGCAACCAGAAGTAGCAGATAGATGATGCCGCTGCGCACGCGTGGTGAATTCATGAAATTACCCGATTTTATGAAGAACTAGACGCTGCTGAAATCGTAAATCGACTTTGCCAAAGTTTAACATAGCCGTCAGGGAGCGTCAAACAAATGAGCTAATCCGGCCCCATTATGCCATTGGTTTGCCTGTCAGGCAGTAGGGGCGCTTCCGTCTCTGCGATTTGGGCTCCGTTGACGTCGGCTTTTGGATGGACGGTTGAAACCGTCGGTTCTATTGCGGATTTCCGTCGGGATTCGTTAGCCGGCGGCCAGCGTAAAAAGCGTGATTTCCGGCCGGCAATTGATGCGGTAGGGCAGGGGCCAGGCGCCTATCCCCCGGTTGACGTACAGCTGACGTGCATCCCGGGCATAGAGCCCCATTTCATACCTTTGGCCGCCGAACGGCAGCACCAGCGCCCGGGTTGCCTTGCCGTTGGGCGTGGCTTCCAATGTGGGTACGCGGATTTGGCCGCCGTGGGTGTGACCGCTCAGTTGCACTCCGACGGGCGCGTCTTGCCGGATAACTTCATCAAAATAATCGGGTTCATGCGCGAGCAGGATGGATGTCGCAACAGCGGGCTTGTCGCGCAGGGCGGCCGTCAGATCGGCTGAACCGCGCCACACATCATCCACGCCGGCCAGCCACAGGCCCGGTTCCAGGAGCAGACCCGCGTTGCTGAGCAGCTTGACGCGCGTTTCGGCCAGGTAGCGCCGGGTGTAGGACCGCCAGCCTCTCACATCGTGATTGCCGAAGATGGCGAAGGTCGGCGGGTTCAGTTCGCGCAGCGGTTCAATGAGCTGCTCGCCGTATTCGCTGCCCGCGTAATAATCGCCGGTGAGGAAGACCCAATCCGGGGCCAAACGGTTGATGTGAGCGACAACGTGGATCAGCTTTTCTGCTGTAAAGTAGGGGCTGAGATGGAGATCGGAAATTTGTACAACGCGCTTGCCGTGCAGATGCTGGGCAAGACCCGGCAAGGTGAGCGTAACGCGTTCCACATCAACCCACCTGGGCTCAATGGTCCGGGCGTAGGCAAAACCTGACGCCCCGGCCAGCGTCAGACCGACCGTCGCCTGCAGAAAACGGCGGCGGGAAAAGGATGGAGAATTCATGGCATTTCTAACGATGGCGGGGGCGCGGGGGTTCCTTAAAATTTCTGAACCGGCTTTAGCGCAATTTCTTGGCCGCCCGATTCGCCATTGGCCCGATTCCCGGCGTGCGCAACAACATTACCGCCGCCTTGTAGACCGTTCCCGGCACAACGATGACCCGGCTGCCTCCCAGTGCGTCAAGCGAAGCGCGGGCGACATCTGAGGCCTTTAGCCATAGAAATCCGGGTGAGCGATCCCGGTTGAAGCGCGTATATTCGCTGGTATCATGAAACTCGGTCACGATGTAGCCGGGACAGAGCGCCTGGACCCGCACGCCCGTGCCCGTCAATTCCGCGGCCAGCGTTTGGGAGAATGCGTTGATGTAGGCCTTGGTCGCGCAGTAGTTTACGTTGCCGGGCATGCGACTGAAGGCCGCGACCGACGAGACGTTGATGATTGCGCCGCCGCCCCGCGCGGTCATGCCGGGCAGCGCCGCCTGGCTCAGGCTCATGACGGCCAAAACGTGGAGATGGACCATCTCCTGCTGGCGTACGGGGTCCGTATTAACCAATCTGCCCACGGTGCCGAAGCCGGCATTGTTGACCAGAACGGTCAGATCATCCATGGCGCGGATGTGTTGGGCGGCTTTATCGATGCCTGCATCCGTACTCAGGTCAGCGACCAGGATATCGCTCTCCATTCCGTAGCGGTCCAGAAGTTCCTGCTGCAGCGCCTCCAGGCGGTCGCCGCGCCGCGCGGCCAGCGTGACCCGGTAGCCGCCTGCCGCCAACTGGCGAGCAAACTCTGCGCCCAGTCCGGCGGATGCGCCCGTTACCAGGGCCGACGCGGTCGCGCCGGGGCGCAGGGGCAGGAAGGCGCGTCTCGGTCGGGTGCGGTTGTTGACGGCGGCGGCGCCGACCGCGCCGGCAATGACGCCCAGCGTCAGCATTTTTGGAAATTTCATGGATACAGGAGCCTTTCTTTTTTGCCCTCGTCGAAAATATCGCACATCGGTAAGTTGAGTGTAACATAGAGTGTACACTCGACCGCATGAATCCTGCTCACAAAACGGACGGCCCCATTGTGCCTGTGACCACTATCGGCAAAGCCGTATCCCGCCTTTTCCTGCCTTGTCTGCTTTTGCTCCTGGCAGCCTGTCAGTCTCTGAGTTGGCAGCCCTTCTCCGCACCGGACGGCAGCTTTGAGCTCCTCATGCCCGGCATCCCCATCATGCAGACGCAAAAGACTGCCACTGCGTTTGGTGAGCTGGAGCAGACTATTTACATGACGGATATGGGACCGCAAGCCTTTTTCATCGGCTACACGGAGGTGGATGAAGCGGCCCGGGCCGGTTTTACCGATCAGGAAATCCTAGATGATTTTGTGGGCCGCAGCGTGACTGGGGTGGGCGGCGAGGTAATCGATTTTACCGCTGCAAAAGTGGAGGGCTATCCGGCCCGGGATGTTCGGGTCGCCGTAGGCGAGGGGCGTGAAACCGGCGTTATTACGGCGCGCTTTATCCTGGTGGAAAATCGCGTCTACCAACTGGCCGCCATCGTCGCCGACAGGCTGGTTGATGAGGAGGTGAATGCACGCTTTTTGGATTCATTTACGCTGCTTGATGAGTAAAAGTGTAATCAGAAATGAGGAAGGAGAAACTAGAAACAGGTTCAGTGCGGGGCGCTGCTCAATGACGGCGAAAAGGTTAGCGTGCGTTCTATGCTACAGCAACGTTCCTCACTTCTCATTCCCTATCCCCTCTCTGCCGCACCGCCTCGTACATCAGGAGCGCGGCCGATGTGGCCAGATTCAGGCTGTCCATGACGCCGAACATGGGAATAACGACTCGTTGCTGCGCGGCAGCGAGCAGTTCCTCGCTCAGGCCAAAGGCTTCACTGCCCAGAGCCACGGCGACCGGTCCGACCAGCGCCGCATCGGTGTAGCGCACGGTTCCGTCCGGCGTGGCGGCAATGAGGGGAATTTGCCGTTCAGCCAGCCAGTCGATGACCGCGGCGGTGGACGCTTCGGCCACGGGCACGGTGAAGAGCGCGCCCAGGCTCGCCCGTACGACGTTGGGGTTGTAGAGATCGGTCGCCGGCCGCGCCCGGGTTTGGCTGACGATAAGGCCGTCTACGCCCGCGGCGTCGGCCGTGCGTAAAATTGCGCCCAGGTTGCCCGGCTTCTCTACGCCCTCAATGACTGCGTAGAGGGGAACCGCCGGCGCGGGCAGATGAGCCAGTCCTGTTTCCCCATAAGGAATAACCAGCAACAGCCCGCCGCTTTCCCGATAGGCAATCCTGGCAAAGACCTCCTCTGTGACGTGGAAGAGGCGTGTGCGATGGGTCTGGGCCAGAACCTCGAGCCGCGCGGCTGCCACCCGGCCCTCCTCATCTGTGAGCAAAGCCGGGCAAAGGTAAACTTCTATCGGCGTGACGCCCTGATCCAGGCAGCGAAGGGACTCCCGCGCACCTTCCACCAGCGTCATCCGGCGGGCGTCCCGCACCCGCCGTTTGCTCAGCTTGCTCAGTTCCTTGATGCGGTTGTTCTGCAAGCTGGATATTTCGGTGACCATAAGATCCGATACATCAAGTTGGAAGAAGTTGGAAGCGAGGCGGATAGGGCGGCCGCCTGTGGATTCTCGAATTGAAAGTCTGCGTTCGCCCGCTTCAGTCAATCAGCCTTCGCTTGCTCTTCTTTCGCCAGCCAACGGGCGTAGGCTCCCGAAGGCAGCGGTCGGCCATGCGCGTCACGGACGACCATTTCGCCGCTGTCGAAGGAGCCGGCGCGACTGTGGACCAGTTCGCCCAGCTGATTCTCCAGCGTCAGGGGCGTGAAGCCGGGCGTGTGGCAGCTGTAGAGCAGGAAGAGGGCATCCTTGGCCAGCAACTGGCGACAAGCGTCCAGCAGCGGCACGATGTCATTTTCAATTTTGAAGACCTCGCCCTTGGGGCCGCGGCCAAAGGACGGCGGGTCGAAAATGATGCCGTGATAGCGGTTGCCCCGGCGCACCTCGCGCTTGACGAACTTGAGCGCGTCATCCACCAGCCAGCGAATCGGGCGATCGGCCAGGCCGCTCTTTTCCGCGTTCTTGCGCGCCCAGTCCACCACGCCTTTGGCCGCATCCACGTGCACAACGTGCGCGCCGCCCTGGCTGGCGGCCAAGGTGCTGCCGCCGGTGTAGGCGAAAAGGTTGAGCACGTGGAGATTGGCTCCATTGGTGCGGGCCATGCGCGCCCGGATTTGCTCCCGCAGCCAGTCCCAGTTTTCAGCCTGCTCGGGAAAGAGTCCCAGATGGCCGAAGTTGGTCATTTTGATACGAAAGGAGAGGTGGTTGTAGAGGATGTCGAAATCCCGCTTCACCTTGTTGCGCCACTGCCATTTTCCGCCGCCGCTGTTGTCGCGCACGTAGACTGCGTCAACCTGCTCCCAGTCGGATTGGGGAGAGCGGGACGGCCAGATGGCCTGGGGCGCAGGACGGACCAGACGATAGGGGCCCACCTGCTCCAGCTTTTCCGTGTTGCCGCTGTCCAGCAGCGTATATTCGTCATTTACGTACGTAGTCATCATGCTGAATTCCAACTATTTATAGTGTTGCGTCCAGGATAGAGGCGAGTATTTCGATGAATCGATCGATTTCCTCTTCGGTATTGTAATAGTGGACGGATGCACGCACCAGCGCGGTAATGCCCCGTTCTTGGAAGGAGACGAACGTCCCCGATCCGTCGGATACGCTTACATTGATCCCATGCGCTTTGAGCTGCCGCTTGATCACGTCTGCGGGCAACTGGGCCGTCGTAAAGGTGACAATGCCGCATTTCTCCCGCCCCTCATCGGCCACCGTGACGCCCGTCATGTCGTTTAGGCGGGCCCGCAGGCTGTCCGCGAGGCCATAAACCCGGGCCTGAATTGCAGCAATGCCGTAGCTTACCGCATAATCGATGGCGACGCCCAATGCGGCCTTGCCCGCCATGTACTGTTCCCAATTCTCAAAGCGGCGGGCATCGCTTCGGATTTCGAATGCGTCGGGCGCAATCAGCGTGGCGGAACGCTGGTCCAGGAAGGGCGGCTCCAACTGCCGGATGAACGACCGACGCACGTAGAGCACCCCCGTGCCCCGGGGGCCGCGCAGATATTTGCGCCCGGTTCCGCTTAGGAGATCGCAGCCGATTTCCGCCACGTCCAGCGGTAACTGTCCCATGCTCTGACACGCGTCCAGCAGGAAGGGGATGCCCGCGCTGTTGGCAGCCCTGCCTACAGCTGCCGCGGGATTGACCAGGCCGCCGCCGGTGGGGATGTGGCTGATCGCGATGAGCTTCACCCGCGCGTCGATCTGATTTTCCAACGCACGGACGTCGATTTGTCCGTATTCGTCGTTGGGAATGTAGACTAGTTCAGCGCCGGTGCGCCGGACCTGCTGGAGATAGGCGATGATGTTGCTGCCGTATTCGGGAATGGACGTCAGAATTTTGTCCCCCGGCTTGAAGCGAAAGCTGTAAAAAGCCATGTCCCACGCCCGGGTGGCGCTTTCGGCAAAGGCGATCTCATCCGGCGTACAGTTGAGCAGCTCAGCCGCGGCCGCGTAGAAACGGGCCAGCGCCGCCTGCTCGGCATCGGCCGTTTCATAGCCGCCATAGCGCTCTTCTTTTTGCAGATAGGCGTGGAGCGCATCGGCCACAGGCGCGGGCATAAGGGCTGCGCCTGCATTGTTGAAATGAATCATTTCCTCGCAATAGCGCGTCTCCCGACGCGCCCGCGTAAGATCAAAGCTGCTGTCCATATGGGGTTCCGTGGATGATAAAATTGAAAGGATACGTTGCTGCGTAACCATAACATTCTCGCCACACGCCTGCAAAGGGAAGCATGGCTCGTAACCGGAGTCCATCACGGGTCACGCTTCAGCTATTCACGCGTCACGCATGCGACGCCCGCATACGATCCGGTTGAATCAACAAAGGAGGCATCCGTGTCTAATCTTTCTCTGATCCGTCATATCGAGACGCTGGCGCGTGACGCCTGGCCGGCAGAGGAGGCTACGGGCCTCCACGGCTGGATCATGCGCTTCAATCAGGGCGTCACCCGCCGCGCCAACTCGGTTTGGCCGAATGAGCTGAGCCAAACGGGCAATGTGCCGGATATGCTGGATCAGGTAGAGCGCTTTTATCGCGCCTACGACCAGCCGCCCCGCTACCAGATCTGTCCCGCCGCGCAGCCGGTTGAGTTGGATGCGCTCCTGTCCCGGCGGGGCTATGCCGCGGTTGCGCCGACCCACGTACAGATTGCTGAGCTGGCGACGCTTTTGGCGCGTACCCGCGCGGTCGCCGGGGCTCCCTCGGCGCGGGTTACCGTACATTCTGCATTGGATGACCGCTGGTTTGCGACCTATCAGCAAGCCGAGGAGTTTGGCGATCACGCTGCGGCCATGCGTCGGGCCATTCTCCAGCGCATCGCGCCGGCGACGGGGTACGCCCTGCTCGTCCGGAACCATACGCCGGTTGCGCTGGGTCTGGGCGTGGCGGAAGACGGGATGTTGGGCATCTTCAGCATGGCGACCGTGCCCGCGTATCGGCGTCAGGGCGCGGCTACGGCTGTGCTCCACGCCTTGGGCGAGTGGGCCGCGGGTCAGGGCGCGACGCGTGCGTATCTTCAGGTCATGCACGCAAACCGGCCCGCGCAAGCGCTCTATGCCCGGGCCGGATTTGAGACGCTCTATGATTATCACTATCGGGAGTTAGCGGACGGCTCATGAGAGCGCCCATAGCCTGTGATTCCCTCTATGGGCGCTTCTGCCCGCTGCCTATTTGTGGTAGCATATTTTATAGTTGAGAATCCGACTCATCTCATAGGGCCTTTCGGCCCCGCTCCCATGAAAAATATGTGTTGTCGGATTCAGCAAGCTCAATTTGTTAGCCTGCGCAACACATGTTGCGCATATTGGGGGAACCAAATGCTGCGCGTCAAAATTATCTGTACGATTGGCCCGGCCAGCCGGGACCTTGAAACCTTGACTCAAATTGCCGAGGCGGGCATGAACGTCGCGCGTCTCAACATGAGCCACGGCACGCATGAGTATCACAACGGCACTATCGAACGCATCCGCACGGTCTCCGAACGTGTGGACAAGCCCATTGCCATTCTCGCCGATCTCCAGGGCCCCAAACTGCGCGTCGGGGTCATGCAGGAGGGAGGCGTACTCCTGAAAGCCGGCGACGAGTTGATTCTAACCACCGAGGAGATAATCGGTGAGCCGGGCCGAGTACCTGTTCAGTATGTCGATATGCCGTCGGTGGTCAGCCCCGGCGAGCGTATTTTGTTGGATGACGGCATGCTGGAACTGGAGGTCCTCGACGCCGCCGAGACTGAAATTCGGACCAAGGTGATCATCGGCGGCGTTCTGAATGACAAGAAGGGCGTCAATCTGCCTGACGGCTCGCTGAATATCCCTGCCATCACCCAGAAGGATATTGAGGACGTCCGCTTTGCACTGGCCCATCAGGCGGATTGGATCGCGTTGAGCTTTGTGCGTACCGCCGCCGAAGTAATCGAACTGAAAAAAATTATCGAGGAATACTCGACCTTCGGACGCGCCGCGCCCGTAATCGCCAAGATTGAGAAGCCCGAAGCGCTCCTCAATATTGACGAGATCATCGCGGCCGCGGACGGCATCATGATCGCACGCGGCGATCTGGGCATCGAAACCAGTCCGGAAAAAGTGCCCACCATGCAGAAGACAATCATCAGCAAGTGCCACCATATGGCCCGGCCGGTGATTACTGCCACCCAGATGCTGGACTCCATGATTCGCAACCCGCGTCCGACCCGAGCCGAGGCCAGCGATGTGGCCAACGCCGTATTGGACGGCAGCGACGCGATCATGCTTTCCGGCGAGACCGCATCCGGCAGCTATCCGGTGGAATCCGTGCGCACCATGGCCAAGATTGCCCGGGAGGCTGAGCGCCTGCGCCAGGAGACGTCCATGCACATCCGCTATGAGCAGCCGGACATCTACAGCAGCGCCGGCGCGATTTGCAGCGCGGCTATGCACACGGCCAAGTCGGTAAACGCCAAGGCCATCGTCGCCCCTACCATTAGCGGGGCTACTGCACGCTTCATTGCCGCGTTCCGGCCCAATGTGCCGGTTATCGCGGTCACGCCCAGCCCTATGGTCCAGCGGAGGTTATGCCTCTACTGGGGACTTTATCCTCTGTTGACCCGACGCTTGAGCAACACGGACGAAGTGGTAACGGAAGCCATCAACGTAACCCAGAAGCATGGCTATGTGGGAGAAGGTGAGACGGTCGTTTTGACCGCAGGCGTAGTCGGCAGCGTGCGCGGGGCCACCAATCTCATGATGGTGCGCACCATTGAGGAAGTTCTGGCTACGGGTAACGGTGTGGGACAGCGCGAGCTGGCGGGCAAGCTGGTAAATGTTGACGGCGGCGCGTGCGCCGATGATCTGGTCGTCGGTCCCCAGGACATTGTTTACACCCGCAGCCTTGATCGGAGCTGCCTGCGCGTCATTCAGCGGGCCGGCGGCCTCATTACCGGCGAAGCGGGTTCCGACAGTCCCGGCGCGCTGGCGGCCGTCGAACTGGGCATCCCGGCCATCATCGGCATAGGGGATGCGATTGATAATCTGGCTGACGGCCAGTTGGTGATTATGGACACCATGAACGGTCAGATAATCAAGTGGAATAAATGACGATTTCCTACACCTTTTCCGGCTCCTCATTGCCTGCCTCGCGGATAGCCCGACGTACATCAACCATGGGCAGCAGAATAAGGCCGGCAATGAAGAAAGCCGCCAGCGAGAGAATCGCAATGCGGTAACTCCCCGTAAACTGGAGCGCCAGGCCAAAGAAGAGCGGTCCCAGCCAGCTTGTACCCCGTTCACTTACTTCATAGAGGCTGAAATATTCGGCCTCTTTCCCCGCGGGGATCATCTGGGAGAAGAGTGAGCGGCTTAAGGCCTGGCTGCCTCCCAGCACAATCGCGATTACCCCGCCCATTATAAAAAATTGCAGTTCGGTCTGTAAAAACGCATACGCATAAATCACCGTGGCCGTCCAGATGACGAGGCTGAAGATGATGGCGCGCTTGGCGCCCGTGCGCTTGGCAATGGCGCCGAAGAGCAGCGCGCCGCCGAAAGCCATAAACTGAACCATGAGAATCAGCGAAACCAGGGACGATTCACCCAACCCTAATTCCTGACTACCGAATTGAGCGGAGAGGGCGATGACCGTCTGAATGCCGTCGTTGTAGAGCAGATAGGCGATCAGATAGAACAGCGTTTGCGGGTATTGGGGTAAGCTGCTGAGCGTATGGCGTAATTGCTTGAAGCCCACGGTGAGATAATGCTCGCCCGGGGGGAGCGCGCGCTGCTGTTGGCGCGGGCGCAGGGTGAGCAGGGGGATAATGGTAAAGATAGCCCACCACAAGCCGGCCGAGGCCATGCTGATGCGTACAGCCTGGCCTGACGTAAGGCCCAGCGCCTCGGCATTGAGAAAGAGCGCCAGATTCATGGCCAAAAGCAAGCCGCCGCCCAAATAACCCAGGGCCCAACCCTGGGAGGAGACGGTATCCCGCTGGTCCGGCGGCGCGATTTCGGGCAGGAAGCCATGATAAAAGACGATAGCCGCGCCGAAGCTCAGATTGGCGATGAGGAAGAGGATGCCGCCCAGCAGGTAGTTATCGCCCTGAAGAAAGTAGAGCCCCATGGTCGCGAAGGCCCCGATGTAGGCAAAGAGCCCCATCATCTGCTTTTTGAGGTGCGTGTAATCGGCGACTGCGCCCAGAACGGGCAGGATGAAAACCTGAAGCAGGACCGATAGCGAGACGATATAAGGAAAGAATGAATCGGCCAGAATGGGAATGCCCAACGGATGGACAAAGCCCTGCGCGTCGGCGGCATTCTGGGTGACGGTGGTCAGATAGGGGCCGAGGAAGACAGTAACGACAGTGGTCGAAAAAGCCGAATTGGCCCAATCGTAGAAGTACCAGCCGATCTGCTCGCGTCGGCTGTAGGCGAGCTGAGAAGGGGCTTCGCGCGCGGTCATAGAGGCATTTTCCTCTCGCAATATGCGGGTGAGTTTGGCGCTGGTCAATCGCTGTCTATTTTCGCTGATTCGCGGACAGGCTGCAAGCAGGCAAAATGCGCGCACCCCAAACAAAGACCGAACCTCATGGCGAGGTTCGGTCTTTGTTGATATCGTTCCTTCAGGCGTCGGCCTGTATGAATTCCGCCGGAGCCGGGCTATGCCGGTACGGGGAAGCGAATGGCTACCTCCAGCACCTCGTCGCGCACGCGGGCTTGCAGCGCCTCATCATACGGTTCCCGGGCAATGGCCGCAATCCAGCGACCGATCTGAACGAATTCGGCCTCTTTCATGCCCCGGGTGGTTGCCGCGGGGCTGCCCAGGCGGATGCCGCTGGTTACCAGGGCCGGCTTGGGGTCGAAGGGGATCATGTTTTTGTTACAGTGAATGGCCGCCTCATCCAGCGCCTTCTCCACCGCCTTGCCGGTAATCTCGTTGCCCCGGCTGTCTTCTCCCAGCACGCCCAGGTCCACCAACATGAGGTGATTGTCCGTACCGCCGCTGACGATGCGCAATCCCTCCTCCTGGAGGGTTTGAGCCAGCACCGCGGCATTCTTCACCACCTGGGCTTGATAGGTGACAAAGTCGGGCCGGAGCGCCTCGCCGAAGGCCACAGCCTTGGCCGCGATAATGTGCATGAGCGGCCCGCCCTGGGTGCCGGGGAAGACCGCACGGTCGATGCGCTTGGCCAACTCCTCCCGGCAGAGGATCATGCCGCCCCGGGGGCCGCGCAGGGTCTTGTGGGTGGTGGTGGTCACCACGTCGCAATAGGGGACCGGGTCGGGATGGAGATCGGCCGCGACCAGGCCGGCTACGTGGGCCATGTCCATCATGAGCAGGGCGCCTACGCTGTCGGCGATTTCCCGCAGCCGGGGATAGTCGAAGAAGCGCGGATACGCACTCGCGCCGCAGACGATAAGCTTGGGCTGATGCTCTTCAGCCAGCGCGGCCATGGCGTCATAATCGATGCGTTCGCTCTCTTGATCCAGACCGTAATGGACAAAATTGTAGAGCTTGCCCGAACTGTTGAGGTGGAAGCCGTGGCTCAAATGTCCGCCGTGGTCCAGCTTGAGCGCCAGCACCGTATCTCCCGGATCGAGGAGCGCGAGATAGACGGCCTCGTTGGCCTGCGCGCCTGAATGGGGCTGGACGTTGGCATGTTCAGCGCCGAAGATTTCCTTGGCCCGGGCAATGGCGATGCGTTCGGCCACATCTACATAGACGCAGCCGCCGTAATAGCGCTTGCCNNTAGCCTTCGGCGTACTTGTTGGTAAGCACGCTGCCCATAGCCGCCAGCACGGGAGCGGACGCGTAGTTCTCGCTGGCGATCAACTCGATGCCGCGGGTTTGGCGCGCACGTTCCAGCTCAATGGCCTGATAAATTTCGGGATCCTGCTCGGCCAGGAGCACGCGGGGATCGGCTTGTTCGATCCACGGCGTGAGCACGCCGGCCAATTCTTGATCAACAGGGGGGATGGTAATCGCGGTCACGGACTCTTTCCTCCTTATGCAACATAGAACCGAATGTTTGATTATCTGTGCATCACTATACGGCGATTGGGCAGGAAATGCCAATCAAAAAGAGATGACGGAAGCGTCATCCCTTTTTGTGCGATGTATTCGGTAATGAGCCGTCGCGCTTAGGCGATGCTGTTTTCCAGCAGCTTCTTGAGCTGGGGCTTGGGCTGGAAGCCGACAATCCGCTCAACAGCTTCGCCCTCTTTGAAGAGCAGCAGGGTGGGAATGCTCATGACGCCGTACGCCATAGCCGTGCTCTGGTTGTTGTCAACGTCCAGTTTGCCGATGACCAGGTCGCCTTCCATCTCATCGGCCAACTCCTCCAGTACGGGAGCGATCATGCGGCAGGGGCCGCACCATTCCGCCCAAAAATCGACCAGCACGGGGCTCTCGGCTTTGATGACCTTTTCTTCAAAGTCGCTGTCTGTAACGACGATAGGCTTGCTCATGTTAGACTCCTTGTTTGATAATCGTTGGCAGGTCCACTTTCCTGCGTTTAACATCCATTTTAGGTGCAGAGAGCACGTTACCGCAAAAAAAAGTTCTAGGCGGTAACGTGTGCTACAAAAAGGGTGATTTCACACTCTCTCCCCTACTCCACCGCCAGGATGTCCTCTTCCTGGGTGCTGCGCACCAGCAGAACCGAGCCGACGCGCTGCATGAGTTGGTGGACCTGTTCCGCATACTCCTGATCGTGAAGATGGTCGGGGATGCGCAGGCCCATCAGCGTCAGGTCGCTTTCGGCGCTCCACTCTGTCAGAATATCGGCCATGCTCGAGTCGGCGTTTTGGCGCACGATGACGATTGGTTCCGCGGCCACCCGCACATCTTGCAATTCCTGCCTCATGTGGGCCAGGGTCTGCTCGCGGCCGTCTTCGCCCTCGATGACGCGCAGCAGCCGCAGCCGAGAATCCCGCCAGCTGCGATGACGGCTGATGAGGTGTGCGATGAGGAGCATGAAGTCTGCATTGCCTCCCCGTCCGCCCCACCAGACGTCGATCTGTTGCCGGCGTCCATATCCCCGCTCCGCGTCATAATGGAGAAAAAGCGAAGACTTTTTGAGGGTGCGGAGAGCGTTCATCAGACGGATGTTTTGATAGCGCCCGGCAGGCGTGCTGCTCCAGCCCATGAGCACAGTATTGGGCTCCAGTCCGCCCACGCCGTGGGACTGGGCGATAGTCAGCGCGCCGTGAAAGAAGTCAGGTGCGATATCCGCTTCGGCAAAGGCCATCATGTCCCGCTCTTGAATATAACTGCGAATCTGCCTGCGTGCGGTCGTGCGCAGATTTTTGCCGGCCAGCTGTTCCACATCGCCTGTGAGCAGCTGGATAAACGTGACAATACCCTTACCCTGGCTCATCCATTCGGCCAGGTCCGTCAACTGCTCACGGTTGTGGGGCTGACCGGTAAAGACCAGGATATTGGGCCGCCAGTTTTTACGATGCCATTCCTGCCCTTCCAGATTGAGCAGGGCATAGCGAGCCAGAGTAAACCAGATTCCGCTGCGTACGTCGCCCCATGTCCGGGTTAGAGAGCGTCGCTCCAGCAGGAAGAAGATGCTGTAGCTGATGATGACGGCGACCAGCGTCGCAATGGGATTAATGAGGAACATGGCCCCGTAGCAGCCTGCCGCGCCCAGAAGCGAGAGGCTCCAATGGACGTTGAAGCGCGGGCGATAGCTGGGATTGCCCACCCATTTTTCGATGCCCGCGGCCAGGTTGGTCATGCCGTAGGTGTTGAGGAAGAACATGGTAATGACCGGCGCAACAAAATTCAGATCCCCCAACCAGACGACGGCAACCGCCAGACCGGTTGTAATGAGCACCGCTACCCGCGGTTCCGTCTTACTGCCCAATTGACCGGCCATCATTTGGGGAACGACCCGATCCAGCGCAAGGGCCTGAAGCACCCGGGGCGCGGCAATGACGCTGCCCAGTGCGGAAGAAAGGGTAGCGGCCCAGACGCCGATGAGAATCAGACTCGGCCAACGGGCAATTTTCTGCATGATGAGGTTGTTGTCAATCAACGCATCCGGCGTAGCGTGGAGCGCCAGCCAAATCACCGTTAGAACGTAGATAACGCCTGTAATGATGATGGAGAGGAGGGTGCCCCGGGGAATACTCTTCTCTGGGTCTTTGAGATCGCCGGACATGCTGGCGCCCACGGTGATGCCCGTTACAGCAGGGAAAAAGACGGCAAAGACAGTCCAGAAGGTTTGGTTTTCCGTGTAGGATGACGCCCAAACGGGCGTGAGATAGTCACCCCATCCGCCCAGAAAAAAGGAAATAATTGCACCCGCCAGCGCAGCCAGCACCACATACTGGATGCGCAGGGCAAAGTCAGCGCCCAGGTAAGCGATCAGGCCGAAAAGAAGCACGATGCCCGTAGAGATCAAGCGCTGATCCATGGTTTGGAAAAAGGGAATGGATTGGAGCGCTTCTGTAAAGCCGATAACGTAAAATGCAACCGAAATCGCCTGGGAGAGGAAGAGGGGAATGCCGATGGAGCCGCCAATCTCCAGCCCCAGGGAGCGGGAGATCATGTAGTAGTTGCCGCCTGTACGCACCTTCATGCTGGTGGCGATGGCCGAGAGGGAAAGGCCGGTAAGCAGGGTGATGACGTTGGCGATGAGGACGATGATCAGGGCGCCGACTAATCCGGCCTGACCGACCACCCAGCCTGTACGCAGAAAGAGGATCAGGCCGAGGATAGTCAGGACATTAGGCGTGAAGACGCCGGCAAAGGTGCCGAAACGACCTTTCGCCTGGCTTTCATTTTGGGACAATGTCAAATTCTGTGCGCTCATGGACTTTTTTACTCTCCGCCAAGATAACGCGCGACATTTTCAACCTGCTCGTCATACGTCGCGGCGAAGACGTGTGCGCCCGTCCCGTCGGGGAGCGCGACGAAGTAGAGATAGTTGTGCGCTTCGGGCGCGAGGACGGCGCGGATGCTGGCCAGGCCGGGATTGGCAATCGGTCCCGGCGGCAGGCCGTTATAGAGATAGGTATTGTAGGGGCTGTCAACCGCTGCGTATTCCTCCAGGTAGACAGGCGTTTTCCACCACTGGTCGCTTTCCGGCTGATAGCCCAGCGCATACTGGACCGTGGGGTCTGCATCCAGCTTCATGCCCGCGGCCAGGCGGTTGAGGTAGACGCCGGCTATGGCCGGGCGTTCGTCAGGGATGACGGCTTCGCGCTCGACGATGGCGGCCAGAGTCAGCACGGTGTGGAGCGAGAGATCCGTCTCGCCCGCGACAACGGCCTGGTCATAAATGGGCAGCGCTTTGGCCGTAAAGGCGTCAAGTTGCCGGGCCAGCATGGCCCGACCGCTTTCACCCCCCGCGGGTATGCGATAGGTGTCGGGGAAGAGATAGCCTTCCAGGCTCGTTCCCGACGGTCGCGCCTGCAAAAACGGATAGCGCGCCGGGTCCAGGCCGGTCAGGTCGCCGGCTTGAGCCTGGGTAAGGTAAGCGTTATCCTGCAACGCACCCGCTTCGCTCAGCGCAGCGGCCATCTGCTCCAGCCGCCAGCCTTCAGGCAGGGTCACGCTGATGCTGGAGGCCGCGGCATCCTGCAACGCGGTCACGATTTCCGTAAGCGTCATGGACGGGGCGAGAAGGTGGGTTCCTGCTTCGAGCTGATTGCTCAGCCCATTGACGCGCACGTACGCTTCAAAGAGCAGGGCATCGTCAATCAGGCCCGCGGCAACCAGGTTTTGTCCAATTTGCCGGGCCGGCGTGCCCGGTTCGATCACAAATTCCACAGTCTCATGGGCCACGCTGACCGGCTGCTCCGTTTCGGTCCGATTGGCGTTGAGATAGGCTTGCAGGACGCGCTCACTGCCGCTGCTACAGCCTGCCAGAAAGAGACAAAAGATGAGGATCGACTGCTGAAATCGGCGAGGAGAAAAACGGCGCCTTGCCGGATGAGGTTGCGGCCGGACCATCAGTGCGCCGACTCGGCCTGTTGCCGCGCCGAGAAGAGCGGGTCTTCCGTAAAGAGGCGCTGCAGGCCCTGCTGCAACGATGTTCCCGGCCGATAGTGAAGCAAATGCCTGGCCTTGGTCAGATCCGCGACCAGACGCTGCGTCCCGCCGGAACTTTCGGGATTGCTCAGAATATTGGGCTTTTGCTTGACGACTCCTCCAATCAGCGTCGCCAAATCGGTGAGGGATGTCTCTACGCCGCTGCCGATATTGATGATTTCGCCGTTGATGCCGGGGGCCTGGGCCGCCGTCGTCAACGCCTTAATGACGTCGTCCACAAAGACGAAATCCCGCGTCTGGCTGCCGTCACCGAAGATAACGACCGACCCTTTGCCGGCAATCTGGCGCATAAATTGGGGAATAACCGGCGGATGGGCGGGCGGCAGGCTCTGACCCGGCCCATATGCGTTGAAAATACGCAGGGAAACCGTTTCAAACCCGCTGAGCCGGCCAATATTGAAAAGGTATTGTTCCGCCGCCAATTTGCTCACCGCGTAGGGAACGGCCGGATTGGGCGTCATGCTTTCCTTCACCGGTTGGTTTGTCTGATCGCCGTATACGGTGGCGCTGCCCGCCAGGATGACCCGCTGCACCGTTCCCACATCACGGCATGCTTCCAGCAGGGCGACGGTGCCGCCTACGTTGACGTCGTTGTATTCGCGCGGATAGAGGATGGATGCCGGCACGCTGACCCGCGCGGCCAGGTGATAGACGACATCAATGCCGTGGAGCAGCGACCAGAGTTTGGGCACATCGCGTACGTCGCCCCGGGTGAAATTGATGCCGGGTTGCAAGTGCGTAGGATCGCCGCTGCTCAGGTCATCCAGCACGCGTACGTACTGGTCGGATTTGTGAAGATGGTTAGCCAGATGGCTGCCTAAAAAACCGGCTCCGCCGGTAATTAAAACTCGCATGAAATATCCGTTACTCCTGTCAGGAATGACGATAATTTAACTCAGCCCGGCTCTCTGCTTTCGGGTATCTGGTCGCGCGTCTCCCGCGTAAAGGGCGCGGGCCGCAGGAGGGCGTTGTAGCTGCGACAGGCATCAATGAGATTGAGCGCGGAATAGTGGCCAAAGGTCCAGCGGACGATGGGCGGCGTTGCTTCAAAGAGGCAGGCGCTGATTTCGGCTGTGCTCATGCCTGCGGCTTCCAGCTTGCTGACCGTATGCGCCAGTTGCATGAGAGAACCGATCTTTTCGTGCAGCTCGGGCTGGGGCGTCCGTCGTATGTTGCCGCTGCCGGGAAAGAGGCGCTCCGGCCGCAGATCGGCCAACATGCGCAGACTGCCCAGCAGACTGAAGAGATCGACTTCCGGCGTCCAGGCTTCTTCTCGTCCTGCTTCAAATGCGTGGCCCGAAAAGAGCCAGCGCTGCTCCGCCGCAAAATAGGCCGTGTGATCGAGGGTGTGGCCCGGCGTTTCCACGGCGCGAAAGCAATAAGCGGACGTTTCGATCCGATTGTCAATGTTGTCTAACGGCTCCACGCCTTCTACGGCGCGGGGCATTCCCCACACCAACCGCCGATAGCGTTGCAGCTTGAGCAGTTCCGGCGCGGCCGCGCGTTCCGCCGTGCGCCATGACGCGTAAACGGGAGCATCAGGATAAGCCGCGTGGACGGCATGCAGTCCGCCTATTGTCTCTTCATGGGCATGGGTGAGGACAATCCAGCGGACCGGCATCGCGGCCAGCGCCTTGAGCAACTGGCGTTCCGTACAACGCGGCCCGCAGTCGATGAGTAGCCCATCCACATAGTACGCGGCCGTCCACGCCACGGGCCGCCCCAGCAGGGCGCGCGCCATGCGGATCACCGTGACCGGACCATGTTGCTCCACGTGGATCATGCTCGTGCCCTCCATTAGAACGAGGATAGGGGTGACCTTGCGCCCGCCCGTGACGCTTGCACATGCGCGGAAATGCGCCTGCTTTGCTGAAATCGGGCCCTATTCCGTTGCTCTATTCTGCAACTGCTCCAGGACTGCCGCGGGGATTTTGGCGCTGCGGCCATCCAGATCAACGCAAATGTGATCCGTGTGTCCCGTGGCGGCTAGCGCTCCCGCTCCATTATAGACCCGGTAGCCGAAGCGTACCTGACGGCTGCGCAATGCCATTACCCGAGTTTCCAGCTTGACCGTCTCGCCAAAGCGGATGGAGCCCCGATATTCCACGTCTAAGCGCGTCACGGCGAAATGATGCCCCCCATCCGCCACTTGAACGTAGGGCGTTCCCGCCGCGTCCATGAGCGCTACCCGCCCCGCCTCAAACCAGACCACGTAGGCCGCGTGATGCACGACGCCCATCGCGTCCGTCTCGGCAAAGCGCACGGGGATATCGATGATTGCGCCGGGAAAATTTGAATCGTCCATAAAACACGCTGACAGCGGGCTGACTCGCTCGCGACGAAATCAGCCCGCCAATCCTTTTACATGTGAATCGGATGACCCTCGACCGCGTGGGCGGCCTCCATGAGCACCTCGCTCAGCGTCGGATGAGCATGAACGTTACGCGCGATCTCCGCCGGCGTGATCTCCATGAACTGGGCCAGAGAAAGCTCGGGCAGCAGTTCGGTCACGTCGGGGCCGACCAGGTGCGCGCCCAGAATTTCGCCGTATTTTGCGTCGGCGATAATCTTGACGAAGCCGACGCGCTCGTTCAGAGCCTGGGCCTTGCCATTGGGCATGAAGGGGAACTTGCCCACGTTGATCTCATAACCCGCCTCCTTGGCCTGGGCTTCGGTCATACCCAGGCTGGCTACTTGCGGGTAGCAGTAGGTGCAGCGCGGCATGAACTGATAGCGCTCATCGGGGATGGGCAGCGTCTCCGCACCAGCGATGGTTTCGGCCGCGACAATGGCCATGGCGCTGGCCACGTGAGCCAAAGCCAGCTTGCCTGTGCAGTCGCCGATGGCGTAGATGTGGGGCACGTTGGTGCGCATAACCTCATCCACATTGATAAAGCCTCGCTCATTCACGTTGATGCTGGTCGCTTCCAGCCCGGCTTTGTCCGTGTTGGGGCGGATGCCGATGGCCATGAGCACCTTGTCGGCGCTGAGGGTCTCAGTCTTGTCGCTGTTGAGGTCCTTGACCGTGACCTCCACGCCGCCGTCGGTCAGCTCGACTTTTTCCGTGCGGGTGCTGGTGCGCAGGCTGATGCCCCGCTTTTTGAAGGACTTGGCCACTTCGGACGCGACCTCGCTGTCTTCCAGAGGCAGTACCTGATCCAGCATTTCGATGACGGTGATCTCCGTTCCGTAGGAGCTGTAGACGTAGCTGAACTCCATGCCAATCGCGCCCGATCCCACTACGATCATCTTTTCGGGCAGCTCGCCCAGCACGACTGCGTCCCGATATTCGATGATGCGGTCGTGGTCGATCTCCGTGCCGGGCAGGCTGCGCGCACGCGCGCCCACGGCGACGATGATATTGGCCGCGCTGACCGTGCGCGTTTCGGCCTCTTCGTTGATCTCCGACGGCGTCACCTTGAGGGTGTGATCGTCCAAAAAGACGCCGTGCCCTTCGATGACTTCGATCTTGTTTTTCTTCATGAGGAAGCCGACGCCCTTGGTTTGGCGCCCCACCACTTCCCGGCTGCGCTTGACCGCGGCGCCGAAGTCCACCGTCAGGTTATCAAAGGAGATGCCGTAGGTCTTGGCGTCGTGGAACGTTTCCACCACCTCTGCATTGTGAATCAGCGCCTTGGTGGGAATACAGCCCCAGTTCAGGCAGATGCCGCCCAGATTTTCCCGTTCTATGATGGCGGTCTTCAGCCCTAACTGGGCCGCCCGAATCGCAGCCACATAGCCGCCCGGTCCGCTGCCTAAAACGATGACGTCATAATCGTAATTGCTCATGGTTTCTCCTGGCTTATTTTTACAAAACTGATGGGGAATGAGGAAGAGGAAAGGATGCATGGTTCGCTGTGCGGCGAGCCGCCATGCTGGATGCAGCCGGCCGCGTCAGCGTTCCCCTTTTCTGTTTTCTCATTCCTTTTTATCAACTCCATCCTTCCAGCGTCTTTTTGACGACGCTCAAAAATTCGTCCGCGGCTGCGCCGTCCAGAACCCGATGATCAATGGTCAGGCTCAGATAGCACATGGGGCGGATGACGATGGCGTCATCCGCGCTGGGCAAAAGCGAGGCGCTCTCGCTTACCACAATCGGCCGTTTGACAATTGCACCGACGCCCAAAATCGCGGACTGGGGCTGATTGATGATAGGCGTCCCCAGCAGGCTGCCGCCGATGCCGTGATTGGTGATGGTAAAGGTCCCGTTCTGCAACTCATCAGGTTGCAGGCGTCCGCTGCGGGCCCGGGCCACCAGTTCCTCCAGCGTCCGGGCAATGCCCGGCAGGCTCAGCTCGTCGGCATCGCGCAGTACGGGAACTATCAGCCCGGCAGGAATGGCCGCGGCCACGCCGATGTTGATGCGCGTATGGCGGGCGATACCCTCCTCTCGGAAGCTGCTGTTTACGATCGGGACGGCTCGCAGCGCGGCTGCGGCCGCGGCCACAAAGTAGGCGCTGTAGGTCAGGGCGATGCCTCGCTGGGCCAAGGCCGAGCGATTCGCTTCCCGGTGGCGCACCACGGCCGTCATGTCCGCTTCCATGACCGTGGTCACGTGGGGACTGGTGCGCTTGCTCAGGACCATGTGGTCGGCAATGGCCCGCCGCATGGTCGTCAGCGGCTCGATGACCGTATCGCCGGTAAGCGGCGTCCGTTGACGCGGTTGGCTCGGTGCGGACCGGCTGGGCGCAGGCGGTTCATCCGGCTGTCCATTCAGGAAGGCCTGAACGTCTTTTTTGGTAATGCGGCCGCCCAGGCCGCTGCCCTGGATCCGATCCAGATTGACGGCGTGCTCAGCGGCCATGCGCGCAACGACCGGACTAATGAACGTGCGGCCTGCGGGCTTGGCTTGCGCTTCAGCGCGTGAGGCGCCGGCCTCCTCCAATGGCGCTTCGTCGCCCGGCGGGGAAGGAGCGTCGGCTTCTTCCGGTTCGGGCGCGACGGGCGCTTCTTCACCCTCTGCGCCGATATAGGCCAGCACGGAGCCCGCGGCAACTGTAACGCCTTCCTGGGCCAGGATGGTGAGCAGCGTACCGCCGGCCGGCGCAGGCACTTCCGTGTCGATCTTGTCGGTGGAAATCTCCAGGAGGGGTTCGAGCTTTTCAACGGAATCGCCGGGCGCCTTGAGCCAGCGCGCCACCGTCCCCTCGATAACACTTTCTCCCATTTGCGGCATCATCACCGGTGTAGCCATGCGTAAGCTCCATTGCTCTTGCAAGGATAGAATGCGGGATGGATCCTGGCGACATTCTATCAGATCATCGGAATGTGTCAGATGTCAGGCTCTGACGATCGGCCAGAATTGGCTCCTTCATATCGCTCTGTTGATAGAGATATTGCTTGCCGGGAATGGTGGTAAAGCCGGCGTGTTCGCCGTCAGGCGTGAGGGCGACGATGTTCATGTAGTGGCCTTCCCGGGCATCCAAAAAGTCTAAATCGCGCAGGGCTTCGGCCCCGGCCTGGGCCAGGCTCATGCCCAGCTTGAGGTAGAGAACCAGGCTGCGGGCCGTGGCCGCGCGGACGGCCAATTCGCCCATGCCCGTACAGGCCGCCGCGCCGTAGCGGTTGTCACAATAGTTGCCCGCGCCGATGAGCGGGCTATCGCCCACGCGACCCGGATATTTCCAACCGATGCCGCTGGTGCTCACGGCTGAGGCCAGATTGCCCTGGCCGTCCAGGGCCAAAAAGTTGACCGTTCCCAGCGTGTCAATGCGCTCGCCCCAGGCTGCACGGTCCCGCAGGTTGAGGGGCCCCGTCATAACGGATGCTGCCGTGCGCAAGGCAGGCATGGCGCCCCGATCCACGTTGCGCTGGGCGAAACGCTCTTCCCAGCGCTGAATGGCCGCGTCCGTACGCTGATCGGCTTCGCGCTGGCCCAGTTCTGCGGCCAGGCGTTCGGCTCCGCGCCCGGCCAAAAGCACGTGGGGCGTCTCTTCCATGACCCGACGCGCCAGGGTAATAGGATGGCCGTAGCCATGCAGCGCGGCCACCGCGCCCGCGGCCAGGGTCCGCCCGTCCATGATGCTGGCATCCAGCTCCACCTCGCCCAGCAGGTTCGGGATGCCGCCGTAACCCACGCTGTGGTCTGCGGGGTCAGCCTCTACAATGCGGCAAGCCAGTTCCACGGCATCCAGCGCGCTGCCGCCCTCCCGCATAAGCTGCATGGCGGCCATTGCGCCGCTGCGTCCGTTTTCGCTGGAAACGATGGTGATGGTCATGAAAGTTTAGAGAGATGATGAGTGATGATTGAAGAATAAAGATTGAAGATTGGCGCTTGCGGGTTCCGGGGGCTTTCCGGAAATGCATATCATAATTGGCGGTGCATTGACACGTATAGGCGTTGATACCCAATCTTCAATCTTTAATCTGTAACTCGACGTTCGCTAGATTTTGAAG
>JAGRCP010000075.1 GCA_020433455.1 Caldilineaceae bacterium | reverse complement strand
AACAGCGGTCCGGGTCGGTCCGGTAGAGTTGGCCATATTGCTGCCGGAACGACTCTTGTCCCTGTTCTGCGCGCAGAGATTGGACCGTCAATCCCCATTCCCGCATCAGGCGATCCCGCAGCGCCAGCGTCTCCGGAAAATGGAAGCCAGTATCCAGAAAAAAGACCGGCAGTTTCGGCGTCGTCCGGGCGATGATGTGCAGCAACGGCAGGCTCTGCGTCTGAAACGATGACGTTGCTGCTACCGATGGACCAAAGGTTTCCCAGGCCCAGATGAGAATATCCTGGGGCGAGGAACCTTCAAGCCGCTGATTCAGCAGATCCAGATCGCTCGAATCATTTTTGATGCTCATGTTTGTCTGCCGAATGATTGCGCCATCTTACTTCACCCAAACCGGATCCCACGCGTCAAACTCAAAGTCAGTCAGTTGGCGCTGATTGCCCCCGTCGGCATCCATGATCCAGAGTTGCTGCCGACCGGAGCGGTTTGAGGAGAAGAGAATCTGACTGCCGTCGGGCGAGAAGCTCGGATGATGATCCCAGGGCCACTCGTTGCGGGTCAACTGGATGGCGGGCCATTCATCCACCGTAACGATCCATATCTCGTCATTTTTGCTCTCATTGGAGACGAAGGCGACCCGTTCGCCCGTCGGCGACCAGACGGGATCCCACGCGGTTCCCGCACCAAAAAAGGTGATGGGTCGCAACGTGCCGTACTCACGATTCTCGACAAAAATCTGGATGCGGCCTGTCCTGTCCTCGGTTTGACTATGCAGCGCCATGGCCGTGCGATTTCCGTCCGGCGCGATTTGGTCCTGCGCCACCGCGCGCAAATAGAACTGGGCGTTGGTCAACCGCCCAATCATCGTGCCGTCCGGGTTCATGACCATGTAATCGGGGCGGCGCGGGTTGCCGGAAAAGTCCGCCTGGAATAGAATCTTGCCCGTAAGTCCCGGAGGAAAGACCGGCGTCGGCAGCGGTTCCGCGGTCGGCGGAATATCGTCCAGAAGGACCAGGTAAGGCGTCGGCGTACGCGTCGGTCGTTGCGCCGGCGTCGCGGTTACGACAACCGCATCATCCGGGATGGGCGTCGGCGTTCCCGTTGTAAAGGCCTCTGCCGTTGAGCGCAGCGCTACTGCCTGGGCCGTGGCCTGGTTCCCCGGAGTAGGCGTATTGATGACGACAAGCGGAAGCGGAGTGAAGGTCGCCGTCACCATATTCTCCGGCGTTGCCGTCGGCGGGGCGCCGGCCGCCACCGCATTCCGGTATGCAGCAACCCTTGTAGCTTCTTCAAACACGTCGGTCGGTTTGGGCGTCGATGTCACCACAATGTATGCATAGGTCGGCGTCGCTGTCGGCGTAAACGTAGGCGTAGGCGGCAAGTCCGTTGGACCCGCCTCACCCGTAAAGGTTTCCGGCAGGAACGCCTCTACCCTAAGCGGCTCGATTTCCAGCCAGCTATTATCCGCTGCCGTTGGATCCCACTCAAAACCAACCGTTATCTGCTTTGCGTCCATAGAAGGCCGGCGGACAACCGCGTAATCCGCCCATTGAATTTCATTCAGATAGACGCTGGAAGACGAGAATTCCACTCCGTCCGTTTCCTGAATAAAAAAGCGGATGCCGCCGGGCGGCGGCGCATAGCCGCGCCCGTGAATTGACAGTTGTATCACGTTGCCCAGCCAAGGTTGCAGCGCGGCATCAGTGATTGTCCAGGTTACTTGCAATGGCGCCGTCGGCTTGCTTTTTGCCTCATCTATGCCGGGAAGAAAACGATAATAAAGCCCCTCATTTTCTTCAATCTTCGTGATCTGCATCTTATAGCCGCTCGTTACCTGCAGCGGCGGCATGGCCGTTGACAACGTATTGATTGTAATACTATCGCTGTCCGCAGTCCATTTATTGGGCAAAGTGACGCGTTGGACAGAGTTACCTACAGACTGCGCGGCAGCTGTTCGGATAATCACTGAAGTCAGTAACGCTGCGCCAAACAGCAGAGTAATAACAATGAAAAGCCTGATGTGCTGCCGAAAAACCATAATAGTTGATTACCTGCTTTAATGATCAACGGGTAAGTTCGATTTTCTTCCGCCTGTTTACATACGCATACGGACCCGTTGAGTTATGCCGAAACGCGAGTTCGCTCAAAACCCCGAATAACAACAATTCCATTATTGTACACCATCCCCCAATTCTGATTCATTTTCTGCCGGGCTGAGGGCAGGTTATTATGCTTAGGTGACGTCAATTCTGCACCGCGCTTCAACATCGCATATAGATAACGCACACATGTGACTTCACTGCGAAAAGGTAGG
>JAGRCP010000074.1 GCA_020433455.1 Caldilineaceae bacterium | reverse complement strand
CTGACCTTCTCGCAGTGAAGTCATCTATACCATCACTATTTTTCTGTTATGTTTGGTCACTAGCCTGTTTGGCGCACATGAGATCCACGCACAAGAGGCTCCCTCCGTGCCCTCCAGCGCCGAAAAACCTGAAGGGTATCAGCTCTCGCGCGTCCAATCCAGATTAGCATCGAATGCCGGCGGCTCTGACATCCTGTTGATTCAAACCTCGCTTCCCTGGAATTCATCGGCAAATACGCAGGTGTTGGCTGAGTTAGGCTACACTTATGACGTTGTCGACATGAGAAATATCGATGGCGTCGATCTTTTTCGATATCCGGTCATGCTGATTGTCAACGACCAAGTACAGGCATTTTATGATCAGTATGCACAGCAGATTGCAGCATTTGAAAACTACGTCAGCAACGGCGGCCTGCTCGTCTTCTTCGCTGCGAGCGACGGGTGGGCGGAAGGAACGCTGCTAGCCCCTTTGCCCGGCGGTGTGCGGCTTACGACACCAGCATATGAAAACTACAATTACGTGGTCAATTCTAATCATCCGATTGTCAGCAGACAGTTATCTGAAGGAATCTCGTTGAGCAACGGAGACCTTTTTAGTAATTATTGCAGCCATGGGTATTTTTCCGGCCTACCGCCGGGGACAAATGTAATTCTAGAAGAATCTCACGGACAGCCCACGCTCATCGAGTACCCAATTGGGACTGGCCGCGTCATTGCATCGACGCAAACGTGGGAGCATAATTGGGCATATCATATAGGCGATGATGGGTATGGCCCCTTTGCTCGTAAAGCATTGGACGATCTCTTTCTCTACGCCTTTTCTCAAAGTGGCGTTATCGATGGTCTGTTCAATATTGTTCCATCTTCCGTGCCTGCGGATGGCGTAACGCCCATCAATGTTACCCTGGCAGGTGTTGAACCTGGACACCAGGTGCGCCTGTTGTCGAGTCGCGGCAGCATAGATGTCTTTGAGGCAAGTAGAGGCTTTGTCGATGCCCAGGGACGTTTTTCCACGAAGCTACACTCTTCGACGCCGGGCGAAGCTGTGCTGTCCGCACAGGATCTGACGGCACAGCAGACGCTACCGACCGCGGTACAGGTAACTTTCACAGCGGTACATCCAGGACAACCTGAGCCACCGCCGGTACGAGAGCCGGGCACTATCGAACTTCTGGGTGTTTCTGCCGATCTGGAACTACAGGGGCTATTTCCGATTGGAATCGGCAAGATTGAAAACGAAATTCGTACAAGCGTGGATTGGGGCGGGAAAACGCCTGGTTCGATCATCTATCAGTTTGACAATCGAGCTCCGATCATACAGAACGCCCATGGTCAATATGTGAAGCGCACGTTCGATTTTGGTGCCTTGCTTCGTGAAGGACAAAATACGCTAGCCATTACAGCGGAGGCGCAGGACGGCACGCGATCAGAACCACGCGTTTTTCAAATGACTGGATGGACGGCTGAGTCCGGCTGGCTTCAGGCGTTATTGGATAGTCTGGTCTATATGGATGAAGATAAGGTGGAGGTTATCGTTCGTGTACCGAGTTATCCCCTCGAGTCCGAAATAATTAAAAGCTGGATTCCCGGCAAACGAACAACCCTGGGCCCGCAAGCTGTTGGACAGGCAACGATTCCCCTTTCCGATGGCCGCTATGAAATCGGTTTGGGTGCAGGCTGGGTGCGAGACAGTTCCGTACCGGGCGCAAAGCCCTGGTATGGGCGAGGCATGTTTTCTTTTGTCGGGAACAATGATTTGGAGGCCGACTTTACCGGCTTGGCGCAAGGCAATTTTTCGTCACAGCCGCCCTATCTCTCAGTACCGGATTCCATCAAGGTTATGGCAAGAGGTCAGGTGACGTTTGACATCTCAGAAAGCGTCTTGATTGTTATCCAACCTTTGGCACCGGTGGGTACCACAATCGTCGGCGCGCTCAAAAGCGTACCGCCCGTCTACGATTGGGTCAAAGATCGCGCCAAATTCTATGTGGAGGCGACGCCTGAACTCGGCGGCGATCTGACTTTCAAATTTCAAGATCGAGATCTGATCCCCGACAGTACCGCGCTCTACGCCCGCGTCGATCTTGAAGGCGGAATGAAGATCGATATTTTCGTGACGGAGGGGAAAGTCTATCTGGGAGGTGGCAGCCAGCTCGAATGGGGCTTGGTTCCCCAGTTTGGGATGGAACGATGGGTGTTTTACGGCATTGCCGGATATAAACTCAAGACAGGATGGTTTGAACAGTCAACGGAAGGCAACTTCGAGTGGATCGCCTACGAGGCAGGCAATCAACAGATCCAAACACGCTTGCAAGAGGAATTGCAAACGACTTCTAACACCGACTGGCAACTAATTCCGCGCACATACGCAGACGACAGCTATACAATATTCAATGCGGTGCGTAAGGAGGGCATCAGCCAGCCGTTCGCAATCGCAGACGTGACGCAGGGAACGGCAGCAGATCCGCTTTCGACCAATGTCTTTCCCTATCCTGAACCCGATCTGATGATGAATGAGCGCGATCAGGCATTGCTGCTCTGGACACATGACGATCTCTCACGCGCTACGGGACAGGGATACGATCTACGTTACAGTTTTTGGAATGGTAGCTATTGGAAAACGCCGGCTTCGGCTACAGACGATGCCTATCCTGATGGACGGGCGAAGATTGCGTGGCTCAATGATGAAACCGCCTTGGCTGTGTGGCAGCGGCTGGATGACTCGACACTTACGCCAGATGCAACGCTGGATCTCGCACAAACGCGGAAGCTTGAATTGGCCTGGGCCACCTACGATGTTGCAACGGACGCTTGGAGCCAGTCGCATTGGCTAACGCGCGACAGCGATGCTAATGCACAAACGCCTGTGCTTTCGCGTTGGGCGGATGGCGATATATGGGCGGCTTGGCGCAGCAACCCGCATGGCCTTTTGAGCGGCAATGATAATTTCCCCGATCAGATTATGGCGGCTCAATGGGATAATGGCGGCTGGAATACGCCGCAGGTTGTCGTTTCACAAATCCCAAGCGTCGTAGATATCGCGCTTGCTCACCAAGGAAATCAAGGCATTCTGGCCTGGACAGCCGAAGCCCTCCCCACGGGTAGTATTACGCCGACGCTTCAACTTTTCATCAGCAGGTTTGATGGTGCCTCGTGGAGTCCTCCTCGGCAGTTGACCGATAGTCCTGAAGAACATACGCGACCGCAACTCGTCTATCGACAAGGTCAGCCCTATGTGGCATGGCTCGCCGACGATGTACTTGCCTTGCAACGGATTGCCAATCTGGAAAGCCAGAAATATCTCAGCAGGCAGAGCGCTACGTTGTTGGATGATGGAGAAGCGGTACGGCTGGGGAGCAATATACAAGTCGATCAATTCCGGATGCTGCAGGACGATGCCGGTAATTTGTTTGCCGTCTTTACCGGGCAACAGGGAATCCAAAGAGATATCTTTCTGACATACTATGATGTAGATGCTGGGGCATGGGGGTATCCGCAGCAACTCAGCGACGATAGTGCCAGTGAGAGCTACCCCGCTGTGAGCTTGGACAGCAACGGCCAACTGCGTATGGCCTATGCTAGCACGCTTACTAGCGATGCAGAGCGAACAACGACATTGCAGAGCGGCGAAACCGTCACTTTCACGGTTCCAGTAGAAGGGCGGACCGATCTGTATACGCTGGCCCACAATCTGCGTCAAGATATTGCCGCAGAGTCGATAACGGTCTCCAATGAAATGCCACCCCCCGGTGAGGCGGTGACTGTCACAGGCGTCTTGACCAATCAGGGCGACAAGCCGCTGATGGACATAGCTATCGCCTTCCAAGACAATGGCGCCACTTTCGAGCGCTTCACCATGGCAGGTCCTGTGGTTGCAGGGCAGGCAGTTTCCGTGACCACGATCTATCATGCACCGAATGAATTTGGGCCGCGTACGTTGGCGTTCGTGTTGGATCCTGATAATACGATTACGGAAAGCGAGGAGCAGAATAATAGCATCGCGCTTGACACTTTTGGCCCAGACTTAATGATCACCGACATTTCAGTCGATTACTGGGATAGCGGCGATGTTGATCTCATCGCACAAGTCACAAACCAAGGTACGGCAGATACCTTGGCTACAACGTTCAACTACTACCAAGATGATATCGTCGGTTCGACGATTGCCAGTACAAACCTGCCATCGCTGGCTCCCGGAGAAACAATCTCGTTGACGACGCCATCGAACGTTAGCCTTTGGCAAGCGGGGCAGTATAAGCTGATTGCAACAGCCAATCCGGAGGCAGACGGTTTTCCGGAATTGAATACGAGCAACAATGTGTACACCACAACGCTGCGCGTTGGCCCTGATTTGCAGGTGAGTCCATACTATCTTACGGCCAAATCCATGCTTTCGCCGACGACGCAAGTCACCGCGACCGTGTTCAATATCGGTACGCATTCTGTGGCGGATATGACTGTCTCGCTGTACCGGCGAAGTGATTTGCAGCCCGCTTCCCTGATCGGTAGCTATGATGTAGACAATCTGGGCGTAAACGAATTCTTCGTGTTGGCGGATTCGGTAGACGGCCCATTAGGATGCGGACTTTATGTTCAAGCGGCTGCTGCCGACACTGTTGCCGAGGTGTCAACAACGAATAATCTGGCTTATTTGCCCGCACCAGGCGGACAGTGCGCATCATTTATCAACAATCCTGTCTCTGCAACTGCTCCAGCGACAGTTGTATTCACAGACACCTCCACGGGCGGTAATTCGTCATGGCTATGGGATTTCGGCGATGGTTCTACCAGCGCCGAGCAGAATCCGTCACACGCCTACGACACGCCGGGGAGCTATACTGTTTCGTTAACGGTCAATGCCGGAGAAAAATCGGATCGTGTAACTGTCGTCAATACGGTACAAATATATGAAGCCGCTCAAGCCAATTTCAGCACGACAACAGCTTCCGGTCTAACCCCGCTAACCGTTCAATTCACAGATCAGTCTGTCGGTGATATCGCCAAGTGGTTGTGGGACTTTGGGGACGGTTCGACAAGCAGCGTCCGCAATCCGGTTCACATCTACGAGGTGCCGGGAGTATATTCGGTCTCACTGGCGGTAACTGGATTGGGGGGCGAGAACGTGCTTACGCGCACGACCTACATTACAGCCTTGACGCCGATCCCAACCTCAATCGATCTGGCGTCGAATGTGCAAGGCCTCATTGCCGACGGAATTTCCACCGGTGAAATTAGCGCCACAGTACGGGATCAGAGTGGTAATCCACTGGCCAATCAATCGGTCGTTTTTACCTCTACATTGGGCAAGATCGAGAGTCCTGTCAGCACAGATACCAACGGCGTAGCTAGGGCTCGATTGACTTCAGATACGGTTCCCGGAACGATAACGATTACAGCGCATACCGGCAACATCAGCGATAGTATCGCAGTCGAACTCCAGAGCAGTGAAAGCAGTTTATTCCTGCCAATTATAATGCAATAGTCACCGGGCGCGTAAGGCAGCACCCCAAGTGCATGAAGAGCGAAGGAAAAAAATGAGGTCATAATTCGTACAACGCACGGAAGCAACTTGACGTTGCGAGTACGCTATTGTCGCCGTAACTGTGACCGACGCAAAGGCAGACGTCATGCCGGACTCTATGCCGAAGGGGTCTTGCTGGGCATCTATGAGCGCTGTACGCCGGCACTGAGTGGACAAATCGGCATGTTGACGGCGACCTTGGGTTTCTTTACTTTCGCTTTAACCGCTTGACAGCCTTGTCGAAGGCAGGAATTGTATCGAGTGTGTTCAGCATAAGCTCATATATGACCCTCAGCATGGTAGACTAAACCAGAAACCATGGGGAGGGTCTGATGAAACAAGACGGAATCGAGCGACTGGAAGCGAAAACGGCTGGGAAAGCGATAGTTGAAAAGCTGCAAAGCGACTTCAACGTGTCGAAAATCGTAGTTCGGACGCTTTTTGAGCAAATGCAGATGCACTTTGAGAATTTCTATGACCAGAAAAAGGAAACACGTCAGCTTAGGGTCATATGAGCCCATACTGAACACACCCAATTGGAAGTCTTGCGACATCATGGTCGATAGATTATATACGCCGAGTTGGTTTCATTCAATAGGGATTCGAGGCTTGAGATGAACTTCATCTGCCTTTTTATGATCCTCGTTTTGGATTTTCTGTGAAGGCATTTACGATTTAGCGAACCGCTGTGTGAAGCGTGAGAAGAAATGTACAGACGCAACAAAGAGCCGCCTCAGTAAGAGGCGGCTCTTTGTTGCGGTTATCAAATTGTGGTCGCGCGGCTCAGCATGGTGCGCGGCCGGCGCTATTCGCCTGCCTCGGCTGTGATTTGTTCGTCCAGGCTGCGGATGGTCTCGTAGATGGTATCGTCGTCGCTGGCGCCCAGCTCGATCCACTCGATGGCGAAGGCATCATCGTTCTGCGTCACGGTGGCGGCGTAGAGGGTCCCTTGTCAAGCGCGGGATGAAATGTCCGCGGAATCGCGATCAAAAATGTCCCCTAAATCGCGGCGAAAATGTCCGCTGAAAAGTTAAGTCATGTCAGTACCCTCCCCTCACATTTTTTTGCGAGCAGCAGCAAGGAAGCAGAAGCCAAACGCGCAGGATGTGTCAAGGGCGGAGCGGCAGTATGCTCCGGCGCAGCGCACTCTTGACGCATCCGAGCATTTGGCTACAATGGGCGCTCTGCTGCTTGGCAAAAAAGACCGTCACTATGTTAATCGGGCCGGTGCGCTCTTTGAGTGCTGCGCTGCCGGATAACACCGCAGGCCTGTCAATGTCAATCAGAAATGACCATTCGCTCCTTTCACATCCTGTTTCTGACCGGCTGTCGGGTAACTTTTGGCATCTGTGTCGCGGGCGGGTCTCGCAGATAGATGGCGATTTCTTCAAGGCGTTCCAGGGTCAAGGCGGCTGAAGGCCCAACGTAGACCTTGTGCAATTTGTGACCCTGACGACGATAGACGGACCAGTATGCGCCGCCCCGCTGCCGTCTTTCCTTGCGCACGGTCATGAAGCCGTCGATGTAGCCCTTTTTCCGGTTGTGCAAGGCGTAAGAGAAGCGCGTATTGGCCGGATCATCCAACCAGGCGAACCATTGTGACGTATCCAGGCGAATGCCGTAGTCCAGACCATGAGGATCATCCAGGACGGCGTCGTTGACACGAGGGATGGAGCTAGCCATTCAGCATCGCCGGGAAGGTGAAAAAGTTACCCAACACCCTCTGCCTCCACCGTGGTCAAGTCCGACTCGGCGCGATTTTCGACGGGCGGACGCCCCAACAGACCGGCACGACGCTTCTCCTTGAGTCGATAGCTCTCGCCCTTGATGTTGAGCGTCGTTGCATGATGAAGGAGGCGGTCGAGAATGGCAGTGGCCAGCACATGGTCGTTGAAGACTTCGCCCCAATCCAGAAAACTCTTGTTGCTTGTAACAATCAGACTGCCCCGCTCGTAGCGGCGCACAACCAGACGAAAGAAGAGGCTGGCTTCAGTGCGGCTGAGAGGCAGGTAGCCGATTTCGTCGACGATGAGCAACTTGGGATAGACTAGTTGTTTGAGCGCCCGCTCCAGACGGTTTTCAGCCTGGGCTTTCATCAAGCGGGTCATCAACGTCTCCAGCGTCAGGAAGAGAACCGAATAGCCGGCCTCGGCCGCCTTGATGCCCAGCGCGACTGAGAGATGGGTCTTCCCGACCCCTGGGGCCCCAGCAGGACTACATTGTGGGTGCGCTCGATGAAGCTGAGTCCGGCCAGTTCGCGCAATCGGCGAATTCGCTATGTCGCTTGCTCCGCTTATATCCAACTACCGGAACCGGCTTGGTATCCAACAGGTAGGTTGTCTGTTGAAGATAGCCCAATTGTCCCAGATACGAGCGGCGCATCTCTTCAACCAAAAAGCGCAAATTGCGTACTCGCCGGTTAAATTGGCTCTGGTCCACCAGCTTGGGAAAAAGAGCAAGATAATTGGCGCGGATAAGGCCCAAACACTGATTCTCGCCTGGAAACGGCAGATAATCCATGAGCAACAATAAGGTAATGACCTCACTGTCACTGAAAACCGGCTTTCGCCCAACTTTGCCTTGCAGGTGCTTTACTCCTTCTATCTGATACCAGTCGTCGACTAATATGAAAATTATGGTCGCCAGTTCCTCAAAGGATATACTACTCATGAGAAGTCCTCCTGAATCTTTGGATTTGATCGTCCTCTAGATTCTCAGGGGGACTTCTTTTTCCGTCAAATTCATCACCCTATTTCACATAAGCCGTATAGTATTAAGTAAGCATAGTTTGGGGCACTGCTAATCAACGCTTCAAACTATGCTTATTTAAACGATACCCCATAACGTCCCCTGCCCCCGGTCTCCCCGTCTTTCCGGCCGGCCCGGCGAGCGGGCGTGACTCTCCCTTCATTTTGGGCAACCCTTTCCCCATCCGCTAGAATGAACCGTTGGTTTGGACCGGTCCGGCAAGCGATGCCATCGATTTTGCTTGCCTTGTTACGTATGGAATCGTCGCAAGATGCGAGGGGAAAACCATCCTTCATGAACTCCTTCACCGGCAATGACGCCCCCCACGACGCCCAGGCGCCCGCCCTGAGCATGGAACACGTTACCGTCCGCTATGGCAATGTAACCGCGTTGGAGGATGTGAGCTTCATCCTGCGCCGGGGCGATCAGGCGGCGGTGGTAGGGCCCAACGGCGCGGGCAAGAGCACCCTCTTCAACGCTGTCGCGGGCATCGTCAAGCCGACCCAGGGCCGGGTCAAAATTTACGGCAGCGGGCCGGACCGCCACATTTGCATCGGCTACGTGCCCCAGCGCAATCGCATTGACTGGCGCTTTCCCGCTTCGGTCTTCGACGCGGTGATGATGGGGCGCATCGGCCAGATCGGCCTTTTCCGCTGGCCCAACCGCAAGGACCGGGAGAAGGTGCGCGGGGCCCTGGCGCAGGTTGACATGCTGGACCTGGCGGATCGCCCCATCGGCGATCTTTCCGGCGGCCAGCAGCAGCGGGTCTTCCTCGCCCGGGCGCTGGCCCAGGAAGCCGAACTGCTCCTGCTGGATGAGCCCTTCACCGGCCTGGATGAGCCCAGCCGCCAGGCCATCCTGACCATCTTGCAACGCCTGTGCGCGGCGGGTGCGACCCTGCTCGTCGCCACCCACGATCTGCAGCAGGCCGGGGAACTCTTCCCCCTGGTCATGCTGATCAACCGTACCCTCATCGCCTACGGCCCGCCCGATCAGGTGCTGACGTCCGAGACGCTGGGTCGGGCCTACGGCAGCCGCCTTCACATTGTTCCGGCAGAGCAGGGCGAGCTGGTGCTGACCGATACGTGCTGTAGCGGCGGTCGGGTTCCGGTGGAATAGCCTATGTTTGAATGGTTGCTTGAACCTCTCCAGTACGGGTTTATGTGGCGCGCGCTCCTGGCCTCCGCCATGACGGGCGTCATCTGTTCGGTGATTGGCGTCTACGTGATCTTGCAGGGCATGGCCTTCTTCGGCGACGCCCTGGCCCATATCATCCTGCCGGGCATTGTCGTGGCCTACCTCGTGGGATGGCCCTTAGCCGTCGGCGCGCTCATTGTGGGCATCATTGCCGCCCTGGGCATCGGCGCGCTCAGTCGCCGGGGCGAACTGCGGGAGGATACGGCCATCGGCATCGTCTTTGCCGGCAGCTTTGCCCTGGGCGTGGCCCTGCTCAGCACGGTGAGCACCTATGCGGTCGATCTCTCCCACATTCTTTTCGGCAACGTGTTGGCCGTCTCCGCCCAGGATTTGTGGGTTATCGGCGGGCTGGGGCTTTTGGTGCTGCTCACGGTGGGGGCCTTTTACAAAGAGTTTATGGTGCTGGCCTTCGACGCTACCTTGGCCGTGGTTTTGCGCCTGCCGGCAACCTTTCTCCGCTACCTGTTGCTGGTGCTCATCGCCGTGACCATCGTAGTTGCCCTGCAAACGGTGGGCATAGCCCTTATGCTGGCCATGCTGGTCACGCCTGCGGCTACGGCTCAACTCCTGACGCGCCGCCTCTGGCGCATGATGCTTCTGGCCGCGGCCATCGGCTCCCTCTCCAACATTACGGGGCTATACGTCAGCTACTACATCAACATTGCGTCGGGTCCGGCCATGGTGCTGGTGATGACCGCGGTCTTTCTGGCGGTATTTCTGCTTCGATCCGGGCGTAATCGCCTGATGGAGAATGGTGATACTGCGCGCAACGCCGCCTGACCCTGCTCAGCTTTGCCGCCCTATCCAACATACCCTACAATTTGAGGACAAGCACCGAGAATTGGTTTTGGCCACATCCCATGAGCACTGCCTTACCCGATCATTCAGGGGAAGAAGAGAAGATTCTGCGCGTTCAGACGCTGGGCGGTTTTCGCGTCTGGCGGAACGGAGAGGAGATTCCCTCCAGCGCGTGGACGCGGGATAAGGCCGTCCAGCTTTTTCAGTTCTTCATTACCATGCGCCAGCAGGCGGCCCGACTGCATAAGGAAGCCATCATCGAGCAGCTCTGGCCCGATTATGACCCGGACAAAGGCGATCGGGACTTTAAAGTGGCGCTAAACGCCGTCCACAAGGCTTTGGAGCCGGAACGCGCGCCGCGCAGCGAGCCCCATTTTGTGCGCCGGTACGATCTGGCCTATGGCCTGCACCGGGAAAGCGTGCAAATCGACGGCGATGCGTTTGAGGCGGCCATCGCCCAGGGTAATCAATTACGTCAGGAAAATGAAGTGGAAGCAGCCATCGAACGCTACAAGCGCGCGTTGGCCTACTATCGGGGCGACTATCTGCCCGAGCGCCGCTATGAGGACTGGAGCAGCGTGGAGCGGGAGCGTTTGCAGGTGTTGGCCCTCAACCTTATGACCACATTGGGCAGCCTGCTTGTTGACCGCTCGCCCTTGGAAACCATCCGCCTGACCGAGCGCGTGCTGGCCATCGACCCCATTTGGGAAGACGCCTATCGCACCCAGATGCGCGCCTATATCGCCACCGGCAATCGTCCCCTGGCCCTGCGCACCTATCAGCGCTGCGTCACCGTGCTGGCCGAAGAGCTGGGAATCGATCCCTTGCCCCAGACGACCGACCTGTATCAAAAAATTCTTGTGCGATAAGCCCGATGAATCCCGCACGAGATGGGTTCAACCGGATAGCCTGCGCCCGCAGGACACGTGATTTGCGCCAAACTCCGTCACGAAGTACGCGTCACGCATAAGGAGTCGCTATGTCCCGTCTGCGTCTGCACCTTGCCTGGCGCATCCTTTGGTCCCAGAAAACCCGCACCCTGGCCGTGATCCTTTCCATCGCGGTGGGCGTTTTTGCCTTTGGGATCATCGGCGGCGCGGCCAACGCCCTCACTCGGGAGCTGCCCATCCAGTATCGGGCCATTCTGCCGGCAAGCGCCATTCTTCATACCGCGCCGGTGGGCGACGCCACGGTGGATGCGGTTGCGCGCATGGCGGGCGTGGCCACGGCCCAGGGACGTACGATTGTCCGGGTGCGCTATCAGCAGCCCGACGGCGTCTGGCAGGATATGCAGCTTTTGGCGTTGGATGATTACCAGGATCAGACTTCGGATTTGATCTTGCCCTGGCAGGGAACCTGGCCGCCCGGCGACCATGAGCTGCTCATCGAACGCAATTCCCTGGCGCTGACGGGCGTAGAGGTCGGCCAGGAGCTGACCATTGAAATGGCTTCGGGTCTTCAGCGCACTCTGCCCGTCACCGGCCTGATCCACGATATGAATCAGGCGCCCGCTTTCATCACGGGCATCCCCTTCGCCTACGTGAGCCGGGATACGCTGCCCTGGCTGGGGCTGTCGCGCGACTTTAACGCCATCTACCTGCGCGTGGCCCAGGACGCCACGGATAAGGCGCACATCGAGGCAATCGCGTTGGACGCAGCGGACCGGGTTGCGGAAGACGGCCATACGGTCTTCCGTACCGAAGTGCCCACGCCCGATCAGCACTTCGCCATGGAGTTCCTGCCCACTATCCTGCTCATTCTCGGCTTGCTGGCCGCGCTCACCCTGGTGCTGAGCGCCTTTCTTATCATCAACGTGATTACCGCCATGCTTACCCAGCAGACGCGCCAGATCGGCGTTATGAAGACGCTGGGCGCGCGGTCGCGTCAAGTGCGCTCGCTCTACATCAGCATGGTGCTGGCGCTGGGCGGATTGGCGCTTCTTTTTGCCGTGCCTTTGGGCATTTGGGGGGGAAGCCGCTTTGCCGTCTTCATGGCTCGCCAGCTCAATTTTGATTTGGCGGGCTTGCAGTTGACGCCGTCGGTCATCGTGCTGCAAATTGCCGTAGGCTTGTTGACCCCGCTCCTGGCCGCGCTTTATCCCATCCGCCGGGCCGCCCGGATGACCGTGCGCGCCGCGATTCAGGATCAGGGGATGGATAGCGAACCGCCGCCGGAAAATCGTCTCAATAGCCTGATTAAGCGCATCCAGGATCGGCTGCGTGTCCAGCGGCCCCTGCGCCTTTCTCTGCGCAACACCCTGCGCCGCCGGGGCCGCCTCGTGCGCACCCTCATTCCCCTGGCCCTGGCCGGAGCCGTCTTCATGAGCGTGCTGAGCGTACGCGCCTCACTTTTCCGTACGCTGGAGGAAACGCTGGTCAGCCAGGGCTATCATGTTCAACTCGTCCTCGGCCGCCCCTACCGCACCGCGCGCATCGCCCAGGAAGCGGCCCGGATTCCTGAGGTGCAGCAGATGGAAGGCTGGACGATTCGCGAGGGGGTCATCGTGCGCGGGGATGATACCGAGAGCAACGACCTGTTGGTCTATGCCCTGCCGCCCGCGACCGCACTTTTTCAGCCGGACATCATCGCCGGCCGCTGGCTGGAGCCGGGCGAGCGTAACAGTTTGGTGGCGGCTGTGAGCATCACCGAGGATGAACCCGAAGCGCAACTGGGGCGGACCGTCACCCTGCGCGTCGGCGGGCGCGATGAGGAGTGGGAAATTGTGGGCGTTTACAAGACTTTCCAGCCGCCCGTTGCCCTGGCTGCTGTCTATCTGCCCGATACGGCGTACTGGCGCGCGTACGGCGGCCAGGATCACGCCGACACCTTCCGCCTGATTGTTGCGCCCAATGATGCTGCAACCCAACGGCGCGTCCTCGAGACGATGACCGCGCGCCTGGCGGACGCGGGGATTGAAATTCAATCGTCGCGCATTGCGGCCGAGGATCGGGCCATCTTCACCGAGCGCTTCAACATCATCACCGTGATTCTCTCGTTTATGGCTGCGTTATTGGCCGCGGTGGGCGGATTGGGCCTTATGGCCACCATGAGCATCAACGTGCTGGAGCGCACCCGGGAGATCGGCATCATGCGCGCGATTGGTGCGCCGGATCGCGCGGTGCTGCAAATCTTTGTCATCGAAGGCGTCATGATCGGCGTCATTTCATGGATAGGCGCGCTCATCCTCTCCGTGCCCATGAGCCAAGTCATGGCCTGGCGCATCGGCAAAACCATGGTCGCTCAGCCCCTGAGCTACGTCTTCCGGCCCGATGCGCCTTTTCTCTGGCTCCTCATCGTCGTGGTCGTTGCGGCCGCGGCCAGCTTTGTCCCCGCGCGCAGCGCCGCAAGCCTCAGCGTGCGCGAAACGATTGCGTATGAATAGGGCGGGGCGGGGGGCGAGTTAAGAGGGGCGGATTGCGACGGGTGCCGCTCTTGTGACTGACCGCGATCCCACCGACCGATTTAGAATATAACCGAATGGCCGATGGCGTTTGAGTCGTCAGCCCCGTTCACGGGGCGTTGTTTAATAGCCCGGCGGCTTTAGCCCCGGGCGGACGTCGGCATTCCGATCAACGCAGAAGAAGAGATGTGCGCGGGAAATCGCCCCACAGATCACGGCGGGCATCCGTGATATCGGCAGCATCAATATCCGCCGCTCCGCCCGCCAATATTCCTGATAAGCTTTTGCGTGGCTGTTTTCCCTTCCAATCTTCAATCTTCAATCTTCAATCTTCAATCTTTCTTCTTTCCCCCCGCTCCTCCGGCGTCAGCGCCTCCAGCACCTGACAGGCCAGCTCATAGCGCCCGAAGCTGGGCATGAGGTAGACGCCCTGGACGTAGGGCAGCCCCTTGAGGTCAACGAGCAGTTCTTGGGCCATGGTCACGCCTTCGTAGCGGCCCTGCTTGCCCGCTTTTTCCATGCGCGTCAGGGCCTCATCGCTCAGGGTGATGCCCGGCACCTCGTTATGGAGGAAGCCGGCGTGCTTGTGGCTTTGCAGGGGCAGCACGCCGATGAGTACGGGCACGGGAAAGGTCCCGTGGCGCGCTTCGTACACCTCCAGGAAGTCGAGCCAAAGCCGGGGATCGAAGATGGGCTGGGTCATGGTGAAGTGCGCGCCGCCGCTTACTTTGCGATGGAAGCGGTCCGCCTCCTCGGCCAGATCGGCGCGGGTGGGATCGCAGGCCACGGCAACGGTAAAGTTGCCCTTGCGCCCCATCTCCCGCCCGGCCAGGTCCACGCCCTGGTTGAACGTGTCGATGATGCGCACCAGGCCGATGCTGTCCACGTCGTAGACCGGCGTGCTGGCCCGGTTGTCGCCCAGGCTGGGCGGATCGCCCGTCAGCGCGAGGATATTGCGCACGCCCAGCGCACGTGCGCCGATGATGTCGGCTTGCAGGCCCATGAGGGAGCGATCCCGGGTGGTGAAATGGAGGATGGTCTCGATGCCGGCCTGCTGCTGGATTTGGGTGCAGAGAGAAAGCGCTCCCATACGCACCCGGGCCATGGGGCTGTCGGCCACGTTGACCGCGTCCGCGCCCATGGTGCGGGCGTGCTTCGCGCCTTCGATCTGCTTTTCAGCGGTGAAGCCGCGCGGCGGGTCCACCTCGACGCTGATGACGAATTTGCCGTCACGCAACTTTTGCAGCAGGGCCGTGGGCCCTTCATCGCCTTCCGCGTAGTCGGTCGCGCTGCTGAGCTGGAGCGCGGGCGCATCTTCCTCGTCCCCGGCGAGCGTAGCGGGCAGCCGCTCGGCCTTGCCGGCCAGGGCCGCGTCCAGGGCCGTACGCATGTGGCGGATGTGCATGGGCGACGTGCCGCAACAGCCGCCCATGAGCCGCGCGCCTTCATCCAGGAAGGTAACCCCGCTGCGGCCGAAATATTCGGGGCTGGCCGGATAGGAGAGGCGTCCTTCCACCCGTTGGGGAAAGCCCGCGTTGGGCATGGCGCTGAGGACGCTGTTCGGCGCGGCGGAGCGCAGGAGGCGTAGGGTTTCCAGCATTTGGGCCGGCCCCACTGAGCAGTTGACGCCTAGTACGTCGGCCCCGGCCGCGGACAGGCGCGTAACCACTGCTTGCGGCGTGGAGCCGTCGGGCGCGCGATTGTCTTCGGAAAAGGTCATGGAAGCGACCACGGGCAAATCGCAAATCTCCTTGGCCACCGTGACGGCCAACTCCAGTTCGTCCAGGCTGCCGAACGTCTCGAAGAGGAGCAGGTCGGCGCCGGCTTCCCAGAGCACGGAGATCTGTTCCTGATAAGCTTGGCGCACGCTTGCGTAGGCGGGCGAACCGGGCCGGTCAAGCCGTACGCCGCTGGGTCCTGCGTCTCCCGCGATGAAGAGCGCACGACCCGCCACTTCGCGCACGTCCCGCACAAGCTTAACGGCCTTGAAGTTAAATTCGCGTACCCGGTCGGCCAGGCCGTATTCGGCCAGACGCAGCCGATTGGCCCCGAACGTATGGGACTTGATGATGTCGGCCCCGGCCGCGGCGTAGGCCTGGTGGACCTCCGTGACCCAGCCGGGCCGGGTGGTGACCAGCAGCTCCAGGCACTGTTCGCTGCTGGCGCCCCGCGCGTAGAGCAATGTGCCCATGGCGCCGTCAAAGAGGAGGGGGCGTTCCTGTAATTTGGTTAAGAATGGGTGCATAATAGATTCTCTGTAAGCGCAGAACGGAATCGGGCGTGATAAACTTGCCGTTACAAATCCGGGCAAGTCATTACTTGATTACGCGCCCGAATATATACAACATATCGCAACTTTAAGGTAAAATCCTGCCTTGTGCTGCAAATTATGGGATAAAATGCGAGAATGAACGAATCAACTTTAAAGCGCCCGGCGCCCCTGCCCGTGCAGACGAACGGCCCGACCGTGTCGCCGACGGAAGCCATGGCCCTGGCTGAACAGTTACGAATTTTGCTGGACGGCGAATTGGCCGTCGAGTCGGTTAAGCTGGGGCGCAATCAGACGGAAGAGGGCGCCGTCGTCATCCGCGGTCGTCTGCTCCAGCCCAGCGCCGAGCTTTTTCCCCGCTGGCTCAAGATGCTGAATCAGCGGGGCTACACGCCCATCCTGCGTCATGATGATCAGGGGGGCGACGATGATGTGGTCCTTCACATCATGGCGGGCGTCGTGCCGGTGAGCCCGTCGCGCGCCTGGATCAACGGGCTGCTCTTTGTATTAACGGTGCTGAGTACGCTGTTTGTCGGTTCGCTGTACGGCGCCAATGACGTCCCGGTGAACAGTGCGTGGGGTATTCTGTCCCCCCGGTTTTTGCTCCAGGGTTGGCCCTTTATGGTGACGCTCCTGGCTATTCTGTTGGCCCATGAGTTTGGTCACTATTTTGCCGCCAAGCTCCACGACGTTGCCGTGACGCTGCCCTATTTCATTCCGCTGCCCGTGGGCTTCGGGACGCTGGGCGCGTTCATCCGCCTCAAGGAACCGGTGCCCGATCGGCGCAAGCTCTTTGACATCGGCGTGGCCGGTCCGTTGGCTGGACTAGTCATTGCCGTGCCGCTGCTTTTTATCGGCCTGGCCACCAGCCCGGTCCAGATTCCGCCCAATGTGGAGGGCATGATGCTGGAGGGCAACAGCATCCTCTATTACTTCGCCAAGATTCTCGTTCACGGTCAGGCGCTGCCCAATCCCGTGACGGGCATGGACGTAATGATGAACCGGGTCACATTTGCCGCCTGGATCGGCCTGCTGGTGACTGCGCTGAATCTGCTGCCCGTGGGCCAACTGGACGGCGGGCACACGGTTTTCGCGCTCTTCGGCAACAAGGCGCGTATCATCAATATGGTGACGTTGGGGATTATGGCGCTGCTGGGCATTGCCGGGCTGGCTCCGCTGCAAGCCGCCTTCCCCTGGCTGGTCAATATCGGCTTTACGGGCTGGTTCTTCTGGCTGCTGCTCATCGGCTGGATCGTGGGGCCCTTTCATCCGCCCGCGCTGGACGACGTTACCGAGCTGGACCGGACCCGCCGCATCATTGGTTATCTGGTCATCATCATTTTTATCCTGGTCTTTACGCCCGTGCCCTTGCGGCCGGTTTAGAGAGAAAAGAGAAATCAGAAAAGAGGAATCAGGAATGGTTGTGCGGGCAGAGCGTCATTCCTCATTTCTCCTTCCTCTTTGCTTGGTTTCATCATCAATTGAGGAATCTCATGCGCGATTATCCTACCATGCAAGAAGTTATCCGTCGGCTGGACGACTACTGGTCAAGTAAGGGGTGTCTGGTCTGGTTTCCCTATAGCGAAAAGGTCGGCGCGGGCACCATGAACCCGGCCACGGTGCTACGCGTCCTTGGCCCCGAGCCGTGGAACGTGGCCTACGTGGAGCCTTCTTTCCGGGCCGATGACGGTCGCTACGCCGAAAACCCCAACCGTATGCAGATGCACAACCAGTATCAGGTGATCCTCAAGCCGGACCCCGGCAATCCCCAGGAATTGTATCTGGGCAGCCTGGAGGCCATCGGCCTGGACCTTACCCGGCACGATGTGCGCTTTGTGGAGGACAATTGGGAATCGCCCGCGCTGGGCGCGTGGGGATTGGGCTGGGAAGTCTGGCTGGACGGTCAGGAGATCACCCAGTTTACCTATTTCCAGCAGGCGGGCGGCCTGCCCCTGGACCCGGTGAGCGTAGAGATTACCTACGGCCTGGATCGCATCGTCATGTACCTGCAAAACAAGCGTCAGGTGTGGGATATTGAGGTCGATGAAAACCACTCTTTTGACGAACTCTACCGTCCCGCCGAAGTGGAGCATTGCGTCTACAACTTCGAGCTGGCCGACGTCGGGCGCCTCAAGCAGATGTACGACATTTACCAAGCTGAAGCCCAGGCCTGCATCGATCGGGGGCTGGTTATTCCCGCGCACGATTTCGTCCTGCGCCAAAGCCACACTTTTAACCTGCTGGACGCCCGGGGCGCCATCGGCGTCACCGAGCGGGCCAAGTTCTTCGCCGACATGCGCCGTCAGGCCCGCGCCGTCTCCGAACTCTACGTCGCCCAGCGCGAACGAGAAGAATACCCCTGGCTTGATCAGGGGCAAGGGGCAGAGGGCGAGAAAACCAATCTCCCAATCTCCCAATCTCCCAATCTTCAATCTTCCAATCTTCAATCTTTTCTTCTCGAACTGGGCTCCGAAGAACTCCCGCCCCAGGATGTGGTGGACGGCATCGCGCAGATCGACGCCAACCTGCGCATGCTGCTGGATGAGTACAAGCTGGCCTATGCCGACGTGCGCGTCACCGGCACAACCCGCCGGCTGGCTGCCTACGTCACGGGATTGGCCCCGCGCCAGGAAGATGAGACGGTAGAGAAGCGGGGGCCGTCCGTGGATCGGGCCTTTGACGCTGCGGGTCAACCCACCCGGGCCGCGGAAGGCTTTGCCCGCGGGCAGGGCGTGTCCGTTGAGGAGCTGGAAGAGCGGGACGGTTACGTCTACGCGGTCAAGCATGTGGAAGGCAAAGCGGCGGCGGAGATTCTGCCCCAACTGTGCGTGAGCCTGCTGGACGGCCTGCGCTGGCGCAAGACCATGCGTTGGAACGCCAGCAACATCGGCTATCCCCGCCCCCTGCGTTGGATGACGGCTCTCTACGGCGATGAGGTCGTCCCCTTCACCTGGGCCGACGTCGCCGGCGGCCGTGTGAGTCGGGGCCCGCGCTTCGCCGATGCCGCGGCGGAGCTGGAATCAGGCGGCTTTACCACCTTCTCCGTTCCCGGGGCTGACGCTTATTTTGACGCCGTCGCGGCGCAAGGCATCGTCCTCGACCGGGATGAGCGCCGTCGATTGGTGCAGGAGCAGGTCACGGCGGTCGCGGCCCGGGTTGACGGCGTCACGCCCGACGATCCCGCGCTCCTGGACGAGGTGACGGACCTGATTGAAGCGCCGACCGCACTCCTGGGTCATTTTGAAGAGAAGTATCTGGCATTGCCCATGCCCGTGCTGATTGCGGTCATGAAGAAACACCAGCGCTATTTTCCCGTCTTCAACGCGGGCGGCGACGCGGTCCAGGAAAATCTCCTGCCCTACTTTGTTACCGTCGCCAACAGCCACGAACTGGCCCAGCCCGATGTGGTCATCCGGGGAAATGAAGGGGTGATTCGCGCCCGCTATGCCGATGCGGCCTACTTCTATCGTCAGGATACGGGCCGTCCCCTGAGCGACTACACGCCCCGCCTGGACACCCTGACCTTCCACGCCAGGCTCGGTTCCATGCTGGACAAGGTGAAGCGGCTGACAGCGCTGGCCCCGGAGATCGCCGCCATGTTGGGCGCAAGTGAAGCGGAACGTGAGATTGTCATGCGTGCCGCCGAATTGAGCAAGTCGGACCTGGTCACCCACATGGTGGTGGAAATGACCAGCCTCCAGGGCATCATGGGCGAAATTTACGCCCGGCAAGCCGGCGAATCGCCGGCAGTCGCCCAGGCCATTCGCGAGCACTACTTGCCTCGCTCCGCCGGCGACGCCGCCCCCGCATCCATGGCCGGCTTGGCCCTCTCCCTGGCCGACAAGCTGGACAGCCTCATGGGCCTCTTTGCGGTGGGCGCGCAGCCTACGGGCAGCGCCGATCCGTTTGGCCTGCGCCGGGCTGCATTGGGGATCGTCAACAATTTGTTGGAATGGGGCGCTGACTTCAGCCTCGCCGGGGGATTGGCGGCCGCCGCGGTGCGCCAGCCGGTGGGAGTAGACGTTGCCGCGCGTGAAGAAGCGGCTTCATTCATCACCCGGCGGCTACAGGGCGTGCTGTTGGAGCTGGGCTTCCGGTACGATATCGTGGACGCGGTTCTGGCCGAACGGGGAGATAACCCCGCGGCCGCCCTACGCGCCTGCCAGGCTTTGGCCGCGCTGGTCGAGCAGCCCTGGTGGGATGAGGCCTTCACCGCCTACGCCCGCGCTGCACGCATCACCCGCAGCCTGGACGAAGAATATGCACTGGATGCGGCCGCGTATCAGGAGCCGGTTGAGCAGCCCCTCCACGCTGCGTATGAAGCTGCGGCCGCCGCGCTGCTCGCCGCGGATGAACCGGCCGACGTACTGGGCGCGCAACTGCACGCGCTGCAACAGCCTATCCACGCGTTCTTCGAGAACGTACTGGTCAATGCTGAGGAGGAGCGGCTGCGCGCCGCGCGCCTGGCCCTGGCCCAGCATATTTCCGGACTATCGGCAGGCATTGTGGATCTGAGCCGGTTGCAGGGGTTCTAACTCCGTATCCGTTCCTTCTGATCATCTTTTTTGAGGAACAGAACGTAGATAATTTCAACGGCAAAGGCCGAGCCCGCCAGACCGGCCAATCCCCAAAGTTGAGCGGGGTTTTGGTCGGCTGTATGGATAAGAAGAACCGCGAGTGCAGCAGAACAGGCCAGAACGCCGGCCAGGGCAATCAGCCTGCTGCTGCCTGTCTCCGGCGCTTTTACGAAATTGGCGAGATTGACCAGCGCAAAGATGATGAGAAAACTTGCGCTGCCCATGGTTGAAATGCTGGACAGGTCAGCCGTGTTCGCCAGCAGCAGCGCGGTTCCGGCTGTAATCAACAGACCCACGGGCTGATTCCAGACCTTTCGTTCCAGGGCCGCGGGCAGTTCTCCCTCTGTGGCAATGGCATAGCTGAGGCGCGCCGAGCCGTAGAGAGTGGAGTTGATGGCGGACAGAGTGGCTAAAACGGCTGCAATCCCCACCAGCGAAAAGCCCAATTGGCCCAGAGACGGTTTTGCCGCTTCAGCCAATGCAAAGTCCTGGGCGGCCGCAATTTTGTCCGCGGGCAAAGAGCCCACGACAACAATTGCGATCAGAACATAGAGCACTATCACGAAGAGCACGGAAGAATAGTAGGCCCTGGGCAGCGTTACCTTGTAGTTCCGAACCGTCGCCGCTGTATTGGCAATCAACTCGAACCCCTCAAACGCGACGAAGATGATCATGCCGGCCCCGATGATTTGCAGCGGCGCCTCCCATGTAGACGGCTGTAGGCGTGCGGTATCGACGCCCCCCAATCCAAAGGCAATGACCAATGCAAGAATGGCGAGCTTAATGGCGACTACGTAGGTTTCCGTTTTGCTGACAATCGCCGCGCTCAGCAGATTGAGCAGAGTTGGGAAAAGAATGCCCACGCTAATCAACATGTGATTGATCAACGGCGTCTGGGCGCTTTGGGGGAGAAAGGTGGCTGCGTAATTCCCAAAGGCGACAGTATAGAGCGCCAGGGTCACGATATAGCCAATCCAGAGCAAGTTGTTGACAACGCCGGTATACCAATTCCGGTGAAAAGCCTTGTCAATAAAAATGATGGTGCCCCCGTTATTGGGATAGGTAACGGAAAGCTTCGCATAGGAGTAGGCGGTCAGCAGGGCCACGAGTCCCGCAATCAGGAACGCAATCGGCGTTGCGCCCCCGGCCAGAACCGCCGCTAAACCGAGCACAGCGAAAATCCCGCCGCCTACCATGCCGCCGATGCCGATGGCGACCGCGCCTAAAAAGCTGACTTGGTCTTTGTGATTGACTTGCTTGGCCATGGCGGATCGGGTTTCCTTTCTGCAAGTTGCGTCCGGCTGTCGGCGCAACGTCTGGATATCGTTGGTGAACAGGGAAAGTTTCAGCCATTCCCGCCTGCTTGGCAAGTTGCGGGTACGTTTCCCGTGTGGGGCGGCTCCGCTCCTGGCGCAGATGCTCCCTGGCGGGGAGAAGAAGACTGGGAAAAGAACAGCCCAAAATGGTTGAGAAGCGCGTAGATTTGTGTTAGACTGCTCTTATCAATCGTTGGTAAGCGTATCCGTATTCCACAGGAGGCCCTTCTGGACAGCATTTCTCTCGCTCGACGCATCATTGATCTCGTCGAGGACAAGCAGGCTTCGGACATTGTCCTGCTCGATATCCGCGAATTTTCCTCGCTGGCCGATTACTTCATCATTGCCACGGTCAATAACGAACGGCAGGCGACTGCCATCGAGAACGACCTGCTGGAAAAGCTCAAGCTCGAACAGAATATTCGTCCGCTGCATCTGGACGGCGTCAGCCAAAACAACGGCGGCTGGGCCGTGCTCGACTATGGCGACGTTATCGTACACCTTTTCACGGCCGCCATGCGCGAGCACTATGATCTGGAAGGGCTGTGGAACAAGGGGAATGTAGTGGTGAAGGTTTTTTAACCGCTATCGAAATAAAAAGGGCCGGGCTTCCCAGGAAGCCCGGCCCTTTTTTGTTTTGTGTGCTCGTTAATCCAGATAATTATAGGCCGGCAAAGTCAAAAAATCGATGAACTCATCGCTCAGGCAGAGCAGGTCCATGAGCGCAGCCGCATCCGCGTAACGCGACGTTTCCCGCCCGCCCAGTCTGTCCAGTTCTTCAGCCATGATCTGCTGATAAAGTTCCCGGGTCACAGGGCGGCCGTCATCCAGCGCTGCGTTATGGTGAATCCATTGCCATATCTGAGAGCGGGAAATTTCCGCCGTGGCCGCGTCTTCCATGAGATTGTGAATGGCGGCAGCGCCGTTGCCGTTGAGCCATGAGTTGATGTACTGGAGCGCGACGTTCACATTGGTGCGCAGCCCCGCCTCGGTAATCGTGCCGCCAGGGACGCCCACGTCCGTGATCTCGCCGGCCTCCACGCTCACGTCTTCCCGCATGCGCTCCTTCTGATTCGGCTTGTCGCCGAAGAACTTGTCGGCGACCTCCAATACGGTGGGTACCAGATCCGGGTGCGCAACCCAGGTCCCGTCGCAGCCGTCGCCGAACTCCCGCAGCTTGTCTTCCCGCACCTTGGCCAGGGCGATCTCGGTTACTTCCGGATCCCGGCGATTGGGAATGAAGGCCGCCATGCCGCCGATGGCGTGCGCGCCCCGCTGGTGACACGTGCGGACCATCAATTCCGTATACGCGCGCATGAAGGGCACGGTCATGGTGACCTGTGCGCGGTCGGGCAAGATCATCTCTTCGCTGCGGGCGAATTTTTTGATGGCGCTGAAGATGTAATCCCAGCGGCCTGCATTCAGTCCCGCCGCGTGATCCCGAATTTCGTAGAGGATCTCCTCCATCTCCAGCGCGCCCAGAATCGTTTCCACCAGCACCGTCGCCCGGATGCTGCCTTGGGGAATGCCCAGTTTGTCCTGGGCCATGACGAACGCATCATTCCACAGGCGCGCTTCCAGGTGGCTCTCCAGCTTGGGCAGGTAGAAGTAGGGCCCGCTGCCTCGAGCCAACAGTTCGGCCCCGTTGCGGAACATGTAGAGGCCAAAGTCGAAGAGGCTGCCGGAAATCTCCTCATCGTCTACCAGCACGTTCTTTTCATTGAGGTGCCAGCCCCGGGGCCGCACCAGCAGGGTGGCGATTTCCTCATTCAGCGTGTAGGTCTTGCCGTCGGGATTTTGAAATTCGATGGTGCGGCGGATGGCGTCGCTACAGTTGATTTGGCCGGCAATAACATTTTCCCACGTGGGCGAGAGGGCGTCTTCAAAGTCGGCCATAAAGACCTTGGCGCCCGAGTTGAGCGCATTGATCATCATCTTGCGTTCTGTGGGGCCGGTGATTTCCACGCGTCGATCGTTGAGGTCCGCAGGCGTGGGCGCAACCTGCCAGTCTCCGGCGCGGATAGCGGCCGTCTCTTCCAAAAAGCCGGGCGTCAGGCCGTTGTCCATGGCGGTCTGGCGTTCCGTCCGCGCGGCCAGCAATTCCTGGCGACGGGGATTGAGCGCACGGTGCAAATCGGCCACGAAGGCCAGGGCATCATACGTCAGGACTTCCTCTACCTGTTCGCTAACTGGGCCGACAATTTCCACGCCGGCAGGTAAAGATTCAGTCACGGGTTCCTCCTGTGATAAAGCATGAATGGTGGGTGGGTAAAATATAAGGTTGCAACAGGCGAATACGTAATCATAGCGCGCCGCGCATGGCCGAAAAGACGACGCCCGGCAAGTGCCGCGGATTCGGATCGAGTTCAAAGTAAGTCAGCCGACGGAAGGTTTCGGCTGAGGTCTTATTGGTGACGAACCAGGGCGGCTTGGGCAGAACGGATCGCTCCCTGTGGAGCAGGTTGCGCGGGAAGGGGCGGAAAGGCGCGTACACGACTGTCTTCTGCGGCGCATCAAAGAGGAAGGCATTGTGGACCTTCCCCGTACCGCTCTGAATGTCATCGGGCGTGTGGCCGGGATAGGCTCCCCATGCCGTCTGGGTCAGGGAAAACGCGCCGCCAATCCAGATATTCACGCCGATGGCTCCGTAGCGAAGGTCGGCCAGCATATTGTCAAAGACGTGCCCCATTTGCTGGAGGGTTTTGGGATCGACAATGATGTTGGCCCCTAGGGTGCCGTATAGCGTATCGTTGGCGAAATTGATGGCGTTTTGGAAAAATTCGGTCGCATCGTCACCGGGCAGACTGGTCTGGGCGAGCACGGTGGAAAACGCTTCATCGCAGAAGATAAGCGCTTCCTTGTCCTCCGGATCGACTTCCGTGATGAGCACCCGATGAGAAACGCCTTCGTCAGGATTGCCGATGGTTTCAACCCGACCGTGGGATGCGGAGAAGCGTTGCGCCCGGTCTATCGCCCCGGGGTAGTAGGAAGGACGCTGGGGCACGGTCCGCAAAAGGCCGCGAATCTCGCCCAACAGGTAAGGCGTCTTTTCCCAATTGGCGGGCAGGATCAGCACCTGGGAGGCGACGCAGTTAAAGCCGCCGTTTTGGAGCTTCTGGGTGACGATATTTTCGGCCTGGAAGCGTATGTCCGCGTCGCTCCAGTCGCCCGGCAATACGATAGTCGGGCTGACGTTGCCCAATTCAGCGGTGACGGGCTTATCCAGGCGCGGCGTCCCCGCGGCTTTGCGCTGCTCGCCCTCTTCGCCCGTGCCGAAGACGATGGCGTCATAGGTGTGGGAGCTGCCCGTCATGTGGATGGTATCGATGCCCGGATGTTCGGTGAGATACGCGCCCACATCCGCATCGCCGGTAACGATGCGAACAAACCCGTAGGAAATGAGCGACTCGAACAGCTCTTCTATGACCGGCAGCAGATAATCGTTGACCGGATTGAGCTTGAGCAGGACAACCTGCCCCTCCGCCAGCAGCTTGTGGAGCACGTCCAGGGGGGCGATGCCGGCCACGTTCCCCGCGCCCAACACCAGCGCGACTTTTCCCTCGGGCGCGGGATTGCGATAGAAATGAGCCATGTTCTCGCTTACGTTGTCACGCGTAATCCCCGGCTCCATCCACAGTTCCGCCCGTACGCCGTTGAGGAAAATTTCCTCGTAAAAATTGACCGGCGCCACCTCTACGATGAGCTGTCCGTTCTTGTGGACGCGGATATCGCCTGCATTCTTCAGCAGATCGTCGCCGTGCTCCAATGCGTAAAAAGTTTCGGCATAGCGATTCAGTCCGTGGGCCAAGGTCCAGGGGCCGCCCGCCCACTCCTCGCCCAATAAGGGCGAGTCGGGCGTCAGCCCTTTGGCTTCGGCAGCGAGATAGACCCAGCGTTCGGCCACTTCCTTCAGCTTGCGGCGCATCTCCATGATGTGATGGAATTTTTCCGGCAATTCCAGATTGGCCCAGATGTCCTTCTGCTGTTGCAGCGTCTGAACGTAAGAATCCAACTGCGCCCGATTCGGGTTCCGGGGTTGGGGCGTTTCCTGTCCCGCCTTCTGGCCCATCGCCTGGTCTTCGGCCGTTTCGCGCACGTCATGTGACGCATCATTTGAGGTGAGTGTACTCATAGGATGTACTCCACAGTAGGCTATGCAGGCGTTAACCTGCTCGCTGCAAATGGTAGAAGAGAGAAGATAAATTGCTGGTCGCTCAGAGAGCGCATAGTCGGAGAATGTCCGGATCCCGGCCAATCAGCTTACCATTGAATTGTTGGTCGGGAGTCACGATATTGTTCCGCCGTCTCTACCTGCATCCGGTGAAAACAACCACTGCCTATCATAGCCCCATAAGCAGGGCTTGCCCAAAAACGAGGCGCGTTTGTCTCCGTTTTCACCGATGCACGGCGAGGGTAAATTCTCTGTTTACAACTTGCATCCCGCCGTCTACAATGAAAGCATTGATTATCTGGAGAGAGACGGACGATTGCTGCATGCCCCACAACCAGCCGCCCCCTGCATCAATTCCTGAATATATGGATTTTGTCCTCCGCCTTCAGCGCGAGGATGATGGCCTGCGCGCGCTGGTCGTGGATTCGCCGGAAGGACAAGCGGATGCATGGTTCGAGGCAGCGGCATTTGACGCCGCGTTCGCCGAATTGCTGGCAGCCGGTGAAAGCGCGGCAGTCGGGGAGATAGAGGCGGCGGTTCAGGATCTGGGACAGGCCCTTTTTACGCGGGTATTTGCCGGCGATGTGTTGCGCCTTTGGCAGGCCGCCATCATACACAGCGGCAAACAGGGCAAGAGGTTGCGCCTGCGTCTGCGCCTGACCGACGTGCCCGAGGTCGCGCTTTGGCCTTGGGAGATTCTCCGGGATCCCCTGACCGAGGACTCCCTGGCCCGTTCCCGAGCGACGGCCGTGGTGCGGCATTTGGAAGCGCCGGGCGCTGTCGCGTCTCTGGAGACGTCCGGCACGCTCACCATCTTGATCGTCGCTCCTGCGCCGGACGATTTGCCTGCGTTGGATGTTGCGGGCGAACTCACGCAGCTTACCGCGGCGTTGGCGTCCCTGCGCGAAGCCGGACGCGTCGAAATCGACGTTCTGGACCCGCCTACGCTCAGCGCGCTCCAGAATCGCCTACGCAAGGGTCAGGTTCACCTGCTCCATTTTATCGGTCACGGTGAATTCGATCCGACAAGCGGCGAGGGGGCGCTGGTTTTTGAAAATGAAAACGGCTCCGCACGCAGGGTAAATGAACGCCGGCTGGGCGATTTGCTGGCTGATTATGGGCCGTTGCGCCTGGCCGTACTTAACGCTTGCCAGGGCGCGCAGGGCGACCTTCGCTACGCCTTCAGCGGCGTGGCCCAATCGCTCATTCGCCGTCGCCTTCCGGCCGTTTTGGCCATGGCCCACCCCATCACCGATGAGGCCGCACTTCAGTTTTCCGCCGAATTTTATGCCGCCCTGGCCGACTATTATCCCGTGGATGCGGCCCTGGCGGAAGCGCGCAATGCCGTCTATTTCGCGGGCAATCCCATAGAATGGGTCACGCCCGTTCTCTACCTGCGCAGCGGCGACGGTCGGCTCTTTACGCCCCCTGTCGGCATGACCGCGCCTGCGCGTCCGGCGCCGGCGTCACTTGACGCCATAACCGACCAGCGCGCAGCCCAGTCATCGATCCCGGAGAATGGCGACGCGTTGCCTCTGCCCACCGAAAAGTACGTAGATTGGTTTGTCAACCGCGAGCGTACCTACCGGGGGTTTCAGAAGATGCTGGCCGGCGAGGTAAATAAGCGCGTCATGCTGATTACCGCGCCCGAAGGCATGGGCAAAACCTGGCTCATCCAGCGCATGGCCCATGAGTCCCGCCGCCGCCAACATGGGGCAGTCGTCTTCGACTTCAAGGACGCCATCGGGCGCGATACGCTGGATATCGTGCGCCGCGCGCGGGATATCCTGGGGGAGCAGCACTATCGACCCCTCACCCAGGTCATCAACGAGGTGACCGGCGGGCGCGTTTCCGTCCATCGCGTCCAGGCAGCGACCGACAGTGGGGCCGCCCCGGTATTGGATCGCTACGAGCTTATCCAGGCGGAGAATGAGCGCATCAAGGCCCTGATCGACGCACGGATCAACGATGTCTTTTTTGACTGCGTCAGGCGTCAGTCAGCGGATCGGCGTGCGGTCTTCCTCTTCGACAGCCTGGAGCGGATCCAGCCGGAAGCCCGCGCGTGGATTGAAAAGGAACTCCTGCAGCGCATTCACGACGATCGTTTGTCGAATGTGGTGGTGGTGCTGGCCGGGCGCGTCGATCCCGGCTTTGCCGCAGCCCTGACCGGCTCCATCGCAGCCACGGGGTTATCCGGCTTTGAAGAGCGCCACATTCGCGAATATATTCAACGCCGAGGTGCGCTCTCGATTTTAGATAAGCATGAGAACTTCGTCCAGTTTGTCATGGACTTTAACGCGCACAACAAGCCGGTGATGCTGGCGGAATTGGTTGACGGCTACATCGATCGCTCCGCCGCGGCCGCCGATGAGGATTGGCTGCTATGACTGAATCCGGCGTCCTGCTGTTGCGCATCGGCGAACTGACCGCGCAGGAAGATTGGACCGGGGCGGTGCGCGTCATCGATGAGCTGACGGTCCAGGGGCGGACCCATTCGGGGTACGGCGTTCCCTTGGCCTTTTTGCGCGCCCAGGCCATAGAAGCCCGGTCGCGTGCGGCTGACATGCAGGCCGGCGAACTCCTCGCACAGGGCGATGCGGCCCAGGCGGAAGGCAACATCAACCGCGCCCGGCGCCGCTATGCCCAGGCTTTGGCCCAGCCCCACCTTACGCCGGAATGCGAGGAGCGGGTACGCGCCCGCATTGAGCGGCTGGAAACCCAACTGCGCAATGACGCGTCTGATGCCTTCATCCAAACCGAACCGGTCGGTGACGGCAAGGGGGTAGACGCGCATACTGCATCCATGCTGACCAACTTGCAGGTAACCCGCCCGGAGATGCACCGTCTCCTGGCCTTATGCGCCATTCCCCGCTGGTTTGATGCGGATGTGCTGCGCGTGCTGCGGCAGAAGGACGACGGCCGTCAGCATGAGGCGCTTGCGCTGCTCAATGATTTCTCCTTTATTTATCCCTGGGAGTCGGCGCGCTATACCCTGAGCGAGAACGTGCGTGAACAACTTTTGCACGGATGGCAGGCGAACCCGGCACAATACCAGGCCGTCAACGTCCGGCTGGCCCATCACTTCGGCGTGCGCCTGGCCGCTGCTCCTGCTCTGTCCGCACCCCGTTCCCAGCCGCGGAATCCCGCCCGAACGGAACGTCTGCGTCAGGCCCATCTTTATCACACATTTCTGGCCGACAGCGATGTCGGCGCTGCGCTGTTGTCGCGTTATTTCCAGGCTGCGGAAGACGATCGTCGGCTCGTAGCCGCCCGCCAATACATCATTGTTTTGCAGGGGTTACGCAACCAGATTTCACCTTCGGCATACGCGCACATCGAGTACGCGGAAGGTTGGTTCCACCATCTCCAGGGCAATGAGAGCGCGGCTCACCTTATTTTGGAAGGGTTAAACGAGCGAGACGATCTTGCGCCCGATTTGGCCGCGCGGGTGACGCGGGGGCTGGCAATGGTCCACATCGCCCGGGGCGACTGGGTGGAAGGCGTCGAGGGATTGGAGGAGTCGGCGGCCGCCTTTGCGCGCCTGGATGAACCCCGGGAGCAAGCGGAGACTCTGGGACTTTTCGGCGACGCCTATTTGCGCATCGCCGCCGCGTCCATGGGCGAATACGATCCGCTTATGGAGGAGTACACGGGCCGGATGGGGGCTTTGTCTTTGGGCGCGCTGCTGGTGCGCCTGCCCCTGGTTTTCTATCTGCTGATTAAGCTGGGCGTTGCCTGGCCTCTGCCCAACTTGCTGCGCTTCGGCCAGGGCATGGATTGGATCATCGCCCGCCTTTTCGGCGACGCCATCGTCCGGCTGCGACAGGCTGAACGCGCGTATGCGGCGCTGGATGATGAGGCGGGCGTCAATCGCACTCGGGCGATGTTGGGGCGACTCTACTGGGTGCTGAATGATTCGGCGCGTGCCGTCGCCTATTTGGAACCGCTGCAGCAGACCTATCCCGAAGGGAGCTTTTCCCGTGCCGAAGCCGATCTGATGTTGGGGGAAGCCTATCTGGCCCGGGCCCGGCATGACGAGGCCCTGGCCCTGTTGACCCGCGCCCTGCCCGTTTTTCGCGAGGCGGGACAGCGGGCGCGTACGGCCCAATGTCACAACCGGCTGGGCGCGCTGGCCGAGCTGCGCCGCGACGCGGCTGATGCGGCTTCTCACTACCGGGCTGCGCTTGAGGCCTGGCAATCCGCGGGCAATGACGTGCGCGTGACCCAGATGCTCAATCGCCTGGAGCGGCCGGCGAAAGCGGGTGAACTGCCCCCCGCGGCCACGGCTGATATCCAGGCGGTAAGCGGGAGCGTAGAAGCACGGGTTTATGCCACCCGCTACGTTCATCCTGTTTCGCTCTTTTATCAGCGGACCGCGATCATTGTTTTTGCGCTCCTCATCGGCGCGCTCTCCGTTCTCAGCTTTGAGATTCAGCCGGATATCGGCCTGAAATTTGATCTGATCATCGATGCCTCTCAGCTCGAATGGATGGATTTCCGGATTCTCCAACAGCTTGAACAGGGCCGAAAATTGGCCGTACTGCCTTCGCCGGCAAGTCTTTTCTGGCGCGGTCTCCTGGCGATTACCTCCTTCATTCTGTTTTATATGTTCGTGGGCGCGTATTTGGTACGCAGGCTTCCTCTGGCCTCTCTGGAGGAGAGCAATCGGGAACGGATTATCCTGGACGAAGCGGGCATTTCCCGCACGGTCAACAACATTGGAGAGCGCATTGCCTGGCGCGATCTGCGCGGTGCGGTCTACTCCACGCGTCGTTTCTGCCGTGAGCCCATTGACATCTTTTCGGCGATTGGCCTGCCCGCGCGCGGCGGTCGGGTGGAGATCAGCGGGCTGGCTCAGGGGTACGATCAGCTTGAGCAGCAGATTCGCGGGCGCGTGGCCGCATGCTGCGCGTCTCCCGTCCGGGATAAATCCCTCTCTATGCGCGTGACGGAGTTGAGCATCAGCATCTTCTGTCGGGGATGGGGGCTTGTCTTCGTCGGCGCCCTGCTCATGCAGACCGTGCTGCTCCTCGTTGCCTTGCGAAATGAGGCCATCCTCAGCTACAGCCTCCTGGGCGGGAGCGGCATCTATACCATTGCCGATCTCTGGAACCTCATCGAACTGGGCGTGGCCTTGCCGCTGGTCTACTGGCTGTTGATTCAGCCGGCCCGCTATCGCCTGTATACCCGCGATCGCCGCAGCCAACTGCCCGTATTGTTGGCTGCGGCCGCGCTGAGTGCGCTCATCAGCGCCTCGCCCATGCGCATGGGCCGCCCTGCCGTCCTGGCGGGCGTTATTGCCCTCTTCATCAGCAGCTTCGTGCTCTACGATACGTTGCGTTATCACCGGGCCCATATTCTGGAACAGATGCGTAAACGATCGCGCCTGGCGCTCCTTCTTACCTTGACGCTGCTGGTCATGGTGGGCGCCCTCTATGAGATTCAGCTCGAGCTGCGCAGCTATCATTATCAGGCAATTGGCTATCAGGAGTTTAAGCTCACACAGACAAGCGTTGCTGCCGAAGGGCCTGATTTCCGGAACAGCCAAATCGAAGCGGAAGCGGAAATCGCCGACCTGGAGCAAAAATTGGTTACACTGGAAGAAGATCCGCTGAGCGCGGCAGTAACCATCAGCGATACGCGCGGCATTGGTTTGGCTAATGCCCAGCTTTTGCTGCCTGAAGAAAAGGTGCGTTTGACCGGTGAGCTGGAATTAGCCCAACAACGGCTCGCCCGCGCGCAAAACAGCTTGAGCCGCATTCGCTCCGGATATGATCGGGCGATTGCCGCATTTGATGAATCCCTTAACCTGAAACCCGATGTGCGCGCGTATCGCTTCAAGCTGAATGCGTTGGCCTATCTGGGGAGGAGCGAGGGGGTTAATGAGACGATCCAACAGCTTGAACAGGCCGATTTGTGGCTCAAGCCGACCGAAAAATTACAGCTTGCCCAAACTCTTCACCGCGCCGGCTTTGACCTGGAACCGGCCGTGCGCGCGGAAATTTGGCGATTGGCCGCTACGCGCTATGCTGCTGTGGCGGCGGAAAACGAAAATGAGCTTCACACGGCCGGAGAGAGGGATCTGTTTTACGGCGCACTCCTGATCAATCAGGCCTATCCGGACAAAAACAGCGCGCCGAACGCGGCACGCGCGCGCTTCGAGCAAGCCGGCCAAATCTTTGATCAAACCCGCAGCAGATCGACCCGGGGGATATTCGCCGCCACAGGAGCGGGAAGCATGTCCGCGCGTGATATATCCGCCCTGAGCCAAATTGGTTACGGCATTGGGCAGATCAATCTCGGCGTGAACTGGGAGTCGGGAAAACCTGAGGATGAAGCCGGCTTACGCGCTGCGGCGGAGGCATTCGCCAACGGAATTAAGGATTATCCGTTGTCCGCCTACAACGGATTGGCATGGGCGCTTGTGTATCAAAGCCGCATGCTGCCGGGGAGTTGTATTAACAGTTTTGATGATCCGGCATATGTCGGCGAATATATTGACCTGAATCTCCAGGCGGAATCAGCGCTGTCTGCCGCACTGGCCGCTTACCCGGAGGGAGCGGATGGTTTAACCGATTTGGACCGCAAGGCATTGGCTGCCTTTTATCGTACCCGCGCTCAGTTGCGCTATATTTTGGCCAACTGTGATGAGGACCCCTTGCAGCGTTTTGACTACCGGGAATACATGGGCCTGGCCGCGGCCGACTATGAAAGGGCGCTGCAAATCACGCCGCGTGCCGATTGGTACCGGACAGCAGGCAATCTTCGCTATGTACGGGCGGATAGCTTTGCTCAGGCAGGGTTTTTGGATGCAGCAATCGCCGAGCGATGGCTGGCCGCGCAGGCGTACGCGAACGGCGCATTGCAGGAAAATGTTGCCTATCAGGGCGATATTATTTTGCGTACGGCGCTGCTGAATCTGTTTAGCAACTTCGGTGCAGATATGGGGGTTGCGGACGCCCATGCGGCCACGCTGGACCTGATTGCGGCGCGTGGCGGGCAGGCGGATAACCCTCAATTTTTTATCGAATTTGCCCAAACGGAATATGATCGTAATTCAATTCCTCTTGCCAAAACAGCCGTAGATCGGGCCTTGACGTACGTGCCTGATAGCCGTACCGCCAATCGCCTGGCTGCCCTCATCTATGAGAAGTGGTCGCTTCTGAACGATAACGAAGCGGTGCGCATCATGCGCCGGCGAGAGGCGTTAGCGATTGCCCAACACGCTGTAGCGCAACGGCCGCTTGATGCCGACATGCGCTTGGTGCTGGGGCGTACTTATCTGCGCCTGGGCCAAATTGCGCCGGCGCTTGATGAGCTGGAACAAGCCCTTCAGCGTTCGTCGGATGATCCGGAGATTCTCTATGCAATTGCTCATGCCTACCTCCTGAATGGGGACGCGGCAACTGCAACCGTCTACTACGCACGCGGCCATGCTGAAATGCGGGCGGCCGACATGACGGCGTCGTCTCCGTCGGCGGCTACCTCTATTACAGAGCTGCTCATGCAGCCGGGCGATGATGCCCGCCTTGCCGCCGGATTTGCCGGTGAGATTGCATTGACGGTGACCGGGCAGACGGAACTGGCCCCGAACGACGCCGTGACGTTGGCAGAGGAGGGAGCCAAGGCGAATGAATTGGGTGATGAGGCACGTAAAAAGAATGAGTGGACCGCGGCCTATCTCCAGTTCGCGCGGGCGACGGCCTTCCTGACCCAGGCCGTGCGACTGGAACCGCTGGAAAATGCCTATTGGGACTCTTTACGCGATGCTCTGATTGTCGGTCAAAATTTGAGTCAGGTTGGGTCAGGCCGGGCGGTCTTGACCCTGCTGGTCGGTACGTTGGACCAGGATGAGGTGACTACCCTGCACCAGGTGGCGGAACTTGATTTGGCGGACGATAAGTTCGGCCTGGCCGCCGCGGCCATGGAGCGGGCGCTGATACTGGATCCGGGTGACGCGGCAGCGTATGCGACGCTGGCGGAAACTTATTATCGCTGGGCGGTATATCATGGCGGGCCCAACCGTAATGCGCGCTATCGCCTGGCGCGTGATGCCTATGAGCGCGCGCAAGAGGCGGGTCTTCAACATTCGCTGCTGGCTTACTATGGCGGGCGAGCCTATTTTGCGCTGGGTGAACACGACACCGCGGTGACGGTATTGGAGGAAGCCGTTGCCTTGGATCCCGCAAGTCACGATGCCTACTCCCGTTTGGGATGGGCCACGTATACAACGGGCGATTATGCCCGCTCTATTCAGGCTTCACGTCAGGCCATCGCCATCGATGCTGACGATCCCCGGGAGCATTTTAACCTGGGGCTGGCGCTCACGGCTCTGGGGGATGGCAATGGAGCAACCGCCGCTTATGCTGCCGGCATTGACGCGGCCAATAGGCTGGAAGATGAGGAGATGCGCACGCAGCGCCTGGATGAAGCGCGCAACGACTTGCACTCAATCGCAGCTGATCCGCAAAATATCAGCGTCAATTTTATTACTATGCTCCAAGCAGAGCTGGAAAGTTCACCTTAAGCCTATGCCCTCTTCCCTCTCTGTTTTTCTAACCGGTCTCTTTATCGGCGGCGGCGCTTCGCTTCTGGGCGCGGCCCTTTCTTACTGGTTCGGCCTGGCCGCGGCCCAAGGCGAAGACGATGAACCGACCTCCGTGCCCATTGTTTATCTCTTCCTTGTGACCATCATTTTGAGTGCGATTGGCGCGGTAGCCCTTATTGCCACCTTTTTTAACCAGCGTTCGGCCGCGCACGTACTCCTCACCGGCGCGGGCGTGGTCACAGGATTTACCCTGGTTTTTAGTTTGCTTCTCTTTATCTATTTGCAGCAGGAATAGGCGCGGATGCATACAGCGAAAATCACCGCCCCATCAGCACGCCCTGAACCGTTCCCGATCGAATGCTGCGGGCCACGGATCGCCCTGCATGAGGCCCGCTGCCAGCCGGCCCAGCGTATCCGAACATTTGGCGCTGCTGCCGTTACCGCCCGCGGCCACAAAGACCCTCGTTCTGAGCGCATCGATGATGGGCGCGCCGCCGGGCGTGTAGCAGATGAGGCAGCGTCGGGTATCCAGGCTGATGAACGCCACGTCAGGCAGAATGGCTTGCAGCGCCTGGGCCATGGCCGGTTTGGGGTCCTCACCGCCGCCGCGGCGAAACCATTGCTGCACCTCCGCCAGCGTTTGCGGCCGGATATCGCCTGTAAAATTGCAGCCCATCTTCACGTAAAAACGCCCGTCCGGATAGAGAACAGGCGGCGTCATGTAGATGCCGCTTAATTGGGGGTGGTCGATTTGATAGGTCAGGATGGGCATGTCGGCCAGGGCCGCAGCCGTTTCGGCCGTTACTTCGCCCAGGATGACAGTTTCGCCCTTGAGGGTAAGGGGCAGAGGACAGGGCAGCAGATTGTGAAAGTTGGTGAAGCCCCCCGCCGCGATGAGGACCCGCTGTGCGTGGAGGGTTGTCCCTTGACTCGTGGCGAGCGTGACGCCCCGTTCGTTCTCCGTCACGTCAATAACCGTCTCGCGCAAAAGCGTCGCGCCGTGTTGCTCGGCGACGCGTAGCTGGGCCTGAACCAGCGCCCGGGGATTGATCATGCCCGCGGGCGCCGGTTCATAAAGCACGTGGCAAGCAGCCGGAAAATTCAACCCAAAAGCCTTTTCTCTCCAACCGTCGTCGCCGGCCGGGTAGAAGCGGTAGGGAATAGCCTCTTTTTCGGCCACGTCCCGCATCTCAACCGCGCGTGATGCGTCGGGCGCTTCTCCGCTTACGTGGAGACAGCCCACAGCCCGATAGAAGGGAATGCCCGCTGCCTTTTCCAGGCGGGGATAAACGTCCAGCGAGCGCGTGGTCATGCGCACCCAAAGCGCGTCTTTGCTCAACCGTCGGGCCAGACGCCCCTGGTCATAGTGACTGCCGTATACCTGGTCCGGGCCGTGGGGCTTTGTCGGCTCGGGCGCGCCGATAATGGCCACGCGTGCGCCCCCCATTGCCAGATAGCGCGCCGCCGCGCTGCCTATCATGCCCCCGCCGACCACCGCTACGTCAACGTTCATTGTTGGTTCCCCTGGATTTTCCGGTTATGCTTGAATTTGTTGTTTTGACTCATTACGGGAGATTATCCGTGCGTAATTTTCATCTATGGGGCGGGCGATGCGCAAGACTCTTCTGCTAAGCGTTCTCGTTCTGGCCCTGCTCTGGTCCGCGTCCCGACTGCTGGCTCGCCCCGTCCCGCCCCATCCCTGGTTTGTCCCGCGCACCGGCGAACACGCGCCCCTTGTCTTCGCCCATCAGGGCGGCGAGGGGCAATGGCCCAGCAATACGATGTTGGCATTCGAGCAGGCTACGGCCGCGGGCGCGGATGTGCTGGACGCGGACATGCATCTCACTCTTGACGGCGTGCCTGTGCTCATTCACGATCAAACGGTCGATCGTACTACCGACGGCAGCGGCGCGCTGCGCGACCTGACGCTGGCCCAAGTGGAGCAGTTTGACGCAGGATATAACTTCAGCCCGGACGGCGGCTCAACCTTTCCCTGGCGCGGCAAAGGGCTGACCGTACCCACGCTGGAAGCGCTCTTCGTGCGCTTTCCCGATTCTCGCTTTGGAATCGAGATCAAGCAGGCCGATCCCGATCTTGCCGCCCGGACATTTTGCGCGCTCATACGCCAATACGATATGGAAGATCAGGTCCTGATCAGCAGCTTCCGCCAGTCGAATATGGATGCGTTTCGCCGCGAATGCCCGGCCGTGGCCACGTCGGCCACAGAGGAAGAGGTCCGCTGGTTTTATATTCTCTTTCGTTTGGGATTGCGCGACCCGCGCACGCCGCCCTATCAGTCGTTTCAGATTCCTGAATCCGCCGGCGGTTTTCATCTTTTAACGCCGCGCTTTATCGGGGCCGCCCACGCCCGCGGCCTTCCGGTCCAGCCGTGGACCATCAATGAGCCCGCGGATTTGCAGCGCATCATTGGGCTGGGGGTAGATGGAATCAACACCGATTACCCTGAGCGGCTTCTGGAATTGGTGCAGGAAGAGGCGATTGAGCCGGGCGGGTAGGTCCGGCTGACGCTTTATCGCCGTGGGGAGTGGGACAGACCCCACGGCGATAAAGTGTCAGCCGGCGCTAAAATGAAAGCAAATGGGGGCATTGGCTCTGAGCCAATGCCCCCATTTGTCTTTGGGTGCTTGCTCTGGAATTGCGCCGGCCTATACGACCATCCCCCGGGTAAAGCCGCGCACCCGCAGGGCCAATCCCACCAAAATGACGCCGAAAATAATGGCATAGACGGCAATTACCCGCAGCAGGGTGATCGCGCCCGCGCCCGGTTGCGCCACAAGGAAGAGGCCAAAGAGAACGGAGATAACGCCGGCTAGGATCAGCATCCATTCGCCTTCCATCATCTGGCGCAGGCGGACGGCCGCGACGATTTCGATAATGCCCGTGGCAATCACCCAGACGGCGATGTAGAAGAGCAGCGCAAAGGACGTGATGTCCGGCGCCAGGAACGTGATGGCGCCGATAGCCATGCCCATCAATCCCCAGAGCAGAAGCAGCCACCAGTCTTCGTGCTCCGTGCGGCCGGTAAAGGCGGACCAGACGGTCAGAATGCCGTCTAGCATGACGTATGCGCCGAAGACAATCACCAATGTGACCAGAGAAATCTGCGGTTGTGCAAAAGCGAAGATGCCGAACGCAATCGCAAGAAGGCCGCGCAACAATAGCAGCCACCAGTCTCGGGCCAGGATATCCGCCAGTTGCTTGTTGATGTTCATGGGTGATTGCCTTGATAGATGCTGCCTAAATATCCAAATTCGCCTGGTCGGCGTGGGTCTGGATGAAGCGCCGGCGCGGCGGCACGCTGCTGCCCATGAGCATGTCGAAGGTGCGATCGGCTTCGGCCGCGTCATCGATGCTCACTTGGAGAACCGTGCGATTCTCGGGATTCATGGTCGTATCCCAAAGCTGCTCGTCATTCATCTCGCCCAAGCCCTTGTAGCGCTGGTCAATGCGCACATTGTCGCCGCCGAATTCGCTGCGCAGATCCTCCAGCGCCTTGTCGTTGTAGACGTACTCGCTGGAGCGCCGGTTGCGACCGTTCTCGGTACGCGTCACCGTCACCCGGTAAAGAGGCGGCTGGGCGATGAAGAGATGGCCGCTGTCCACCAGCGGTTCCATGTAGCGGAAAAAGAGCGTCAGCAATAGCGTACGAATGTGTGCGCCGTCCACATCCGCGTCGGTCATGAGGATGATGCGGTGGTAGCGCAGACCGTCGAGCGAGAAGTTTTCGCCGATATTGGTGCCCAACGCGGTGATCAGCGCCTGGACCTCTCGATTGGCCAGGGCCTTGTCCAGGCTGGTCTTTTCAATGTTGAGAATCTTGCCGCGCAGGGGCAAAATCGCCTGGAAGCGTCGGTCCCGGCCTTGCTTGGCCGTGCCGCCGGCGCTGTCGCCCTCAACGATGTAGAGTTCGCACTCTTCCGGGTTGCGGCTGGAACAGTCGGCCAGCTTGCCGGGCAAGGTCAGGCTCTCCAACGCGCTCTTGCGGATAACCAGATCCCGGGCCTTGCGCGCGGCTTCACGCGCGCGGTAGGCCGTGCGACATTTCTCGATGATCTGCTTGGCATCCCGGGGATTCTCTTCCATCCAGCGGCTCATGGCCTCGGCGACAGCCGATTCCACGTGGTAGCGCACCTCGTTGTTGAGGAGCTTGAGCTTGTTCTGCCCCTCAAACTGCGGCTCCACCACCTTGACGCTCACAATGGCGGTGAGGCCCTGGCGCGTATCCTCGCCCGTGAAATTGGCGTCGTTATCCTTGAGAAAGCCCTGCTTGCGGGCATAGTCGTTGACCTGGCGGGTAATGGCCGCGCGCAGGCCCGTCAGGTGGGTGCCGCCGTCAGGCGTGTTGATGGTATTGGCGAAAGCATGAAGCGAATCGCTGAAGCCGTCCGTGTATTGGATAGCGGCCTCAACCATGGTCGTCTCCACTTCCTGATCGACGTAAATCGGTTCGTTGACCGTGGTCCGGTTCTTGTTGAGATAGCGCACGAAGGTCTTGACGCCGCCCTCGAAGTAGAAGCGAATCTCCCGATACAGCTCGGGACGCTCGTCCACCAGCACGATATCCACGCCCCGGGTCAGGAAGGCCATTTCCCGGAACCGGGTGGTCAGGGTCTGGTAATCATAGTCCAGAACCTGGAAGATGGTGTCGTCGCGCAGGAAGGTTTGGATGGTGCCGGTGTCGTCCTTATCGCATTGGCCGATGACTTCGACTTCGCTGACGGGAACGCCCCGCTCAAAGCGCTGACGGTAGATTTTGCCGTCCCGCTTGACTTTGGTCTCCATCCATTCGCTCAACGCGTTGACCGCGCTGACGCCTACGCCGTGCAAACCGCCGGAAACCTTGTAACCGCCGCCGCCGAACTTGCCGCCGGCGTGGAGCTTGGTCATGACCACGGTGACCGCGGGCAGACCGGTCTGCTTCTGGATGTCTACGGGAATGCCCGCGCCGTTATCCTCCACGCTGACGCTGTTGTCTTTGTGGATGGTAATGCGGATGGTGTCGCAGCGCCCCTGCATGGCTTCGTCGATGGCGTTGTCCACCACTTCATAGACCATATGATGGAGCGCCTTGGCATCCGTCCCGCCGATATACATGCCCGGGCGCCGCCGGACGGCTTCCAGCCCTTCCAGCACCTGAATCTGGTCAGCGCCGTAGACGAAATTCTGATTTTTCTGACTAGCCACAAAGTCCTCCGACAAATTTAAGGCTGGATGGAAGAGCCGTTCTCTTCTTCCAGCAAAAATTACGATGGTAAACAGGTGATGCGTCAAGCATGGCTGAGCGGATGCGTACAGCGCGCTTTATGTAGGCATTACCCTTCCTGCATTTGCTCATATAAATCCGGCGGTGCGCCGACGAGCTTGAGCCAGCGGGTGCGATAAAAGATCAGCAGCGCCATGGCCAATCCCGTGCCGATATAGGCATTGATGAATATGGCGACGGCCGTGCCGGCCGGACCCCGCTGGCCGATGGGCGCCAGAATTAAGCTGAAGCCCACGGTGATCAGGTTGCTGATCAGTACAAAGAAAACCGTTGCGCCAAAGTTGTGGCGGACAACCCGTACGCTGTGAGCAATGCCGTCGCGTAGCGAAAGATCATCCAACACAATGGCCGCCGTCACAAAATAGAAAAAGAGAAAGAGCAAGAAAACAAATACGAACAACCCGAACGCAATCAGCGTGATCAGGGCGGGCGCAAAGAGCAGGATGGGAATGGCCGCAAAATTGGCGATCACGTAGAGCGAACCGATGCCTGCGCCCAGCAGCACGACAAAGGCCAGAATCTTCAGCCAGGCGCTGATTACGCTTCCTGCAAATGCACCGATCGATGCCTGCTTCACGCCCTCGCCGATGGGTACGTATTGAGCCAGCTGACGCAGGTAGATGACGCCCAGAAGCAGCGCCAGAGCGCCCAAACCCAAAAAGCTGAAGAAGAGCGCGCCCCAGCTGTTGAACTGGACGATTGTCGCGCCGGGCAGCGGTCCCATCACCCGCATGAGGCTGGGGACGTGAACCAGCGTCTGATTGGCCGTCATGCGCAGCAAGTTGGTGGAATTCCCGTATTCCGCCACAAACGGACCGAGCTGTCCGGCCATTTCGGCAAAGTCCGCCGGCATCCCTTCCAGCGTAGAAGCAGACATATACAGGTCGGCAATCCGGCCAAAAAGCACGCCCATGCTCAGCCGCGGCAGCTGCCAAATTGCCAGGTCGATCAGAATGGGAATCAGCAACAATCCGACCCGCCGTCCCAGAATGCGATAGCCCGCCGATAAGCTGTCAATTACGCCCAAAAAATCCCTCTTCAGCTACTGTTTGATTGCATGATTCTTGCATGGCACAACGGAATAATTTTACCACAAACAGGCCGGAAATGTGAATTTTGCGACGGTGCGAATGGAACGCTTGTTCGGTGAAAATACCGTGCCGCAAACGGCAAGCCGTCCATGACGCTGACCTTCTTGCCCGCGCGGGCTCGCATCCCGGTCTGTTTTTCTGCAACCCCGCTTAGTTGACCCTTGTTCACTGCATCCGCTACAATCTGCTGGCGCGCTTCCGCGTCGCGCACTACCCATGAGAAACAAGGCAAGCTCTATGACTTCATTTGTGATTGAAGGCGGTCATCGTCTGGATGGGTCGATCCGTCCCATTGGTAATAAAAACGCCGCTTTACCCTTGCTGGCCGCCGCTCTTTTGACCGACGAACCGGTGACGCTTCATAATGTGCCCGATATCGGCGACGTGCGCACCATGTTGAAAATTCTGGCCGGGCTGGGCGTCGATGTAGCCCGGGACGGGTTGAGCGTACGCCTGTGCGCCGCGGGCGTCAAGAGCGCGCAGCCCGACGCCGATCTGTTCGCCCAAATCCGCGGCTCGCTTACTCTCATGGGGCCGCTGCTGGCTCGCCACGGCCATTTTCGGGTAGACAGCGCGGCCGGAGGCGATGATATTGGCCGCCGACGCATTGACACCCATCTTCAGGTCTTTGAGGCGCTGGGAACGGAGTTGGTTCACAACGGCCGTTTCGAGCTGCGCGCTCCCTCAGGTCTGCACAGCCACGATGTCCTCATGGATGAGACGTCCGTTACGGCCACGGAGAACGCGGTTATGGCTGCGTCTCTGGCCCACGGCACGACGATTTTGCGCAATGCCGCCAGCGAGCCCCACGTTCAGGATGTCTGCAATCTGCTGGTGAAGATGGGCTGCCATATCGAAGGCATTGGCAGCAATACGCTGACCGTTCACGGCCAAAGGTCTTTGAAGGGGGGCGAGCTGACCATCAGCCCCGACTTTGTGGAGGTGGGCAGCTATATCGGACTGGGCGCGATTACGCCGGGCGAATTACGCATTCAGGGCGTCATGCCCGAGCATCTGCGCATGGTGGAGATGGTCTTCGCCGATCGTCTGGGCGTGGCCATGCACCTGGAAGAGGAGCTTGACGCATCGGGGCGGCCTGCTTCCGTGCTGGTGGTGGAGGCCGAGCAGAATTTGTGCGTCCGGTCAGACTTCGGCGGCGCGGTCCCCAAGATTGACGATGCGCCCTGGCCCGCTTTTCCGCCCGACCTTATGAGCATTGCCGTGGTGACGGCAACCCAGGCCCAGGGGACGGTGATTATCCATGAGAAAATGTATGAGAGCCGCCTTTACTTTGTGGATAAGCTGATTAGTATGGGCGCACAGATCATTCAGTGCGATCCCCATCGCGTCGTGATTGTCGGTCCCCGACAGCTCCACGGCATGCCTGTCAGCAGCCCCGACATCCGCGCCGGCATGGCCCTGGTTCTGGCTGCGCTGGCTGCCGAAGGCGTGACGACCATCGGCAATGTGGAGCAGATCGACCGGGGCTATCAGGATATTGACGCCAAGTTGCGCCTGTTGGGCGCACAGATTGAACGCACTGCATAATTTCTGATTTCTCATTCTTTACTCTCTTGAGGCCACCTATGACCCATACCCCATCCCGCACCGCTGTAATCGCCATCGGCGGTAATTCGCTCATCAAAGACAAGCGTCATCCTGAAGTTCGTCATCAGTGGGACGCCGTGCGTGAGACGACCGCCCATGTCGTGGATATTATCGCCGCGGGGTGGAATGTGGTCATCACCCACGGCAACGGTCCCCAGGTCGGCTTTATCCTGCGACGCAATGAACTGGCCGCGCACGAGGTCCACACCACGCCCCTCAGCCTCATCGTCGCCGACACGCAGGGGTCTATCGGATACATGCTGCAGCAGGCGCTCAATAATGAGTTCTATCGGCGAGGCGTGGACCATTATTGCCTGGCCCTGGTCACTCAGGTCCTGGTCGATGATGAGGACAAGGCGTTTCAAAACCCGACTAAACCAATCGGCGGCTTTATGGATGAGGAGACGGCCAGGCGCTTCGAAAGCGAAGGCTGGAACGTGGTGGAGGACGCAGGTCGGGGATGGCGACGGGTGGTCGCTTCGCCGGAACCGGTGCGGATCATCGAGGCTGAGGCCATTGAGCAGGCGCTTAAGCTGGGGTGGGCCGTGGTTGCGGTGGGCGGGGGCGGCATTCCCGTGGCCCGCAATGAAGCAGGGGAGCTGCGCGGCCGCTCGGCCGTGATCGACAAGGACAGGGCCAGCAGCCTCCTGGCCACGATGCTCAATGCCGACTTGCTGCTCATCAGCACGGGCGTGGAAAGAGTTGCCCTCAATTTCGGCAAGCCGGAACAGCAGGAGCTGGATCGCATCACCGTGGCCCAGGCCGAGCAATATGCCGCAGCGGGTCACTTTGCGCCCGGCAGCATGCTACCCAAGATCGAGGCGTGCATTCGCTTCCTTAAGCAGGCGCCAACCGGCGCCCAGGCCCTGATTACCAATCCCGAAAATCTTTCCCGGGCGATTCAGGGCGAGACGGGGACGCTCATTGTGCAGGACGGGGCGTAAGCGGGCGCAGGCTGTGCGAATTTTTGACGGAATCTTTACTGTCCGTCAAAAATTTTGGGGAGTAAATTGTTGAAGAGATATTAACAAAAGCATTAGAAATCGTTTACAATCCCGCTGTAATCTAAAAAGCTGTGTGTTAACTTTACCCTCTCTGAGGCATTTACATGAATGGAACCCCGAGAGAACGTTGACGCAATGGATGCATCTTAGTATACTTTGGGCAGAAATGTTACTCGGCAGTTTGTCTGGAGGACCATCTGTGGCAGTCTCATCCCCGCCGGCTTCCAGCTCGCGTCGTAAAGGCCCCCGCTGGATCGACGTCCAGGAACAACTTACCGGCTTTCTCTTCGTGTTACCGGCCTTAATTTTGGTCTCGCTCTTTGGCCTTTTTCCTATCGGTTATGCTTTTTATATGAGTTTGCGCCGCTGGCGCGTGGTGGACCGGGGATTTATCGGGTTTGCCAACTACGATAAGGCGATTGGAGACTGGTTAGGGCTGGCGCTCTTTATTGGCGGATTCGCCGTCTGGCTGGCCGCCTATTTTATCTGGGCTCGTTTTTTTGAGCATCGGTCGGGCCGCAATCTGCCTACCGTTGCGCTGTGGATCGGCTCCTTTCTGATCGGCGCTGCGCTTGTGGGCATGGGCTGGGGGCGTATGGTTTATGCCGGCGATGATGACTTCCTGAATTCGTTGCCCATTACCCTCTTCTACGCCGTCGGCTCCGTCCCCATTCAATTGGCGCTGGCCTTGGTGCTGGCCTACATTCTCTTCCAGCAGATCAAGGGGCGCGAATTTTTTCGCATGGCCTATTTTCTGCCCTACGTCACACCGGTGATCGCTACGGCCCTGGTCTTCCGGGTCATCTTCAGTCCGCGTCCTACCTCTATCGCCAATCGCTTTTTGGAGCTGTTTGGCATAGCGCCCCAGAAGTGGCTCTTCGAGCCCACGCCGGTCTTGCATCTGATTACAGGGAACGATGCGATTCAGGGTTTTTGGGCCGGGCCGAGTCTGGCGCTCGTCTCCATCATCTTCTTCGGCATCTGGACCTACGTAGGCTATAATACGGTCATCTTCCTGGCTGGGTTGGGCAACATTCCTGACACGCTCTACGAGGCGGCCGAAATCGACGGGGCCACGGATTGGGAACTTTTCCGCCACATTACCGTGCCGCTCCTCTCGCCGGTGACCTTTTACCTCTCCCTCATCGGCTTTATCGGCACCTTCAAGGCCTTCAATCATATCTACGTCATGCAGCAGCCTTCGGCTTTGGGGACGGTGGAGACGGCCAGCGTGGCCATCTTTAATACCTTCTATAAGGCCAGCCAGTTCGGCTACGCCACGGCTCAGGCCATGCTGCTTTTTGGGATCATACTCTTTTTGACCTTCGTCCAAAATCAGATCTTCGGCAAGCGGGTGTTTTATGGCTAATCGCGTAGAATCTCTCTCCGCCTCTGAGGGGCGCAGCAACGTTCTGGAAGCCAAGGCCCGCCGCAGCGTGCGTCTGCCTTGGGCGCTCTTCATCATGTACGCCATCCTGTTTATTGGGTTGATTCTGGCCATGCTGCCCTTCTTTTGGATGCTGTCGGCTTCTCTGATGACCTATGGCGAAACCGCCACCCGCAAGCTGTGGCCCGCGGTTCCCCAATTCAGCAACTACGCTGAAGCCTGGCGGCAAGCGGATTTTTCCAAGTATTTCTGGAACAGCGTGGTCATCACTTCCATCACTATGCTGGGCCAGTTGACGACCTCTATTTTGGCCGGCTACTCTTTTGCTCGCATTCGTTTCTTTGGTCGGGATGCCATCTTCGCGCTGATGCTCAGCACCATTATGGTGCCCGCGGTCGTCACCATGATCCCCAATTTTCAACTCATCAGCGGGCGCATTGCGTTTATTCCGCTGCCGGGCGGATCGTGGCTCAACACGCTGCAGGGCATCACCGTGCCCTACATGGTCAGCGTCTTCAGCATCTTTCTCCTGCGCCAATTTTTCGCCCAGGTTCCCTGGGAGCTGTGGGACGCGGCGCGGATTGACGGCGCGGGTCACCTGCGCTTTCTGGGCCGCATCGTCCTGCCCATCAGCAAGGCGCCGATCCTGACCGTGCTTATCTTCGGCTTCATCGCTTCGTGGAACGACTTCCTGTGGCCGCTGCTCATCACCACCAAAGACACGTGGCGGCCCCTCATGGTGGGCCTGTGGACGCTTCAGTCTGAAGCCGGCCCGGAAACCCAACTGATCATGGCTGCGTCGGTGATTACGATTATTCCGGTCCTGATCCTCTATTTCATGACGCAGAAGGAGTTTACCGAAGGCATTGCGACCTCCGGTCTGAAGGGGTAGCGAACTCCGGCGGAAACTCGCAGTGGTTCCGTCGGGGTATTTACGCCGTAATGCAGTAGGTTCATTGAGCCGGGTCCGGCATTGCCCGACCTGTGTCTTAATTTACCCAATATAGCGGTTTCATCACGCCGGCGCTCTGTTCGCCGGGGGCCGTTTCCCCTCGGCATCCGCCCCGGCTGATGATTGTCGGAACTGTTGTTTGTCAATCACCAATTTGAACATTGCACCATAAGGAGCAAAAATCTATGCAGAACCGAAAGTTTTGGCTGACTGCGCTGCTGCTCATTGCTGCGCTCGTTTTTGCCGGCTGCGCCGCCCCGGTCGCCCCCGCCGATGACGCCGCCTCGAGCGACGCGAGCAGTGATGCAAGCAGCGACGCTGCCGCCGATACGGGAACGGATGCTGATATGGCCATGGATTGGGAAGGCGTTGATCCCAGCGGTCAGGAGATCGTCTTCTGGCATCAGCACACCCAGGAGCGGGAAGAAGCGCTCAATGAGATCGTAGCTGAGTTCAACAGCACCAACGAGTACGGCATCACCCTGTCCGCTGAGTATCAGGGCGGCTACGGCGACATCTTCAACAAGATGCTCAACGTGCTTAACAGCCCGGAAGCGCCCAGCGTCGTGGTTGCCTACCAGAATCAGGCTGCTACCTATCAGCTGGCTGACTCTCTGGTCGATATGAATCCGCTGGTCAACAGCGAAAAATGGGGTCTGAGCCAGGAAGATCAGGATGACTTCTTCCCCGGCTTCTTCGCCGCTGACGTCTTCCCGAGCTTCAACAACGAGCGTCTGGGCTTCCCCCCCAATCGCTCCATGGAAGTTCTCTACTACAACCAGTCCTGGCTGAGCGAACTGGGGTATGACGCCCCGCCGACCACGCCTGAAGAGTTCAGGGAAATGGCCTGCGCCGCAACGGCTACGCCCTACAGCGGCGCGGTCAGCGATGCGCCCAGCATGGGCTATCAACTGAGCGTAGACGCTTCGCGTCTGGCCAGCTGGGCCTTTGCCTTCGGCGGCGATATTTTCGATTATGACAATAGCGTCTTCTCCTTCAACAATGAAGGCGCGGTCGCCTCGATGCAGTTCCTGCAGGACCTCTTCAGCGAAGGTTGCGCCACCATCGTGGCCGAAGCCTATGGCGATCAGACCGACTTCGGTAACGGCAACCTGCTCTTTACCGTCGGCTCCACCTCCGGCCTGCCCTTCTACGACAGTGCTGTGAGCGAAGGCGCGGGCTTCGACTGGAGCGTGGCCCCGCTGCCCCGCACCACCGAGAACCCGGTCATGAACGTTTACGGCGCCAGCGTGAGCATCCCCAAGACCACGCCGGAGGAAGAACTGGCCGCGTGGCTCTTTGTCAAGTACTACACCAGCCCCGAAGTCCAGGCCAAGTGGGCGGAAGCCAGCAATTACTTCCCGGTGCGCAAGAGCGTCGCTGAAAATCTGAGCGACTACTTTGACAGCAACCCCACCTACAAGACCGGTTTCGACCTGCTGGAATACGGCGTGGCCGAGCCGCCCGTGCCCGGCTACGACTTTGTGCGTGACGAGGCCGAGGTTACCATGGCCGCTATCGTAGACGGCGCGCCTGTTCAGGAGTCTCTGGATGAGCTGACCACATCTGCCAACGACATCCTGGCCGAACAGATGGCGGACATGCAGTAAAGTCAGACATCGGGCTTCTAAAAGAGCTGCATGTTTGAGATGCGGTAAACAAAAAGAGGAGGTCCCGGT
>JAGRCP010000073.1 GCA_020433455.1 Caldilineaceae bacterium | reverse complement strand
GAATGAAGAATGAGGAATGAGGAATGAGGAATGAGGAATGAGGAATGAGGAATGAGGAATGAGGAATGAGGAATGAGGAATGAGGAATGAGGAATGAGAAACGGCGCCGGGTAGATAACCCGGCGCCGTTTCTCATTCCTCGTTTCTCGTTAGCGCTTACTTCTCCCAGACAAGGGGAAGGAATTGGGTTGGTTGAAGGTCGATATTGCCGGGCAAGGCGTAATCGCCGTAGACTTCGTCCAGGACGAAAGGCCCATGCTGGATGACGCTGCCGTCGAGCTTTTGCTCGTCCAGATAGAAGAGCGTGGCAGCGGTTGTTGCGCGGTAGTAGTAGCTGGTAGGCGTGATCGAGTCGATGGCAACCGACGGGATCATCTCCGTCGTCAGCGCGGTCATTTCGTCATCCAGCTCCGCATACAGCGTGAAGCCGGCGACGCCGCTTTCCGTGGCCGTCTGCCAGACAAAGTCAACGCCGTCGCCGCTACGCGTAGCGTGGAAGTAGCCGATTGTGACGCCCAGGATAGTATCATTTTCGCAGTCGACTGTGGCCTGGGAGGCCAGGCGAGGATTCACCGTGGTGTCGCCGGTTGTCGCCGGCATACTATCCCAGTAATTATAAGTGGCGTCGACAGTGCCGCCCGTCAGGTTATCCGCGTCCGTCGTGTTGCTAACCAGGTTGTTGCAGGCGAACTCGGTTGAAGTGGAACCGCTTGCGAATTGTACGCCGGTATCGTTATTTTCGATATCGTTGTAGCGAATCTCCGTAGTGCCGCCGTTTTCCACCAGAATGCCGGTTGTGTTGCCGTCAATCGAACCGATATTGCCCTTGATGAAAGCCGTACCGTAGACGTCAATGCCCGTCGCGAAACCGGTAATCTCATTGGATTGGCCCGTATCGTTCAGGTCGCCGATGGTGGCTTCCGCCCCCACACCCACTTTGACGCCGACGCCGACCATGCCGCTGTTGGTCATGGTGTTGTCCAGAAGCGTCGCGGTCGTCCCGCTGCCAATCATGATGACGCCGTATTCGTTATCGGTGAATGTATTGCCGGTTGCTGTTACTGTACTGGCGTCGGTGTTGTTGAAGCCGATGGCTACCGCCACCGATGAATTTGAGACGGTGTTGTTCGTGATGGTTGCCTGGGTGCCTGCGCCATAATAGGTGCTTACCAAAATGCCCGCAGATGTTGAGCCATCGGAACTAGCTACGCCGCGGTTTTCGGAAATCGTGTTGTTGTCAACGATAACGACTGCGCCTGCGCCGATGTCGAGGGCGTAATCCAAAAAGTCGCCGTCGCCCTTGCCGGTATAGGAATTGTCGGAATAGGTTGACCCCGTAATTCCTGCGCCGTAGTACTGCACACCGATGCGGCCAATTTCCGTAAACGTGGAGTTCGTAACGTCTACGTTGCCCGCGCCAAAGACTGAAACGGCTGTTCCGGCATAAGACGGTCCGCCCTCATTGAATTTGATTTGGGTAAACGCGACATCGTCGATTGTCCCTGAACCTTTATGCCGGAGAACCTGCCAGACTTTGTAGCCGGTCCCGTCAAACGTCATGCGCTGCAGCGTCAAATTAACGCCGCTGTCGACCAGCCACCACGCCCGCGCGTCACCGGATGAACCGGTATCCATGGTCGGGTGGATGATCGTCGTCGCTTGCGAGTCACCCTGTACGATGACGTCGCGGTCAATCAGAACCTCTTCTTCATAATCGCCGGCCAGCACGTTGATCTCGTTGCTGACGGGCAGCGGCACGTAGTTGGTCCCGTTCACGTGATCCACCGCGGCCTGAATCTTCATGTCATTCGTGCCGTCCGTACCGACCCAGAAGGTCCCGTCCGCTACCTTATTGACGTAAGAGTCAGCGGGCGTGGGCAGGCCCAGCGCATACGCGATAGCAGCGGCCTGGGTGGGTTGATAGAAGGTAAAGTTTGGCGCGCCGGCGCGGAAGGTGTCGTTGCGCACGATGTACTCGAAGCCCGCCAGCGACAGATTGGTGACCGGCGCGGGCGACGCGGGCGTCGTATAATTGCCGGCCTCGACATAGACGGGGTTCAGCTCGCCGAAACTATTGGTTCCGCTGAGCGAAATGCTGTCGGAACCCAGCGGGAAATAACGCCCGTAGGTGTAGATGGCCAGCCCGCCCCACGCATTATTGCTCGTGGTGATATTCGAGAGTGCAATGTTGCTGCTGTCCGAGAGGGCAATCCCGTTGCCGCCGGGGACGTTGGTCACTTCTACGTTGTCAATGGTTGCACTGGTAACGCCGTTGAGATCGATGCCCGTTCGCTTGGAACTGTCCACCTTGACATTCTGAATCGTGATGCCGGAAATCTGCGTAGGTGACGCTCCGGAGACCTTGATGCCGTAGGTGCCGCTCGGGTTGCCCAGAAGGGTGAAGCCGGAGAGCGTCACGTTGCTGCGGGTCACTTCGATGCTGTAATCGCCAAAGGCGCTGGCATCAATCGTGACGTCGCTGATCCCGGCGCCAACCAGCGCCACTTCTTTGTTCACGTCCAGAAGCTCAGCGTAAACGCCCGCACCAACGGTGATCGTGTGGCTGTCCAACGTATCACTGTCATCAATGGCCGCCTGAATGGAACAGAATACCTCACCGGTATTCGTGTTGGTCACCACACCGCCGCCGGAGCCGGCGACATTCTGCCGGAAATCGGTTGTATTGCCGCTGAAGCTATTGCCGCTAATCGTATTCCCGCATGCCATCGGCGCGTTGCCGCGACCAAAGTACGCAGGAGATTGGCCGTCAGCCTGATCGCCGTCCCCGGCATCATTCGGTACATAGTTGGCGTTGGCATGATTTCCGCCCTGCTCCTGGATGCCGACGTCGTTATTGTTGAGCGTATTGCCGGTTACCGTATGGTTGACGCCCTCCACCACGATGCCAAAACCTTCGCTGGTGGTTGCGGTCGCATTTTGCTGATCGTAGCCGCTGACCGTGTTGTTGCGTACCACCACGCCGTTGGGGACATCGACGTAACCTGTGGGGTTGCCCGCAATAAATGAACGCCGGAAGACGGCAATACCCGCATGGTCGCGTTTGTTCATCGCGGGGGATGGAGCGATGGAAACGATATTGTTTTCAAGGACGATGCTGCCGTCGCCGGTATCGAGCCCCGTACCGTCCGGGTTCTTGATCTCGATGCCGAAGCGGCCGTTGTTGGTAACGGTGTTGCCGCTGATGACGTTCGGCCCCGCTCCGGAAGTCAAGCCGATGGTCGACATGCCGCTGTCGCCGTTGCTGACCACCGTGTTGCCCGTCATGGTCACGCCCGATGCGGTGCCGTCCTGCAATTCGATACCACAACAGTTGGTTCCTTGTATGTCATTGTTGGTGATGGCGATATGGGTCTTGGCCCCGTTCCAGATGACAATGCCGCGCCCCTGATTGTTATGGGCCGTCACATTGTCGATGAGCACCGTATCCACCGGCCCGTTGAGATAGACGCCTCCCCGGCCGCCATTGTTGTTCAGCACCTGGGCATTTTGCAGCGTGAAGTTATTGTTCCCGCCGAAGCCGACGACGCCCGCCTGATTGGAATTGGCAAGCGTATAGTTTTGCACCGTCAAATCCTGGATGGTGACATTGGTCACGCCGTTGTTGACGTGGATGCCCGAGCCGGCCCCCAAGCTGGAGCCGTCGAGAATCGTAGCGGTCATCGGGTCAGTTCCCGCGCCCGCGCCGTCCAGCGTCAGCTGCTTGGTTACGGTCACGTGCTCGGCATAGATACCCGCGTTGATGGAAAGCGTATCGCCGTCGAGCGTATCGCCGTCGTCAATGCCTTCCTGGATGGTGCAGAACGTTTCGCCGGTGTTCGTGTTTGTCACGCGGGCGCAGGGATCGAAGTCGTACGTATCGTCCGGACCGCCGCTAAACGCGATGTGAAAATTATCCACATTGGCAATTAAGCCCGGATTGCCGCTGCCGACCTTAAAGCCCACCTGCGTAGCATATGTGCTGACGACAAGATTCGGATAGTGCCCCACCAGCTCTGCCAGCGTGCAGGTCGATGCTTCGGTGCAGTATTTGGTTCCGGGGTTAAAGTTGACCTGCGGCGTACCGGTTGACCACCAACCAGCGCCGGTCGTCGCATCGTAAGTCGTCCAGCTTCCCGTCGGCGTCGGATCGCCTGCGTAATAGGGCTCGTAGACCAACCGTCCCTGCCAGCCCCCTACGCCATCTGAGTCATCGTAATCCACCGCAATCTGCAACGTGGGCATGTGAATCGCATTACCGGCCGACTTATAGGCCGCGTAGGACAAATTGGTGAGATCAGCAAAGCGTTTGTCTTCATACATGTCGGTGACATTAAAGCCCCCGAGCATGATGATATAGCCGTTGTTGCTCGCCGGGACTTCCATCTGGAAGCTGCCCGTTCCCGCCGGAGCCGTTGCCGGCCCGCTGACAAAAGAGCCGCTGCCGCCGGACGTGTTCTCTTCCCCGATCTCCCACTCGCCCATGAAGCCGGGCATCACGACAGTGGTTGTTGTTTGGGATAGCGGCGCGGCCTGTGCGATGGGAACAGAGGCGAGAATCAATAAAAGAAGCAGGGAGAACAGCTTAAAAATTGCCGGCCATTGCCGGACGCGAGTAAATCTGGGCATCATTCTGGACATCATGCAAGTCTCCTTAAGCAAAAAAGGGCTCTCCGGACCTTTATGGGGAATAGCGTTTATCTTCTGAAATACCAGGCGGGCGTGGTTTCTCTACGTCGCATATATTGCTTCACCCCGGCATGGTAAATCGCCCAGAGAACCAAAAACAGGACAGGAAAGCACTGATAACAAGGTTGGCTAAAGTTATCGCGATGTTAGTCAAGCAGAACAAGAATTTGGCGGGCCCGCGATTCATTCCAAAATGATGCGAAGCGGGTAAACAAACCCATCAAATCCGATTTGGTGCGCCGGTTTCGGCTCTGCATTGAAAGATGACGTTTTACAGTGGACAGCGCCGGTGGAGGACTGCGTAATCAAGACCGAAAAGGATTTCGGGAGATCGCTGCGTTTTGTCGTTTGGGGCTGAAGTGGAGATGTGTGATGAAAACGGCTTACGTTTCGATCAGTGTCATGATTGTAACAAGGAACGTTCAGTAAGTCAAACTCGGTATATTGTTGATTCAGTGCTTCTTATCCGGGGAGTGATTCAGAGAGGGGAGCGCCTGTAGCGGGCGCAGGGAAATTCATGAGTCTACTTTTTCAAAGCGATTCTCCGCTACATTTTTGCGCACGTTGTCCGCATCAAACACGCGGCCGTTCATGGCAAGGTAGACGCCGGCGGGGAGAAGCTGCACCGCGGTGAGGGCCGCGGCAATATTGTATACGGCGTCGCTAAAGCGAAAGCGGGCCGGCTGCATGGAGCCGGTCAGCACAATCACCTTGTCGGCAATTCCCGTCAGCGCGCGTGCGGTAACGGCCATGGTGTCGGTGCCGTGGGTGACGACAATGTGACGCTCCGCCGCCCCGGCCACGGCAGCCCGTACGGCGACCCGGTCAGCGTCGGTCATCTCCAGGCTGTCCTTACGCATGAGGGACTCCACGGCAAAGTCAAACGTGACGTTGGCTTCGTGCAGCACGTCGCTGATCTGGGGCTCGCCGACCTGAAACTCGCTCTTGGCGTCGAAATAGACTTTGTCGATGGTACCGCCGGTGGTGAAGATTCGGATGGACGGCCGCTTATTCATCTGCGCCTACCGCGAACATGCGCTCCAGGTCATAGCTGGAGTAGGCCCGGAAGGCCATGAGCGTCTCCGTATCTTCGATGCCGTCAATGTTGACCAGCGAGTTGGTCACCAATCCGGCCATCTCTTCATTGGTGGCGACGCGGATAATTGCCACCAGATCAAAGCGCCCGCCCACCGAATAGACCTCGGCAATGCCCTGCATGCCGGCCAGCTGATCGGCCACCACGTTGATGTCGCCGTGTTTCACATTGATGAGCACAATTGCAGTTACCATGCGTTCCTCCTGATTGGTTTATGCTGTCCCTTTATTTTGCCGCGATTTTGCGATCTTGGAAAATAGCCGCAAGGAAGGCAATGTAGAGAAGGAGCCCGGCGACGCCCAGCAGGGCAGCAAACGCCCCGATTCCCCGGCCGGCGGCAAAGCAGGCCCCGGCCAAAAGCAGCCAGACCAGCATATGGCCCCAGCGCAGCACAAAACCGCGCCCGGCCGGACGCGGCGGGTCCTGGGGATTGGGCTGCGGCCAGATGAAGTAGTAAGTCAGGGCAATCCCCAAACAGATAAAGCCGAGAACGGCCAGGGGAACGCCGAAGAGCGTATTGTCCATAAGTTTGCTGTTCCATGCGTTTTAATGCCGCGCGGTAACCATACAGGTTCCCTCGGAGGGGAACCTCCCGGAGACCGTAAAGGAACGCAGCGCGTTTACGGAGGGGGGAAGGGCGCCGGAAACGCCTCCTCCCGCCGACCCACAGCGTACGGATGACCCGGCCGTATTTCCTCCCGGAAGCAGAGCGCGTCACGATGTTGCCTTGACGCCGCCAAACGGCTGCTCCGTCTTCCTGCGCGCCTGCATGGCCGCGGCGTTTCCCGGATTGGCCTGGGTCGCCCGCGCTACTCCGCCATCATTGCGACGAAGACATTTACCACGTCGGTCTCCGTGATGATCCCCACGACGCCGCTGCCGTCCACTACGGGCAGGCCGCCGATACGGTTTTTCGCCATGATGCGCGCGGCGTCAATCACGCTGGCCTCGGGCCCAATGGTCACAACCGGCGCGTGCATGATTTCCGCCACATCGACATCGGCCTGCATAAAATTGACCGCGGCCAGCAGCAGATCGCGTTCGGCCACAATCCCTACAACTGCATTGTTTTCCACCACAGGAATATGATGGGCGTTTTTGTCCTGCATCAATTTAAGCGCGGCGTGATAGCTTTCGCCGGGCGCGACGGTAATGGCCGGGCTGCTCATTCGATCTCGAACTAACATGATCTCCTCCGGTGTGTCTTTGCGTGAATTGGGTTACGTTGCGAATAGGCCGGGCGCGCCGGTCAGCCATATGGGAAAGACGGGGAATCTGACGGGCCGTGATTGCCTGTGATTCCGCACAAATTGGGCGGCAAATGGTTGATTGGCTCGCGCCAGTATGGCGTGAGCCAGTTACTGCCCGGTTGCAGGAGGAGACGCCCGGCGCGGTCACGGATAGGCTTGGGCGACGAGGGGCAGTTCACTGCTGCTGGGACCGAGATAAACGATCTCGCGTTTGCCCGGGGCCCAGCGGTACTGATGCCACTGATGATGCAGCTTATCGTAAACAAAGAGGGTGTCGTCCCCGATATCCTGGAAGACCGTGCCGTCAAACGCAGCGGCCAACGCAGGCAGATCGTCAAATGTTTTGAGGACCACGGGCGATCCTTTCTCCCGCGCGTGAAGTGTATAAGCTTGCCAGCTTCTGCGCGTCCAACCCGACCTCCTCCACGGGATACGCGGAAGAACCGTTGAGAGGAAGGGCGGGATCGACGTAGCGCACAAAGGCTAAATCTGCGGCTGATACTATCACGTCTATGGGATTCGCCGCAATGTAGTCGCGCATAGTTGCCTGGAATGCCTCCGCCGCAGAAGGCTTTGCCGAAGAAGGCGCAGCATCCGTCGGCAACGTCAACGTGCCCAACGTCAGGTAGAAGTCGTGGTCCGCCCAATATTTGGGCCGTACCGCGGCCTCCTCAGCAAAGCGTCGGCGCAACCGCCACAGCTCTCCCGCCCGGCGAAAATCGCCGTCGGCATGAAGCCAGCCCATGAGCATAACCTTGCCCGCCTTGCGCCGGAGTTGAAAGCTGCGCACAAAAGGCGTTTGGCCGAAGCTGGTCACCCGGTCATCGTCCGGGTCGAAGCCGCCGAAGCGCACGGTCAGCCTGGGCCAGGCTCGGGCCAGGCCCAGGGCCGCGGCCAGGTCCATGCTGCGGCGTTCGCCCGTGGTCAGAAATTGATTCAGGTTGTAGCAGCCCGGTTCGTTTTCCATGCGCTCCAGCCCCACAATGGTGGCGTGGATCTGCTCCGGCGCATACGGCGTAAAGCGCGCCCCCAGAGGAGACGCCCCAATCCGCCCGCCAATCTCCGCCAGATAACGTTGGAAAGCAGGCGGCTTGTCTCCCCAAAACGCAACGAGAGTCAATTGCGGCATCTGTTATTTCCCGCCCCCGCTGGTCATCCACGCCCTCCGTACGGTACAATTACCCTGCTACCTGCTACCTGCTACCTGCTACCTGCCACCTGCCACCTGCCACCTGCCACCTGCCACCTGCCACCTGCCACCCGCCCATGTCTATCGTAGCCGATCTTCACATTCATTCCCACTATTCCCGCGCGACCAGCAAAAATCTGGACTTCGAGCATCTTTACCTTTGGGCGCAGTTGAAGGGCGTCACGGTTGTGGGCACGGGCGATCTCTCCCATCCCGGCTGGCTGGCGGAGATGCACGCCAAGCTGGAGCCGGCTGAGCCGGGCCTTTTTCGCCTGAAGCCCGAAATCGCCACGCAGGTGGAAAAGGAAGTCCCGCCCGCCTGTCGGCGACCGGTGCGCTTTCTTCTGACCGGCGAGATCAGCAACATTTACAAGCGTCATGATCGGGTGCGCAAGGTCCACAACGTTGTTTTTGCGCCTGATTTGGCTGCCGTAGCCCGCATACAGGCTGCCCTGGAGCAAATCGGCAACATCCGCTCCGATGGACGACCTATCCTGGGATTGGATTCCCGGGACCTGCTGGAGACGGTTCTGGAGGCTGACGAGCGCTGCGAGCTGATTCCCGCCCACATCTGGACGCCCTGGTTTTCCATGCTCGGCTCCAAGTCGGGCTTTGACAGCGTGGAAGAATGCTTCGGCGATCTCACCCAGCACATCTTTGCTCTGGAAACCGGCCTTTCCTCCGACCCGCCCATGAACTGGCGCGTCTCCGGGTTGGACGGCTACACCCTGGTCTCCACTTCCGACGCCCACTCACCGCCCAAGCTGGCCCGGGAAGCTACCCTGTTCGACTGCGAGCTGAGCTACGCTGCGCTCTTCGACGCCATGCGCACGGGCGACCCGGACCGTTTTAAGGGCACCATCGAGTTTTTTCCCGAAGAGGGAAAGTATCATCATGACGGCCATCGCAAATGCAACGTAAGTTGGACGCCCGAGACGACCATGGCCCACAACGGCCTCTGTTCCGTCTGCGGTAAACCGGTGACCGTAGGCGTCTTCCACCGGGTGGCCGAACTGGCTGACCGCCCCCTGGGCGCCCAGCCCGCGCATCCCCAACCGTTCCATAGCCTCATTCCCCTGCCCGAGATTATCTCCGAGCAGGTGGAAGTGGGCGTCAACAGCAAGCGCGTCCAGCGTGAGTATATGCGCCTTTTGGCTGAGCTTGGCCCGGAGCTGGAAATTCTCATGACGCTGGAGCCGGCGGAGATCGCGACCGCGGCCGGCGAGCAGCTGGCCCAGGGTATTGCGCGCATGCGGCGCGGCGACGTCACCCGCATCGCCGGGTACGACGGCGAATACGGCGTCATCAAGCTCTTCGCCGGCGCGAACGCCACGGACCAGATAGCTCTCTTCGCACCCGAAAGACCCGCGTCCGCCCCCCAACCTCCAGTCACCCAATCATCAATCCCCCAGTCTCCAATCCCCCAATCTCAAGTCTCTCAACCCCCAATCAGCCAATCTTCCGCCCCCCTCACCCCCGAACAGCAAGCCGCCGTCCGCACAATCGACTGCGCCCTCATCATCACCGCCGGCCCGGGAACCGGGAAGACCCGCACCCTCACCCATCGCATCCGCGCGCTGGCGGTCGAGCACGCTGCGGATCCCGAGTCGATTCTGGCCATCACCTTTACCAATAAGGCGGCAGACGAGATGCGCGAGCGCCTGGCTGACCTCCTCACGCCGGAGACGGTCGCCCGGATGACGGTCAAAACATTTCACGCGCTGGGCGCCCGGATCCTGCGCGAATTTCATGCTGAAGCCGGTCTGCCGGCCGACTTTACCATTCTGGACGAGGATGAACGCCTGCGTCTCCTGCGGCAAACCGCGCCCGAGCTGAGCCAGACCGCGGCCCGGCGTTGGCTGGCCGCGGTCAGCGCCGCCAAACAACAGGCGCTGGATCCGGCCGTCCCGGGCAACGTCGAAGCGGAAGACGCGGCCGAGGCAGTGCGTATCGCCGCCGTCTATGCCCAAGCCCTCCAGGCCGCCCGAGCGCTGGATTTTGATGACCTGGTCAGCCGCAGCGTGCGTCTGCTGGAAGAGCAGCCGACCGTGGCGGCCGCGCTGCAAAACCGCTATCACTGGATTTCCGTGGATGAGTATCAGGACGTCAACGAGGCCCAGTATCGGCTGTTGCGCCTGTTGACCGCGGGCGGAGCCAACCTTTGCGTCATCGGCGATCCCGACCAGGCCATTTACGGCTTCCGGGGCGCGGATCATCGCTACTTCCTGCGCTTCACCGAAGATTACCCCGGCGCGCGCACCATCAACCTGAGCCGTAACTATCGCTCCACCCAGGCGATTCTGGAGGCCGCGCAGCAGGTCATTCGGCGCAACCCCGAGCGGGATGACGCTCGCCAAATCTGGACCGACTTCGTCACGGCGACACGTCTGGAACTGCACCACGCGCCCACGGATAAGGCCGAGGCTGAGTTTGTCGTCCACCGCATTGAACGCATGGTGGGCGGCACCAGCTACTTTTCCCTGGATTCGGGCCGGGTGGATGATCGCACAGAGGGCCGTGAGCGGGATCTGGCCTTTGGCGATTTTGCCGTACTCTATCGCACCGGCGCCCAGGCCGCCCTGCTGGAAGAGGCTTTCGAGCGGTCGGGCATGCCCTATCAGACCGTGGGCAAGACGCCGCTCTTCGCCCACGCGGACGTGCAGGCGCTGCTGGCCCTGCTTTGGCTGAGCCGACAACCGGATTCACGCGTGCATTGGCGTCGCCTGCTCAATGCCGGCGATGAGCTTTTCAGCGACGAGGATATCGCCGCGCTGTTGGACTATGCCGACCAGGCGGGCGCACCGCTTTCCGCCGTGCGGGGAGAAGCCGCGATCATGGCCGGCCTACAGGGCGAACAGCGTCAACGACTGGCCGCAGCGGTCGATCTGCTGGAGGAAGAGGCTGCCCGCTCCGCACAGGCGCTTTCGGCCCGGCTGGATGCGGCCGCCGCAAGCCTGGCCGCACGGGAGATCATCATCGTGGACGAGGAGCGCCTGGCCCGGGTTAAGCGTCGGGCCGCGGCCGGCGATGATCTGCCTGGGCTTTTAGAATCAGCCGCCCTGGAGCAGGAGACCGACGATTATGATCCCCGCGCGGACCGGATCGCGCTCATGACGCTCCACGCGTCCAAGGGGCTGGAGTTTTCCGTGGTCTTCATCACCGGCTGCGAGGAGGGGTTGCTGCCTTACCGGCGGGGCGAAGACGAGCCCAACGTGGCGGAGGAGCGCCGCCTTTTCTACGTGGGCATGACCCGAGCCCAGGAGAAGCTGATCCTCACCGCCGCGCGTCGTCGCTTGCGCTACGGACGTACGGTTGAGCCGCCCGTCAGCCGCTTTGTGGAGGAGATTGAAGCCGCGCTCCTTGCGCTCAGCGAGCCGACGCCGCGCAGGGCCGTACGTGAAAAGCCGGAAGACTTACAGTTGCCGCTGTTTTGAATTTTCTATCCATTTCCATTGATTGTGCACCGATTGTTGCGCAAGGAGCCACGCACATGACCGCAACAAAATCCCTCAGCGTTCCCAAGAATATGCAGGAAAAATACGACGCCATTGTCGCCCTAACGGATGCCGTCTGCGCCGAGTACCTGAATGAAGAGTATGCGGAATACGCGCGCTATCTGACCGCGGCGCTGGCGCGCAAACGCCCGTCGCCCATTGCCAAGGGCCAGGTCAAAAACTGGGCGGCCGGCGTCGTGCATGCATTGGGAATGGTCAATTTTTTGTCCGACATGAGCTTTGAACCTGCCATGAAGGCGCCCGATCTGTGGCAGGCGTTTGACGTAAACCCGACAACCGGCGGCAATAAGTCCCATGAAATTCGGAAACTCATGGACATGTATCAGATGGATCCCGCATGGACGCTGCCCAGCGGCATGAAAAACAACACAATTGCGTGGATGGTGCAAACCCGGGACGGCTTTATTCTGGACGCGCGCACGCTGCCCTATGAGGTGCAGGCGGAGCTGGCTGCCGCGGGCATCATCCCCTATGCGGTGGACGATGAATGAGCATATATACCGCCATCATTGATTCGCCGTTGGGCCTCATGCAAATCGAGGCTGACGACCAGGCGCTGCTGGCCGTACGCTTTGCGGACGCACGCGCCCATGCCCACGCGGGCAACGCTGTAACTGCTCTCGCAGCGGAAGAGCTGGCCGAATACTTTGCCGGGACGCGGCATGAATTTAGCGTGCCCCTTGCACCCCGGGGCACGCCCTTCCAGCAGCGCGTCTGGTCCGCGCTGGGCGACATCCCTTACGGGCGGACGACCACCTACCAGCAGATTGCCATCGGGCTTGACCAGCCTCAGGGTGCGCAAGCCGTGGGGCTGGCCAACGGCAGCAACCCCATCGCCGTCATCATCCCCTGCCACCGGGTCATTGCCGCGGACGGCAAGCTCACCGGCTATGCAGGCGGCCTGGAGCGCAAAGCCTGGCTTCTGCGGCATGAAGGGGCCTTGCTGGTTTAGCCTATAACGAGTGAAATCGCTGTAATTTGTGTAAAGGAATGATCCAGGCGGGTTTGGCGTGATGGTGCGACAAGTGAGGCGTGACGGTTGCCCAAAGGAGCCCCACACGCCTTACGTATCAGGAAAACAAGCGGTACAGGCGCACCGAAAACTGCATTCACTTCCTGCGCAGAGCCGCCCCCGTTATTGACCGCCCAGCAGCTGGTTCATATTCACGTTTAACCCACCGCTGGGGCCGTCACTGCCGCCGGGCCGGGGAATGTACTGGGCGATGCGCAGGGCCAGCTTGGCCATAGGCATGGTCTGTAGCCAGACCCGTCCCGGCCCGGTGAGGGTCGCCAGAAAGAGACCTTCGCCGCCCAGAAGGATGTTTTTGAACCCCCGCATCATCTCCACATTAAAATTGACCGTGGGCTCGAACATGGCCACGTGCCCCGTATCCACGCGCAGACGCTCGCCCGGACCCAACGTTTTCTGCACGATCTCGCCGTCAAAATTGACAAAGACGCGCCCTGGGCCGGTCAGGCGCTGGAGGATGAAGCCTTCGCCGCCGAAGAGCCCCGTCCCCAGACTGCGCCGAAAGTGGATATCCAGGTCCACGCTCTTTTCGGCGCACATAAACGCGTCTTTCTGCACGATGACCGAACGCCCTTCGGGCAGCTCGACATCCACAATCTTGCCGGGGAACTCGGCCGCGAACGCGACCTCGCCGACCTGGTCACGCGTAAAATAATCGACGATAAAGAGGGACTCGCCTGAAAACGCGCGGCGCACCATGCGCCCCAATCCGCCGCCGGTATTGGTATCCATGATCACAGGGTCGCTCATCCAGCTCATACCGCCCGCGGATGAGTAAATGCGCTCTCCCGGCTGTAGCTGGATCGTTACCACCGGCAGCGTTGTTCCCTGGATTTCGTACTGTAGTGCCATTGTCGTTCGCTCCTTTCGACGAGTCGGATTAGTCCCTGCGAATCTCGTGCAGTGCTGGATGAGTAAGGCGTGATATGCGGGAAGCTGCGTTTGGCAGTCGTTATCCGCCATGGGTTACAGCCCGGGAAAGGTTGCCCCATGTGCGCCTGAAGCGCCGCCGCGTTGACAGCCTGCATAGGGACAGTACGCTGTAAGGATTGACAAGTTGCGGCAAGAAAGGCGGGTTCGCAGATTCGCGGGATTCGGACGCGAACGATCTCCTAAGGCAAGCGTTAACGTTCACAATTTGGCTTTTTAGGGTATACTTACGTATATTCTTCCATTCCGATTAAGGGCGGAACCGCCATATGACCCAGCCGCACCCCAGAAAAAAAGTCACCATCAAAGACATCGCGCGGGTTTGTAACGTCTCCGCCCAGACAGTTTCCCGGGTCATCAATCAGCGGCCGGACGTGGCGCCCGCGACCCGAGCCGCCGTCGAACAGGCCATCGAAGAGCTGGGCTATCAGCCCAGCGCGCTGGCCCGCAGCCTCGTTCAGCAGCGCAGCCGTACGCTGGGCGTGATCATCGCCGGGCTGCGCTATGTGGGCGTTTCCCAAACGCTCCACGGCATCACCGCGCAATGCAAAGAGTCGGGCTATGCGCTCATGCTGGCTGAGCTGTCCGAGTTCAAGGGGAGCAACCTCCTGGCCCTCATTGATGAACTGAACGCCCATCACGTGGACGGCATCATTTTTGCCGCGCCGGAATTGGACGACAACGTCGCGACCATGCAGGAACAGTTGCCCGCGACCTGCCCGCCGGTCGTCTTTCTCAAAAGTCGGCCTCATCCCCGCTACACCACGATAGTCATCGACAACCGTGAGGGCGCGCGCACGGCCGTCCGCCATCTTTTGCAGAGCGGGCGGCGGCGGATTGGGCACATCACCGGTCCTCTGAAATGGCTGGAAGCCCGTCAACGGCGCGATGGATGGGCGGACGAGTTGGCAGCGGCCGGGCTGGCTGCGGAGGAAGAGTGCTGGGTGCAGGGCAACTGGTCATCCGGCAGCGGGGAGGCCGGTATGGAAGAATTGTTGATGCGTTGTCCTGCCATAGACGGGCTCTTTGCGGCCAATGATCAGATGGCGCTGGGCGCGCTCCACTATTTGCATAGCCGGGGCGTGGCCGTACCGGAGGAGATCGCGGTGGTGGGATTCGACAATCTGGCCGAATCGGCCTTCTTCTACCCCAGCCTAACCACGCTGCGTCAGCCCCTGCGTGAACTGGGCAGCACGGCCGTCCAGACCCTGCTGGCCCAGATCGACGGCGCCGCGCCGCCGTCGGACAACCTCATCACCCTGAAACCCGAGCTGATTGTCCGCGCGTCTACGCAGCGGAATGCGTGAATAGTTGTCCACTGTGATGGGGGACTGCTGCCCGGGAGCACGAGAGCGGAATCCGGCGCTCCCGGAGAGCGGTCGCAACAGCACCCCCCCAACTTGAAAACAGGCAATTGTTTACGCCTTGTTGCGATTGCGCACGTCGAAGAAGACGGCCAAAAGCAAGACAAACCCCTTGATGGCCTGCTGCCAATCGATGCCCACGCCCACAATGGACATGCCGTTGTTCATGACGCCCATGACCAAGGCGCCGATGACCGCGCCCAATACCGTCCCCACGCCGCCGGTCGCTGACGCGCCGCCGATAAAGACCGCGGCGATGACGTCCAGCTCAAAGCCCGTGCCCGCCTTAGGCGAGGCGACATTGAGGCGGGCGGCGAAAATGAGACCTGCCAGCGCGGCCAACAGGCCCAAATTGGCAAAGGTGTAGAAGGTCAGCCGCTCGGTGTTTACGCCCGACAGCTTGGCCGCCTTGGCATTGCCGCCCAGCGCATAAATGCGCCGCCCCACCACCGTTTGGGTCGTGACGAACGTGTAGACCAGAATCAAGAGGAAGACGATGATCAGCACGTTGGGCAGTCCCTTGTAAGAGGCCATCAGGAAACAGATGTACATGATGGCGGCGACAACGGCCAAATTTTTGATAATGAAGAGTTGAATTGAGGAGACGTCAAACCCGTACTTGATGCGATTCCGGCGGCTGCGCAAATCCATGTAGACCAGCAGAACGGAAAAAATCGCGCCCAGCACAATCGTCGTGAGGTGGAGCCCCTCGTAACCGAAAATATCGGGAATAAAGCCGGAACTGAGCTTCTGAAATGCAGGAGGAAACGGACCGACCGATTGGCCCTGAAGCATCACCAGGGTCAAGCCGCGGAAGATTAACATGCCCGCCAGGGTGGCAATAAAAGACGGGATGCCCTGATACGCCACGAAGTAGCCCTGGGCCGCGCCAATCAGCGCGCCGGCAGCAAGGCCGCCCAGCAGCGCCAGCGTCCAGTGCAGGTCCAGGTTGACCATCATGACAGCCGCCAACGCGCCGATAAAGGCCGCCACCGAACCGACGGACAGATCAATCTGACCCGCCACAATCACCAACAACATGCCCAATGCCATGATGATGATGTAGCTGTTTTGGAGCACCAGATTGGTGATGTTGACCGGCCGCATGAGCGTACCGTCGGTCACGATCTGAAAAAAAATCATGATGGCAATCAGGGCGATCAGCATGCCGTAGCGGCGCATATTCTGACGCAGCCCATCGAGAATCGTCTTCATGCTTCGGCTACCTCTTTCCGTGGGTCCTGCTGCATGATGCAGGCCATGATTTTTTCTTGTGAGGCGTTGGCTTGCTGCATCTCGCCTACGATACGTCCTTCATTCATGACGTAGATGCGATCGCTGATACCCAAAATTTCCGGCAACTCGGATGAGATAATCAGAATGCTCTTGCCTTCGGCCGCCAACTGATTGATGATGGAATAGATTTCATACTTTGCGCCCACGTCAATTCCCCGGGTCGGTTCATCCAAAATCAGCAGGTCCGGTTCGGAGAAGAGCCACTTGCTCAACACGACCTTCTGCTGATTGCCGCCGGACAGGTTGAGGGTCTGCTGCAAGACGCTGGAACATTTGATGTTCAGCTTGTCGCGATAGGCGTTGGTCAACACAACTTCACGGGGCTCGTTGATGACCATGCCGTTGGAAACGCCGTTCAAGTTCGCGAGAGTGATATTGTTTTTGACGTCCTGCATCAAGACCAGGCCCAAATTTTTGCGGTCCTCCGTCACATAGGCGATGCCGTTGCTAATGGCCTTGGGAATGGTGCTCAGGTCCAGCGGCTCGCCGTGCATGAGCGCCGTGCCGGTGATGTGACGACCGTAGGATCGGCCAAAAACGCTCATGGCCAGTTCGGTGCGTCCCGATCCCATGAGACCGGAAATGCCCACTACTTCGCCTTGACGCACGGTAAGGTTGACGTTGTCGATTACCTTGCGTCCTTCGTGAACGGGATGATAGACGGTCCAATCTTTTAGTTGAAAAACCACTTCGCCGATATCTGCATCCCGCTCCGGAAAGCGATGGGTGAGGTCGCGACCCACCATGCCCTGAATAATACGCGATTCCGTGATCTCATCGCGCCGGCAGTCCAGCGTTTCGATGGTGGCGCCGTCGCGCAGGATGGTGATGGCATCAGCCACCTGGGTGACTTCATTGAGCTTGTGGGAAATCAGAATCGAAGAGATGCCCTGGGCCTTAAACTGCAAAAGAAGATCCAGCAGAGCCTCCGTATCGGTTTCATTAAGGCTGGCGGTAGGCTCGTCCAGGATCAACAGCTCCACATCTTTCGACAGCGCTTTGGCAATCTCTACCAGCTGTTGCTTGCCCACGCCCAAACTCGTGATGAGGGTCTCGGGCGATTCGTGCAGCCCGACCTTTTGCAACAGCTCTCGGGTGCAGGAGGTCGTGGCGTTCCAATCGATAACGCCGTTGCGGGCCTCTTCATTACCCAGGAAAACATTCTCCGCAATGGAAAGCAGGGGAATCAACGCCAGTTCCTGATGGATGATGACGATGCCCAACTTCTCGCTGTCGGTGATGTCCCGAAAATGAACTTCCTCGCCTTTATAGATGATATCGCCCGTGTATGCGCCGGTGGGATAGACCCCGCTCAGCACTTTCATCAGGGTGGACTTTCCCGCGCCGTTTTCTCCCACCAGCGCGTGGATTTCGCCTGCTTTCACCGAGAAATTCACGTTGTCCAGCGCTTTGACGCCGGGAAACTCCTTGGTGATGTCGCGCATTTCCAAAATAGTATCGGACATCCAGCTTCCTCCTTGGCCGCTCCAACCATCAAATCAGGGCAAGAGGGAGAGCGCACACGCTCCCTCTTGCCCGGGATGTGACGATTTTGCTTGCTTGGTTACTCGATTTGATCCTCGGTGTAGTAACCGCTGTCTACCAGGATTTCCTGCCAGTTGGAGGCATCCACGCTGTAGGGGACCAGCAGATAGGACGGCACGACCTTGACCCCGTTATCGTAGGTCTCGGTGTCATTAACCGGCACATCTTCACCCTTGAGGTAAGCATCCACCATCTCAGCGGTCACCTGGGCCAATTCCCGCGTATCCTTGAAGACGGTCTCCGTCTGCTCGCCCGCGATAATGGACTTGACCGACGGAATTTCCGCATCCTGCCCGGTCACCACCGGCATAGGCTGATCACCCGAGCCGTAGCCGACGCCCTTGAGCGAAGAAAGAATGCCGATGCTCAGGCCGTCATAGGGAGAAAGCACCGCGTCCACCCGCTTGTCGGTGTAGTAGGCGCTCAACAGGTTGTCCATGCGCGCCTGGGCGGTAGCGCCGTCCCAGCGCAGCGTGGAGACCTTATCCATGCCCATTTGGCCACTTTGGACTACGAGCTGTCCGTTGTCAATATAGGGCTGGAGAACAGACATGGCCCCGTCATAGAAGAAGTAGGCATTGTTGTCGTCGGGCGAACCGCCGAACAGCTCGATGTTGTACGGGCCGTTGCCGTCTTGCAGGCCCAGGGCCTCTTCGATATAGCTGGCCTGCAGGACGCCCACCTGGAAGTTGTCGAAGGTGGCATAGTAGTCCACGTTCGCGCTGTCGCGGATGAGGCGATCATAGGCAATCACCGGGATGCCCTGGTCCGCCGCCTGCTGAAGTACGTCGGAAAGGGTTGTCCCGTCAATCGCGGCGATCACCAACACGTTCACGCCCTTGGTCACCATATTTTCGATTTGAGAGAGCTGATTAGGAATGTCGTCCTCAGCGTACTGAAGGTCTGTTTCATAGCCCATTCCCTGGAATACATTCACCATATTTTCGCCGTCCGCAATCCAACGGGCCGACGACTTGGTGGGCATAGAGATGCCGACCGTCATTCCCTCTGTAGAATCGGCCGAGGCGGCATCCCCTGCGGCTGTATCAGAAGAAGTATCCGCAGCTGCAGATGTATCCGCAGAACTATCAGCCGGAGCGGAGGAGCCGCCGCAAGCACTCAGTACCAATGCCGCAAGCAACATGAGCGCAGCCAAAACAAAAGACCATCGTCTGTGCATGAGATTTCCCTTTCTATTCGGTTGGTGGATAAAAACGAATTGGTGCAGCGAATTAGAAAACGAGCGCATGAACTAATGAGGAGCAAAGGAGGCGCTCGTCAAATCAATTGTGAACGATACCGTTAACGTTCACGGTATGTAAGAATAATACCAGTGCCTGATATTGTCAAACGCCTTCAGGTACTGATCTAAGGGGGGCTCCAAACGGAGCGGGATTCGCACGCGCGTCGGGATTCAACCGGCGCGCGATTCAAGCCCCAACTCCTGCAGACGCGCGCGACGGTAGAATCGTCGGCGGGCCCGCACCTCGCTCAGCTCTTCTTCCAGACGCGCCCGACGCAAGGCCAACTCCTCGTCCTGGCGCGCCTGGCCGCCCGGCGCGATGCGCACGGCGTCGGTGGGGGCGTCTTTCGGCGACCATTCCGCCACCGTAATCAGTCCCCGCTGCTCCAGCCAGAGCAACGCCACGCGGACAGCCTCTTCGGCGGTCCCCAGGCGCGCGGCCATGCGATCAATGGTCAGCAGCCCATCCCGGGCCAGGGCAAACTTGCACATCCCCGCTACCTGCTTGAGGACGCCCTCCAGCGTGTCGTCGGCGCTCTCCTGCGCGCAGAGGTAGACCGCCCGCGCGCCGCTCTGCTCCACCAGACGGCGAAGCAGGGAGAGGGAGGGCGGCGCATTCCAGATAACCAGGGGCGCGTCAGGCCGGGACGTGATGGCCAGGCGGGACGCGAAGGCCGGGTGTCGGGCGTCATTGGCTGTCATGGCCAGCTTCACGCCCTCTGCATACCATTGGGCGTTTTCGGGCAGATCGGCAGCCGTGACGGAGCGGTCACGCCAGTCGTAGACGGTCGCAGGCGGGATCGGCGCGTCGGCCTCATCAACCTGATCCTGAACCGACAGCGGTTCTGCAGCGCGGATACCCTCAAACATGAGCTGGAGAGAGCGGTTGCCCTTATATTCGTTGATGCTCAGGGTATAGACCAGGTCGATTTTGCCCGGCGGCAGCTCTGCATCCCCACCGTGAAACCAGACAACCTGCTGCTGCGCGCCGGCCTGGCTGACGGTCAGGCGTCGATGCGCGCCGTCCGCGCCCATGCGCCGGTCGTGTTCAATCGTCACGCCCCGGGTGAGGAAGCGGGGCGTGGGGTTGCCGTTGCCGAAGGGCGCCAACATCTGCAACGCTTCGGCCAATTCCAGGTTTAGGTCTGCCAGGGACGCCTCTGCGTCGATGATGAGACCGGTGGGTGCATCGGGAATCTGGTGCAACTCAATCTGCCGACTCAGCTCCCGGCGAAACGCGTCCACATTGGCGGCTTCCAGCGTGACGCCGGCCGCGCCGGGATGACCGCCGTGCCCCATGAGCAACTCGCTGCATCCGGCGATGGCGGCGCCGATGTCCACGCTGGGGATGCTGCGCGCGCTGCCTCGAGCCGGCCCGTCGGGCGGCGTGAGCAGGAGAACCGCGGGCTTGCCGAATTGCTCGACCATGCGCGACGCGACGATGCCGACAATGCCCGCATGCCAGGCCGGATGGGCCAACACAAGGCCGTTGAAATCCAGCAGATGTGGGTTGCGGTCGATCATGTTGAGCGCGGCCGCGGCGGTCTGGCTGGTGAGCACCCGGCGCTCCTGATTGAGGCGATTCATTCTGGTCGCTAATTCACCCGCGCGCAACGCATCATGCGTCGTGAGCAACTCCACCGCCACCGTCGCATCTTCCAACCGTCCCAACGCGTTCATGCGCGGCCCAATCTGAAAGCCGATACTTTCTGCATCAACTTTTTCCGGCGCGAGACCCGCCACGTTCATGAGTGCGAGGAGACCGATACGCCGGGTTGCGCGCAAGCGGGCCAGGCCGCGCTGAAGCAGGTAGCGGGCGTCATGAACCTGTTCCGCCACGTCGGCCACAATGCCCAGCGCAACCAGATCCAAAAATTCTTCCTCCTCGCCGCCGCGACCGACATCCGCATAAAGCTGCTGGATGAGCTTGTAGGCGACGCCCACGCCGGGCAAGGTGCGCAGCGGATCGTCCGGCGCCTGAAATTTGGGATTAACAACCGCATCGGCCTGACGCACGCTCTCTGCGCCGGCCGTGGCCGCGGACGCCCCCCAAAGCGGGGCGTCAGGCGGCAATTGGATAAACTCGGGCGTGAGATCATGGTGGTCGGTTACGACTACGGTAAGGCCACACGTCTTGGCGTAAGCGACGCCCGGACCGTCGGAAATCCCCGTGTCGCAGGTGAGGAGAAGATGAACCGGCGGCAGGTCATCCAGCACCTGGGCCAGCTTCTCCACCCGGATGCCGTGGCCTTCGCTGAAGCGATTGGGCACGTGATAGGCGATCTGCTCATCGCCAGCCAGCTTGCGCAGCGCAGCTACCAGCAGCGAGGTGCTGGTCTGACCGTCCACGTCAAAATCACCCCAGACGAGAATGCGCTCGCCCCGCCGGATGGTCCCGGCCAGGAGTTGGGCGGCTTCGATTACCCCGGTCAGGGCTCCGGGCGGCGCCGGCGTATAGCAGTCGGGATCGAGAAAGGGCCGGGCCTGTTCGGGCGTGGTCATGCCCCGCTGGGCCAGGAGCCGCGCGGCCAACGGATAGCCGCCCGCCGCAGCAATGAGGTCCGGGGAAGGGGTGGGTTGGGGGAGAAGAGTCCAGGTCATAGGGTAGGGTGGGTAAAGTGAAGATTAAAGAGTGAAGATTAAAGATTAAGGAGCGAGAGTGACTGCCGCGTGTGAATCTGCCGGGCGCTTAGCCTGATCTTCAATCTTTAATCTTCACTCTTTTTAAAATTCAATTTCCGCCACATCATCCAGCGTAAACTCCAGCGCGACGGCCGGATCGACGGCAAAGAACTCTTCCGCGTCAGCCAGATCGTCCAAATCGCCCGCTGCTTCGCCCCGGTCGCAACGGCTGCGATAGATGCAGTAGGCGCAGAAACGCTTGCGGTTGAGGGGCGTATCCGCCACTTTGGGATAGTCGTCTTCGGCTGCGCCGCTGACGATCTCGGTCATCAACGCATGGAGCTGCTCATGATTGGCTGCGTGGAGGGCGTCGCTGTAGGGTAGCGTCACAGGGCGGCTGGGCGCGGCCGTGAACCAGTAGCGCATCTCCACCTGGTGGGGAGCCAGAGGCCCCCAGGGCAGGGCGCGGCTCGCCTCGACCAGCACGTACGGATAAACCCGGCTCTGCCACCGCCGGCGCAATTGCCCCTCATCGCCCCGACGGGAGGCGCTCTTCCAGTCCATGATAATTGCGCGGCGACGGGGCTCAACCGCGATGAGATCATATTTGGCGGCCAGGCGATAGGCGCGGCCGGCCACCGCCACCGGCGTCGAGAGCGTCTTCTCCACCTCCAGTACGTCGCCCGGTAAATCGGCCGGACGAAAGCGCTGGTATTTGGCAAACCAATCGTCCAGGGGATGATCCAGCCCCGCGGTGATGACGTCGGGCTCCATGCCGATCTCGGCGCGTTCGATAAGACGATGAAAGCGCGCGCCCTGACGCATGCGTTCCTCATACTCATGGACCGGCGAAGCTTCCACCGCGGGCCAGGGCAACTGCTCCACATAGGCCAGCCAAAAGCGGCGCGGGCAGTCGCTATAGGCCTGCAAGCTCGATTGGCTAAAGGCAAAAGTCTCGGGCAGGCGTTGGGTGACGGGCAGTGTAGGAGTCATGTGAAAATCATAACATATTCAGGGCTTTTTAACCTGTTGACAAAAATTTTCATACATGATATAATCATGAAAATTAATTTCATATCTCCCTGTTGACAATTGAATCTTATGAACGGACACCCGAACGGAGAGCGCGGGGCGTTGGCTGTTATGTCCGACGCTTTACCGCAGCTCAAAGGGGCATCGCATAAAGTAGCCCAGTTTATCCTGAGTGCGCCGCGCGAGACGATCAACCTGACCGTTACGGAATTGGCATCGCGTTCCGGCGTGAGCGAAGCAAGTATCGTCCGCTTCGCCCAGCTATTGGGCTATTCCGGCTTCCACGCCCTCAAGATCAGCCTGGCGGAAGACATTGTCTCCCCCATGCTGCTGGTGCATGAAGACCTTACGGCCGAAGACGGACCGGTTGACGCCATGCAAAAAGCCCTGCTGGCCGGTATGCGCTCCCTGGAGGATACGGCCCAGATTTTGAATCTGCCCGCGGTGGAAGCGGCGATTCTGGCGCTGGCCGGCGCACGGCGGATCGAGCTGTTTGCGGCCGGTAATTCGCTGCCCATTGCCATGGACCTCAATTTTCGGCTAACCAAGATCGGCTTGTGCAGCCGTTTCTCCATCGATCCGACCATGCAGGCCATGTACGCCACGCTAACCTCATCCGAGGATGTGGCTGTGGGCATTTCACACACGGGCAGTTCCATCGATACGGTCCATGCGCTGGAACTGGCCAAACGACACGGCGCCCGCACCATCTGCGTCACCAATCATTCCGAATCTCCCCTGAGCCGTTACGGCGATATTCGCCTTTTTACATCCGCCCGGGTCAGCCACTTCCGCGAGGAAGAAATGGCTTCTAATCTGGCCGCTCTGGCGTTGACGGAAGCGCTCTACGTGGGCCTGTGCGTCGAACGCTCTGAGGCGTCCATGCAGGCCGCGGCGAAAACCATGCACGCAACCGGGGATCGCAAATACTGAACGACCATCCAGGCGTTCGGGCAGTTCGCACGCCGGGTGTGACCTGCAGAAGCCGTCAGGCAGAAATTCATGCATCACGCCCTCGTCAACCGCAAAAAAACCGGTTAAGTCTCTTGAATTGCCTATAGCGATGTACTTGTTCAAGCTGTTTTACAGACTGTTTCAGAGAGGGGGTGAGGCGCACTTATTCGGCGCTGGTGTTGCCGGTTTTACCGTCCACGCAAGTTATTTTTTACTGTAACGCAAGATCATCAAGGAGATGAGGAAGATGAATCGTAAATTTGTCAGCTTGTGGTTGGCGCTGATCATGGCCGTTGCTGTTCTGGCCGGCTGTGCTGCGCCGGCAGCCCCCTCCGGCGACGCAGGGAGTACAAGCAGCGATACAGCCGCGGATACGTCCGCCGATACGTCCGGCGGCGAAGAGGTGACCCTGGAATTCACGCAGTGGTGGGAGCCTGAATTGCCCGAGGGCGAATTCCGGGCGCTCATGGATGAGTTTGAAGCCCAGAATCCCGGCATCAAGGTTGAGCTAATCAGCGGCCCCTACTCGGCTACCAAGCAGCAAGTCGTCGCCGGAGCCGCCACGGGCACCATGTCAGACGTGATCGGTCTGGACGGGGCCTGGGTCAGCGACTTTGTCAAGCAGGGCGCGCTGGCCAGCTTGAGCGACCTGATGAGCGAAGCCGGTTTTGACGACAGCGAACTGGCGGCCCAGATTCAGCTGAACGGCGCCACGTACATGATTCCCGTTGTCAACTTTGTCTATCCCCTCTTCAGCAACGCCGATCTGATGGCCGCGGCCGGAATCGAAAACGCTCCGTCTACGCGTGCCGAATTCGCCGATGCAGCCGCAGCCCTGACCAATGCCGACAGCAACGTCTACGGTTGGGTTCTGCCCCTTTCCCTGGAAGCGCCCAACGGCATCCAGAATGACGTCATGGCGTGGGTCTGGGCTTCGGGCGGCAGCATGATGGCCGACGGTCAGCCTCACCTGACGGACAACGAAGCCGTAAGCAGCGCCATGGAGTATATCAAGGAACTCTATGATGCAGGCGTCATTACGCCGGGCGCTTTCTCCATGTCCGAGCAGGACAAGGTAGAGGAGTTCACCAACGGCCGCGTCGGCATGATGATCGACTCCCTGGCCCACATTAACCTGATTCGCGAACGCAACCCGGACCTGAACTTCACCATCGCGGCGCTGCCCGCGGTTGAGGGCTACACGGGCGCCCGCGGTCTGCCTTACGCATCCTGGGGCATCGGCGTGGCGGAGAGCACTCCCCACAAAGCCGAAGCCTGGAAGCTGGTCCAATATCTCATGAGCGAAGAGGTCAACTCCAAGCTCTCTTCTATCGCCAATGCCTTCCCCGGCAACGTCAACTCCACGCCTGACTTCGTGGAATCGGACGAGCTGTTCGGCGCCGCGTTTGATATCTATCAGGCCGGTTATCCCGCCAATGAGTTTGTGGGCCTGCCCGTGGCCGAGGCGCTCATGCGCTCCTTCGACGAGCAGTTCCAGCTCTATCTGGACGGCGGTCAGTCTCTGGAGGAATTCCTCACCAATGCCCAGGAGGCCTGGGCGGAGAATTTCTAGTACAGTTCGGCGTAAATCGACGGACGGTTTTTGATTGCCCGGGATAGACAGAGCTGTATCAGATTCCGTCCGTCGGTACAGGAACCGGATGTAAGAAGGATTGGGCGGTCGGCTGATGTAAGGCCGATCGCCCAATCCCTGCGGCTCCCCCCTTGCTGTTGATTGTTGCTTGAGGAGAAGAACACGTGACCGTTACGACCCGCACTTCGGCCAGAGCCAGGTGGTACAAGACAAGCAAGCGACTGGCTCCTTTCGCCTATTTGTCACCCACACTCGTCCTGCTGACCATCCTGTCTTTAATTCCCATCGTGATGGTCTTCTATTATTCTCTCATGGATAACGTGGTGATGAATCCCGACCCCGTCTTTGTGGGGTTAAAAAATTATGTCGAGATTCTCACCGATGATGTTTTTCATACTGCGCTGTTTAACACGCTTTATTTTACGCTCATGAGCGTAATTTTTCACCTGATCATCGGCCTTTCCTTTGCCATGTTGCTGAACACGGATGCCATCAATCCGTTTACCAAGGCCCTTTTCCGCGTCATTTATATTCTGCCTTGGGTCTTCACGGCCAGCATTATCGCGATTCTCTGGCGGCTGATGCTGAACCCCAACGGCGTGATCAACTACCTGCTGGAATGGTCGGGCCTCATCAGCCAGAAGATCGAGTGGCTGGGCTCGCGTCAGGTGGCGCTCCACGCGGTGACCTTCATCAATATTTGGTCCGGCTACCCATTCTACATGGTCAGCCTGCTGGCCGGATTGCAGGGAATTCCCAACGACATGTACGAGGCGGGCACGATTGACGGAGCCAACAAGCAACAGCTCTTCCGCTTCATCACGCTGCCCCAACTCCGGCCGATTATCATCAGCCTGGCCATGCTCGACTTTATCTGGACCATGCAGCAGTTTACGCTTATCTGGATGACCACGGGCGGCGGGCCCATCCGCGCCACCGAAGTGCTGAGCACCCTGACGTATAAGATGGCTTTCAGCTCCTACGAGTTCTCACTTGCTTCCGCCAACGCGTTTGTGATTCTGGCGCTCTCACTTTTTGTAGCCTATTTTTACGTTCGACACCAGGGGGCAACCAATGAGTAGCGCATTGCCAAAATCCGTCAGTAAGCGACTGTCGCAGATCGGAATCATTTTGGTGCTGATCATCGGCGCGCTCTTTGCCGGTTTTCCCGTTCTGTGGATGATTTCCTCATCGTTCAAGTCGAACACGGAAATTTTCGCCTACCCGCCTTCGCTGATTACCGACTCTTTCTCGGCGTCGGCGTACCGGACCGTTTTAACCGATCCGACGAAAGTGCGCTTCTTCATCAACAGCTACGTGGTCTCTACGCTGGTCATGATCTTTACGCTTTTCGTGGGCATCATGGGCGGTTATAGCTTCAGCCGCTATGAATTTCCCTTCAAGCAGGCGCTGAACATGATCGTCATCGGCGTACAGGCCATACCGCCGATTACGCTGCTGATTCCCTACTTCAGCCTCATCGTGCTGCTGCGGCTCTACAACACCTACCCGGCGCTGATCCTGACCTATATGGTCTTTACCCTCTCCTATGCCATCATCATGATGACCGGCTATTTCAACACCTTGCCCCGGGCGCTGGACGAAGCCGTTATGATTGACGGCGGCAGTTCCTTTGTCGCGCTGTGGCGGGTGCTGGTTCCAATCTCTTTGCCGGGCATCGTCTCCGTGGGCGTCTACACCTTTATGCTGGCCTGGAATGAATTCCTCTTCGCCCTGACGTTGACAAAGACGCTCAATATGCGTACCGTGCCGGTGGGAATTCAGATGCTCATGGGGCAGCACTCCTACGAGTGGAATGAGATGATGGCAATGAGCGTATTAGGCTCACTGCCGGTCTTAATTCTTTTCCTGATTTTTCAGCGCTTCTTCATTGCCGGTATGACCGCCGGCTCGGTGAAGGGCTAAAAATTCGTACCTGTATTAACCTGCAATCTAAAATCTGTCATCTAATCGGAGAACCTTCAGTATGTTACTCAATATGAAAGAGCTGTTGGCTGTTGCGCACGAAGAAAATTTTGCCGTGCCCGCTTTCAACATCAGCAGCAATATGCTCCTCAAGGGCGTCATGGAAGCGTCAGAGGAGAAGCAGTCGCCCGTCATCATCGCCATTCACCCTGACGAGTTGAGCTTTGTCCGCCCCTCCTTTGTGCTCGCAGCACGGGAGGAGGCCATTAAGGCCTCGGTTCCCGTCTGTATCCACCTGGATCACGGCGGCTCCATTGCCCAGATCATGGAGGCCATTCGGTGCGGATTCACGTCGGTCATGATTGACGCTTCCCACATGTCCCTGGAAGAGAACATCAAAATCAGCAATCAGATCTGCGCCCTGGCCCATCCGGTTAACGTTTCCGTCGAGGCCGAGTTGGGCACCATCGGCACGACCGGCCCCGAAGCGGAAGCCGGTGCGGACGAAATCATTTACACCAATCCGGATGATGTCCAGATTTTTGTGGAAGCGACCGGCGTTGATACGCTGGCCGTGGCGATCGGCACGTCCCACGGCATCTACCCCAAGGACAAGAAGCCCGAATTAAGGCTGGATCTGCTGAAGGAGATCGCGGCGCGGGTGGATATTCCCTTGGTGCTCCACGGTGGTTCCGCCAATCCGGATGAGGAGATTGCACAGGCGGTGAAACTGGGCATTAACAAGATCAACATCTCCAGCGATATCAAGGATGCTTTCTACCAGAAATGCCGCGAGGTGCTCCAGAATCAGACCCTGCGCGAGCCGAACTCCATCTACCCGCCCTGCATTGATGCCATGAAAGTCGTGGCGCATCACAAGATTGATCTGTTTGACGCCATGGGCAAGGCCGCCCTCTACTGCTAAGTTCTGCAGACGATCAACACAAGGCAACAATTATCCCGGCGCTTGGCGCGGTGTCTTCTTCACGGACATTGCGCCAAGCGTCTTTTTAACCACGCTTTACCTATTCGGCAGACTGGAATAGACGCGCAATGATACCCCCAAAAAAGAAACTTGCTTTGGGATTCGGTAATAATATCGATTACGAGATTGTTTGGAACGGGAGCGTATACGAGGCGCTGATTCGGGAATATGCGATTCGCGCCGAAGAGTTATCCACCGCACGACCGATTACCGATGAGCGGGATTTGGCGATTTCCATCCTGGCCTTCCTGCGCGCCGGATCGGGCGGCGAGCGCTTTGTGGCCGCATCATCCATCATCGAACGCTTCGCCGCGCGCTTCGAGAAAAAGATTACGCTTGGCGGTACGTCGCCCCGCGCGGCACTGGCCATGGCGGTGCTGGGCCGCAGCGCCGCGCTGCACCTGGTCACCCAGAACGACTATGTGCGCCGCCTGCTGCCGCCGGACAGCGTTTACGTTTGCAGCAGCGAAGAAGACACGCTCTACCCGCATCTGATTGTGCAGTTTTGCAAGGGCATGCAGATAGAGGCGGGCGACATCAACATTCGTGCGCCGCGGGATAACCGCATCATCTACCATAATGATGCCGATAATATCCGTATGGCGCTGAATGAAGACTTTGCAAATTTGATCACGGAGGCGGAGGTCTTTCTCATCTCGGGTCTCAACGCTATGCAGAGCGATGCCGTTGCCGTGCGCATGCTTGCGTCACTAAAGCGCATCATGACCGCTCTGCCGCCCGCCGCCCAGGTCTATATGGAAGACGGCGGCGTATTTGAGTCCTACATCGGCCGCCTGATTTACGATGCGCTGATTGATCGCATCGACGTCTTCAGCCTGAACGAAGATGAGATGGAGGAACATTTGGGGCGTTCCGTCGATATGCTGGACCCCCATCAGGTCAGTGATGCGCTGGCGGATTTGTACGTCCAATTTCCGGTTCCCGCCATCGTGCTGCACGGCATGTACTGGGCGCTGGCGTACGGACCGGACGCCGAGCGCCTGCTGCCCGCCCTGCACGGCGGGGTGACCATGGCTACTACTCGCTATTACCGCGGCGACGAGCTGACGCTGGATGATTACCGAACCATCGAAAGCACGCCGGCGAATAAGGCGGGGGCCGAATTTGCCGCGGCTATTCAGGCAAGGCTGGGCAGCCGGGTTGCCTGCGTGCCGGTAGTCCACGTGGAGCAGGCCGGCGCTACGACCGTGGGGCTAGGCGATGCGTTTGTGGGCGGGTTCCTGGCCGCGTTGGCCCCGCGTGATGCGTAGGTAATTCCCTTGGGAGCGCCGGACTCCAGTCGGGCAAACCCTGCCAGGCTGGAGCTTGGCGTTCCCAGGGACGCCTGCAACGGATGTGGATCGACGTATCAATATTTCCTTGCATTGGCCTCAGTGCAGCAGCACCGTCACCCACGCGCCTTCACGAATACCGTTGGAGTCCAAAGGCACTTTGACGGCCCCCTCAGCATGGACCAGCGTATAGATGAGGTTGCTCTTGCCGAAAACAGGAACGGCCCATACTTCGCCGTCCCGGGTTTCCAGGCGGACCTGTACGTAATCTTCGCGCCCGGCGGCGGAAGAGACGTTGCGCGCCAGACGAGCCTGAACCTGCTGCTGGGGAAGCGTGGATGTTCCCAAAAGCCCGCGGATCACGGGCGTGACAAACAGGTCAAAGATGACCATCGCCGAGACCGGATTGCCCGGCAGGCCGAAAACCGGCACGCCATCGGCCACCGCCAGGATCGTGGGCTTGCCCGGCCGCACGCTCACCCCGTGGACCAGGACGCCCGGACTGCCCAGTCCGCCAATCACATCCACGCTCATGTCCCGGTACGAGACGGAACTGCCCGCGGAGAGAACGACCAGATCACACTCGTCCCGGGCCTGGGCCGCGGCGGCCTCCAGCGCCTCGCGCCGGTCCGGAATGATACCGTAGCGCATGGGCTCGCCGCCTGCCCGCCGGGTGAGGGCGGCCAATGTGTAGGAGTTGATGTCCCGCACCTGACCCGGCGCAATGGGCGCATGGGGCGGCACGACCTCATCACCCGTAGAGAGAATCGCGACCCGGGGCGGAACCGCGACCGTCACCTCGGTGATCCCCAAGGCGAGCAGGCCGCCGATATCCTGGGGGCGCAGTTGGCGACCCGGCGTCAACACCTGATCGCCCTGGCGAATGTCTTCGCCTATCTGGATCACGTTTTCGCCCGCAGCCGCGGCCTGGAACAGCTCGATGCCGGACTCATCTACCCGCTGGGTGTTCTCGACCATGACCACAGCATCGGCATCGGCGGGAATCATGCCGCCGGTGTGGACCAAAGCCGCCTCGCCCACGCCCAGTTCCACGTCGCCGGCTGCGCCCATGGGCACCTCCCCCGCGACATGAAGAAACGCGGGCAGACCCGGCGTAGCGCCGTAGGTGTCCGCCGCCAGGACGGCATAGCCGTCCACGGTTGAACGGCGGAAGTTGGGCAAATCCTGGCGGGATGTGAGAGTTTCGCTCAGCACGCGATCCAGCGCATCGGCCGTGGCGATGCGCTCGGTTTTGACCGTGGGGACAAAGTGCTCCAAAAAGCGGGCCCGGGCGGCGGGCGGCGCGAGAACCGTAAAAAGTTCGGCCATAGGATGCCTCGAGTAGATGGTATGGGCCTAATGGGTGATCAACTCCGGCTGGAGATGAATGGTGCGGTTGGTGTAGCGCAGCGCCCGCCGATTCTCTTCCAGAAAATCGACCCGGGTCATGCCCGTGTTCTGGCTGGAAAAATGAAAGCTATTGGCGCCGGACGCGCCGAGCAGCGCCTTGAGCAGGCGATCGATAAAGGTCGCATGGGAGACCAGCGCAATGGTAACCTCGTCTGCGTCTTCCGCCCACAGTGCGAGTTGATCCGCCACGCGCAGCGCACGCATATCGCACTCTTCCAACGACTCATGGCCGCCCTGATACCAGCCGTATTCGGTGACGGCATCATTGAGCATGTAGGCGGGAAAATGCATCGCAAACTCAGCGCGGGTTAATCCCGGCTGCCCCACCGTTCCTTCGCCCCGGGGATTGCCGCTAAAGAGGCCGCCGTGCTCGAAGATATCAAGATGCACCTCCACGGGCGCATTCAAAGCGGCGGCAATGGGTTGTGCAGTGAGCAGGGCGCGCCGCATGGCGCTGACGTAGATGCGCTGGATGGCCCCTTCCGGTCCGTCAGACTCAGCCAGATGGCGGGCGAGCAGTTCCGCCTGTTGACGGCCTTTTTCCGTCAGATCGGGATCGGTAGCGCGCCGGGCGAAATAGTCATCATAGCTGGTTGTCGTACCGCCCAGCGCGTTGTTAAGCGATTCCCCATGGCGAATCAGAAAAAGGTGCAGTTTGGCCGACATGATAATCGAGAAAGTCCTTTCCGGTTTCCGTGCAGCCGCATAAAAGAGCGTGCGCAGTGGACGCATGCAGCGGATGACGCAGGTTGTTCAGTTCGTACGAACCGATTCTATCCCACTGAAATTTGGAGCCCATGCAATGCAGCCAAGCAACGCAGCCAAGGCGCCAATAAAAACCTTATCATGAGCGAGTCGACGCGCCAAAAAGGCGATGAGGAGCAATGCGCGATCAGCGGGGTGCGAGGATTCCGTCGAGCGGGTAGATAAGGACTTCGCCCGCGTGCAGAGGCGAACCGGCGACGGGGATGCCGTTGACGCGGAGAGCGCCCAGTTCGTTATAGTCCAGACGCACGCTTGCTCCTTCCAACGTGGGCACGGTCGGCCGGTTGCGGGAAATCGTGCGGTCAAGCGTGTAAGGCGCAGCATGGTAGAGGAGCGTACGCGTAAGCGCATTGTAGGGATCGGAACGCAGGGCGTCCAGCGCACGGGAATCCGTACGCGCCAGGCGCGCGAAGGCTTCGTCCGTGGGGACAAACAGGGTAAGCGGCTCAGCAGCGCTCAGGAGATCGTCCAGCGCCGCCTGTTCCAACAGGTCGGCAAAGAGGGTAAAGCGACCGTCCGCCTCCAACACAGCGACGACGCTTCCTTGCGTACGGGCGGCATCCGGAGAGGCGATCAGGGGCAAATAGATGCGGGCTCCGCTATCGGCCCGGGGAAAAGCAAGCGGGCTGGTAAAGCCGTCGTTTTCCTGGGCCATGGCGGGCATGGCCGTCAGGCAGAGCGTTAGGCAAAGTAAAACCGCCCGCGCCCGGATACGATTGCAGGAGAGGCTCAACAGGAAGCGCTTACGAACTCGCATAAGTCATCCGCCTTTAAAGATATACGACTACCCACCCCAGGCTAAAAGAGCATCCCCATCGCCCAATCCCAGATTCCAAAGAGCTTGACAATGGAAAAGAGGATGATGGCGATGAGAAGACGTCGCACCCAAACGTTGGCATTGGGATTGGTGGCGGCGAAGCGGGCGGCCAGCCACGCGCCGATGCTCTGGCCCACGGCCATCAACAAACCCAGACCCCATGCTACCTGATCGTTCAGAATGAAGACAGCGATGGCCGACAGGCTCAAGGCCAGGACGATGACCAGCTTCAGGGCATTGGCTCCGGCCAGATTATAGCCTGCCCCCAGCACCAAGCCGGCCAGGAGAAAAATGCCCACGCCGGCTTGAATAAAGCCGCCGTAAATGCCGATGACAAAAAAGAGAGCCAACGTCAGGAAACCGGGTCGGCCGGGCTGCACTTCGGATTGATCCCGCAGCCACTTCTTGGGGTCCAGGAGAATCACAAAGAGCATGATCACCATGACCGCGCCGATGACGTAGTTCATCATCTGCTCGTTGATGTCCACGGCAATGCGGGCGCCCACGATGGCGCCGAGCACCGCGGGGATGACGTACCACACGCCGCCGCCCACATCCAGGCTGCCGTGACGCCGGAAGGTGGCAATGCCGACGATATTCTGGAAAATGACGCCGACGCGATTGGTGCCGTTGGCCACATTCGCGGGCAGACCCAAAAAGATAAGCATGGGCAGCGTTACCAACGAGCCGCTGCCGGCCAGGGTGTTGATAATGCCGGCCAGGATGCCGGCGGCAATGGCGAGCAGATAGATCATGAGAATCGATAATTGTGGGTGATAAGCGATTACGAAAACATTACAGGTTCGGCACGAGCCTGGCCAGGCGCTCCACGGTCTTTTCCAGGTCTTCCATATGGGTGGCGATGCTAAAGCGAATGTGGCTTTCGCCTGCCGCGCCGAAGGCAATGCCGGGCGTAGTGGCGATGTGAGCCTCATCCAGCAAGATTTGCGCCAGGGTCAGGCTGTCCTTATCCGTCGCAGTGAACCGGGGGAAAAGGTAGAACGCACCTTCGATGGGCGCGCACTCGATGCCGGGAATCTCCTCCAGCGCGTCCAGCATAAAGCGTCGTCGCGCGGCATACGCCGCGGTCATCTCCCGCACGCATGCCTGGGGGCCGTCAAGTGCGACCGCCCCTGCGGTCATGGTAAAGCTGGCGGCAGAAGTAATGCTCTGGGTCTGGAGGGTACGCGCCAGCTTTATCACCTCAGCCGGCCCCGCCATCCATCCCAATCGCCAGCCGGTCATGGCATAGGCTTTGCTGAAACCATTGACGATGATGGTGCGGTCGGCCAACTCGGGCATGGCCGCGGGGCTGTAGTGAACCGCGCCGTCATACAGAATGTGCTCGTAGATTTCGTCACTCAGCACATAGAGATCGTGGGCCGTTGCCGTCGTAGCCAATGCGGCCAGCTCCTCCCGGGTGATGACGCGACCGGTAGGGTTGTTAGGGCTGTTCAGCATAATGAGCTTGGTACGCGGCGTAATGTGGGCTTCCAATCTCTCCCGGGTGATGCGAAAGTTATCATTCCCGTCGAGGGTCACCCGCACGGGCGTCGCGCCCTGGAGCGTCACCATGGGCCCGTAGCTCACCCACGACGGATCCAGCACCAGCACTTCATCGCCCGGATTGAGCGTTGCGGCCAGCGTAGCGTAGATCGCCCATTTGCCGCCCGGCGTCACCATGATCTGCGCCGGGGTAACGCGCACATCGTTTTCCCGGGCCAGCTTATTGACAATGGCCTCCAGCAGCACAGGCGATCCCCATGAAGTCGGGTAGTGGGTATCGCCTGCCAGCATGGCCTCATGCGCGGCCCGGATGATATGTTCCGGCGTGTTGAAATCGGGCTCGCCGCCCGCCAGATTCACCACATCAACGCCCGCGGCTTTCAGTTCGCGCCCCTTCTGCATCATCATGGCCGTCACCGAAGCGGGCACGGTCTGGAGCAGGGTGGAAAGTGGTTGCATGGCGTAACGATCCTTTTTGGCTGGGAATGGTTGGGCGGCAGGCTTATCTTGCCAGTACGTCTGCAATTGCGCCGCAGAGGTAGTTCATGTTCTCTTCCGTCATGCCGGCAACGTTGATGCGGCCGGAGCCCACCACGTAGATGGAGTAATCATCCCGCAGCGCGGCAACCTGATCGGGCGTAAGGCCCGAAAAGGAGAACATGCCCCGCTGGCGGGCGATAAAGCTGAAGTCCTGCTCAACGCCCATCTCGTTGAGCGTCTCGACAAAAAGATCGCGCATGGCGTTGATGCGATCGCGCATGGTTGCCACCTCCTCTTCCCATTGGCTGCGCAGCTCGGGATCGGCCAGAATAGCGGTGACAATCGCTCCGCCGTGTGCGGGAGGATTGGAGTAGTTGGCCCGGATGCACTTCTTGACCTGACTCAGCACTGCTTGCGCTGCATCGGCCGACGGCGCTACGACGGTGAAGGCGCCGACCCGTTCGTTGTACAGGCCAAAATTCTTTGAGTAGGAGCTGGCGATCAGCAATTCCCGGCCCGGCTGAGCCAGGGCGCGCAGGCCGACCGCATCCTCGTACAGGCCCTCAGCGAAGCCCTGGTAGGCAAAATCCAAAAGGGGCAACAGGCCCTGGGCCCGGATAACGTCCGCAACTTGCGTCCACTGGTCAGGCGACAGGTCCACGCCCGTGGGGTTATGGCAGCAGCCGTGGAGCAGCACGACGTCCCCGGCCGGAATCTCCCGCAGTGCAGCCAGCATCGCCGCAAACGCCACGCCATTGGCGGCGGCGTCAAAATATGGGTAGGTCCTGGTTTCCACGCCGGCGCGTCCAAACACCTGAGGATGATTGGGCCAGGTGGGATCACTGAGCCAGACCCGTGCGCCCGGCATGAGTTGGGCAATAAAATCGGCGGCCACGCGCAGCGCGCCCGTGCCCCCCGGCGTTTGGGCCGTTACCGCGCGTCCGCTGACAACAACTTCATGCCCCGGGCCGAAAAGGAGTTCCTGGGTGGCCGCGCCAAACGCGGGCGAGCCGTTGATGGGCAGGTAACTTTTACTCTCTTCGTCGGCCAGGATGCGCTTCTCGGCTTCTTTGACCGACGCCAAAACCGGCGTCTTGCCTGCGGCGTCCTTATAAACGCCTACGCCCAGATTCATCTTGGCGGGATTAGCGTCTTGCTTAAAGGCTTCTGTCAGCCCCAGAATGGCATCGGGCGGTGCAGCCTGAATGGTTTCGAGCATAGGATGGGTCTCTCGCTTTGCATAGATGGGCTGCCGTTTGAGGGGGCCGACAGCATGGACAATCGTGAATTACTGAACCTGTATTATTCTAGATCACGTGGGGGGAAATCAGGCAATAGAGCAGATCAGCAATTCCAAATGGGTCGTTGGGATAGGATGCGGTTATTCGTCAATAACATAGCGACTGCGGGGCGTTACTGCCGGACTGAAGTCCGGCGCTCCCGGGCGGCGCTCCAAATAACAAGCCGCCGGCCCGAAGAGCGCCGGCATCCGCCTCAATCACGCGTTACTTGTCCGCAAAGAGGTTGACAAAGTCGAACTGTTCCACGTCTACCAATCCCCGATCCGTCAACTTCAGCTTGGGAATCACCTCCAGCGCCATAAAGCTCATGGCCATGAACGAATCATGAAGGCGCGCGCCCTGGGCCGCAGCCGCGGTCAGCAGGTCATCGTAAGCAGCCCGCACGTCCGCCAGGGGCATATCGCTCATGAGGCCGGCCACGGGCAGAGGCAACCGGGCGGCAATATCGCCGACCGCATCAACGACGACCAGGCCGCCGCCCATTTCGCTCACCGCCCGGCCTGCCGCCAACATGACATCATCGTCCGCGCCAATGATGACCAGGTTATGGTGATCGTGGGCCACGCTGCCGGCCAGCGCGCCCGCTTGCAGGCCGAAGCCCTGAATAAAGCCCACGCCTGCGCCGCTCTTTCCGCTGTGGCGATCGATGACCGCCATCTTGAGAATATCCCGCGCCGGGTCGGCAACGACGTAACCGTCATGCGTCGTTGGCTCCAGAATGCGTTCTTCCGTAATGAGTTGGTCATCCAGCGAGCCGATGACGCGCAGGCGCTCGCCCGTCGCGGGGACGCGCAGATCCACCACATCCCAGTCCACGCGCATCGAGCCGCCCACGGCCGGGGGCATAGCCGGCGAAACGAGCGAGATATCTCCGGCCAGAACGCCGTCTTCGGCCACGAGACGCCCCTGGGTATACACCCGGCGGGGCGTTACGTTTTGCAGATCGTCAAAGACGATAAGGTCCGCAATCCGGCCCGGAGCCACGGCGCCCCGATCCCGCAAGCCGAACCATTCGGCCGTGTTGAGCGTGGCCAGGCGGATCGCGGTCACGGGTTCGATCCCAAAAGCAATGGCTTCCCGCACCATGTAGTCGATGGAACCCTGATCCATGAGATCCGCGGGCATGCGATCGTCGGTGCAGAAGCAAATGCGTCGGCTGTTAGCGGGCGTGATCAGCGGCAACAGCGTATGCAGGTTATGGGCATTGGTCGCCTCGCGGATGAGGATATAGAAGCCGCGGCTCAGCTTCTCAGCCGCCTCCTCTACGGTGGTGCATTCATGCTCGCTGCCGATACCGGCAACGGCGTAGGCGTTGAGTTCCCGCCCCGTCAGGGCAGGCGCGTGGCCGTCTTGGGGATGGCCGCTAAAAGCCTCCAGCTTGGCATAGACCTGGGCATCGCCCAGCACGACGCCGGGGTAGTTCATGACCTCAGCCAGGCCGTGGACCGTTCCATCGGCCAGCAGGGCGGCCAGGTCCGCGGCATCCAGGGTGGCGCCATTGGTCTCCATGTGGGTAGCAGGCACGCATGACGGGGCCATGGTGATGACGTGGAGGGGCAGGTCGCGGCCGCTTTCGACCATGAAGCGGATGCCCGGAATGCCGGCGACATTGGCAATCTCGTGGGGATCGGTGACCACGGTGGTAATGCCGTGGGGCAACACGGCGGCCGCAAACTGGGCGGGCACGCAAAGGCTGCTCTCAATGTGGACATGGGCGTCGATGAGGCCCGGCGCAACGTATGCGCCGGCCAGGTCTTCCTCGCGTTCGCCCGCATATTCGGGACCCAGCCCCACAACGTAGCCGTCGGCCACGGCGATGTCCGTCTCCTCAACAAGACCGGAAAAAACGTTGACCAATCGGGCATTACGCAACACCAGGTCGGCGGGCTGATCGCCGCGTGCTGCAGCGAGTAAGGTTCGTCTGTTCATAACGACTCCAGTCAAGACAGGCATGCAGAAAACGAGCTAAACGATTCAAGTAGTGTACTTGATCTTCTCATAACTGTCATTTCTATAGGGGTCGGCCAACTGTTACAAATGATTTTTGCCTCTTGAGTTTTAGGCCAAAATCATTTACAATACATTCTGTACACCCCTCAGATCGTGCGCCTATTGGCGCATATTCCACAAAACAGCGCTTGGATGTCGTTGATATCTCGCTGCGGTTGCGTCCTTTGCCGTTGTACGCGGCGTCAACGCACCGTGGACATCCGCGTGGATATTCGCATAAGCATCCGTTTGTTGCAAAGGAATGAAAGGAGAAGGAAATGTCTCAGATTCGTCGAGGGGTGCGCGCGCTGAGCTTGACGTTGGTATTCATGTTGACGCTGGCTGCGCTTCTGGCGCCCGTGGCAGCAGAAGCAGCCGGCAGCCCGGCGGCAGCGGAAGCGCCGCAGGAAAACTATGGGTGCAGCGCCTATCACTACGTACATCACGGCCAAACTCTGTCCCAGATCGCCGAACAATACGGGGCGTCCGTTTACGCCCTCATGTCGGCCAACAATATCGGCAACCCCAACCATATCTACGCCGGCATGAAGCTTTGCATTCCCGGCGGGGGCGGCTACCATGACGGCGGCGATTGGGGCGGGAGTTGCTCCAGCTACCACTACGTTCGCTATGGTCAGACGCTATCGAACATTGCCGAGTACTACGGCGTCTCGGTTGAAGCCATGATGCAGGCCAATCGTCTTTATAATCCGAATCATATTTACGTGGGACAGAAGCTTTGCGTTCCCGGCGGGGGACAGCCGGTCTCGCCGCCTCCTCAGGACGGCTGCACCTATCATCTGGTCAAGCCGCAAGAGACGCTCTCGAATATCGCCCTGTACTATGGGGTATCCGTTCACTACCTCATGGGGCTGAACGGCATTGCCAACCCCAATCACATCTATGCGGGCCAGTGGCTCAAGATCAGTTGCGACACGGCTCCGCCATATCCGTGCGGCTACAATCCGTGCACGCCGCCGCCGAACCCGTGCCCCACGGCCTGCACGCCGCCTACTCCCGCGCCCACGCCCATGCCGACGCCTGTGCCCACGGCTACCCCGGCTCCGCCCACCTGTTACGAGCCGTGCCGACCGCAGCCGCCGACGTGTGATCCGTGCGGTCCGGCCCAGGGCGGCGTCTGGACGGGGCAATATTACAGCAACAAAAACCTAGAAGGCGATCCGGTCTTCACGCGTAACGACGCCGAAGTGAACTTTAACTGGATGGGCGGCAGCCCCGGCGACGGCATCGGCAATGACGGCTTTAGCGCCCGCTGGACGCGCAGCGCCTATTTCGAGACCGGTCACTACGGCTTTGTGGCCACCTCCGATGACGGCGTGCGCGTCTACGTAGACGGGGTTAAGGTGATTGATAGCTGGAGCGTGCATCCCGCAACCCAATATACCCAGAAGGCCTACGTCCACGGCGGCTATCACACCGTGGTGGTGGAATATTTTGAAGACGCGGGTGATGCCAGCATCCACGTACGCTGGGATCGATATTAACCGAAAGACGCTTTACGCATAAGCGTGCGTACATAAAAAGGGGCGGCCTGTTGCAGGCCGCCCCTTTTTATGTACGCATTATAGACCACCGGCGCGCGCTCGAATTACGCTACTTGACGGAAACCTTCGCATCGACCATCTCCAGCGCATCCCGTAACTGGCGCTGAAGCTGGATCATGCCGGCTATTTGCGTCTGCTCCAGCGTCTTTTGCAGCAGAAGCCGGACCGGCGCATGGATGGGCTGCAAGCGAGCGATCTCCAACACGACTTCGACATACTCTTCAATGAGGCTGCGCTGACCGGCAAAGCGCAGCGCCTGACGCAATAAGCGGCTGCTATCCGTCGGGCGATCTTCACGCGCGGCCAGGTCCGCCAGGCCGATGAGGGCCTGCACGTGGGTATACGGATAGAGGTTGATGGCATCGGCCAGCGACGCCTGCAACATCTCCCGGGCCGTATCGTGTTCGCCCCGGGCCAGCGCTACCAGGCCCAACCCGATGTTGGCGCTGTTGCGATGGTTGCGGAAGGCTTCATTGGCGTCCAAAAAGAGCACCACTCGACGCAGGCGCCCTTCCGCCTCATCTATCCGGCCGGCATGGAGCGACTGAAAAGCGCTGGCAATGCGGGGCCACAGGCTTACCAACTCCCCCGTACTGTCGCCCAGGCGGTTGAGCGCGATGCTGGCCTCGTTCAGTTCCTGGCTCTTTTCCACGTCGCCGCGCATGCGCGCAATCACCGCCAGTTGAAAATAGGCAATGCTGGCCAGGGAACGCTGGCCCGTCTCCTTGGCCAGCGCCAGGGAACGCTCAAGACAGGCTGCCGCCGCGCCGAGTTGGCCCTGAACACGCAGGGTCCAGCCGTAGCTCAACAGAAGCTGCACCGCATGAACGGGATCCAGCAGGCGCAAAATATCCTGGACCGGGTCCGCAGGCACCGGCGGCGGCGGCACAAGAGGAGCCCAGGAACGGGATGCTCTCTCTTCATAGGGGCTGTAGATGCCCCTCCTGCGTTCAAGCAGATCGGTGACAATGACGGAGCGGGGCATCGCCCCGTGCTGAAGCAAGCTCGCCATGAGGTCCCTGAGCAGGGCGTTGCTCTCCCGTTGCTGGCCCATTAGCTCCAACGTGGCGGCCAGACGGCTGTGGGCCGTGAGCATAAGCGGGATATCTTCCTGTTCGTGGGCCCAGGTATGCAGCCGGCGATAGGTCGTCGTGACCCCCTCTGCATCCAGCAGGCTCTCGTAAGCCAGCCCCAACCCGATCAACGCCCGGCCGATTAGACCCTCTTCGGCCTGGCGGTCGCCGTTGACGGCCGGATGGACGTCCATCGCCCCCAGTGCCTGAGTGAAGTGTTCGATAGCCTGATAGAAGCCGAACGTCTTGAGCAGCGCCTCGCCGGCCATCACGCTGTAATAGTGGAAGCGCATCTGATCCTGCACGCCGGCCAGGCCGAAATGAAAAGCCGCCTCGCTGGGATTCCGGTCCGCCTGGCCGGTCTGCACCAACGCCTCGCCGATGGCGTGATGCAGGCGGCGGCGCTGGAGAGCGTTCAGCCGGTCGCTCACCGATTGGCGCACGATCTGATGGCTGAAATCCAGCCGCTCATCGGGCCGCTCAATCAGGAAATTGCGCCGCAACAGAATTTCCAGCCCATTGACCGGATCGGCAACCGCGGCATGCTCAAGCATATCCAGGCTGAAGTCACGGCCGATCACGGCGCAAAGCTGCAAAATTTCCCGGGCATTCTCATCCAGACGACTGACCCGCTCCTGAACGATCTCGTCTACCCGCTGATTTTGGGGTAAGGCCGGCATCTGTCGGCGGCTGAACCGACGCCTGGACGCGTCCTCATCCGCCTCCGGCGCGCAGCTCTGATAGCGCTCTTCCAGATCGCGCAGGGTTTCAGCCACAAAGAGCGGGTTGCCCTGAGTCGCCTCGTAAAGGGAATCCGTCAAGGCGGCCGCGTCGATCTGGACGCCGCCCATAAAACGGCTGACAAATTCCCGTACTGCCGCCCGGGAGAGGCGCGCCACCTCGACAAAGTCGGTCTGTTCAATACGCTTCAGGGTGTAGATGAGGCTGATGAGCGCATCATTTTCGGGCAGATCGTCACTGCGATAGGCGAGTAACAGCAAAATCGGCGCAGCCTGCAGGCGCTGGGCCAGACGACTGATAACAGCCAGGGAATCCTGATCCGCCCAGTGGAGATCATCGATAAAGAGAAGAAGGGGACGCAGGCGAGCCAGTTCATCCAAAAACGCCACAATGCCCTCAATAAGGCGTTGACGGTGCTCATCGGGACTAATCAACTGGTCATTCTGAAGCGGCGTCAGCTCGGGCAGGATATCCTGCAAGCTGGGAATGACCTGAGCGATTTGGGCCAGGCTGGCCGGAGGCAGACCGAACAGAGCCTCTTCGGGCAGCGAATGAAGATAGCGACCAATGGCATCGGCCAGGGGCGCAAAGGGCAGCTTGCGCTCGATTTGCTGACAACTGCCGCTGATGACCGTGACGCCTTCCCCGGCCGCCTGGTGCAGTAGGTTATACGCCAGGCGCGTTTTGCCCACGCCCGCTTCACCGGCAAGGATAACCAACTCGCCTCGCCCCTCGTTCAAATGGCCAAGCCTGTCGCTCAGTTCTGCGCTCTCCGCTTCACGCCCTACAAAAATGTCGCCGAAAGGCCGGTTGACCGACGGCAGAAGCGCGCTGTGGGGCAGCACAAATGCGGAGGCGTCGGGCGCAGCCGGCCTCGGCAGGGCGTGGCTCAGGGCGCCGGGCGCGGATGGGGCGGGCGCGATCTCGCCGTTTAGGATGCGCTGGTGGAGCATCTGGGTCAACGGGCTGGGATCCGCGCCCAATTCCTCGGCCAGGATGGTGCGACAACGCTCATACGTCAGCAAGGCCGATGCGCTGTCGCCCGATTCGGCCTGAAAACGCATGAGGGATTGGTAGGCATTCTCCCGGACTTCGTCCCGGGCCAGAATGCGCCGACAAGCGGAGATAGCGGCGGCGTAATGTCCCTGCGCGGCTTGCAATTCAGACAATTCCAGAAGCGCATTGAAGTAGCGCTCGCGCAGGCGGTCCCGCTCGTTCTGCGCCCAGTCGGCATAGGGATCGCTGATGAGGTAGTCGTCCTGATAGAGCGCGACGGCCTCCTCCAGCAGGAGTTGCCGCTCCGGGACTTTGGCCGCGCGGTCCAGGATCCGCTCGAATTCGTGGACGTCGAGCCAGATATCCTCATGGAGATAAAAGGCGTATCCCGGCGTGCGGGTAATGATGTAGCGGGAGGGCGCGCGATTGGGGCGATCCGGCTCAAGCACGTTGCGCAAAGCGTTAATTGCGCTGCGTAACGTTGTGGCCGCGGCGTTGGGCGCGCTGGCAGGCCAGAGCGTCTCGATCAGCCGGTCCGTTGACACAGGCCGCGGCCGCTCGGTGATGAGGATCTTGAGCAGCTGACGCGCCTGGCGCGTATGCCAATCGCTTTCAGTAACTGCCTCTTGATCCCGGGTTACCTGTAGCGTACCAAACGCACGAATCTCAATCTTGGGGAGCATATTTGTGCCTATTTGAACCGGCCTATAAAGACCGACTCTACCAGATTAGCCAAAGGTTACCACCCTATTTTACTCCATTATCCGGTTGGCGACAAACATTTATAACGCAGTGCGGCATAAATTCGGGCGCTGAGGTAGATCAGCCGGCGGCCGGGCGCGTTCGGCGATGCCTCACCGCCAGCAGCACGCTCGCCGTAACAATGGCGATAGCCGAGAGGATGTGAACCGTATTGAAAGGCGTGCCGGCAAAAAACCAGGAATCCGTACGCATAAACTCCAGCATAAAGCGGCCCAGCGGATACCAGATAAGGTACATCAGAAAAAGATCGCCGGGCAGAAGCCAGTCCTCAAAGCGGCGGGAAATCCAGAAGAGGAGCAGAAAGCCCGCAAAATTCCAGATCGATTCATAGAGAAAAAGGGGCTGAAAGCGCACGCTCTCGGGATACGCAGCCATGTCGTTATACGGCGGAAGACGATGCTGGGGATCAATGCGCAAACCCCAGGGCAGGGTGGTGGGAGGACCGTATAATTCCTGATTGATGAAGTTAGCCAACCGTCCGATGGCCTGCCCCAAAGGCATGCCCAATCCCAAGGCGTCCAGGTAGATGAGGAGCGGCAGCTTGCGCCAGCGGGCAAAGAGCACAACGGCAATGCCGCCGAAGATGAACGCACCGAAGATATGAATGCCGCCCGTCCAAATTTGGGCGATAGCCCACGGGTTCGACAGATAGTATTCCAATCCCTGCTCCGTACGCGGCGACTGAATGAAGACGTAGTACAGACGTGCGCCGATGAGCGCGGGAATCAGGACGAAAACCAGCATATCCCACACGTTCTCGCCGGGCTCGCCCTTGCGCTCTACGTAACGGCTGGCAACGGTGGCTGCGCTGACAATGCCCAGCATGATGAGGATGCCGTACCAGCGCACAGCAAGGGGGCCGATTTGGAAAAGAATGGGATCAACTGGTGGATACATAATTGGCTCTCAAATATTTGGTTCACGAGTCACCCATCGAGTAACCGCATGAAATTCGATTGAAACAACAAAATTGATCAGGTTACTCGATATAGCCCAGCGCGCGTAGCCGCTCTGCTACCTGGGCGCTGACGGCCTCCTGCTGGGCGCCGGGCGTGACTGCGACAGCGGCCGTACGGGTAATGTAGCCCTCGATTTCCCGCCGCAAATAGTCTACAACCTCCGGCTTCTCGTCAACCAGGTTGTGCAGTTCGTCCGGATCGTCTTCATAATGATACAGCTCGGTCAGCACCGCGCCGGTGAGGATCAGCTTATACGGCTTTTGCCAGACCGCGATACGCCGCTGGTCGCAATAATGCGTGACGGCCAGTTCGGGATCGCTGCGCTGGAGCAGGTGAAGAACGTTCTCCGGCGTAACGGCTTCGGCAAAAACCGTACCCCGGTCAGGATCAGCTTCCGGATCATCAATAGTTTCCGCCAGAAGCGAATAACGCGCGGCCCGCTTATCGGCCAATCCCGCCGCATCAAGGATGGTGTGATAGACGCGCCGCAGGGAGACCGGCTGCGCCGCGGTCTCGCCCCGGCCGGCCGGATTGCGCCCGTCGCGCACCAGGAGCGGCACATGAGTCAGCTCGTGATAAAGCGAGACGGTATGACCGATGAAGTGCTTCTCGCCCAGATGCTCGCCGTGGTCAGCGCAGACGATAATCAGCGTGTTGTCCAGCGCACCCGTAGCGCGCAAACGGGCGAAGAAGGCGCCCAGATGGCGGTCCTGGGTGGCAATCTCGGCATTGTACATGCCGTTGAGCAACGCCCGTTCCTTGGCCGGCATCTTGTCGCTGGTGGGAGTAAGCCAGCCCAAAACATCGCTGTTGAAGCGGCGCAGATAGCGCTGGGCCGCCTTATCCCGGGAGATTTCAGGCGCAAATTCCTCCATGAACTCACGATCGGGGTGAAAGGGCATGTGGGTGCCCATCAGGTTTACGAACGCGAAGACGGGCTTGTCGCCCGGGACACCCTTCCGCTCAATCAACAGGTTGGCCGCGTCGCGCAGGGATTTGCTCGTGTTGCCCTTAAAGCTGAGCGCCGTCTGCCAGATGGGCACCATAAAGGGCGTAAAGGCGAAGGCCAGCAGCGCATCCGAACGTGCGAAGGAATCCTGCACCTTATGCAGCCACTTGGCCAGGACGCGCTTAAAGCCCTGGCGATAGCTGCCCACGGGCGTACGTTTGGCGCCCGCCTGATTGGGGCGCGAGGTCAACAAGCCGCTATAGTTCATCCAGCTTTGGAAGCCCCGGCGCAACCCGTTATTGACGACGCCCACCAGCGGGTTATTACAAAAAGCGGCGGTGTAATAACCGCTTTCGCTCAACTGCTCGGCGATGGTGGGAATCGAGTCCGGTAAAATGGAGGATGACTGTTGGGTGCGGTGTTCGCCGGGGTAGAGGCCGGTGAACATGGACGAATGAGATGGGACAGTCCACTGGGCCGCTGAACACGCCTGTCGGAAGCGCAGTGCGTCCTGGGCAAAGGCATCCAGATTGGGTGATGTGGGCTGTTCGTAGCCGTAACAAGAGAGACGGTCGGCGCGCTGGGTATCCAGCACAAGTAGGAGAATATCAGGCGATTGGGTCAAGGGTAACTCCCGTTAACGTGCGCCGCACACTCTTTGTCCACAGGGCGGCGCGTGGGTAAGGTCAACACAGCCGTTGACTGCCGACAGCCAACGGTCAAGCGGGGAAAATGCCAAAAAAGTATAGACCGGATTGGGTATCGGTTCAAAAAAATGGGCGGCGAACAGCAAAACAGCGCGCAACGGAGGCGTCTTTACTGCGCGTCGGCTAACGCCGTCAAGTCCTATGCGTGCGCTCTGTCTCTCCAGTGGCGGACGATCAGGGTTATGGACGCAAAGAGCAGCCCGCCCACCGCGATCCACTGGGCGGTAGCCAGTTGTCCCATAACCCAGGCATCGGGACGGAAGGCTTCGACCCAAAAACGGCCCAGAGAATAGGCCAGAATATAGAGGAGGACCCTATCGCCCCGACGCAGGCGTGCGCCCCAGCGACGGATCACCAGCGTCAAAATGATCCACAGGAGCAGGTTCCAACCCGCTTCGTAAAAAAAGGTGGGATGATAACCGTGGCTTGCATACCAATCCAGCGTCTGCCGGGTAAGCGGTTCGGACGTACCGCAGATCTGCACGCCGCGCAATGCGCCCGTACGCCAGCCTTCAATCAGCTCCGGCGGAACCTGACAAGGATAACGCGGGTTGATATGAAAGGCCCAGGGCAGATTGGTAAGCGGGCCGTAGAGTTCCTGATTAATGAAGTTGCCCATACGGCCCAGCGCCTGGGCCAGCAACACGTTCGGCGCAATAAAGTCCAGCCATTCGAGCACGTCAAGATGATGGAGGCGGCAGTAGATGAAAACGGCTAATACGCCGCCGGCCAATCCGCCGTAAATGCCCAATCCCCGAAAGCCGCCGTTCCAGAAATTAAAGATTTCGCCGGGGTTTTCGCGATAATAGGGCCACCCCAGGCCCTCGGCCGGGTTGCTGAAGACGTGATAAAGCCGTGCGCCGATGATGCCGGCCAGCAGGGCCCAGGCCAATAAGTTCCAAATATGCTCGGGGTTTTCACCCGCTCCCTTAGCGTAGAGGCTGGAGACCCAGGCGGCCAATATGGCGCCGCCGACAATGAAAATACCGTACCAGGCAAGCTGAAACGGACCAATTTCGATGAGAACAGGATTCATGCCGCATAATGCTCCGCTGTGCATTGGGTCGGCCCGCGCCACGCCGGCGCGAGAATATATCAGTATAGACCCGATAGAGGTGAAGAGCAAAGAAAATCGTCGCAATCAGCGGCGAGAGTTGCACCGCTGTCTGCTCTTCCTGCTGCTCTTTAGCCTCACCGGTTGCGCCGCGCCCCTCCTCGCGCCCGCCCCGCCGCAGAAGGCGACGCCGTCACCGCCCGCCGCTGCCTTCTTGTCCGGCGATCAGGCGCTGCCGGCCCTGGTCGCGGCGGAGCGCACTGCTTCCCGTACGGGCGATGCGGCGCAGCTGGCCCAACTCTGGCACGAGACGAGCCGCGTCATCGACGGGCGCAACACAGCATCGCCCGATGACGACTACGTTTGGCAAGGGCGGGACGCGGTGCTGGACCGCTACGTCACGGCGGTCTTTCCGGCCCCGCCGCCGCCCGCTTCGTTTGAAAACCTGGAGATAATTATAGAGGGAGAGCGCGCAAGCGGCCGTAATGGCGGCGACCATTGGCGCTTTATCTACGCGGACGGCCGCTGGTGGCTGGCCGAATTACGTTACCAATAGGGTGCGCGCTATTCCTCCGCGCGGGGCGCGCCGCTTTCCAGCCACACCTTGAGGGTCGTACCGACGCCTGACAGGCTGGCGGCGTCGAGCTTGTCCAGCGTATCTTCGCTGGTATAGCGGTAAGGGTATTCGCCTTCAGCCAACAGCACGGTGGGAATGCCCGCTTCAACAAAGGTATTATGGACGCCGGCCAGGGGCGGATCCTCCCCTTCTACAAACTGGGCGTCCAGTTCCAGCCCTGCCGCGGTGCGCCACAGGGCGCGACTCAATTCCAGATCGCTCGCGGGGCTCTGCCGGAGCCGGTGGTTCGTGCCGCCCACGCCGTCCAGAACAACGGCCAGACGCGGCCGGGCGCATTCAGCCAGGTCCTCATCATCATCGTTCGCCTCCTGGAGAAAAAGAGAGCCGCCATAGGGCGGTTGCCAACCGGGCACCCCCCGATTGTGCTCGCCGTCCAGAAAGACCAGGCAGATGCGATGCTCGCTCAACTCGATGTTCAGCGTATCGGCTAGTTCCAGCAGCACGGCCGCACTCGATGCGCCAATATTGGCGCCCGGCGTGGAGCCGCTCGACTGATCGGCGTCGGCAATAATGCGTGAATCATACGGCGCCACGATCAGCGCCACGGGCAGTTCCTCCCCTTCCGCGGTATCTGCAGGTTCGCGATAGGCAATCACATTGCGCGCGCGCAAAGTCACCATATCGCTCAGGGAAAACTGGATTGCGGCCGCAGTCATCTCCTCCGACATCTGGGCCGTATCGGAAATCGGCTCTCCCGCGCCCACGGCCGGCACCGTCACGTCATACGGCTGAATGATGACGCGCCAACGATGGCCGCGCAATTCCTCCGTCAGCCACTCGACCATTTCGGCGCTTGCTTCACTGCCTGTCGCACGCGGTCCCGCATCTACCTGCGCAGCAGCATAGGCAAGGGCGTCTTCGCCGGAAAATTCGGCAATCGCCAGCTGAGGCGAAAGAAGGCCATAGCCCAAATAGGCAAAGAAGAGCACGGCCGCCAAAAGGGCGAACATGAGGAGAAATTCGATGGAATAGGCGCGAAAAAATTTCATAACAGGGGGCCTGACAGCCAGGCGATTCTTCGGTTATTTACGCTTTTCGCGGCTGCGGAAAATGACGCGGATGGGCGTGCCGATGAATGGATAATAGGAGCGAATCTGATTCTCCATATAGCGACCGTAGGAAAAATGAACCAGCTTATCATCATTGACGAAGATGATAAAAGTGGGCGGTTCGGTTTCGATCTGCGTCCCGTAATAGAGGCGCAACGCGCGCCCCTGGCGGGTGGGCGGCGCATTGCGATCGTACGCCTCGTGGATAATATGATTGACCTCGCTGGTGGTGAGGCGGTGATGACGGGCCTCGGCCACATCCAGCGCCGCGGGCAACACCTTGTTCACCCGCTGGCGGGTCTGGGCGCTGATAAAGAGAACCGGCACGTAATCCAGGAAGCGCAAGTCAGTACGAATCTGGCGGGTAAACTCGACTATGGTGTGGGTGTCTTTTTCCACCGCGTCCCACTTGTTGACGATGACCACCACGCTCTTGTTGCGATCCAGCACAAAGCCCGCAACGTGAGCGTCCTGCGCGGTCACGCCCTCCGTTGCGTCAATCAGCAAGAGCGCCACGTCCGCCCGATCGATGCTGCGCATGCTGCGCAGGACGCTGTACTTCTCGATGCCGGGCTCCACCCGTCCGCGCCGGCGGATGCCCGCGGTGTCGATGAGGCGGATCGTTTGCCCATCGTAGATAATCTCTGTATCAATGGGGTCCCGAGTCGTGCCCGGCACATCGCTGACAATGGCCCGATCCATGCCGATGAGGGCATTGAGCAAGCTGCTTTTGCCCACGTTGGGCCGCCCGACAATGGCAATGCCGACGGCGTCGCTCGCTACGTCCTCCGGAGGATAAGCCGGCAACACTTTGACCAGTTCGTCCAGCAGATCGCCCGTACCGTCGCCGTGGTAGGCGCTGATAGGATAGGGTTCGCCCAGGCCCAAATTCCAAAATTCTACTGCATCCAGCTTGCGCTGGGGGCTCTCGGTTTTGTTGACGGCCAGAAAGACCGGCCGCTCGGCGTGACGCAGCACATCGGCCACATCCTCGTCCGCAGCCGTCAGGCCCTCCTTGCCGTCCACCACAAAAATGACGGCGTCGGCCTCTTCCATGGCCACCGTCGCCTGATTTTGGATGTGGCTCACAAAGAGCGCGCTGTCCATGCCCAGGGGGAGATCCCGCTCGCGCATGGTGCTGCGGTCGGTGACGGCGGTAGGCGCTTCCAGACCGCCCGTATCGACGACGATGAAGCCCACGCCGTTCCAGTCGCTATGGCCGTAGATGCGGTCGCGCGTCGTGCCGGGGATATCCTCTACGATCGCTGTACGCGTACCGGTAAGGCGATTAAAGAGGGTTGATTTCCCCACATTGGGCCGGCCCACCAGCGCGACCACAGGTTTGCGTTTATTCATAGGTTAGTGTTCCAAAAAGACGCGATGCGTAAATACGTGAATAGTTGAAGCATGATATGCATCCCCCTTTATGCGTTACGGATTTGCAGTCGGCGCGGCCGCCGCGTCCGGCGTGCCGAATGCGGCTTCGCCGTTCACCGGCGTCCCGCCCTCCGCCTTACGCGTGATAACGACTTCCACCGTCTCGGGGATGATGGCATCGCGACTGACGCCGCTGGGCAGCACCACCTGCGGCTGGACATTATGGACGCCGGCAACGAGTCCTGACAAATCCAGGATCACGAACAGATCGTCAGCCTCCAGCGAATCCAACAGGGCAACCGGCCCGCTAATGATGACGTCCACCGCGTCCAATCCCACCTCTGCCGTATAATCGGGATCGAGTCCATCAATGATGGGGGCCAGCGTAATGGTCTTACCGCTCTCGATCGCGGCGATGGTGGCAGAAACGACGACCGTATTCCGCCCTTCCAGCGTCGTCACGCCCTCGGGCAGAATCAGCCCCACCGGGCGGGCAAAGTCAGCGGTTGCGCCATCCAGAGAGAAGGAGCTGGTGGCCACGGAGCCGGGCACCTCGGTCAGTAGATCCGGATCGCCGACCAGGGTGACGGAAGAGGGCTCCACGCGCAGCGCACTCAGGCGGTAGCCCGTAGCGGGTTCGCCCTCCAGAGCGGGCCGCACGGCAACTTCCTTGCGCCCCGGCGTCTGCTCGATGGGCACAATAACCGAAACAAATTCGGGATCAATCGTCGTCCCCTGCAGCGTGGCGTTCTGGCTGCTGATGGCCGTCAAAGGCAGCCGCATTTCCACCTGGCTGCGCTCGGTTCCGGTCAATTGGACCGTGCCCGCCACGTGAGAAATCTGGCTGATTTGCCCCGAGCGGCCGGTTACGGTTGCCTCCGTCGTGTTGGAAATAGCATCCAGGACCTGATAACCGGCCGCAGGTTCACCGGTGATGCTGACGCGTACAGGCACGGAAATGCTCTTTACCTCTTCCAGCAAAACGGTATATTCAGACGGATTTTTCTCCACGATGTTGATGCGGGGGTCCACCTGATCCGTCTCCACCGTGACGATATGCTCACCGGCTTCCAGATTGGTCAGATCGACGTAGGCGGAAAAGTCAGAACGAAAATTCATGGCCTCCCACGAACGACTGGGCGCACGGAGGTAGAGTTCGAGCGAACGGTCGGTTAAGTCCTGGGTGGTGATCAAGCCTTCGTCCGGACCGCGTATCTCAATGGGAATCTCCACCGGATAGCGGTTGAAGACCAGGGGATTCTGCTCGTTAATCGCCACCAGCCAAACGATAAGGGCCAGCACCAACGCCAGCAGATAAGTGCCGATGGACTCGACGACCGTTCTCCAACGCAGGCCGGCGCGGCGCGTGTGGATTCCGGGCTGTATGCCGTTTTCCACAATTTCCGCATCGCTCTCGGCAGGATTAACTTTTGCAGGAACAGAATTTAATTTATCGGTCACAGAGTGATTTCTAAGCTTTATACTGGTTCGATAACCGTTGCTATGCGTTGTAATAATCGGTCAGCAGCTTGCGCAGACGATTGCTGTCCAGCCGCAGAATGCGACCATTACGCGCCACAGAGATGGTCCCCGTTTCCTCGGAGACGACCACCGACATGGCATCCGATTGCTCCGTTACGCCGATGGCGGCTCGATGGCGCGTCCCCAGTTGGGTGTCCTTCAATTCGCGCTGAGTCAGGGGCAGAACGCAACCGGCCGCCGCGATCTTGTCGCCCTGGACGATGACGGCCCCGTCATGCAGGGAAGTATTGGGATGGAAGATGGTGGTCAGAAGTTCGGTAGAGACATCCCCGTCAATCGCAACGCCGCGTTCGATGATATCCGTCAGGCCGGTAGAGCCCTCGAAAACGATGAGCGCGCCGTGCTTGCGCTCCGCCATCTGCTCCACGGCGCGCACAACCTCACTGACCAATTGCTGACGGCTGGCGCTTTCCGTCCGCCGCATGGCCAATGGCGCCGTTCGGCCCACCCGCTCCAGCGCCCGACGCAGTTCCGGCTGAAAGATGACGGGAATAGCAAAGAGAAAGACGGGCGCACTGACCCGCAGCAGCCAGTTAAAGGCAGTCAACTCCACCGTAGACGCCAAAATCAGCAGCACGATGCCGATAACCAGCAAGCCGCGCATCAGTTGAATCGCCTGAGTGCCCCGAAAAATGAGCAGCACAAAGTAGATCAGCACCGATACGAGCAGAACATCCAGCAGATTTTGCAATTGGTTGAGTCGGCTCAGGGACTCTAATATCTCAGTCATTGTTGATCAAGCAAAAAAGTGTGGGGGATGGTTTAGGCCGCCGAAAGCGCGACCCCTGCGGCTGCCCGGCAGACGCCATGGGCGAATAAAGCCGCATCAGTCCCCGTGAATCTCCAACGGAATGCCGCCCAGAAGGTGAGCAAGCAGCGCTTTTTGGGCGTGCAGGCGGTTGTGCGCCTGGGGAAAGAGCAGGCTGCTCTCGCTGTCGGCTACGGCGTCGGTAATCTCTTCGCCCCGATGCGCCGGCAGGCAGTGCAGCACTTTCACCTCGGCATTGCCGGTCCGCTCTACCAACGCCTCGTTGATCTGATAGGGCGGGAAGACGGCCAGACGCGCCTCGGTTTCGGCCTCCTGCCCCATGCTGGTCCACACGTCGGTGTAGAGCGCGTCAACGCCCGCCACGCCGTCCAAATCATCCGTAACCGTCACATCCGCATCAACTTCGGCCAGCCAGGCCGGATCCGGCTGATAGCCGGGGGGCGACACGACCCGTACAGCCATGTCCACCTTTTCCGCCGCGGTAATGAGGCTGGTGGCCACGTTATTGCTGCCGTCGCCCACATAGGCCAGGGTCTTGCCGGCCGGATCGCCGATTGCTTCCCAAATGGTGAAGATGTCGGTCAGCGCCTGGCACGGATGGCTGTAGTCGCTCAGGCCGTTGATGACGGGCACACTGCCCCATTCAGCCAGTTCGATAATGTGCGCGTGATCAAAAACCCGCGCCATGATGCCGTCACAGTAACCGCTGAGCACTCGGGCTACGTCAGCTACGCTCTCGCGCTTGCCCAGCCCGATCTCCTGGGGGCTGAGGAAAAAGGCATAACCGCCCAGCTGGACCATGCCCATCTCAAAGCTGACACGCGTACGCAGGCTCGCCTTCTGGAAGAGCAGCGCCAGCGACTTACCGGCCAGAATAGGCGCATTCTGACCTAAACGCCGCCGCTCGTCCTTCAACTCTTTCGCCAACTCCAACAAGCCCCAAAATTGCTCTTTGGAAAGAGATTGAATATCTACAAAGTGAGTCAATGCCGGAATGCTCATGTTCGATCCTCTTGCTGAATGGATGATTGGTTGCCTTATTTACGCCGTAGCGTACTACGCCTCCGCTTCGGCGACGACGGGATTGGTCAGGGAGCCCAGCCCCTCGATCTCCACCGTCATCACGTCGCCCGGCTGGACCGGTCCGACGCCTTCGGGCGTACCCGTCAGGATGACGTCACCTGCTTCCAACGTCATAAAACGGGTGACGTGTTCCAGAATGCGGCCAATAGGAAAAATGAGGTCCGCGGTATTGGCATCCTGACGCACCTCGCCGTTGACCAGGCAGCGCACCTGACGATTAGCCGGGTCAAAAGTCGTGTCGATCCACGGGCCGATAGGCGCAAAGGTGTCGAAGCCCTTGCCCCGAGTCCACTGACCGTCCTGCTTCTGCAAATCCCGGGCGGTGACGTCATTGGCAATGGTGTAGCCGAAGATGACCGAATCAGCGTCTTCGGCGCGCAGGTTGCGGCAGCGCTTCCCGATGACCACAGCCAGTTCGCCCTCGTGATCGACGCGGCTGCTGATGGCGGGATAAACGACCTCGCCGCCGGGAATGTTGAGCGAGGAAGGCGGCTTCAGAAAGATAAGCGGTTCAGTCGGCACCTCGTTGCCCAACTCCGCCGCGTGGGCGGCATAGTTGCGTCCGACGCAGACAATTTTGCTGGGCGTGACGGGAGCCAACAGTTCAACATTCTCCAAAAGGTGGGGATTGCCGTAAATTTGGGGGGCATAGCGGCCGACCACTATATTGCGGAAGGGCATATCCGCCACGGGATAGACCAGGTCTTCAACCAGGAGGCCCCAACTCTCCAGCGGGTCAGACAAAAGCGGATCGGCTAAAAACGGATCGTCCTCAAAAAGGCCCTCATCGTTATTCCAATATTCTTCTTCCGCCAGAGCGGGAAATTTGAAGCGAACAATGCGCATGGTATTACCTCCGGTAGCTCTTAATAGGAAACGTTACGCCCGTTAAGGCGCATCATTAACGACGTGGGCCTATGACAGACGGACGTCGTTAACGATCAATTGAAAGGTGCAGCCCAGAAACTCAACCGCCTGACGCACCATGGTCATGCGGTCCAGAAAGATTTCAAAATATTCGATTACCTGCGCGTATGCCGTATCGATCTCCAACTCCAGCGCAATGACCTGCTCATCCTTTTGTACCCGGACAAAGCTGCGGGTCGTGGCGTAGTTGACCCGGTCATGAATGTCGAAGTCGCCCATGTCCGGGTTCTGGACGCGGCTGCGGTGCACGTCGGCCTTGTCGGCAATGATGAGGGCCGCGGCGACGGGCGTAGCGGCAAAGCCCCGCTCTTCTTCATGATTGCCGATGGCGTTCATGACCACGGCGCGTTCAGCCGCGGCCATGCCCATGCGCAGCAGGATGCGATCGGCCATGAGCGCACTGCTCATGGCGTGGTGCTCACGGTGAATGACGTTGCCGATGTCATGCAGGTAACCGGCAATATCGGCCAGCTCGTACGTGCGCTCGTCGTAGCCCAGATGATTCAAAATGTTTTCGGCAATGTGCCCGACCAGTCCGGCGTGGCGCTGACCGTGTTCGGTATATCCCAGCGCATAAAGCGAGGCATTGGCCTGCTGCAAAAAGGCGATCACTTCCGGATCTTTACGCACCCGCTCGATGGTAACCGGCGTTGCGTCGGAGGGCTCAGGCGAAACAGGGCCGGCGTTGCCGCCGGCGGATGTGATAATAGTTGATTCGTTCATTTTTCCGTTATCGATAAGTTATTGACATGTGTACAACGTTCAAATTTTTTCTACCCGGCTTGCCCCAGGGCCAACGTGCTGACAAGCATGGCCAGCAGCCACCAAACCTGCTGGCTTTGCAGAGCACGACGCTGATACGCGGCCAGCCAGGTGGGCAGCCAGAGCAAGGCCAGCAAAGCTAACCAGAGGGGAGCCTGGGCAACGACCATGAGCACGCCGATCCCCAGCGCAGCCACGGCCATCACGCCGATGGCCGGCCAATCCAGAGTGTGGGCCAGGGCCCGATTCGCTCCCCACATATGCAGAACCCAAAGCAGGAGCAGCGCCAATTGTCGGTTCCAATCCGGCGACAGGCCATTGACGTCCAGCAGGATGAGGGCCAGCAGCCAGGGCAGCCCGACCGCGACGATGGCCTGAAGCAGAAACGGCCAGAGGTGAAGGACGCGCACGCTGATCCAGCCGGCGACGCCTAACCCAATGACCACGACGGTCAGCACCAGCGCGGGAACGCCCAGCGCTGAGGCGACGAGCAGGCCCACCAACACAGCGGGCAAGGCAACGCGGTAGAGAAGACGCAGGGAAGCAGGGCCGTCGCTGCCGAAGAGCTGAGCCGCAGGCGAGCCTTGCTCCAGATAAGGCAGGCGCCCGCGGACGCCCAGCGTACGGGCAGGCAGGCGCAGGCTTTCCGTACGTCCGGCAGCCAGGCGCCAAATCGCGCCCCACAGGGGATCGGCCAGCAACCAGAGAAGAACCAGGGTTTGCCAACTCAGCGCTCCCGGCGCGCGCAGCACTCCCCCGGCGAGAAGACCGGCGGCCAGACTCCAGCCGGCCGTGATCCGCAGGGGCAGTCGCTCAAACCAAAACTGAGCATTGAGCGTAGCGCTGTCACCCAGATGTTGTTCGCTTGTAATTGGCGGCAGGAGCGTCTGGCGCACGCGCTTCATGCCACGCGTCGGCCGGGTTCTCTCCGCTGGAATTTGCGAAACGCTTTCCATCATACAACTCTATCTAATCATGCCCCGAAATTTGGAAACCCACGCGTGCACGGATACGCAACGCATGGGTTCTCCACCCAAGGATTATACCAGAGAAGAGCGACGAAGCAGCATAAGGCTTTAGGGGCGATATCCCACTCGCTGCACCAGCGCCCGGACATCCCGGAGCGGTATGTCTACGTCAACCAGCTTGCCGCCTTGCAGCGATCCGGGAGAATCTGGTAAGACAGCGTGTTTCACCCAATCGGGCGTGATAGCCTGCATAACGCATCCCTTGAGCTTGTTGTGGATTTTGTTCGTTTGCGACTGAAAAATTTCTCGGGGGAACCGGGAAGGTTTCGTCATCCGGATCGATTCGCAGTACAATAGCAGTTCTTAGCAGATATCGATAATGCCGTCACGCAGTGAAGATAGCAATGACGACCACAGCGACGATCACAGTGACGATCACCGCACCATTGTAACGAAGAGGAGCGATCTATGCCAGACCCGCGTGCAGTCAAGCTGGCCGATATTTTGGTCAATTACTCGGTCAGCGTCCAGCCCGGCGATTGGGTGCTGATTAGCGCCAACGTTGATGCCATGCCCGTAACGGAAGAAGTCGTTCGCGCCGTGGCCAAGGCGGGCGGGCGGCCTACCATCAACCTGCGTTCCGGCGATCTGGAAGCAGCCTGGGCCCAGACGGCCGATGAGGAACAGCTGGCCTGGACATCGCCGGCCGATGAACTCATCGCCAACCAGGTAGACGTACGCATCGTGCTGCTGGCGCCCGGCAACACCCGCACGCTGAGCGGAATGGACTCGGCCCGTCAGCGCCTCTACAACAATGCCCGCAACAAGTTCCTGCAAACCATTATTGAACGCACGGCCCGGGGCGAGCATCGCTGGGTGGGCGCGAACGTGCCGTGTCAGGCCCTGGCCCAGGAAGCGGACATGAGCCTGCGCGAGTACGAAGACTTCGTCTACGGGGCTACCTTCGCCGATCAGGATGACCCCATCCAGTGTTGGCTCGATCTTCACGCCGAGCAGCAGCGCATCATCGACTGGCTGGCGGGCAAGAGCGAGATTGCCGTGCGCGGGCCCAACGTGGACTTGACCCTCTCCGTAGCCGGACGCACCTGGATCAACAGCGACGGCAAGCGCAATATGCCCAGCGGCGAAATTTTTACCGGACCGGTGGAGGATTCAGCCAACGGCTGGGTGCGCTATTCCTATCCCGCTATCAGTCACGGCCGCGAGGTGAGCGATATCGAACTGCGCTTTGCCGACGGCAAGGTCGTGGACGCCAAGGCGGGCAAGAACGAAGAATACCTCATCAGCCAACTGGACACAGACGCCGGCTCCCGCTACCTGGGCGAATTTGCCATCGGCACGAACTACGGCATCCAACGCTTCACCAAGAGCATCCTCTTCGATGAAAAGATCGGCGGTACGTTCCACATGGCCGTGGGCACGGGCTATCCTGAAACGGGCAGCAAAAACGTCTCCCATATCCATTGGGACATGATCTGCGACATGCGTGACGACAGCGAAATCAGCGCCGATGGAGAAGTCTTCTACCGCAATGGAAAGTTCCTGGTTTAGACTTCCTTGTCAGTTCGCCCGCGCAGGCAGCAGAAGAGACGGCTTGCGTCCGAATGCGGGGGCCGGCGGCTCCGGACCTGCCCGGCGGGTCCATCATGCCTTTGCCGCAGCCTCACTTACTATGCGCCTTTGCGCAGAAACGAGATAGTAAACATGCAAGTCCGCGAAATGATGAGCAGCCCGGCGATTACCATTGCGCCGGTTGCCTCCGTACAAGAAATCGCCCGCATCATGCGCCAGGAGCAGATCAGCGGCCTGCCGGTCGTGGACGGCGCGGGTCGCCTCCAGGGTCTGGTCACGGAGCTGGACCTGATCTCGCGCAGCGCGCCGGTCCATCAGCCGACCTACTTCGCCTTTCTCTCCAGCATCATCCCCTTGAGGCCGGGCGAATACCGGGAATATCGAGAGCGGCTTCAGCAGGCGCTGGCCACCAATGCCGAAGAGTTGATGGGGGTTGACGATCTCGACACCGTGCAGATCGGGCCTGACGCCGAGATCGACGAGGTAATGGAGCGGATGTTGGATCCCGAAATTACCCTGTTGGTCGTGGTGGAAGACAACGAGGTCGTGGGCGTCGTCACCCGTACCGACATGGTGCGCGTCATCGAAAAGCTGGAGCTGGAGTTGATTAAGCGCGAGGAGTGAAGCATATAAAGATTGAAGAGTAAAGATTGAAGATTGGGCGGGGAGGTTCTGGGGGTAAAAGAACCGACCAATGACGGCGAGCCTCTGGTCCCCAATCTTTACTCTTTACTCTTCAATCTTTGATCGTTACGCAAACAAAATGTCGCCGTCCTCTTCCTGATCGGCCCGGCGGTCGATGGGCAGCGCACTGTCCCGGGCGTTGAGCGCGGCCTGATCCCGCTCGAACCACTGGGCCCACTCTTCGGGCGCATTGACGCTCTCGCCGCCGTGGGTGGTGATACGCGAACGAACGCGCAGGAGCACGGGCGTGTTCACGCTCGCGCCACTGACGATGACCTGGCCCTTGCTCAGGCTGGGTAGTTCCCGCAGCAGGTCCCGCCCCACGCTCTCCACCGATTCGGCAATGCGATTCTGGTCGATGGGGTTGGTGATGCGCATAATGCACTGGGTCATGCATTGGGAGAGGACGTCGCTGTCCAGCTTGCCCGGCCGCTGGCTGATCAACCCCACGCTCACGCCGAACTTGCGCCCTTCGCTGAGCACCGTCTTCAGCACGTCAGAGCTGACCGCGTCGGCATTGGCGGGCGCGTAGTTGTGGGCCTCTTCCAGCAGGCAGAAGACGGGAAAGGGCACGTAGCCCTTGTCCTCCCGGGTCACCTTGCCTTTAGCCGTGTCCATGCGCGCCTGGTAGATGCGTCGCAGCATGGTCGCGGCGATGACCTGCTGCTCCCGCTGGTCTACCTCATTGAGCTGAACGACCGTCACCTGGCCCGGTTCAAACAGTTCGTCTAACTCCAGGTTCTCAAAATCATTGAAGATGGAACTGTTGCGCAGTGCGCTGTTGACGCGCCAGATGAGCGCGCCCGTGGTGGGATCATCTTCGCCCTCCTCTTCGTCCCGCTTGCCCTCAGCCACCTGACGGATGGCGTAGAGAAACTGCTCCAGCGTGTAGTGATTATTCTTGCTGCTGCGGCGGGCAAAGTTGAAGGCCCGGGTCAGCTGATAGTGCATTTTTTCCGACAGGTTGGGCAAAAGATAGCGTAGATCGGCCAGGGAAAGGCTGTCAATGCGCACCCGGATCATGTCGGGCCGGAAGATGCGCACCTTGGGTTTGTAATTACCTTCGGCAAACGCAGCCAGATTTTGGGCTTCCTGGAGAGTATTGTATTCACCGTGGGGGTCGATGACCATGACCGCGGCCCGGTTGTAGGGCATCATCAGCTCTTCCAGCAGCACGCCCGCCAGATAGCTCTTGCCGCTGCCGGTGGAGGCAATGATGGCCAGGTGAGTGGAGGTAAAGCCCTGGACGTCCAGAGCCAGCGGCACGGCTCCCGGCTCCCGGCTGAGGAGACTGCCCAGGTGCGCGCTGCCCCGCTCGGCTCGCTTGCGCTTGCTGAGCACGTCGGCCAGATAGTCGTCATCGGCAATGTAGACCGGAGCGCCGCCTTCGGGCGGAACCCGGGGGTTGATAAAGTCGCCAAATGCCTGGTGATGATAGCCCAGCACCGCGACGGTCAACTCGAAGAGCTCATCATCCTGCCCCTGAAAGCCCAGAAGCGCGGCCACCTCCCGCGGGGGGACGGTCGGGTCGGCCATAAAGCCGTCGGGGTAAATTTTCACGGCCCGGCGCGCGGTGATACGGCCGAGGATGGGCCGCTCCTCGCCGTCCACGTATGCGTAGTAATAGACGAACTCGCCATGCTTCACCCGCCGCTCAGGATCCGGCGCAATGATGGTAAATTCGTTGGGCGTTTCACCCGGGCCTTTGACAGTACCGATACAGAGTTGGGTCATGGTGCAGGTTAACAGGTGGCAGGTTAGCAGGTGGCGGGGCGGCGGAGTTGCGGGGTGGCAGGTAGGCAGAGGTTGTTGGGTTGGTAACCGGACGGATGACGGATTGCCTTACCGGTTCCGATTACCCGACAACTTGCCACCTGCCACCTGCAACCTGCAACTTGCCTCACCCCGCCGGCTGGACGATGCTCCGCCAGGCGATTGTGTTGCGCAGGACATTTAAGCGGCTGCGCTCGTTGGGAAAGAGTTTCTCCACGCTATCCAGAATATTGAGCAAGAGCGGCGCAATTAGCGGGTCGCCCTGACGCATGAGCAGCGCGGCATAGTGCAGCATTAAGGCGCCGCTGGGACTGGTGTGAAAAGTGCGCACCTCCGCCTCGCTCAGGCGGCGGACAGGTCCGTTGACGGCAGCCGCGGGCATGGGAACGCCCTGCTGGACGCGCCCAGCCTCATCCACCACGCCGACGGCCAAAACACCGATGAGCGTGGCCGTCTCCGCCAGGTAATCGGGCGAGAAGACATCCAATTCCGCGCGCGAACTGAGGCGCGGCCCCAGCGTGCCGAAATCGGGGTTCATGAGCAGGGTGTTATAGATCACGCCGATCAACCGTGGATTGGCCTGCCCCTCCGTCTCCCGATCGATCCCCACAAACGTACCGAAAGCATATGCTTCCGGCTCGGGCTGGGGATTAAACTCGCCCGGGCCATAAACCTGACAGACGTAATCGATATGGCTGTTGGATTTAACAATCTTGCCGATGGCGCTCATAATCCTAGTAAACCAGAACTTTTGTGCGAATGCAAACTAATTATGCCAGCGGCTCGGCCATGGTACGCATCTGCACTTCGATGATGCGCGATTGGGGCGATTGGGTGCAGGCCATAAGCACCACGCCCGCCACATCCTCGGGATCCAGCATCTCCGATTCGGCGACGCTCTGCTCCGTACGGCCCTTGCCCAGAGCGAACTCGGTTTTGACGCCGCCGGGGCAGATAACGCCCACCTTGATCCCGTGGGGCCGCAACTCCTTGTCCAGGGCCTGGGTAAAGCCCACCTGTGCGAACTTGGTGGAGCAGTAGACCGCTTCACCGGGAAAACCGTAGATGCCGGCAATGGACGAGACGGTCAAAATCGTGCCCGCCCCCTGCCCGATCATGACGGGCGCGGCGTGGCGGGTGAAAAGAAAGGTCGAGCGCATGTTGGTGACCATCAACTCATCATATTCGGCCACACTGGTATCGACCAGGTTCTTGTAGTTGCCTACGCCCACGTTGTTGATGAGGATGTCCAGACCGCCGAAGTTCTCTACCGCCTCGGCGACGCACTGCAAGGCCGTCGCTTCCTCCACGGCATCCCCTACTACCGTGGCCGCCCGACCGCCGGCTGCATCAATGGCCATGGCCAGTTCCGCCAACCGTTCTGCGCGCCGGGCGGTGACGACCAGGTTGGCTCCTTCTGCGGCCAGGGCCATGGCGCAGGCCCAACCGATGCCCGCGCTGGCGCCGGTGATGATTGCGGTTTTGCCTGTAAGTTTACCGGACATGGGGTTCTCCTTTATGAGGATAGATGGTTAATGAGGCGTGGCCCCGTAATTCGTGACTCGTGAGGGAGTATATCACGTTTCACGAGTCACCCGTCACGTTTCAGATACCGGGGTTGTCCCATGACGCTGAAGCGCGGCAACTACCTTTTCGGGCAGACGGCGCGTCCGGGCTTGCAGGAACGCCGCAATGCGGGCCCCGTCAATTCCTTCGGCCGCGGCGCGGGCCAGGCTGCGCTGGTTGATCTGATACGTGTATTTGGGATAGCTGGATTTCCACTGGGCAAAGCGCTCCACGCGGAAGCGCTCCTTTAACGCCGTGTCCAAATCCAGGCTGACGGTAAAATCCTCGCTGACCGCCATGGGGCTGCGGGGCGCTTCGTGGGGCTGGGGCACATCCATCTCCAGCCAGCGTGCGCCCCACTGGCTCAGCGAAATTTGCAAATCATCCCCCGCGGACGGCTCGGCCAAATCCAACGCGCCCAGCCAGTGGAGGGGCCCGCGGAAAAGGAAGCGAATCAAGGCGCCTTCTACCGCCTCCCACTGCTCGAAACCTTTGAGGAATTCCTGCGTAGTGATATCCCGGATGTACCAGGTATCGTAATTGCCTGTCGGGCGTTGGAAATCAGGCTCAAGGGAGCGAATGGCGTCAACTACATCAGCCTGGCTGTACCAGCAGCCGGGCATCAGCTTGCCCAGCAAGCGCAACAAGGCATTACGGGTTTGAAGCGGATCATTAAACGCTCCGCCCTTTTCCACGCACTCCAGTCCGGGCACGCGACAGAGATCATTCCACTCCGCCGATCGGCGCCAGCTCTCCCAGAGGGTGTGGCGCTGTTCGCTGCGCGTCTGCTCCAGAAAGCGGTGAACCGCATTACCGGTCAAGTGGATGCGTCCGTCATCGCCGCGCCGCAGCCAGCCCAGGCGATTGGCCAGGTGCAGCATAAGCGCCAGGCGGACATTCAGTTCCTCATCGTCGGCCGCAAAGGGCATCTGCAAACGTTCCACCAGGCGCTCGGCATCCTCCGCGCCGGGGCCGCTGCCGTCCAGCCCCAACCCTTCGGTATGGATATAGCCCAAAAGCGAGCCCATATCCGCCAGGAAGCTGTCATCGGCCGCCATGATGCGGCTTTTGGGCGGCGCAGAGAGCACGGACGCGGAGAGCGTTTCGTTATCTTCCGCGGCGTGGGGATTGGGCAGCCAGGGAACGATATCCTCGGGCAGATAGACGATGGTGCGGGCGTTCTGGCCGGCGCCTTTAAAACCGCGCCCCAGCAGACCATAATAGTACAGAACTTCGGCCATGCTTTCGGGCGCAAACCAGGGCTGCTCCCGCTCCAGGCGGGCCGGTCCCATCTGGCGAATGCTGCCGTATGCGCGGCTGAACTGGGCTTCGGCAATCTCGCCGCCCTCTTTGAGGATGACTTCGATCGCGTCTTTCGCCTGGGGATAGATGTCCGTAATCTCCTGATAGGCCATCTGGACGGAGAGCGGATCGGTAATCTGCGCGGCCAGGAGCGCGACGCCTTCGGTGCGCGAATCATAGCCGTCAAGAAAAGCGCCGCGCAGTTCAGCCAGGACGCGTAAAAGCATATCGGGATAATCGGCGACCATCTGGGCGGTCGTGGGCATAACGGCAATGCGCCTTACTGCTTGCAGGAGAGGTTAACGAGAAACATCAGGATACGCCAAAAGTATTATTGTCACAGAATCTAAACTTCGCTATACTGACCAACATTATGACAGAGGAGTCAACTCTCTATGAACTCAACGACTAATCGAAGCGGTTTCAGCCTTCATCTCATGCGTGATGCCATGACGGCGTGGCGGCTATTGCGCGATCCGCGCGTCCCGGGAGTATTAAAATTCGGACTGCCGTTCCTGGCCTTCGTCTATTGGGTCTCGCCCATCGATCTGCTGCCGGGCATCGTCATTGACGACATTGCGCTGGTCATCGCGGCAATGAAAATGTTTATTGCCATGGCGCCTCAGGACGCTGTCAACCGAGCGAATGGTGTGGACAACGCGCCCAATGGAGAGCAAAAAAATGACGACGATGTGGTCGATACGACCTGGCAGGTAATCGACTAATTCAAGATGGCGTGAATACCACGACGAAAATCTGACGATTCGATTCCCGGCAGGAGCTGCATGCGGATTTCCGCCGGGATTTATTCGCCCGCACAGCCTGACGGCGCTCGGCATTCGCCAACCGGACGATACTAAGCGCCGTCATCCGGTTTCACTCCTCCTATTCAACCCACCATACGTCTATGAATCCCCAGGACGGTCAGACCCCAATCGAAGAAGCGACTTATCCCTTCAGCGAAGCGGCAACGGCGCTGGACACCCAGCCGCACCTGCTTTGGCGCTATAGCCAACGCTTTGCTCTCTTTCTGGGCAATGAGGTCACCGGAGAGCATCCTCACTACAGTGCGGCTGACCTGGAGACCCTGCGGACTGTCCTGCGCCTGCAGGAAGAGGGCCGGAGTGACGGACAGATCGCCCAAACCCTGGCTCTGCGTCAGGCCCAAACAGAACAAGCGACAGAGTCGGATACGTCAGTCTATGGGCCCAAAGCTGCCGCGGATGAGGCTGCGGGTGACGCCTCTGAAGAGAGCGTTTTGGACGATGTGATCGAACTGACCCTCAACATTGAGGACGACTATGCGGCCATCATTCCCGCCGATGCCGACGCCATGCCCCAGGCGCTGCGGTCCGTCTTCAATGCCCTGGCCGACAGCCAGCAGACGGTTCTCAGCAATCAAGCCTCCATGCGCGAAGTCGTGGGCGTTATCGTTCAGGACAATTTTAATCTTAAGGGTGAAAATCGCAAACTGCGCGAGCGAATGCTGGAATTGGAGCGGGTTTTGGCCGAATACCAGCGGCGCGAAGAGATGCGCAAAGAGCGCCTGGAGAGCCGCCTGCGCGCGCTGGAAGGCACAGTGGGCGGCCTGCAACAGCAGATCGCGCAGATTGTCCAACTGCTGCGCAAGCGTCGTCGAGGCTGGTTTTGGTAATCCTCATACATGCTAGTGGATAATCGTTAACCATTCACCATTACCTTTCCCCCGCGCCTACCCTGCCGCCGCGACCCGCACGGCGTCCAACATCTCCGCCCCGGCCACCCCATTCAGCAGACCCAACTCCATCAGTGCCGCTTGAACGATGCCCGGCGCAACCGTGATCGCGCGGGCGGACCGATAGACGGATGCCGCTTCCTCGATCAATGCCGCGGCATCCGCCAATGCATCGCTTTGCAGATAGGCCGGAATCAACACCGACAGCGCCTCAGCTTGGCATTCAGGATTTTGGATTTTATCGCCTATGGTTAAGGCCGCGGTCGCTTGGGCCAGGGCAGTCTGCGTATCACCAGTAATATTTTTTGCTCGTGCGGAATAGGCAAGGACATTTCAATCCCGCCTTCCCCTGTCGTGCCTTTTCCTTCCAGTATTGGCGCTTGTCATCTTGACCAACGCTGAAGAAGAATTGACAAAACTAATTATATTAGTTAATATACTAATTAAATTAGTTTCATCAACGTAAAAGGAGACAACCATGAAATCGACCCAACACGGCGCATATCTTCTCCAGCTCATCCAATTCCGCGCGATCAATGCCTATCTGCTGGAAGAAGAGGACGGATTGACATTGATCGATGCAGGCATGTCAGGCAGCACCAAAGGCATCATGCGCGCAATCGAGCAGTACGGAAAACCGCTAACACGCATTACGCTGACCCATGCCCATGGCGATCATGTGGGCGATATCGCGCAGATTGTGGAAGCGTATCCTGAGGCAGACCTTGCCCTCGGCGCGCGAACTGCCGCCTTTCTGCGTGACGGCCCATTCCTCTTGCCCGACGAACCCCAGGACAAACTGAGCGGCAGCTATGTAACCTGTGACGTCCAGGCGGATCGCACGGTGACGGACGGCGATCAAATTGGTTCGCTGCGGGTGATCACCACGCCGGGCCATTCACCCGATCATCTTTCGTTTTTGGATGTGCGGGACGGCACGCTGATTGCCGGTGATGCTTTCCAGACGCTGGGCGGCATCGCCGTATCCGGCGTCATGCGCTGGCGTTTTCCCCTGCCGGCCGTGGCTACCTGGCAACCCGCTTTGGCGGCGCAGAGCGCGGCTCACCTCCTTGCCCTGAAGCCAACCCGGCTGGCGGTAGGCCATGGCCGTGTACTGGATGATCCGCTGGACGCGATGACGGCTGCTGTGGAAGAAGCCGGGAAGAATACGAGGATTGCAGTCTATGGCTAGACAAGGGTTGAACCGAGGGCAGGTCATTAAACAGGCCGCGATGATGCTCGACGCAAACGTCGCGGTTTCATCGCTCACTCTTACGGAGCTGGCGGCAGAGTTGGGGATTAGAACGCCGTCGCTCTACAACCATGTGCAGAGCCTGGATGATCTTCATGCCGGGCTGGCGCTTTATGGGCTGACATTGTTGACCGGGTTCATTCAAGAGGCTATCACGGGCAAGAGCGGACGGGCAGCGCTGGAGGCGGCAGCCCATGCCTATCGCCGTTTCGCCCGCCAACACCCTGGCTTATATCCCCTCACCTTGCGCGCGCCGGATGCCGGCGAAGTAGAATTGGAACGGCAGGCGGCGTTATTGGTGCAAATTTTTCTGTTAATCCTGGCTTCGTGCGGGGTACAGGATGAAGACGGCGTTCATGCTCTGCGCGGACTGCGTGCGCTGCTGCATGGATTCTGTTCGTTGGAAGCGGCCCAAGGATACAAAATGCCCATCGATACGAATCTCAGCTTCGACCGCGCATTGGGAGCCTATCTGGACGGATTGTTGAGTGGGTAGACCGATCCAACCGTAGATTGCGGCCTCCGGCTTGGCAATGGTTATCGATCCACAACGAACGCTTTTGTTCAGCAGAAATTACGAGAATGAGAGGTTGCTCTTCTTGCTGGAGAAAGTCTCCGCCACCAGCGCCTCGCCCACCAGATCGTACTCCATGGCGCCGTTGATGTGGACCTGGAACATCTCGCCCGCGGGCACGCCGCTGAGGCCCGGCACCAGGACCAGCCCATCCACTTCCGGCGCGTCCCGATAGCTGCGCCCCAGAATCAGCGGTTCGCCGCTCCCCTCGATCTCGCCTTCACCCTCTACTAAAATGTCCAGCATCTTGCCGATCTGGGCTTGGTTTTTAGCCAGACTGATCTGCTGCTGCACCTGCATAAGGCGGCCGTAGCGCTCTTCCTGCACCGCAGGCGGCACGGGATCGGGCAGTGCGGCCGCGGGCGTGCCCGGCTCGGGGCTGAAGGGAAATGCGCCCACCTTGTCGAAGGCAATGGCCTCGACGAAGTCCAGCAAGCTCTGGAACTCCTCTTCCGTCTCGCCGGGATAGCCCACGATAAAGGTAGAGCGCAGCGCGATGTCGGGCATAGCCATGCGCAGCTTTTCTACGTGATCATAGACCATCTCCAGCTTGCTGGGCCGGCGCATACGGCGCAGGGTGCGGGGATCGCCATGCTGAAGGGGCATGTCCAGGTAGGGAACAATCTTTTCCTGGGTCGCCATGACCTCGATAAGCGCGTCGCTTACGTGGCCGGGGTAGGCGTACATGAGGCGCACCCAACGCAGGTCATCACCGGTGCGGTTGCAGATAGCGGAAAGGAGGCGGGGCAGGCTGTCCGGCTCGCCCCGGTCCCGACCGTAGTCGGTGGTATCCTGCGCGACGATGACCAGCTCTTTCGCGCCCGCGGCCACAAGCGCCTGGGCCTCATCTACCACCGCATCCAGTGGACGGCTGCGCAGCTTGCCCTTGAAGCTGGGGATGGTGCAGAAGGCGCAGGGCGCGTTACAGCCGTCGGAAATTTTGAGATAGGCGCTGCCGCCCGCGACCGGCGGACGGGGCACGGCCGCATCAAATTCATGCTCGGGATCGCCCAGCAGGCTGTAGCGCTGCATGGCGCGTCCGCTTTCACGGCTGCGCAACTGTTGCAGGAGTTCCAGCACGTCCATCCAGCGGCGCGTACCCAGGAGACCGTCTACCGCCGGCGCGCGCGTCAGCACTTCCTGGCCGTTGCGCTGAGCCAGACAGCCGGCTGCAACCAGAATTTGGTCGGCGCGCTTGGCGCGTCCCAACTCCTGCAGCACGTCAATGGACTCATCCTTGGCCGCTTCCAGAAAGCCGCAGGTGTTGACGATGAGGACATCCGCGCCGTCGGGCGTGGGTGCGTAGGCGTAATCAGCCCGCTGCAAAAGCATTTCCATGCCGTCACTGTCTACCTGATTTTTGGGGCAGCCCATGGTGATAAGGTGATATTTCAAAGCAGATTTTCTCCGTAGTTCGTCAGATAGCGTCCCGGACGCCGATTGCGGCATCCCGCGCCCATTCATCCAGGGCCACGCACATTTCCCGATAGCGCTGCTCGGCCAACGCGCGGCCGGCCGGGGTGTTCATGCTCATGACCGTTTGGCTCAGCACGTTGCGGGTAAACGAGTGGAAGCCATCCAGCCGTTCCGCCAGGGTCAGTCCCCGGGTGCGGGGCGTACTCATGGCGTAGATGATCGCCTGAACGCCCAGCTTGGTCAGCTTGTCCGCATCCCACAAGACCGCAGCTTCCAGCGGTTTCAGGGGCGGGGCGTCTTCCCCGCGCGTCAACCCTTCATGTTGGGCGATAACGGTGCAGACCTGTTCAATTTTCTCCGCCGGGAAGTCCGTCGCGGCCAAAATGCCCAGCGCGGCCTCAGCCCCGGCCTGGGCATGATGGGGCGTAGTTTTGCGCACATCGTGGAGCCAGGCCGCGGCCTCTACAATTTCACCGTCGGCATTGACCACGCGGCCCAGCCAGTTTGCCGTGGCAACCACCTGCTGTACGTGCTCCCAGCGATAATTGAACGGAATATCCTCGTCCGGCCCGCACTGCCAGGCGGCGCGGGCTTCAGCCTCGGCGGCGCTCTGCATCGCCTGGCGACAGACCGCGCGCCAAGCCGACATCCTTAAATTATGCGTCACGCTTTATCCCTCACTCGTTGAGCATCTTCGGTTCCAAATCCAGAATCCGGTATGGGTAGACGTTGATAATTTCCGTATCCTGATATTTGGTATAGGTCGTCTCGTTATTGCGATAGATGTGAATATGGCCGTGGAGCAGGTAACCGGGCTTAAACATCTGCATGAAATTGAGAAAACTCTTGAAGCCCTGATGGGGTCGATCCGGCCTGTCGTGGATGCCGTAAGGCGGCGAGTGCGCGACCAAAACGTCCAGATAACGACCGTAGCGCAGGCGATTGTAGAGCAATCCGGGAGCCAAACGCGCGATATTGCCCCACATTTCACTGTCCGTATACTGAAACCGCGGCGCCTTGTTATAACGAATCGAACCCTCCAGACCGGCCAGCAGCAACGGCCCCTCCTGAAACGTCCGACAATGAAGATTCGTTGCGCCCATGGGTTCAGTTTTGACCATCCAATCGCCATGCTTGCCGCTCTGATATTCCGTCTCGCGCCCATGATTACCGAAGACATAGTAGGTCGGCTTGTTGAGCATGCTGATGATGTATTCGAGATAGTAAAAGGGAATATCGCCGCAACTCAAGATCAGGTCGATATCACCGACGCGATGCTTGATAGCGGCGCTATAGAGAACGGGATCAACTTTATCACTTACGACGAGACAACGCATGGAGAAAGAATTGTAGCAGTGAAGGGGGAATAGGGGAAACAAAGGTGCAGAGATGAAGAGATTAGAGAAAGAAGGTTGAAGATTGAAGATTGAAGATTAAAGATT
>JAGRCP010000072.1:105471-138714 GCA_020433455.1 Caldilineaceae bacterium | reverse complement strand
TACTCGGCCGGATGCAGAAAGTCCAGATAATTTTCCTGGACATGATAGACGTCTGACTCGATGTCGATGTCGAACCAGAAGGAAAGAATGTTGCTGGGCCGGAACTGCAGGGGCGGCACGGTGATTTCTTTCATTTCCCAAGGCAGGCGCACCCAGAGCAGGATGCCGTCATCGTGGGCCAAATAGCGGGGCAGCTTGAGGCGCGGTCGATCCAGGCAGAAGCCGTTGCGAAAGCGCCAGCCGTGCCATGGGCAGGTGAGGATGCCGTCGGCCGTCACTTTTCCTTCGCCCAACGGTCCGCCCCAGTGAGGACAGACCGCGGATGCAGCATGGACCTGTTCGGTGTCATCCTGGGTGCGCCAGAAGACGATCTCCTGATCCGCGATGGTGCAGTTGAGCGTGCCGCCCGGCTGAAGTGCCCGGCTAAAGGCGGCTACGTACCATTGGCCGGCGTGGGGATCATCCGGCGCGTTGCTGCTCTGCATGGCCTGCTGCGCGGGATGTTTTTCGGTCACTTCATTTCCCCCAAATAGTGCAAGATGGCTGCGCCGGTCTTGATGCCGTCAATGAAGCGATCCACCTCCAGGTTTTCGTTGGGCGAGTGGTTGGCCTCGTCCGGATTGGCGTAGGGAACCAGGAAGGTAGGGACGCCCAGCGTGCGGGTGAAAGCGTAGTTGGGCAGGCTGCCGCCCTTGGCCGGCATGAGGAGGGGCTCTTCGCCTCGGCCGGCAAGGATGGCCTGGCGTAAGGGTTCAACAAAGGGCGAGTCCAGGGGCGTTTTGGACGGATCCATGCCGTGCTCGCGGACGAACTCAACGTTCGGCGCGTGGCGGCGCACGTGGGCCTCTACTTTGTCCATAATATCGTCTACCGTCTGGTCCGCGACCAGGCGAATGTCGCACTTGCAGAAGGCTTCGCTGGGCAGAACCGTCTTGCTGCCGGGACCGCCGTAGCCGCCGTGGAAGCCGTTGATGGTGAGGGTGGGCCAGAGTGAAAGGCGTTCGTTGTAGCCCCGATCAAGGGGTGCATCCAACTCGCTCAGCTCTAACTCTCGCTTTACCGCGTCTACATCCACGGGCAGGGCCGCCAGGGCCCGGCGCTCCAGTTCCGTGGGCGGCTGGATGTGATCATAGAAGCCGTCGATTGTGATCTCTCCCTGATCGTTCTTCATGGTGGCCAGGAGATGTACCAACGTCCAGATGGGGTTGGGCGCAACGCCGCCGAAGCCGCCCGAATGGAGGTCCCGGTTGGCGCCTTTCGCCCGCAGCTCAAACGAGGCCACCCCGCGCACGCCAAACGCAATTGCGGCCTGTCCGCTTTCGTGAACCGGGCCATCGGCAATTACAACCAAATCGGCGCGCAGCTGATCCTGATAGTCGCGTACAAAGTCGGCGATGTGGGGGCTGCCCATCTCTTCCTCCCCCTCCAGCAGGACGATGACGTTGCAGGGCAGCTGGTCGGCGACAGCCAGCCATGATTCCAGGGCCAGTAATTGGGCGAAGTGCTGGCCTTTGTTGTCGCCTACGCCCCGCCCGTAGATGCGTCCGTTACGCACTTCCGGCGCGAAGGGCGGTGAGACCCAGGCATCCAGGGGATCAGGCGGCTGGACGTCGTAGTGGCCGTAGAGAAGGATGGTGGGCGCGCCGGGCCGATCCGTGCGGCGCCCCAGGACCATGGGCCAGCCGGCTGTAGGCACAAGGGAGGCTTCCATCCCCAGCGCCTGAAGGCGCTCCAGCAAAAAGTCGGCTACCTCGCCGATCCCGACGCCGTGCGCGCTGATGCTGGGCATGCTCACATAGTCCATCAGGCGGCGGACAAATTGGTCGCGGTTGGCGTCGATGTAGGTGAAGACAGGGGTAAGCGAGGACATAAGCGGCAGCTCCATTCTACGACAGAAAAGTTGGTGAATTTTGGATCGTTACGGACCTATTATAGTCCGACACGGTTCAGTCAACCATTTGCTCCGCGCGGCGTGAGGAGAGCGTTTTCATCGAAAACAGGAAATCGGTGATATAATCTATGTATAAATTTTATATAATCTTTTTGCACCATTGTTGCCCCAGAAAGGACTATGATTTATGGCTGCTCCCTCTTCTGCCCATGCCGCGAAGGCAAGGCACTCTGCCACGACTTCGACCAGCGGCGACATTTTGCGCCAGATTTTGGTGATCATCGCCACCCTCTCCGTTATTGCCAGCAATTTGCTGGCCGATATAATTCCGATTAATAACCTGACAACCGCTGAAATTTCCGATCGGTTCAATGTCTACTTCGTGCCGGCCGGCTATGTTTTTTCGATCTGGGGGCTCATTTATGTGGCCCTGGCCGGGTACACAGTTTATCAAGCCTTGCCTTCTCAGCGCACGGTTTCCATTCAGCGCCGTATCGCTTATCCTTATATTTTTAGCTCTCTCTTTAATGTCATTTGGATTGTGCTTTGGCATTATGAGCTGTTTACTTGGACGCTGTTGGTGATGTTGGGGTTGTTGGCGTCGCTTATCATCGTCTACATGCGCCTGAATGAGGGGCGCAAGCCGGCATCGCGGCGGGAATTTTGGCTGCTTTACGCGCCATTCAGCCTTTACCTGGGCTGGATTACCGTTGCGACCATTGCCAACGCAACTACTTTGCTGAATTCCGTTGGCTGGAGCGGCGGGGGAATTTCACCTGAACTGTGGGCGGTCATCATGCTTGCTGTTGCGACCATTGCGGGTGTCTTCTTCGGCTGGATGCGCCACGACGTCGTCTATGCAGGTGTATTGGTTTGGTCCTTTGCGGGTATTGCCTATAAGCATTGGGCCACGCCGCTGGTCGCTTATACCGCGGTGGCCGCGGTGGTGATTGTTGCGGGCGCAGGCTTGCTCGGCGCAAAGCGTGACGATTCGTGATGCGTGCCGGGCGCACCTTCACCGGGCCCGCATGGAGTCTGCAAGCACCGTCAAATATTCGCATTCCCATTTTTGCAGTCTAATTTTCACGGGGCAAAGGATCCTCTAATTCATGCAGCAAAAAATAATTGTGATCGGCAGCGGCTTCGGCGGATTAAGCGCAGCAGTGCGCCTGGCCGTTCAGGGCCATGAAGTCGAACTGTTTGAGAAGCGGGACAAGCTGGGCGGCCGGGCCTACGTTTACGAAAACAATGGGTTCAAATTCGACGCCGGCCCTACCGTCATTACCGCGCCATGGCTCTTTGACGAAATTTGGGAGATAGCCGGCCGCAAGCGGGAAGAGTACTTTCAACTTGTCGAATGTGATCCTTACTATCGCATCTTTGACCACAATCGCCGGGCCTTCAACTATAACGGCGACCACGATTACATCCTCTCGCAAATCGACGCGTGGAATCCCCGGGACAAAGAGGGCTATACGCGTTTTATGGCCACCACCGAGGAAATTTTCAATACCGGAATGGCCCTCATCGACCAACCGTTTCTCAACGTAAATGATATGGTGAAGGTCGTTCCTGATCTGGTGCGCCTGCAATCCTATCGCAGCGTCTACGGCTACGTGAGCAAGTATATTCAGGATGATTTTCTGCGCCGCTGCTTTTCATTTCATCCCCTGCTCATCGGCGGTAATCCCCTGGATGCGGCTTCCCTCTACGTGCTGATTCACTATCTGGAGCGCGAGTGGGGCGTCCACTATGCATTGGGCGGCACCGGATCGATTGTAGCCGGTTTTGGGCGCCTGCTGGATGAGCTGGGCGTAGACGTGCATCTCAATGCCGAAGTGGCGGAGATTACCACCGAAGGACAACGGGTCACAGGCGTGCGCCTGGCCGACGGTTCCACGCATGGGGCGGACAGCGTCGTCTCCAACGCCGATGTGGCGTGGACTTATCTGAACCTGCTTTCGGCGGCCCCGCGGCATAAGAACAGCGATCGGCGGATCGAGGGTCTGAAATACAGCATGTCCCTGTTTGTCATCTATTTCGGGACCAAAAAGCGCTATATTGAAGCCGAGCCGGGCTATCCGCAACTGTCGCACCACAACATTATTCTTAGCGAACGCTATAAGGGGCTGCTGCGCGATATCTTTGCCAACCGCGATCTGCCGGCGGATTTCTCGCTCTATCTGCACATGCCCACCCTCACCGATCCGTCCATTGCGCCCGCGGGACATGAGTCATTTTATGTGCTGTCGCCCGTGCCCCATCTGGGTGCGGACATCGATTGGCGCACTCGGGCCATTCCCTACCGCAATGCGATTATGAACTTTCTGGAGGAGAATTACCTGCCCGGCTTGCAGGAGAATATCGTTGTGGAGCAGTACGTGGATCCCCTCTATTTTCAGGGCGCGCTCAACAGCTACCTGGGCTCGGCCTTTTCCGTTCAGCCTACGCTCTTGCAGTCGGCCTGGTTCCGTCCCCACAACCGGTCGGAGGACTTTGACAATCTCTACTTTGCCGGCGCGGGCACCCATCCCGGGGCCGGGCTGCCGGGAGTTCTGTCATCGGGTAAGATTGTGGGTGATTTGATTGGGGAGGCGTAGGAAGGAATTGAGATTGGGGGATTCTGTCCTGATTCCTGCTTATTTACGGCGCTATGGAAATCAATGTGGCCAGGGCGAGCAGGCCAAAGACCACGCCGACCAGCACCCGGTTTTGGCGAAAAATCTTGTTCCACGCCTGAACATCCACGGCCTGGACCAATCCCAGCGACTGCTGCTGGAGGAGAATACGGTTGAGCGGCATGGCCGAACCCAGGAGCAGCTCGCGCATTTCTTCGGCATTGGCAGGGCGCTCGTTGGGGTGCATAGCCATCCCTTGAAAGATGGCTCGCTCCGCCCGGGGAGAGACCGCGGGATTTAGCTCGCGCAGGCCGGTAAGACAGCCGGGTTGCAGAAAACGCTGTTTTGCATCCACGGGCGGTTCGCCGCCCAGAAGATGGTAGAGCGTCGCGCACAGGCTGTAAATATCGCTGCGCAAATCGGTAAAGCCCGTATCGCCGCCATACTGTTCCAGCGGCGTATAGGCGACGGTTCCCCGCCCCTGGACTACCGTCACCGTGCGCGTTTCGTCGGGTTGCAGGATTTTGACCAGCCCGAAATCGACCAGCTTGATGCTGCCCCGGGGGGTCATCTTGATGTTGCTGGGCTTGATGTCCCGGTGCATGACCGGCGGATCCTGTTCCTGAAGATAGCTGATAGCGTCGAGCAGTTGATCCGCCCAAGCCAGGACTTGCTCCTCGGGCAGGAATTCGCCCTTGCGCCGGGCCTCTTGCAGCATCTCCTGCAGATCCCGGCCGCCCACAAAATCCATGACCAGGTACTCTTTCCGCCCCAGGGAGAAGTAGTCGGACACTTTGGGCAAGTTCGGGTGATCCAGCCGGGCGAGAACGCTGGCCTCGGTGCGGAATTGTTCGGCCAGTTGATCCAGTTGCTCTTCCGTGGCGGTTTCCACAGTGAGGAGGGGCATAATCTCCTTCACCGCGCAGACGCGCCCTTCCAGCCGCAGATCGTTGGTTTTGTAGACGGCTCCCATGCCGCCCTGGCCGACCAGTTCCAGAATTTCGTATCGCTTGCGCAATACTGTGCCGGGTTCTAAAATGTGCATAACGCGGCCGCCCCTGCCCGGAATAACGAATTCAATAGTTCGAGCGTAACAATGGAAGTGACGATAGAAACGGCGGTAGAAATAGCGACCGAACCGACAACCGTTTTATGTCGTCAATTTCATCCATTCATTACATTTGGTATAATACCGACCGTATTTATTATGCGTTTCACGGCGTATCACTGTCAATTTTGCATCTTTCCCCTACACATCGCTCGCTGCAAATTGCCTAGCGCAACGCCCATTAAGGTAGAAGTGCAATTTTTGCCGTTAAAATTAAACCTTATACAGCGTAGATGAAGGGACCGGCATGACGACCGACTCGATTACGGAACAATTACCCGCTAAAAGCAAAGAGAGCGCCATGCTGGTGTTGCAACGCGGGGCTGAAGCGGGACGGCGTTGGCCGTTAAGCCGTTCCAATCCGCTGTTGATTGGCCGTAGCGAGGAGTGCACCATCTCCCTCCCCGATCGCCAGGTCAGCCGCGTCCACGCCCGTATTGCCTGGAACGGCGATGAGTACATGCTGGAGGATTTGGACAGCAAAAACGGCACGCACCTAAACGGCCAGGATATTCGCCAGCCGTCGCCCTTGCACGACGGCGATGAAATTCAGATTGCGCTGCGCTTTAAGCTGGCCTTCGTGGATACGGGCGCCACCGCACCCCTCTCCTTTGAAACGGAAAAACAAGGGCTGCGTCTGGATCAGGAAACCCGCCAGGTGTGGGTAAATGGCGTGCTCATCGATCCGCCCCTCAGCCTGCATCAGTATCGGCTGTTGGAGGCCCTGTGGAATTCAGGCGGCGGCGTGGTGACCAGGGAGCAGATCATTGACGCGGTCTGGCCCGAAGCCGATGGCGAAGGCGTGAGCGAGCAGGCCATTGATGCGCTGGTGCGTCGCCTGCGCGAGCGGATTGTCGAGACCGACGAGGAGTTCCGCTATATCGTCACCGTGCGCGGCCATGGCTTCCGTCTGGAAAATCAGTAGCTCGCGTCTGACTCCGCCGGTCCGATTCCGTCTAACCAGGTCAATCGTTTGAGCAATCCACACGATGCATTCGGGCTCTATGTTCATATCCCCTTTTGTGAAAAAAAGTGCCCCTACTGCGACTTCAATACATATGCCGGTTTGGAGCAGCGCTTCGCATCGACCGTGGACGCGCTCTGCCGGGAGATGACGCTGTGGGCGCCGCGGCTTGCCGGGCAGCCCGTCACGTCCGTCTTCATAGGCGGCGGCACGCCTACTGTGCTGGATGAAGCGCTCCTTGCGCGTCTGCTGGAACAGATTCACACTTCGTTTCAGTTGACGGCGGATTGCGAGATCACCAGCGAGGCCAATCCGGGCACTGTGGATCGCCGCAAATTTCGCCTGCTGCATGATTTAGGGGTGACGCGCATCAGCCTGGGCGTGCAGAGCTTTCAGCCCGAGGAATTGCGCTTTTTGGGGCGCATCCATGACGGGGATGACGCTTGCCGCGCGGTTGACGCGGCCCGCTCAGCCGGATTTGCCAACATCAACCTGGACTTCATCTTCGGCCTGCCCAATCAGCGCCCGGAGGCCTGGCTGGCTACGCTGGAGCAGGCGCTGACTCTGGAGCCGGAACACCTCAGCCTCTACAGCCTCATTGTCGAGCCGGAGACGCCCTTGTATCACTGGGTGCAAACCGGGCGCGTGCCGGCCCCGGATGAGGAAAATGCCGCGGATCACTACGAGCTGGCCATGGCGCGTCTGGCTGCGGCAGGCTATCGCCATTACGAAGTCTCCAACTGGGCGCGGGATACGGGAGATGATGCGGTAATGCCCGACCGGGCCTGCCGCCACAATCTGGTCTACTGGCGCAATCAAGCCTATCTGGGCATTGGCCCCGGCGCACATAGCCACATGACCCTGGCCGATCCGGCCGGCGGACAAACAGAGCAGCGCTGGGGCAACCATAAGCCTGTTCCCGGCTATGTGCGGCGCGTCATGGCGGGGGAGACGGTGACGGCTTTCCACGAGGTCATTGATCCGCGCCTCAGCATGGGCGAGACGATGATGCTGGGCCTGCGACTGGTGGAGGAGGGCGTAGAGCAGGCGCGCTTTCAGCAGCGTTACGGTCAGGCATTGGAGGATATGTTTGCGCCGGAATTGGCCTATTTGGTTCCTGCGGGAGCCGTAACGGTTGACGAGAAGCGCATCCGTCTGACCCGGCGCGGACTGATGGTCGGCAACCAGGTCTTCGCTCGCTTTCTGCCCTCAGACTGAAATACACCCGGCGCACAGGCCCGTCTATTGTTCTGCCGGCGATATGACGTATAATGGAGGGCAGATTTCTCTGCTTACAGCCAATCTCGCAGCATGGGCTGCCGACCAAACCCAAATCAGACACAAAGAGAGAAAGGCCGGTTCTCATGACGCGGGCGCTCTATCCGGGAACATTCGATCCCCTTCACAATGGACATATCGATATTGCGACGCGTGCCTGTCGTCTCTTTGATGACCTGATTGTTGCCGTCTATGACGTGCCGCCCAAGAAGCTGCTCTTTTCCACCGACGAGCGTGTTGAATTAGCCCAGGCGGCCCTCGCCCATTTGCCTAACGTGAGCGTCACCCATTACGCGGGGCTCACCGTTGATTGCGCCCGCCGGCACGAAGTTGACGTCATGGTGCGCGGCTTGCGCAATGTGACCGATTTTGAGTTCGAGCATCAGATTCACTGGGCGAATAGTCAGCTCGCTCCTGACATTGAACTTTGCTGCCTCTTCTGCCCTACTGAATACGCTTATTTGAGCGCGACCATTCTGAAGGAAGTGGCCAGCCTGAACGGCGACTATGCGCGCTGGGCGCCGGATAATGTCCGGCGGGCCCTGCGCCATAAGTTCTCCTATCCCGATCCCGCTGAACCGGCTGAGAAGATGACGCGTACTCAGTCCAAATTTACCCATCACGGATAGCCGCTATCATAGACGGCCTGACGTGATTGCCCTGATGGAGGCGCCTTATCGCCATCTTACAACTCGTTGATCAACTGGCGGAACTTCTGCAACAAGGCCGCCCCGTGCCCATGTCTCCCTACCGCGTCGTCAACGGCGACGAGTTTGCGCGCCTGATTGAGCATATGCGCATTTCGGTGCCCAGCTCCATCCGCGAGAGCGAGCGGACGCTGGCCGAGCGTGACGAGATCCTGGCCGAGGCGGAAGAGGAGGCTCGCCGCATTATCCAGGAGGCCAATACCCGGGCTCGGTCCATGCTCAGCGATAACGCCCTGGTCCAGGCTGCCCAGCGCGAGGCGGAACGCATCGTCATGAGCAGCAAGGAACAGGCTGATGAGCATTCCCGTTCGGCCGATGCCTACGCCACCGAGGTGCTGGAGGAACTGGCCGAGAAGCTGCGCATCATCTCTCAGCAGGTGGATAACGGGATTCGCATCCTGCAGGAGAAATCACCGGTGGCGCGGGAGTAAAGCAACACCGGTAAATTCCTTCCGCATTTTGACAGAAGTAACGCTCAAAGCTATACTGTCTGTTTGCTGGCATACGGGGTGATCGCCCGGACGTACAGTCCGCGGGGATGCGCTCCGTTTTGTTTGCCCGATTTCCGCCCAATAGAGCGGTAAATCCGGCAACGCACTTTGACAGAATGTAGATTGTCGCCATGACGCGACCTACGGGCGAGGATGCAGAACCATGCAATTTAATGTTGCCCAATTGCTCCAGGAACCCATCGGCTCGACCCGCCGCTATGATCTGATTGAGGAGATTAGCCAACTGGACCCCGAACTTGAAGCGCTTGGTCCTCTGGTCGGCCAGATTCAGATGCTGCGCACCAATAGCGGCGTTTTGGTCACCGGCGAACTTTCGACCGCGCTGCGCGTAACCTGTAACCGCTGTCTTGCGCCAATTGCCCAGGAGGTGCGCTTTCAGCTTGAGGAAAACTTCCATACGTTGACCGAGGTTCATACCGGTCGTGCGATTGATCCGCAGGAATTTGAGGGAACGCTTGCCGAGCTGGAAGACGATGCGCTGCTCATCGACTCGCATCACATTCTGGACCTTTCAGAGGTTATACGTCAGGATCTGTGGCTGGCCAGCCCTATGGCGCCGGGCTGTAACTGGGACGGGGAAGGGCAATGTCCTAATTTAACCCGTTATCTGACCGAGTTGGAGAATTTGGAGCGCGCGTCCGGACAGCCTGCCGATGACGAGCCGCCGGTAGACCCCCGTTGGGCGGCGCTACTGCAACTCCAAACGGATGATCCGGAAGACGATTAGACAAGAAACCTATTAACTTTGTGACGAAGCGTACTATTGCGTTATTTGAAGGAGACTGAATCATGGGACCGCTGCCAAAACGAAAAGTGAGCAAAGGCCGCCGCAACCGCCGTCGTGCGCACGATGCCATCGGCACGCCGAAGTTGGTGGAATGCTCGAACTGCCACGAGAAGATGCTGCCGCATCGCATTTGTCCTGCGTGCGGCTATTACAAGGGCCGCCAGGTCATCACAACCGACGACGAATAAACGGCGGACACGCAGTGTAAACAGCAGGGGATTTGGAGCGTATGCCAAATCCCCTGTTTGTTGTTCCCGATAATCGACCGCGCGCGGCTTTGCGGGCCCATTCCTACGGATGATGCACATGAACGAATTCTCATTTTTAACGCGTTTCTCCGCTACAACGTTTCTTTTTCCCGGCCAGGGCAGTCAGCATGCAGGGATGATCAGCGAACTGGCCGCGGCCTATCCCGTTGCCCGGGAAACGCTGGAAGAGGCGGATGATCTGCTGGGTTTTAAGCTGAGCGATCTGTGCCTCAACGGTCCGGAAGAGGTATTGACCGACACCATCAACGCCCAGCCGGCCCTGCTGGCGACCAGCGTCGCCGTGTTGCGCGTGCTCGCTCAGGAACTCTCCGCGCCGGATGCAGGGCAAGACGGCCCTGGCGCATGCTTTGTCGCGGGCCACAGTATGGGGGAGTATACGGCGCTGGTTGCGGCCGGCAGCCTCAGTTATGCCGACGGCCTGCGCCTGGTGCGCGAACGCGGACGCCTCATGCAGGAAGCCGGAACCACCGCGCCCGGTCGCATGGCCGCGGTATTGGCCCTGTCCGCGGAAGAGGTGGCCGCGATCTGCGCCCGGGTGAGTGAGGCGCCTGATCGGGTTGTTCAGGTCGCCAATGACAACTGCCCCGGGCAGATCGTCATCTCCGGCAATGAAGCGGGCATGGAGGAAGCCATGGCCCGGCTGAGCGATGCCGGCGCGCGCAAGGTGATTCCCCTGGCGGTGAGCATTGCCGCCCACAGTCCGCTCATGCAGCCGGCCGCCGCGGCCCTGCGTGCTGCCATCGACGCTACGCCGTTGCTGCCGCCCGCCGTGCCGCTCATCGCCAATACCAGCGCCGCTATGCTCACCGATGTGGAAGCTATCCGTGCCGAGTTGACGGCCCAGTTGACCGGTCAGGTGCGCTGGACCGAGTCCATGCAGCTGGCTTTGGCGGAAGGCGTGACCCGCTTTGCGGAAATCGGCGCGGGCGACGTGCTCACGGGGCTTATAAAGCGCATCGATCGCAAAACGACGCGTCTGGCCGTTCATGATGTCGCCGGCGTGGAGGCCCTGGTCGCGGCGGTTGCCGCATAAAACAAACCTGACGCCCCGCGAAAGAGGGGGCGGGCGCTTGATCGCCTTGCCTGTGTCGCTGGCGCTGTACGCCCAATACGCTTATTCGATTAGCCGCCCCGCGTTCGCCGAAACCCGGTCCCGGCGTTATAATGGTTGGGTAGTTTTACGCCGCATCCGTTTGGAAGACGTCAACGAAATGGTACAGAGGTAAAAATGGGATTTGAGGAACAAGTTGCATTGGTGACGGGCAGCAGCAGCGGAATCGGTGCGGCCATTGCACAGGAGTTGGCCGCGCAGGGCGCTGCGGTGGCCGTGCACTATCGCGGCAATGCCGCGGGCGCGGAAGCCGTGCAGGCTGCCATTACCGAGGCGGGCGGACGGTGCGCTCTCTTCCAGGCCGACCTGACCAATCCAGACGAAGCCGCTAATCTGGTCAAAGCCGTCACCAAGGAACTGGGTCCCATCGATATTCTGGTCAATAACGCGGGCACCACCCGGGATACCCTGCTCATGACCATGAAGGAAGATGACTGGGACATCGTACTGGACACCAATTTGAAGAGCGTCTATGCGGTCAGTCGGGCTGCGGTGCGGGGCATGCTCAAGCGCCGCAAAGGCCGCATCATCAACATCACCAGCGTGGTGGGCCTGACCGGCCAGGCCGGCCAGAGCAATTATGCGGCCAGCAAAGCGGGTATTATCGGTTTTACCAAGAGCCTGGCCAAGGAAATTGGCAGCCGCAATATCACTGTGAATGCAATCGCGCCGGGCTTCATTCCCACATCACTCACCGGTGTGCTCAGCGATGAACAACATAACGCCATCATTGCCCAGACGCCTCTGGGTCGCATGGGCACGCCCGCAGAAATCGCCTACGCCGTGACCTTCCTGGCTGATGAACGGGCTGCGTTCATTACCGGACAGGTGCTGAGCGTAGACGGCGGTTTGGCCATGATGTAGCGCGTAGATTTGAGCGGAACCCATACCTTTATGACGGATAATTCCCAGGCGACGAGCTCGTCCAACGCGATCAAAGAGAATGCGCCCATGGCGAATCAACTCCATGGAAAGGATGAACGCAAAGCCTTTCAACGCACGATTCGCCAGCGCCAGCGCGCCCGGCGCGTCGCCCTGCAATCCCTCTTCGAGATCGACAGCGCACACCATGCGCCCGGCGTGGTGGTGGATGAGCATCTGGCGGCGGGCGAACTTAACGAAGAGGGCAGCCGGTACCTGCGTTGGCTTGTGGCCGGCGTGGTAACAAATCTGCCGGAACTGGACGCGCAGATTCACCGTTATGCGCCTGAGTGGCCGGTCGCCCAGCTGGCCATTATCGATCGCAATATTTTGCGTTTGGCGCTCTTTGAACTGCATGCGGGCGAAACGGATGCGCCGCCCAAGGCCGTCATCAATGAGGCGGTCGAGCTGGCCAAGGCCTTCGGCGGCGACAGCAGCCCGCGCTTCATCAACGGCGTCCTGGGTGCGGCCATGGATGATCCGCAGCGTGTGACCTTTTAGAACCGTATCTGTACAGGCCCCTCCGGGAGGGTCTGCGGAAAGCATATCGCTCCCAGAGAGAAACCTCCCGGAGGCTGTACAGTAACTTAGAACCTTTTATCACTTATGGATAATTTTTTCGGTATCGGCATTATGGAGCTGGTGTTCATCATGATCCTGGCGCTTGTTGTGCTGGGGCCGGAACGCCTGCCCGGCGCGGCCCGGGAAGTCGCTAAAATTATCGCGCAAATCCGCTCCCTCTCCAGCGAATTTACTTCCCAATTCAGCGAAGAGCTGAAAATGCTGGATGAAATCAACCCCACAAAACTGGCTAATAATCTGATCAAAGAGGCGACGGATCCAAAGGCGAAGCCTCTGGCTTCTTCACCCAGCCGGCAAAAAGCGCCGACGGCCGTCCCGCCGTCCACTCAGACCGGCGCTGCCCAGGCAAGGCCGGAAGCGGTCGAAGAGGAGGAAGAAGCGCGCACGATTCTCCCGCCTGAGGCCGCGGTTAACGGCCATCGGGACGACGATTTGCCCAAATCGAGCGAAGCAAATCCAGTTGACAGCGGGGAGAAGTCCGGGTGAGCCGCAGTACGGACGTCTACGACCCGACGATTGACAGCAGCATGTCGCTCATGGAGCACCTGATCGAGCTGCGCGTGCGCCTGCTCTGGGTAGTAGGTGCGCTCCTCATCGGGACGCTGCTCGCCATGCTCTTTGTCAATCCGCTGCTGGCTTTTATCATCCGGCCCCTCACGGCCCTGGACGCCGATCCCATTGCGATTGGCCCCACGGATACCATCACCATCTTTTTTAAGGTGAGCATCACCGTGGGCGCGGTGCTGGCCATGCCCATCATCGTCTACCAGATCATCGCCTTTGTCAGTCCCGGTCTCTACCCCCACGAAAAGCGTACACTGCTGTTGACCTTGCCCGGGGTGATGCTCCTCTTTTTTACCGGCGCAGCCTTTGCGTATTACATGCTTCTGCCTGTCGCCGTGGGTTTTCTTCAGAACTTTCTGGGCAACGTCATCCGCCAGGAATGGACGATCGATCGTTATATCGGCTTTGTTACCCGCATCGTCTTTTGGATCGGCGTCGCGTTTGAAACGCCATTGGTCATTGCCTTTATGGCCCGCACCGGCATGGTGAGCGGAAAAGCCCTTCTGCGCGTTTGGCGGCAGGCCATTGTCATCATCGCGATTGTCGCGGCCGTCATCACGCCGACCATCGACCCCATTAACATGTCCATCGTTATGGCCCCGCTGATTGTTCTCTACTTCGGCAGCGTGGGCGTTGCCTATCTTCTCTACCGACCCCGCACGCCCCGGGACTTCTCAGAGGAAGAATTTATTCCGGAAGAATTTAGGGATGAGTAGGCAAGCCGCAGGTGGCAAGTCGCAAGTTGTGAGGTAACCGAAGATTGGGGATACTCTTTCCTGCCGCCATGCCTTCTCGCCACGACCTCATCGCCCGCAAGCAGGCTGTTCGCCGTGCGCTCGAACAGGCGCGGCGAGAGTTGACGCGCCTGCGCGCGGCAGAAGCGACGCGCGCCAATCAACGCCAAATAAGCAAGATTGAGAGGAAAATAGAGATACTTATGGCCGAGGAGTACCGGTTGCGGCTGGCCATTGACCGGACGAATGATTAGATTCGGGGAGGGACGGAGAGCGGGGTGGCGAAGTTGGGGGGTTGCGGAGTAGTGAAATATCGTTTCCTGCCACCTGCCACCTGCCACCTTTCCGCCGGCTAAATCGATGAACGATCCTGTGACGTACGATGCTGCATCAGAGAGGAGCCAGGCAATGGCATTGGCAACCTCTTCGGGTTCGCCGCCGCGCTGCATTGGAATTTGAGGAGCCAGACGGGCTACGCGATTGGGCTCGCCGCCGTCTGCATGCAGTTCGGTATGGATGAATCCAGGTCTTACCGAGTTGACCCGAATTCCCTTTGCCGCTACTTCCAGCGCCAGCCCCTTGGTTAGCGTGTCCATGGCCCCCTTGGACGCGGCATAGTCGATATATTCAAAAGGCGAACCCGTCCTGGATGCAACCGATGAGACGTTGACGATTGCGCCCGGGGAATCGGCGCGCTTGATAAACTCCCGCGAGCACAAAAAGCAGCTTGTCACATTGGTGATTAAGATCTGATTAAAGCGCGCCACGCTCATTTCAACCAGTCGGGCCTGGGGAAACAGAATACCGGCGTTGTTAACCAAATGGGTCGCTGGTCCATAGCGGCGCTCCACCGCATCGAATAACCCCATCACTTCATCTTCAAGCGAGACGTCAGCTCTGGACGCAAAAGCCCTGCCGCCCGCCTGGTCAATTTCCTCGACCAGCGCATGGGCGCGCGCCGCGTTTGAACGATAGTTTACGCAAACTGCATACCCCTCGGCCGCCAGCAGCCTGGCGGTCGCTGCCCCAATGCCTCTGCCGCCGCCCGTAACAACCACAATTTTTTCCACCAAGCGCTCCTTTCTTTACCGCCCAGATCCAAACCGGGCGTCAGCATGACATCTCCCGCTACATGCACGTGATGAACCGCCTCCGAACATCTGCTCCCGCGGCCTCANNCATCGTACACCCTGCTGCCGGCCGATCTTTCCGTCGGTAGCGGATGAAGTCTCTTCCCATTTCCTCAAGGCGTAAACAGCTTCCAGCGCCCCTCGGAGATAACTTCGACGTCGCCGTCAACCACTTTGATTGCGGTCTCGTCGTCAATCGCGTACGCCGAACCTGGGATGTCTGCGGCCCATTTCTCCGCCGCGGCCATGGTGTTTTTCGGCATGAGTTCGTGATTCAGGTGGGGGAAGATGGAGAAGTTGACGAGCCCGAGGGCGCGGTCGTCTCTGGCGGGCGGTTTCCAACTGACGAAGTCATCACCGATTCGAGGGGTCATCACCATGCTGCCGGCGCTCACCCCCACCCAGACCGTCCTGGGCAGCGACGGGAGGAGGTCCGCTAGTCCGGACTGCCGCATCCAGTGGCACAGATACAGGGCATCACCGCCGTCCGCCAGCAGAACGTCAGCCTCCCGCACCCAGGGAACCCAGCGCTTCCGGCTGATGCTGGGCAGCGCAGTGAGTTCGAGGACGCCGACCGACTTCCAGCCCAGGTCGCACATGGGGGCGGGGGTCCGGCCGGCGATGAAGCGCCAAACCGAGGTCGGCGTGCACCAAGGGTGGCCATACTCCGCCGTAGGGATGCATAGGGCGTTGCAGTCGGCAATCGGCTTGTCCAGCAGATCGATCAGCGCCTCGCGGATCCGTGTGTTCTTGACGCCGCCGGATGTGAGCAATAATTTCATTGGGCCTCTCCTGACAGAAGACCCGACATTCCTTCAGGGCGTTCAGCCGGGAGCGGGTTTCCCGGCCCTGTGAGGCGTCGGCACAATTTACTGCATGGTCAAAGCAGTACGATAGGTCTTGTCGCTACAGAGTTCTTCATCTGGAATTGCTATAGTAAATACTTTCCCCTTGATAAGTTTGAAACAAATTGTCTGAGATTTCATCCGCCGCCTGGCGAAGAACGGGTAGGTAGTGGTTGAGCAACTCTTGATCGAACGCGCCGATAATGCCGGAAAACGACAAAGCAGCGATGGTTTCTCCATCGTTTCTTAAAATTGGCGCGGCTATACAAACGGAGTTCTCCATTGTTTCGTAGAGATCTAGGGCATAACCGTCTTGACGCACCACTTCAAGGGTTCGTGTAAGCACGGCATGGTCAGTAATGGTGTCTTTCGTCAAAGACTCGAAATTCATATTAGCCATATAGAGACGGAGCAATGGATCGGGCAATCCAGCCAAAATGATCTTACCGGAAGCAGAGGCATGAAATGGAAGCGTAGAGTTAACAGGAGGAATTAAATCCATTAATTTGGTGGTTCGTGATTGTTGTAAAATTATACACGTCCTATCTTTGAGAACGCTCAGATTCATGGCCTGGGTTTCCTGCGTGGTGATCCTGTCCATCGTGAAGGCTGAGATTTCCTTTAGCGCAAAGTAAAAACCCGTACGTTCTGTTATAAATGAAAAACGCGGGCTAATAATGTATCGATCATCTTCGCACTGGTAGACCCACCCGCCTTGCATAAGCGTTTTAAGAATGCGGAAGGCTGTTGAAAGATTCATGTCGCACTGCTTTGCTAATTCATTGACGCCAAGCGGCACAGCGGAATCATATAATTTATCAAAGAGGATCATCGCCCGACTGAGAGTTTGGATTGAAGCAACACTTTTATTTTTTGACATAAAGAAGCACCTGCCCTGAAAAATAACTTAAAAGAAATAAATTGGGGTGAAAAAAAGATCGCTCAAAACCAATCGGGCCTGAGTATAATTATGGTCAGGAAATTTTACCGATTGAAGCGTATGCGACCGAATTTTAAAAAACTAATAGAGAAACCAAGTAAAGGTTGGACAAATCTTTCAGGAAGCAGGGAGCTTCCTGGAAAATGAATGTGCAATCTCTATCTGATGTGTCTATAAGACCATAATGACGAAGGCATGTTTTGGTTATCAACTACCAACCGAAGCTAAGCATTCGTGAATTCGGGAATCCTGTCTTGCCCTCTACACGATAGGGTAAAACCAGTGAGCGCACAGATGCGATTGGCGAGAATTTTCCAGATTATGGCTGGACGGTACCCAAAATTATTGAATTGGTCAAGCGAATGTTTGATAACGTGCATCCGGACGAAACTACGTGCATTACCGAAGGCGTACGGATTGAGTTGGAAAAATGTCGAAAGGTGCTGTGCGTCCGAATTCCGGGATGTATTTTCCAGAATAAGCGCTTAGTTCAAACGGTGCATCAGTTGGTTGATTGTCCCCGAAAAAAATGGGAGAAGGCATCAATCGACTGATGGTCGTCGCGATTCGAGGATTATTCTGCAGCTTGGCGGTGGGTTACTCAGGCTTATTGCCTGTGGTCATGGGAAATGTCTAAAAATCACCAGCGTAAGTCTTATGTTATGTCTTGCTTCCCTTAGTCTACCTTAAATTTATTAATCCATCCAAACTTGTACGTCTGCCCCCTGTCCGAAGTGCATTTCAATCCCCATTATAAAATTGACTTTCTATTTTCATCACAAATCTTGTGGTGTGTTCTGCCCTCCTCCGTTCGTCTCACATTGTCGCCACGGTTCTCTGATTTTGACCCCTAAAAATTCCGGTTCTAAATCTGCCCCAAGTCCAGAAATTTACTATCCAATGGGAGTTGACATTGTAATTCAACAGTGTTAATATCGAAAAATGAAATGGGCATTCCAAAAAGAATGCTTATTCCGATCGAAGATCGATATAAAAACGCATGTTGTCAACAAAAGGGAGATATGACCGATGGCTAAAAAAGCAATTGGCGGCATTTTCATTCCGATGGTTACGCCGTTCAATACGGATGAATCTATAAACTTCAGCGGACTACGGGAGGTTACGGATTTTCTGATACAGAATGGCGTATCGGGGCTTATCCCTGCCGGTAGCACGGGGGAGATTGTCGCATTGTCCAAGGAAGAACAGATTGCAGTCAATGATGCGGTTTGTAAGTATGCTGACGGCAGAGTGAAGGTGTATTGCTCCACGGGTGCGTATCGCACGCAGGATGCAGTTGAGATGTCGCAGGCGGCAGAGGCATCAGGCGCCGACGGAGTCATGGTTGTAACACCGTGGTACATGGCCCCGAATGAGGCGGAATTGTATGAGCATTACAAGGCAATTCGTAATGCCATCAAAATTCCCATCATGATATATCACAACCCTTACTATTCAACCTGCCTGATGTCAGATGAATTCATGGCAAAATTGTATAACGACGGACTGATTGATTCGGTTAAGGAACGCCAGGCCGACGTATATCGTCAGCAAGACTTGCGTGCCTTGACGGACGATGGTTTTGGCATTTTCTATGGTTATGACATTGCTCCTGTGGAGAGCCTGACCATGTGGGCCGATGGTTGGGTGTGCGGCACGGGCAACTTGTTCCCGGCGGAAAATACCAAAGTATATGAATTGTCAAAAGCGAGAAAAATCGAAGAAGCCCAGAAATACCATTTCGAGAAGATTCGCCCGTACTTGTCGCTTTTTACAGCCCCGACGGCGGCGGGGTTCCCCGCTCCGTGGCTAGCCTTGTTTAAGGAGGGCTTGAAGCTGCGCGGGGTTGATGCCGGCGTTGCGAGAAAACCCGTTCAGAATATCCCTGAGGACGTGCGTGAGAAACTGGTTACCACGCTGAGACTGTACGGCTATCTTTAGTGTGTGAGACCCAACATCCGGGTCAATTGCTGATTCTTTAGGGTGTGTTCAACTCATGTTGAACCGATACGAAGCGCGCCCTTACGGCCGGCCGCGTTTCGCCAACCGAGTTTGAACACACCCGGTATTATACAGATCCCTCCGGGAGGATCTACGGAAAACGCACCGGTTCCAAAGAGAAACCTCCCGGAGGCTGTACAGTAGCTGCACCCGTATAGAATAGGGTGACGAATTTGACGGGAGAGAGCGTTCTCTAGAGGATCTAAAAGAGGATTTAACAAAAAAGGAGAAGACCGATGAAAAAAATCCCCCTCATGTTCCTGTTGCTTGCGTTTGTGACTGCTCTGGCTGGATGTTCCCAATCTGCAACTGAAGCCCCTGGTACAACTGAAGCCCCCGCAGCTGGTAAGACTCATATCTCTATTCTCCGCCCCGGCGACCAGGAAAAAGTCGAATCGTTTATGAAGCCTGCACTAGAGCAGTTTATGCAGGAAAACCCTGATATTGAAGTGGAAGCCGTTTATGAATCTTGGGGCGGCTGGATCCAGAAATACCCGACTCTGTTTGACTCGGACACCCAACCCGACGTTATTTTCTGGTGGGACAATAAGCAAAATGACGCTTCGGCGGCAGACAAGCTTGTGCGCCTGAACGACTACCTTTCTCCGGAATTGATTGCCAAGATACCGCAAACCGCCTGGGATATGGTGTCAATCGGCGATGGGGACATCTACTATGTCCCTTCCACTACAGACGTGTTCGTCATAATGTACAATAAGGATGTGTTTACAGCTGCCGGTCTGGACCCCGAAGCTCCCCCCACTACCTGGGACGAACTGCTTGCGGCGAGTAAGGCGATTGACGAGAATACTGATGTTCCTGCAATTGGCGTTCCAGCTAAGACCGGCACGGATGCGCTTCAGGAGTTTATTACAACCTTTGTTGTTGCAAAGACCGGTCAGGACATGGTCAACGCTGACAATCAAGCCACCTTCGATACCCCCGAAGGGCTTGAAGCAATGCAATTCATCAGCGAATTGTTCCAGTATGCAGAACCTTCAGCTACCGAATTTACGCGCGGCGATCTGCGTCCCATGCTGCGCGATGGTCAGATAGGGATGATTATTGAAAGTGCATGGGCAATTCCGACATTTCAGGAAGCCTATGGTGAGGATCTGGACGCTAGCCCAATTGGTTTTGCCCAGATGCCTGTGGCCGCTCCCGGCAGTCCCAAAGCAGTCTGGATGGGGACCAATGGCTGGATTGCAACACGTGAAGAGACGGCTGAGGCCTCAGCAAAACTGATCAATTACATGATGAGCGATGAGGTTCTCTTCCAGCATCACGTGGCATATGGCAGCATTCCAATGTTTGAATATGAACTCGAACAGGATTTCTACAACTACGACTTCTGGAAGCTGATGTACGATGAGGTTAACACCTACGACCTCTATGGCATGATTGGCAAATACAGCACCACTCCCGCAGCATTCTACACTGAACTGGAAGAGGTGTGGCAATTGCTCCTGATCGATCGGATCGATGCGCAAACTGCAATCGATATGGCGGTTGAAAAGATCGATGCAATCAATGCGAGACAGCAATAGTGTTAACTTCGGCGTATAGGAAGTAAAAGAATTGTACCGTGTCTCCTCTCTAAAAAGAACGAGGGGGAGGGCACGGTACAATTTTTTTCAAACTAACATATGATGCGCGTACCGCGGCAGGAGGATGATCGTGAATAAGGTAATGAGACGAGCGACTTTGTATTCCCTACTGCCGCTGATCATTGTAATTATTTTAATTTATTTGATACCTGTATTAAATGTAATAATGAATGCGTTTACCGGTTTTACCGGTTCGTCGGCGGGAAAATTTGTTGGTCTGGCAAATTTGGCCAAGATACAGGCCGAAATACCCAAAACAACGCTGACGACTTTAATCTGGACCATAGGTTCCGTCGTTCCGGCGATTATTCTTGGGCTAATCCTGGCATTGTTGTTGCAGCAAGACTTTCGCTTGAAAAGATTCTTTGTGGCCATGAACCTGGTGCCTTATTCCATTCCTCTGATTATTGTTGCTTCTTTCTGGCTATTTGTGTTTAATCAAAATTTCGGCATTTTAAATGGACTATTGCTGGCGCTTGGGATCATCTCAAAGCCAATTACGTTTCTAAATTACAGCAACGCTCTGACGTCAGTAATTATTGCCAGAATATGGCGTGCAACCCCCTTTGCTTTTATTAACTTCTATGCGGCTTTAACAACCATACCCACGGACCTATATGAGGCTGCCAGTGTGGATGGAGCCACCCCTTCTCAAAAGTTCTGGTATATTACTCTGCCGAATCTAAGGTCGGTCCTCTCTACAACACTAATTGTTCTCACGGTTTGGACATTTTTGGTATTTGATATCATCTATGGAATGACCGGAGGAGGACCGGTGGATGCAACCCGAATCATTTCTATCCAGATTTATAAAGAGCTGTTTCATATGAAAGATCTTGGCACAGCATCCATGTGGTCGCTGATTGCAATCGTTATTTTGACGATTATCACGATCATCTATTGGGCGCTATTTGAAAGAAAGGGAGCAACCAGGTGATTGAGAAGCAAACAATTGGAAGCGCTTTTTTAAAGTGGAGCCTTAGAATCGCGATTACACTTTTTGCCTTGCTCCCCATGTATGCGGCGATCATCATCGCCTTGACGCCAAGCAGTGACGTGATGAACAGACAGCTATTCCCGAGGTATTTTGAGATTTCTAATTTTGCCACCGGATTTACTACTATCGGCAGCGGAATAAGAAACAGCTTTTTCTACTCGGGCGCTTCAACAATTCTAACGCTTATCATCAGCATTCCGGCCGCCTATGTGTTGGCCAGGCATCATTTTCGCGGCAAGCAGATTGTCCTGTTCGGCCTCCTTTTTACTCAGATGATTGCAGGCATCGTTTTACTCCCATCACTGTATACGCTTTTTTATAACATTAATGCCATAAATTCTGTAGCGGGCGTGATTTTAGTGTTGACCGGAGTTAACCTTGCTTTAGTTGTTTGGATTCTTTACGGCTATTTTCAAACATTACCAGTTGGCATCGAAGAAGCTGCAATGCTCGATGGGTGCGGATATTTGCGCATGCTTGTCGAAATTGTCCTTCCGATTAGTGGTCCAGGAGTTGCAGTCGGCGCGATTTTTGTATTTGTTAACACATATAATGAGTTCGTCATCCCGCTGTTTTTGCTCACCGATCAGGCAAAATATCCGCTGACGTTATCACTGTATAGTATGTTGACCGATATCACGCTGCGCTGGGAAATAATTGCCGCAGCTTCACTGATTGCAATCATACCGCCCACCTTAATTTTCTTATTCTTCCAGAAGTACATTATTAATGGCCTGACAACCGGGGCCGTTAAGTAAAGGAAACAAAAAAGCCTAACGGTTAATGACCGTTAGACTTTTTTTAACTTCGACTGCTCGTCGATTGGAATTCTACTTTAATTTCCTGCTACTTTTATGTTTTTTCTGAGGTTGAAGAAAACACTATGTACTCGAAAGACGTCACGCAGGATCAAATCCGCAGCGTGCAGCAAGCCGTTGAACAAGCAATTGCAGGGGATGTACATTTTGACCAACTGACGCGGGAATTGTATAGCACCGACGCGTCTAACTACCGCTCGGTACCGACCGGCGTGGTTATCCCGCGTCATCCGGATGACATAGTTGCCGCCACCGAGATTATCAATCGCTATGGCGGCTCATTGGTGCCTCGCGGGGGCGGGAGCAGCGTGTCGGGGCAATCAATTGGCCCCGGCATCATTCTTGATTATTCCCGTTACCTGAACCATATTCTGGAAATCAATCGGGAAGAACGTTGGGTTCGGGTTGAAGCCGGTACGGTTTTGGAGCGGCTTAATACCGCTTTACGGCCGGATGGTCTGATGGTTGGCCCGGATCCATCTTCCGCCGTGGTGGCGACCTTAGGGGGAATGGTCGCTAGCAATAGCACCGGTTCCCACTCCGTCGTGTATGGGATGATGGTTAACCACGTCCGCGAAGTCGATGTAATCCTGAGTGACGGCAGTCGGGTTTGCTTTGGCCCCAAAACGCCGGCCGAAGTTGAGGCATTGGCTAAAAAAAGCTCGCTTGAAGGCCAACTTTATCGGGAAATTCCCCGGTTGATAACGCAGTATCAGGCTGATATTGCCACCGATTATCCCCGCACCTGGCGCAACGTGGCCGGCTATAATCTGAATTACCTTCTGGCCGATCAGGAAGCCGGTCGGCTTTTTAACCTGGCTCCGCTTATTGTGGGAAGCGAAGGTACGCTGGCTCATATTATTAGCGCTAAGGTTGGGCTGGTTCCGCGCCCGGGCCAAACCCGCCTGATGATTCTCCATTTCGCTGACCTGCGTAGCGCAATGGCGGAGGTCCCCTTCATTTTAGAGGGGGAGCCGTCGGCTGTCGAACTGATCGATCGGACCATAATCCGGCTGGCTCGCAATCATCCCCAGTTTGCCTCTCGTCTCAACCGGTTTGTTGAAGGCGATCCGCAAGCCATCCTGATTGTCGAGTTTGCCGGTGATGAGGCAGCCTATCTGGCCGATCAGGCCGATTCCCTGGAAAAGCGGCTGCGGCAGCACGGTTACAAATTCCCCATCATCCATTGCGTGACACAGGATGAAATTGATAATGTTTGGCTGGTCCGCAAAGAGTCAAACGGATTGCTTTCCAGTAAACCGGGTGACGTGAAGCGCCCGCCGTTTGTTGATGACCCGGCTGTGCCTGTCGAGGAGCTCCCCGACTATGTGATGGAGATTGAACAAGCCTGCCTTGACGCCGGAACCGAAACCAATTTCAACTCGCATGCGTCAGTCGGCTGTCTGCATATGAATCCGGCCCTCAACCTTAAAACGGCTCAAGGGCTTAGCCAGATGGAAACCATCTCCAAAGCGGTCATGAAAATCGCCATAGCCCATCACGGCACAACCACCGGTGAGCATGGCGAGGGCTTAGCCCGCAGCTATTACAACGAGGAGCTGTACGGCCCTCGCTTGCACCAGGCCTTCCGGGAAGTTAAGGGGCTGTTTGATCCAGACAACGTGATGAACCCCGGCAAAATCATCGATGGCCCGGCCCCCTGGGAGCCGGACCTGCTGCGCTTCAATCCCAGCTACAAAACCCCTCAGGCGCCTCAAGACACAATCCTCAACTTCGACCGGTATAACGGTTTTGCCGGACTGGTTGAAATGTGTAACGGCCAGGGCATGTGTCGAACCCTGGGGGCCGGCGCCATGTGTCCGTCATTTAAAGCGACAACTCAGGAGATGCACTCAACGCGGGGGCGGGCTAACGCTTTACGAGCTGCCATTACCGGGCAACTCGCCTTTGATGATCCAGGCGTGTATCACGCTCTTGACCTGTGCGTTAGCTGCAAAGCATGCAAGAGCGAATGCTCCGCCTCAGTGGACATGGCGAAGCTTAAGGCGGAATATCTCCATCAATTTTACGAAACCCATCATATGCCCTTGCGCTCCCGGTTTTTCTCTTACTTTGGCGATTTGAGCAAACTGGCCGGCGGTCCGCTGACTCCGCTAAGTAACCTCGTTTTGCAAAATCGCCCGGCCCGCGCGGTAATGAATCGCTTGCTTAATCTGGCCCCGGCCCGTCCTTTCCCTACCTTTGTCCGCCAAACTTTTGATAACTGGTATCGCGCGCAAAAAGTAACCGTCGCCGTCAACCCCGTCATCCTGATTGTTGATGTAACCCGCAACCACAACCATCCTGAAATTGCCCGGGCCGCGTTTGAGGTGTTGCAAGCCTGCGGCTTCTCGGTCATCGTCCCCCGCGAACACGATTTCGGCCGTCCCGCCTTTTCAAAAGGTGACTTGACCCTGGCCCGCAAAAAGGCGCTGGCGGCCCTGAAAATTCTGGCCCCGTACGCGCAACAGGGGATGCCCATTGTCGGCCTGGAACCGAGCGATATTTCCATGCTTGTCGAGGACAATCTCTCGCTGTTGCCTAATAATGAACAGGCCAAACAGGTTGCCGAACAGGCCCTGACGTTTGAAGAATTTATGTGGCGTCAAATGCAGGCCGGGCAACTAAGCGATAAGTTCAAGCCGCAAACCGGCAAAATTTTGCTGCACGGCCATTGCCATCAGAAAGCGCTCATCGGGACCAAATACAGCGAAGAATTGCTCGCTTCTTTGGGATATGAAGTGGAAGAAGCCGGGTCGGGGTGTTGCGGTATGGCCGGATCGTTCGGCTACGAAGCAGAGCATTACGATCTCTCTTTGCAGATGGGCGAATTGACTCTTTTCCCTGCCGTCCGCGCGCAAAGCGAAGAGACGCTGATTGTGGCTGCCGGGGTTAGTTGCCACGAACAAATTGCGCATGGCGCCGGACGCGAGGCCTTGCATCCGGCGATGGTTTTGTTTGAGGCTTTGGCCTGACGCAATAAGGTTGCTCCAGGGAATCGAATCCCTTAACGTCCCCGGCACTGGTCGACGCCGCACTGGCTGTCGGAAAATTTGTGGCCAGTGCCGGGGACGTAATTCCTTGGAGTGGCTTTGCCTCCCGCGGACCGCTCATTTATAAGCCTACGAGCAATTGTGAATAGCTGAACGCGCAGAACCGGGGATGCAAGGCGTTTCTCGGAGTGGTAAGAGAGTGGAGATTGGGAGATCGGTCCATGTGGGCCGATCTCCCAATCTCTTTTTTTGTTTTGATGGGCGGACGCCATCGACCGGCCATTTCACCGATGGAAACGTCCGGAAAAACGGTTTGACGTTATGCGATAAGACGTTATAATACGTCTTAGCATGACAGTTCAACATCAGCCGCATCGTGAATCCCGACAAAAACCCTCATATAGATTCATCCTGTAGTAGACCTGCCGGATTTCTGTCCCTGTATTCACGCCGCACTGTAATAGCACCGTTTAACGTGAGCAGAACTGGATGAAGATGGAACGTAATAGCTTGACGCCGCTCTATAAACAGCTCGCCTCCGCTCTGCGCCGGCGTATCGAGGCGGGCGAGTTCAATTCGGGAGAAGCAATCCCGGCAGAGAGCCAGTTGGTTCAATCTTACCAGGTCAGTCGCATCACTGTGCGTAAAGCGCTTGACTTGTTGGTCAATGACGGCATGATCGTACGTCAACAAGGAAAAGGCACGTATGTCCGGCCTTCGCTCATCAAAGAGACGTTAACTTCGCTGCAAGGCTTCGCTGAGGTGATGGTCGATACGCACCCCGAACAGGTGATGGAGGTCATCGCATTCGAGTTTATTCAGGCGAGTCAGGCGGCGGCCAAAGCGCTGGCTGTCAAGGAAGAAGCCCGTCTTTTGCGCATTGTGCGAAGACATATTCTGGATGGATCTCTCCTGGCTCATGCTACCATCTTCCTGCCCTACGACTTAGGACGTTTATTGACGGTTGATGAAGTGTCTACAACCCCAATTTATAAACTGCTGCAGGAAAAGGGCGGCGTTTCGATAAAACGGGCCACCCAGACTATCCGAGCGGTGGTTGCCAATGCGGATATGGCCGCTGCATTACAGACGTCGGTAGGCTCGCCTCTCTTGTCGGTTAACCGCAGAACTTTTTCCGCACAGGAGATTCCGGTGGAGTACATAGAGCTTTTGTACCAGGGAAACCGCCATGAATTTGCGCTTGAGCTGTATCGGAATCCAGAGGAAAACCTGCTGCGTCCGGTCAGCAATGTCGTCCGCGTTGCCGACCATGCGCCTACCTCGCCGGAGGAAGTTAGCCAACAGTGATTCTGTTGACGATATACACTTCAAGGATTGCTGCCGGCATAGGGAATGGGAAGCCTTTCCGCTCTCTCCCTCGCCATAGGCGCGATACGATGCTTGCATAACAACAGGAGGAATATTATGAAAGGTGTTCGACTGGCTGAACTAACCTGGGAAGAGGCTGCCGACGTCATCGAGACGCATCCTATTGTCATGTTGCCCATCGGCGGCGGTACTAAAGAGCATGGCCCGCATCTTCCGTGCGGAACCGATCAGATGGTGGTAGATGAATTGGCCGAGCGGGTTCTTCGGGAGTCGCCTGTTCTGCTGCTGCCAACGCTGCCTTATGCCTATTATCCTGCTTTTGTTGATTGGCCCGGGAGCGTGTCAATTGAAGCCAACCACTTTAAAGCGATAGTGGGCGATATTATTCGGTCTATGTATCGTCACGGAAGCAGGAAGTTCTTTATTCTGGATGGCGGCGTATCAACCCACTATCCTTTGCTTGTCCTGGCGCGTGATTTACACAACGAGTTGGGAATAGACGTTGCCGTCACGAATATTCTGGGCCTGGGGATCGAGGTCGAGGAAGAGGTGTGCGAACAGGAGTCCGGCGGCCATGCGGACGAGAGCGAAACCTCGTGCATGTTGGTTATCCGACCCGATCTGGTAAAAATGGATCGCGCCGTCAAAGAAATCCAGCCGGTAAGGCCGGGCACGCGCGGCGCTAACGGCGTTATCAAAGTCAGTATCGGCGGAAAGATGCGCACGAAAAGCGGGATCAATGGCGATGCGACGCTGGCTACTGCCGAAAAAGGGGAAAAAATATTGGCGGCCATGGCTCAGGACATGATTACCTTCCTGGAGCATTTTGCCCAAATTTCGTTACCTGTCGAGGAGTCATAAGCAAATGGTTGACTCAGGAAGTGATTTTCTGGCATTAGCGGCTGAATATGACGCCGATTTCAACCCTTCCTTACCGCCTATTGTGATAGAGCGAGGGCAGGGCGCGACGTTGGTGGACGGGGATGGCCACGAAACTATTGATCTGAGTGATATCATTGCCAGCGTGGGACATTGCCATCCGCGCCATGTTGCCGCTTTGCAAGAGGCCGTCACTCAGCTGATCACGGGTAAAGGCGGCTTGACTAATCCGGCCCGAAGCAAATTGTTCGAGAAATTAGCGGCGCTGACTCCTGCTGATTTAAATAAAGTATTTCTGGCTACCAGCGGCAGCGAAGTTTGCGACTGGGCCATTCGGATTGCTCGTCGAGCCAAAGGTCGCCATGAGATACTCTCCTTTTGGGGCGGCGTATACGGCCGCACCTATGGCGCGATGAGTTTGAACGGGCTTTCGCGCCGTAAACGACGTTTCGGCCCTTTGATGCCGGGAACCATCTACGCCCCGTATCCATATTGCTATCGCTGCCCTTTTGGCAAGCAGTTGGAATCGTGCAACTACTTTTGTATTGATTATCTCGATTTGGTCATTGATGCCGAAGGAACCGACGACCTGGCGGCGCTGATCATCGAGCCCTATCTGGGCGTAGGCGGCATCGTCTTTCCCCCGGCGGGCTACCTGACGCGTTTGCAAGTCTGGGCGGCAGAACGCGACATTCTGTTTGTTTTGGATGAAATACAGGCATCCTTTGGTCGAACCGGCAAGATGTTCGCTCTGGAATGGGAGGGGCTTGAGCCCGATATACTCTGTCTGGGCAAAGGGTTGGGCGGCGGCGTCTCTATCGCTGCCCTCATTACCAGCGCGGAGATTATGGCTTCGTTGGCGCCGGGCGAGCTGAGCGGCGGCAATGGCGGTAATTATCTGGCTTGCGCATCGTCCTTGAGCGTCATTGACATCATTGAGGAAGAAGAGTTGGTCGAACATTCCCGGCGCATCGGCGACTATTTCCTGGAGCACTTTAAATCCTGGCAAGAGCAATATTCTGTAATCGGCGATGTTCGGGGCCAGGGGCTTGCGCTTGCGATTGAATTTGTCAAAGACCGTGAGTCAAAAGAGCCGTTTGTCGAAATTGCCGGTCAGATCAGCCGGGCTGCCTATGCCAAAGGCGTTTATCTGCCAGCCACAGGGCATATCTTGAGCATACGCCCGCCACTGGTGATATCTGAGCAACAAGCCGCCCGCGCTGCTGATATTATCGAACAGACATTGAAAGAAATACTGGATTGCTCATTTTGAGGCAACCCCAGATATACAGAGGAGACAGCCTATAGAACCCACAGAAAACTTATCCATCGAACAAAAAGAACCCAGCCGTTCTCTCAGAGGGAGGAAGAAAGATGCTTGCCAACCGTAAAGGAATTCTGATATTTTCGTTATTGTTGATGTTGCTCGTTCTGACAGCATGCGCTGCGAGCCAGAGTGAACCAGCCGCATCTCAACCCGCGGCCGGTACCGAAGCGTCTGCTGCCGAATCGGCGGGACCCAGCGTTATTCGTTACCCGATTACAAGCGATCCCAGCAGTCTGGAGCCTGGTCTGGTATTGGAACTGTTCGCCGGTCAGATTGCTCTGGATTTGCACGCCGGGTTATTTACGTACGATCAAGACACCAACCTCACCCCGTACATTGTTCGGGATTGGGACGTGTCTGACGATGGAATCGTCTACACCTTTAACCTGCGTGATGATGTCCTTTGGCATAACGGACGAGCTGTGGTTGCCAATGATTTTAAAGTCGGGTGGGAACGCTACCTCAATCCCGAAGTTGGGGCTCAGAGCGGCGGTGAACCTTTTTCCGGGATTGTTGGAGCCGAAGCCTTTGCCGCCGGTGAAGCGGATGAGCTGACGGGCGTCGAGGCGGTGGACGACCATACGCTCAGGGTTACCCTGACGGAAGAAGACCCTTATTTTCTTCAGAATTTAGCCATAACCACGACGTGGGTTGTGCCGTCGGAAGCCGTGGTCGAGGGCCGGCCTGAATGGGTCGGCGATCCCGTTGGAGCCGGACCATTCAAGTTTGTGGAATGGCAGCCTAACGTCAAGATTGTGTTAGAAGCCAATCCCGATTTCTTTCTGGGTAAACCGGCGATTGACCGTATTGAATATGTAATCGTTCCCGATGACAATACGGCGTTGGCTCAATACGAAGCCGGCGAACTCGACATTGTGCCGGTGCCGCCAAGCGATTTACAGCGCATAAGCGAGGACGCGACCCTGAGTCAGGAACTGGGTCACTGGACGCGCGCCCAATTGCGTTATGCAGGCATGAACCAAAGCATGTTTGAACCATTTAAGGATGCGCGCGTACGTCAAGCATTCAATTATGCCATCGATCGCCAAACCATCATCGAAAATATCCTCAATAACGCCTGGGAACCTGCTACCGGTATCGTTCCGCCCAACATTCCGGAATACAACCCTGACCTGGAAGGCTATCCCTACGATCCGGAAAAAGCGCAGGAGCTCATGGCAGAGGCCGGATATCCAGACGGCCAAGGGTTCCCGCCTTTACAGATTGCCACATTGGAGACGACCACAGCGGAAGCCATTGCCGCGCAGCTCAGCGGCAACCTTGGCATTGAGGTAGAAGTAACGCAGCCGGAACGCGGAGATATGATCGACGGCCTCTGGGGCCACGATCGCTGGCAATTTTTCTTCTTTGGGTGGACTGCGGATCGTCCTTCTGCGGCCGTGTGGCTTTACGAGCTCCTGTATGGCGGACTTGAGAGCAATTTCTCAACATACGACAATCCTGATTACAACGCCCTGATCGATCAAGCTCGGTCCACCACTGATCTTGAAGAATCAAAGGGGTATTGGCAGGAAGCAGAGGCGCTGGCCATGGACGATGCGGCGATGATCCCCTTTGGGTATTCACGCTATACCTTCCTGATTAAGCCCGGGATATCCGGTTTCGGCGCCAATCTCTTTGGCCCGGTAGGGTTTGCCGGCGTTAGTAAGGAATAACGTATCGGTTTGACAACTTTGTAGGAGAACAGGTTTACCCTCCCGCAGGCTACGGGCCGGAAATACGCATCCCCAAAGGATGCGCTCCGGGTCTGCGGGAGGGTGGCGATAAAGGCGCTATGCGACGATACTTCTTTCAGCGTTTCATATTCATTATCTTTAGCCTGTTGGGCGCTACCTTTTTGGCGTTTACCGCCTCGCGCCTCGCCCCGGGAGATCCGCTACGCTTGATGGTGGGGGAGCGTAACCTGGCGCCCGAGGTCGTAGCTGCCTGGGAGCAGCGGTACGGGCTTGATAAACCGATTCCCGTCCAATATCTCTATTATGTCAAAAATGCGCTGCAAGGCGATTTGGGGACATCATATCATTATATTGGCACGCCGGTCATTGATATTTTAGGTCCGGCGATACTTGTCACCCTTAGGTGGGAAAGCGTTGGGATAGCGTTGGCGATCATCGTTGCGATGATCCTGGGCATCATTTCAGCGCTCAGGCAGAACACCTGGATTGATACGCTGGCGATGACGGTCGCGCTGGTCGGTATTTCACTACCTGATTTTGCCCTGGCTACTTTTCTCATCGTGGGGTTGGCGCTTAAATTGGATTGGCTGCCGGTGGCGGGGTTTGAAACGCCTCTCCACTATATTCTGCCCGTCATTACTCTGGCTGTAGGCCCAACTGCGCTCCTGTCACGCATCGTCAGATCGTCCATGTTGGATGTGATGCAGCAAGATTATATGGTCACAGCCCGATCGAAGGGGTTGCGTGAAATCATCATCGTTCTGCGCCATGGGCTGCGCAATGCTTTCCTGCCGGTTTTGACTATCGTAGGGGTCCTGATTGGCCGCATTTTAAGCGGCTCGTTCATTGTCGAGACGATTTTTAACATTCCCGGCATTGGGCGAGTTGGTGTCACCGCGGTTTTGCAGCGGGATTACCCCATCATTCTGGGAGCAACCATTGTCCTGTCCGCAGCATTTTTGATAACAACATTTGTGATCGATCTGCTGTACGGCGTTCTCGATCCCCGTATTCGTATTACCGAATAACCATGAGATAGATTGATGGCTATCAAGGTACATAATCCCACACAGACTCAACTTCAGCGGCCGGAGACAAATCTTTGGGCGGATGCGCTGAGACGGCTGAGCCGCAACAAGGCGGCTGTTGTCTCGGCAATCTTCCTGTTTTTATTGGTGCTGGTTGCACTTTTTGCTCCTCTGTTGGCCCCATATTCCCCTTACGAGCCTGATTTTTCACAGGTACGCATGTTACCGAGCGCCGATCACTGGTTGGGGACTGATGAATTGGGACGCGACATTCTCAGCCGTTTGATGTATGGCGCAAGAGTATCACTTTTTGTCGGCATCACCGTGCAGACTGCGGCTACGTTCATTGGGATTGCCGTGGGCTTGCTGGCTGGATATTACAGCGGGTTCGTCGATATCGTTCTGATGCGGGCGGTAGACATTATGTATGCTTTCCCAAATTTTCTGTTTGCCGTATTCATGGTCTCCTTACTGGAACCCAGCGTAGGGAGTGTAATTCTGACCTTAAGTCTGGCGAGTTGGCCTTTTGTTGCCCGTCTCGTGCGCGGTCAGGCGCTTTCGACAAAAAATATGGAGTACATCATGGCGGCCAGAGTCATCGGCACGCCCAACCGCGTCATTATGCGCCGCCACATATTGCCCAACATACTCAGCCCTATCATCATTCAGTTTACGCTTGGTATTGCGGGCGTCATCATGGCTGAAGCGGCTTTGAGCTTTTTGGGCATTGGCATTCGGCCGCCCAATCCCACCTGGGGCGGCATGATCAGTAAAGGCCGGGAGTTTTTTCGTACATCCCCCCATCTTGCCATATACCCCAGCATTATTCTTGGACTCACGATGATCGCCTTCAATTTTCTTGGGGATGGGTTACGCGATGCTCTGGACCCGAGGATGAAAAGGTAACTGCACGCATCAGCAATCTGAATGCGTGGCGTAAAACTGCATAGTTACCCCCAATGTCAAGACCGCAAAGGATCCGGGTTAAAACCGGCGACTATCGCCGTAACGCCCCGTCATTGGGGCGGCGGACATGCCTCTTCCGCGGCCGCGAACAGGTCCGCTGACGCCGGTTGAAGCTCGCCGGCAAAGTAGCGTTTTTGGAAGGCCAATGCAACATTGACCAGAGCAATCATCACCGGCACTTCGACCAGCGGGCCGATCACCGCGGTGAAGGCTTCCCCGGAATTGAGGCCAAAGACCGCCACCGCGACGGCAATCGCCAGCTCGAAGTTGTTGCTGGCCGCGGTGAAGGCGACGGTGGTGGTCTGCGAGTAGTCGGCTCCGACTTTGCGCCCCATCCAAAAACTGACCAGGAACATTATCACAAAATAGACAATCAGCGGGACGGCGATGCGCACCACATCCAGCGGGATGGCCACGATCAGGTCGCCCTTGAGGCTGAACATGACCACAATGGTGAAGAGCAGCGCGACGAGGGTGACGGGACCGATGCGCGGCAGGAATTGGGTGTCGTACCACGCACGACCCTTGGCGCGCAGCAGGAAAAAGCGGGTGGCAAAGCCCGCGATCATGGGGATGCCCAGATAGATGAAGACGCTCCGGGCAATCTCGCCGATGCCGATGTGGACGACGGCGTTCTGCA
>JAGRCP010000072.1:0-105383 GCA_020433455.1 Caldilineaceae bacterium | reverse complement strand
ACGCTGTTGAACGCCACCAGCCCGGCCGCGTACTCGGTGTCGCCGCCGGCCAGCTCATTCCAGACGATGACCATGGCAATGCAGCGGGCCAGGCCGATGAGGATCAGGCCGATCATGTATTGCGGGTAGTTGTGAAGAAAGATCACGGCCAGCGCAAACATGAGAACCGGGCCGATAATCCAGTTTTGGACCAGTGAAAGGCCCAGAATTCTTGTGTTGCGGAAGACCTCGGGCAGCTCCTCGTACTTGACCTTGGCAAAGGGCGGGTACATCATCAGCATCAGGCCGACGGCGATGGGAATGTTGGTGGTCCCGACCTGAAAGCGGTTGATAAACTCTTCCACGCCGGGTACGAAATAGCCCAGGGCCACGCCGATGGCCATGGCCAGGAAGATCCACAGGGTGAGATAGCGATCCAGGCGTGACAGTCCTCTGGACGCCTGAGCCGGTTGAGCAGAGAGTGAAGATGCGTTCGACATGAGTCCTGATTCCTTATTCGGGATTGCATTTGGGGCACGGGCAAAGGATCTCCTGCTTCAGACGGGTCATTTCCGGCAGTGATCCGCCAAGCGGCCCCAGGATCGCCTCCAGCCATCCCCGGATTTCCGTGTCCGTCAAGCGATAGAAGACATTCTGTCCTTGCTTTTCATCGGCAATGATGCCGGCATCGCGCAAAACTTTGAGCTGCTGCGAAACGTACGGCTGGGGCTTATCCAGCAGCGCCTCCAGGTGGCAAACACACTCAGCGTCGCGCCGGATTGCATCCAGAATGCGCAGCCGTTCCGGGTGTGCCAATAGCTTCAAGCGTGAGCTTAGATATGTGTAGTCTGGTTTCGCCATTATTGCTTATCGGGTCACGTTATATGCATATTTTAATATATTCATTAATTTGCATATATTATCATGCAGTATTCGTGACGTCAAGTACAATTGTTCTACGAAAGCGCCCTCGCCGATAGCTTCAACTATCTCTGCCGACAAGATCGCGCAAATACGCAAGCATAATCCTCATAATGCCGATCGGTCTGTAGTTCACCGGATGGCGTCTCCAGAATAGCTCCTTCTTGTCACAGACGGTCGATACGCTGAAGGCGTTGATTTCCCCCTGGAGCGCCTGGAACGCCGCGGGATCCATTTTGTCGCCACGGTCAAAAGCGTCCAGACGATCTCTGATATCACGCGCTTGTTTAATCCGGTGGGCCACCTCTTCGCCTCTGGGCCTGCTGATTCGGTCATATTTCAGCTTCAAGTCGTTCAAGGCTTCAGCCGCGTCATAAGTCGCCGAAACCAGCTCCGCCCGGCTCATCCAGATCGTCTCATAGTTCAGAATTTGCTGCCAGGAGGGTTGGACAAGCAGTTGACGATGCTCTTCCAGGGTGTGCGCGAACAGACGGTAGCCGAAGCGTTCCGGCTCCTCAAAGCCCCGGCTGGCAGGGTCGATGAATGGACCCATGGGCGATATGAAACAGGAGAGGCGTTTGTCAGACCCTTGCATGAGATGTTCGCAGTAGTGGATTGTCTCTTCCACCGATTTTTGCGTCTGTTGAGGCAGGCCAATCATGAAGAAGACGTCGATTCGGTGGCAGCCCAGGGACTGCGCTGCCTGAATCACCGTTTCCATCTCGGCGTTTGTAAAGCTGGTCGTCCCGTCCTGACGGCGACGGATCTCTTCGTCGTGGCTTTCCGGTGAAAGCTCCAAACTCCAGTTCTCAACCGATTCGTCAATGGCCGTCAGGAACTCCAACGGCGGCATATTGAAGAGTTCGAAGACAATTTCGTTTTGAATCCCGGCCTCCCGCAGGAGCGCCAGGATCTCATAAGCATGCTTATCGCCTGCCTGCCGCAAATCCCCAACCAGGAAAATCGGGCCTTTTGAGAAGCGGCTGATGTCGAGCATATTCTTGACAAGGCTTTGCGGACTGCGGAACTGCGGCTGCTTGCGCTTACTTAGAAGCTCACATGCCTGGCTGGAGCTGCCGCAGGTCACGCATTCGTGGGCGCACCCTTTAACCGTGAAGACCGCCGTGATGGGATTCTGCCACCAGCCGCTAAAGGGCAAGACGCTCTGCAGGTCTCGATGGCGCAGCACCATTTTGACCAGGCGCTCAGGCATCAAATCTACGAAATCGAGCGTCTCGGGAATGAAGGTGAGGGGGTTGACCCGCACTTCGCCATCGGCTTTCCAGGTAAGGTTGGGCACCTGTGCCGGCGACTGCCCCGCAGCAAGCGACATCAGCAGCTCGTACAGCGGTAGTTCCGTTGAACTTCCGCGCAGGACGTAATTGACGGCGGGATAGCGGATGAGCTCTTCGTGAAAATAGGTGGAGGATAGACCGCCGAAGATAACCGGCGTCGTCGGGTGGATCTGTTTGACCAGCTTTGCCACCTCAATGGCACCATGGGCGTGGGGCAGCCAATGGAGGTCGATGCCGACTGCCTTAGGATTGAGCTTGGCAAGGAAAGCGGGAACATCAAACTTGCGATCCTTGATCATCCGCTGGGCGAGGTTGACGATGCGCACGTTCAGACCTCGCTCCTCCAGATAGCTTGTCATGGTGAGAAAGCCGAGGGGATACATCTCGAATACCGGCGAGGAGGGGATCAGATCGCTGATCGGCCCATATAAAATGGCGCGTTCGCGGAAATCGTAGACGCTCGGCGGATGCAATAAGAGAAGATCGATCTGAGCCATATGGCCTCCCGATTAGTGACTTCCGGCGGAAATAAATTTACAGTTACTCATAGGCCAGCACCTCATTGATGGTTAGCCTGGCCGCATTACGAGCAGGGATGATGCTGGCAAAAACGGAAAGAATGATGACGATTGCCAGCCAAAGCAAGATGCCGAGGGGGGTAAAATTCAGCGCGATGGGCGAATCCAGCAAGGATTCGCCGATAATTCTGAGCAGCAGGAAGCCGACGGGAAATGACAAACCGATGGCCAATATCCAACTGATTAGGCCGATGACCAGCGCTTCTATGATGACTGAGCGCATAACCGTCTTGTCCACGGCGCCAATTGCCCGCATCACGCCGATTTCCCGAGTTCGCTCTAACACATTGATGCTCATCGCCCCGGCCAGGCCCAAGCTGCCGACAAAGGCGGTCAAGATGGCCATCATCAATAAAAAGATGATGATCACGTCAATCGTCACGGTTGCTTTCTGCTGCAGATCGTGCCCGGATTCAACTTTTTTAAGCATAAAATTCCGGTCAGGCAGATAGTCGTCAATACGACGGGTCAGCGCTTGCTGAGAAGCGGCATCGTGCGCTTCAGTAATGATGCGATACGAAGCGGCCTGATCGTATTGATGCTCCTTCGCGGCAATAAATTCAAAATTTGCATAGGCGATGGGATCACCGAACAGCGTCAAAAACGGGAATATTCCCACGACTTGCCACTCTTCCACGTGCTGGTCAAGGAGTTTGATCCGCAAACTGTCGCCGATTTTCAGGTCCGGATAATCCTGATAAATAGAATCGGACATTACAATGGCCTTTTCTTCATTTGGCAACAACCACCGCCCCGCCGTCAAATTCATGTCAAGCAATTGCGTATCCTGGGGCGGAGCGATGATGGAAAGGTTCGTAACTGGATCATCGTTCTCGTCCCAAACCTCAGCGGCGGCGGCCGTCCAGCCTTCCACCCCTTCGACACCGGGGATCTCCAGTAAAGCTTGCTCAATTTTTCTGACTCGGTATGGTTGGCGCAGGTCTACGGTTACATCGCCCATGAAGTGTTGCAGTAATTGGTCGGCAAGATTTTCTACCGAATCTCGCACATTGAATACGGCGATAAAGACGGCTCCGGCTACGGTGAGTGTGAAGAGAGTCAAGAGCAGGCGCCCTCGCTTCCGGAAGGTATTCCGAAAGGACAGCAGGAGCGGCCGAGGAATCGCTTTAACCCATCGGGGGGTATAGTGAAAGAGGCCGCGGGCGGATTGACGGCCAGGTCGATAGTCGCTGATTGCGCGCAGAACGCTGGTTTTGGCGCCACTGTTAACCGGGAAAAAACCTGCGCCTAAAGGGATCAGGATAGCAACCAGAATTTGGACCGTAACGGCTAAAGGAATGATGCGGAACCCTTGCAGGACAGCGCCAACCCAATAAGCGATAAACCAGGCCAGACCATAGCCGACGATCGCCCCAAGCGGCAGGGCCAGAATCAGAGCGATCAAGCCATACGCCAGGATCAGAGTCAGGTACATGCCTAAAATTTGAACGCTGCGGGCGCCAATCAGCTTCATCACGCCGATTTGGCGCAACTGCTGCGCCATGAGCGCATTGAACGTATTGATAATGAGCGAACTGCCCAGGATGGTGATCAAGCCCCCCAGGGCTCCCAATACGCCCAGGACCGCAAAGACAATATCCGCCATTGGATGTTGATCGGATTGATGCTCCTCCAGGCGATAGACATTCCGGCTCTGCTCTATTTTGTCCTGAACCCGATCGGCAACTTCGCTTATGATCTCAGGGTCGTTTCCGTCGCCCTCTACCGTGGCATAGAGTCGGTTAAAATAGGATGCTTGCCCCAATGACCCCAGCGTTTTCATCGTGACAAACGCTAAACCCGTCCCGTTCGGATCGGGCTTGGATATCGTTTGATCCGCAACCAGTCCGACTACCGTCAGAGTGTGGCTCGAACCATCAGGAAGTTCGACCTCGATTTTGTCGCCGGGGTGAAATCCGGTGCTGTGCAATCTGTCCTCGCTGAGCACGACTTCATCTTTGCCCGGAACAGACTCTCCTTCAAGCGGCCTGCGCAGACTGATCGGCCCCGCAAAATCTGAGAGCCCAACCAGGACTAGATTTTGCCAATCTTCGTCGCTTCGCCTGGCCCGGATATCCTCAAGGCGACGCCCTTCCACTTCATCAACGCCCGGCGTCTTTTCGATCACGCGTACCAAATCTTTGTCGAACGGATCGGTCCAAACCTCGATATTCGGCGGATTGACGGCCGCATAACTGTGGCTGATGTCTTCCTGCAAAATGACAAATGCGCTGATGATCATACCAATGGCAAAAACCCCGGCGGTAATGGATGCAACCACCAGCCCGGTACGGGTTTTGTCATTCCACAAGTCAAGGAATACTTTGCGCCACCGCGGTTTTAACAAATTCGGTTTAATGGTGGTGTTCACCTGTTGGCTTGCCTTCTGCCTACTTTTAAGCGGGGCGGATTGTTGTCGCCTTTTGCAGGGCGTGGGGTGTAATTGTGTCGACTATCTTGCCGTCAGAGAGGATGATGGTCTGATCCGTTCTCTGGGTAATCGAGGGATCATGGGTGACAATCAAGACCGTTTTGCCGCGGCTCGCCAAATTTTCAAACAGCGTCAGAATCTTGTCAGCAGCGCGTGAATCCAGGTTGCCGGTAGGCTCATCCGCCAAAATGAGAGGAGGATCGGTCGCCAGGGCGCGGGCAATAGCCGCGCTCTGCTGTTGTCCGCTGGAGACAGCTGCAGGCCGCTTCCGGGCCTGATCGGCCAGCCCGACCATTTCAAGCAAAGCCATGGCTCGCTCGGGACGCTCTGAAAACGGGTAAATATCACAGTAATCCATGGGCAGCATAGCGTTTTCGAGCAGGGTTAAAGTAGGGAGAAGCTGAAAGAACTGAAACACCACTCCGATATTCTGCCCTCGCCATAGGGCCCGCTGGCTTTCACTCATCTGATAGATAGGCTTGTTGCCAATCAGCACTTCCCCGGCGGTCGGATGATCGATGCCTGTGATCATATTCAGCAAGGTGGATTTCCCGCAGCCCGATTTTCCGACGATGGAGATGAACTGCCCGTAATTCAACTGCAAATTGATAGACCTCAACGCCACAAATTTCTCCGCCGCGTTTTCATAAACCTTTTCCACGTTACGCAGAACGATGGCAGGCGTTTCCTGAAGATGAATTATCGACGCTGCCTGAATCTTAAGCGGGCCTGGGACAGGTCCAAGGGGGATGCGCTTGTGCTCAGAAACCGGGGCCAAAGGCGTTACTGGTCGTTTGGCCAAAGCGGAATCCTCTGCGGCAGGATTGCTGAGCGCCCCATCCACAATCTGCAAATGGCGTGAGAAACGCGGAACGAAACCTTGATCGTGGGTTACCATAGTGATGGTTTTGCCCTGATCAACCAGCTTTTCAAAAATTCCCAGAATGATATCGGCGGTGGCGCTATCCAGGTTGCCGGTCGGTTCATCGGCGATAATCAACTGCGGGTCGTTCACCAGGGCGCGGGCAATGGCCACCCGTTGTTTCTGCCCGCCGGAAATATGTGCGGGAATTTTATAGGCGTGTTCAGCAATTTCAACCAATTCCAACAATTCCAGCGCTCTTTGTTTGCTGATGATCGGATGGTATCCGCCTGAAAAGTCCGGCGGCAGCATCACATTCTCGACCAGGCTGAGCGTGGGCATCAGCTCGAAAGATTGGTAGACAATACCCAGATTTTCACCGCGCCATAAGGCCAGCTTATCTTCCTTCATGTTGTGAATGGGGATAGGGGCATTGGGGGATTGGTTATCTAGCCTATCGTGGCGGAATGGCCACGGCGGAAATAACGACGTTCCGGCTTTGGGAAGAACCGCGGGCTTATTTTCGTTGGGATTTACTGCCCCATGAAAAAATATCTCTCCCTCGGTCGCTTTGCTAACGCCGGAGATCATATTGAGCAGCGTCGTTTTGCCGGCGCCGGATCTTCCTGTAATGCCCAAAAATTCGCCTTGTCGGATATCAAGATTGACGTGATCAAGCGCCGTAAAAGGAAGCTCACCGGTAAAATATGTTTTGACAACATTTTGCAGTTGGATAATGACTCTCTGATTGCTATTGGCCATACTCGCCTGACCTGTCAACAGGCTCACGCCTCAAATTGTGACTCAAAATAATCGATTGCCCGGGCTATTAAGCGCATAAATGCCTGACCGTCATCTTCGCCCAAATGATTTAGCAGACCTGATAACTGCGCCTGAACGTCAGCGATGAGCGCCTCAGCCGCTTTCCTGCCGCGATCCGTCAAGCCAACCAACACGAGACGTCGATCATTCGGGGCCGACAGACGTTCAATATATCCGGCCTTCTCCAATGAGTTGGCTAGGTGGGTTACGCCGGCCGGTGTGATCTGTAACAGATTGCTTACTTCGGTAACCGATAAGGCCGTATGTTCATCATCAAGATTCAACATCAGAGTCGCTAACAATCTATGTTCACTCTGGGTTAATCCATTCAAAGCGCTGGTCCTCACCTTCAGCGGGGGGAAGCGTTTGATTAGCCGGAATAGGACATCGTACGTAAAGTCTAGAGATGAATTTTCGTTCACAATAAGCCCGTTCTCTATTTTTTACAGTTATTTAAATTACTAAATATTTTAGCAGCTCAGTATTTTGTGTGCTAAAAAAATGTCGTATGAATTTAAAAATCGATCCATACGACATAGAAAAATCAATTCCGGCGCTCTTGCCGCCAAGAGATCGCACAACAGTCTTATTGAGCAATTCGTTGCAAAATAATATCCTACGTGAGCCTTATGCCGCTCCGCATCACTCGCCCGGCATAGCGGGCAACTGTTCGTCATAGAGCCACGCTTCTACCAGCGCGACCGCGTCTGCGCCGGCCAGCTCATCCACCACCGCCAGGAAGTCTGCCGTGGTGACGGAGCCCCCGGCATGGCGGTCGTAGTAGGTGCGCAGGATGGCGAAGAACTGCTCGTCGCCCGTAGCCAGGCGCAAAGCATGGAGCGTCCACGCGCCCCGGTAGTAGACCGCACGGCCGAATAACTCCGACGGGTCGGCAGGGATGGGCGAGCCGGTCTCCGTGGCCTGTAGCTGAAGGTACAGGTTGGTCATCGCCGTCTGAAAGGCTTCGGGGCCGTCCGTTTCCTCCGTCCACAGCAGGTGGAAGTAGGATGCGAAGCCTTCATTCAGCCAGATATCTTCCCACGTTGCCGGGCTTACGCTGTTGCCGAACCACTGGTGGGCCAGCTCGTGCATGACGGTGTGTTCCGGGCCGCCTCTGGGAGGAAAGATGGAGAGCGTTTGGGTCTCCAGGGCCCAGCCCACATCCTCAGTGAGGAGCACGACGCCATATGCATCAAAAGGATAGGGGCCGAGGCGCGCTTCCAGGTAGGCTAGCATCTCTTCCGTGGCGTCAAAATCATCCCGTACAGACTCGGGCGTCTCCGCGGGAAAGTAGTTGCGAAGGTCCACGCCCGCGGCCGTCTCAGCGGTCTCCACGTCGTATTGGTTGATCTGAATCGTGGTCAGATAGCCGGCCATGGGTTGGGCCATTTCCCACGTGTAGGTGACGGCCGCTTTGCCGTCCATCTCCGTTGCCGTTTGCGCGGTGAGAACGCCGTTCATGGCGACCTGATAGGGCGCGGGCACGGTAACGCTGAACGTGTAGGCGGCCTTATCGCTGGGGTGATTATTGAGGGGATACCAGTTCATGGAGCCGTTGGGCTCGCTGGCCGCGTAGATGCCGCCCGGCTGGGTCTGCCAGCCCAACGAATCGATGCCCACGCTGCCGTCGGTCAGCGGTTCGGGCGTGCCGTGATAGGCGATCTGCACCTGAAACGGGACGCTTTCCGTCAGGGGAACGGCCGGCGTGATCTGTAGCTCACTGCCGGCCCGGGCGTACTCGGCCTCGGCTCCGTTTACGGTGAGTGCGTCGATCTCCAGCCCGTAAAAATCCAGGTTGAAGCGGCTCAGCGCCTGGGTCGCCACCGCATCGATGCGGATGTCCGCGTCCAGGCTATTCTGCTCCACGTCCACCGTCAGGGAAAGATCGTAGCGGGTTACATCGTAGCCGCCGTTGCCCAGTCCGGGATAGAGGCGATCGCCCAAGCCGGGCGCGCCGAGCTGTGGCAGCTCATTTTCCGCCGCCGGCGGCAGGGAGAATTGGCAGGCGCTGAGCAGGAGCGCGCTCAACCCCACTAACAGGCAGGCCCGAAGCCCGAGTCCGCGGGAAAGATTCATGACGGGTTCCTCTGCGGCTTGCGGCGCGCGGCTATCCAAACGCCGATGCATGCTGCGATCAGCACCAGCGAAACGATGAGTCCGCCTTCGGGACCGAACGCGCCGCCGGTGAGCAGGTCCGGGCCGGTTTCCGCCATCTTCCAGAGAATGGCGCTGCTCTCTGCATTGCCGCTCACCGGGAAGCCGAAAACGTTGCCCTGGGCCCAGTTCCAGACCGAATGGATGGCGCAAATGCCCCATAGCCCCTCTTCCCACAGGGCATAAAATGCCGCAAAAACGCCAAACAAAATCAGGTTGAGCATAGCCAGCCATTGGAGGTTATCGTTGAAGAGATGGAGCAGACCGAAAATCGAAGATGAAAGGATGACGCCAATAAGCGGCGTCCAGTGCGCGCCCACGATGGGCAGCAGAAATCCCCGGGCCAACACTTCTTCGGCCGCGCCCTGGACAATCCAGCCGATGAATACAAAGAGGACGCCGGTAACTGTGGCGGCCTGCCAATCAACTGCGCTTACTTCAACGTCGCCCATGAGGTACATGATGAGAACGCCCATGCTGAACATAAGCAGGCCGATAAGAAGACCCCGGGCGTATTTGGCCGCCGCACCATGGGACCAGAACCCCACGGTCACAAATTTGCGTCGCTCGAACAGGCGCAGCCAGAGCCAGACCAGCGGATACATAGGCAAAAACCCAATCAACAGCAGGCTGACAAAGCCGGCCGTGCTGCCGCCGCCGAACAAAAAGTCCAGGGGGTTCTCCATAAAGGGCATGAGCAGCAGGCTGCCGATGATTCCGCCCAGAATTTGGCCGATGAACGGAATGAGGAGACCGGCCGCCAGCACGGCCAGCGGATACCAGGCCCGCCCTCGGGCCGGCCAGCGCAGTCGGGCTTGGCGCGCAGCCGTAAAGAGGGGGGTGTCCGGCGCAAGCAATCCTCCCGGCGATGAATCCGTTAATTGGGGCGAGGGGCTCTGGGAAGAAGGAGTGGGGGTAGCGGCAAAACTATCCATTTCATCTCCATGCATTAAGGCGTTCATTTTGCAGAATGGGGCGCGACTCTCCCGCTCCTACACAAAGCGAAACGTAGCAGTTAGCTCCGGCAAATCTACGCCGGTCAGGGCTACCTCCGCCTTGTCATCTGGGTAAATTCCGTTGCGACCGTAAATTTCCGTTTCCAGCGCCAGCTCGGGCAGGAGCAGCAGCGTACGCGTGCGGCGTTGCTCCAAGGCAATAGCTTCTCCCTGCCAATCAGGATGGCGGCGCAGATAGACCATAAGCCAATGAGAAATGGAAAGCCGCTCTGCCGTGCGGACGTGGCGAGCCTGGGTGCGGGCTTCCGCGGTGCGGGTCATAACCGTCTCGGCATCCAACAATAATTCGCCCCGCAGATAGGCGCGCAGTTGCTGGTGGACCAGCATGTCGTGATAACGACGCAAGGGGCTGGTCACCTGAGCGTAGCATTCCAACCCCAATCCGCTATGGGGGCCGGGCTCGCTTACCTGACGGCCGGGATAGAGGCGGCGGCGCATGGCATACATTTCGGCCAGGGTATCGGTCTTTAGCTCGTCCTCGTCATCGACAGCAGGTGGATCCTGAACCGTATAGGGGATGGGAATGTCGTGGGCCTGGGCGTATTGCGCCACAGCTTCGCCGGCCAGGAGCATGGCCTCGCGCACCAATTCCCGACTGGCCGTCCGCTCGATGGGGCGAATGTCAATTTCGCCGTCATTGACGCTCAGCTTGATTTCGGGAAAGGAGAGTTCGATGGCTCCGTTGTTGCGCCTGCGGAGCGAAAAGCGTTCGAGCGCGCCGCGCATGGCCTGGAGCGGACCGTCATAAATTTGACCGTCAGCCTCCTCATAACTCAGCCGCGTCACCTGCACCCAGCTGGGCGTTATCTCAACGTCGGCGATACTGCCGTCATCGGCAATGATGATGCCGAAGGAGAGCGCCGGCGAAACTTCGTGCAGCCCCAATCCCAGGCGTTGGGTCATGCTTTCGGGCAGCATATGGACTGTGCCTTCGGGCAGATAGAGGTTCGCGCCCCGATCCCGGGCTTCTGTTTCCGCCTGGCTTTCCGGCGACAAGAGCGCAGCCACATCCGCCACGTGGACCCACAGGCGCTCTCCATCCCAACTGATGGCGTCATCCGGATCGCTGCTTCCCCGATCGTCAATCGCAAATGCGGCCAGGTGGGTTAACTCCCGACGCGGTTCGTCGGGCAGATCGGACAGCGGGAAGTCCGGCTGCTCCACCGAACAGCCCAGGCGCGCGGGGTAGGGGTTAACGTTCTCGTCCCAGAAGCCGATTTTCAGCAGGAGTCTGTGCGCGGCTTGCGGCGTTTCGGGGAGGTCCAGCGCCTTGAGCGTGTGGCTGCCCTCCCGCGCGCCCAGCGCAAGTTCTTCCACGTCGCTCAGCCGCACTACGTCCTGGGGCAAATGGCGCCCGGCACGGATGCGTTCGGCAAATTCCTGCCAGGCCGCGGCTTCAGCGGCTTTGGCCGCTCGCTCCGTCTGGATGGCGGCAACGCTTGTCTCATCTAAAACTTCAACCATTTCAGGCGCTTCGGCGCGGAAGTAGAGACCGTCGGCCGCCATCTGCCAAATGGTCCAGGCCCCGGCCGGGGTGAACTCGTCAAATGCCAGTTCCGCCACGTCTTGCAAAGTGGTCGTTTGCCCGGCCAACAACTCCCATGCCGCCATGATATCGCCCTGCCCTTGTTTGCGCAGTTCGTTCATGTTGTGAAGGGGGCCGGGATGGAGGAGCAGAACATCTTTGGGCCGGACGCTCAGGCGCTCGCCGTCTTCCGTGTGGATCGTCAGTTTTTTTCTTCCCGGCTCAACAACCCGGGCCGGGCGTTGCTTGTAGAGGACGAAGCTGTCGGCAGGAAGGGTGGAAGAGGCCATGTTCTGGCCTTTCTAGTTCGTTACGGCGCAAACACTACGGCGGAAATCAGGGCCTTCTACCTTTGGTCAGGACCGTCGGCTTATTCCCGCTGCGATTCACGTGGGTGCGGATAGACGCAAAATCAATGGGCTCATTGTCGGCGCGGGCGGGCAAAAAGTCAATCTAATGACAAGAAGGGGCGGCTTTCCATCCCATTCTCTGCCGAATCCCATTGAACCGGCAGATGGTGGAGGCCGCGCATGATGGGGTGGGTGTGCCAGCGCAGGGACTCAGCGGGCGCGGCCAGGCGTAGTCCCGGCAGGCGGCGCAGAAGCGTGGCAAAGGCTATGCGGCCTTCCAGCCGCGCCAGAGGCGCCCCCAGGCAGTAGTGAATGCCCATGCCGAAGCCCAGGTGACGATTGGGCTCCCGCGTCAGGTCCAGCCTGTCGGGATGGGAAAACTGCGCCGGATCCCGATTGGCCGCGGCCAGCGCCACGCTTACCGAATCGCCCCGGGCCAGGGTGCGACCGTGGAGCGTGACCGGCTCGGCAACGAAGCGCATGGGCGCGCGCTCCACCGGATTGGCAAAGCGGATTAGCTCCTCTACGGCCAGGGGCAGGATGGCCGGATCGTCCCTCAGTTGCTCCTGTGCGGCAGGATTTTCCAGGAGAGCCAGCATCCCGTTGCCGATGAGGTTCACCGACGTTTCGTGGCCCACCACGATAAGGAGCAGCACCATGCTGAACAATTCCTCCTCGCTCAGGCGGTCGCCCGCGGCTTCCACGGCCAGCAGCGAGCTGATGAGATCGTCACGCGGCTGGGCCCGGCGAGCCGCGCAGATGGTTTCCAGGTAGGCGATGAAGTCCTCCATGACGGGACGCGACTTTTCCAGCTTGCGCAGGGTGCGCGTGATGTCGGCCGTGGGCGCAACAATAGCGCTGCTCCAGCGCCGGAAGCGCTCCCGGTCCGCCGGCGGCACGCCCAGCAGCTCGGCGATGACGATGATGGGAAAAGGGAATGCAAAGGACTCAATGAGATCCGCCTGGTCTTGCCCGGCTACGCGATCCAGGAGTTCATCCGCAATGACCTGCATGCGCGGAGCCAGGCGTTCCACCATGCTGACGGTAAAGGCGTCATTGACCAGCGTGCGCAGGCGCGTGTGATCGGGCGCGTCCATGTTGAGGATGTGGTGGCTGATGAGGCGCAGGAGGGGCGGCATCTCCGGCTGCGCGGCCCGTTCCTCGGCGCTCAGGGCATTGCGATAATCCTTGACAAAGCGCCGGTGATCCCGCAGTACGTTCAGGCAATCAGCATAGCGGGTGATATACCACGTGGTTACGCCGTGGCGGTTGGTATGGCTGTGCGCGGGCGCGTGCTCGCGCAGCCAGGCGTAGGCGGGATAGGGGTTGGCCTTGAAGGCGGGACCGAAAAGAACGGGTGCGGGCATGGAAGGTTGAAGATTGGAGATTGGAGATTGGAGATTGGAGATTGGGTGAGATTGAGAGATTGGGGGATTGAGGGATTGGCGGTGTGGGTTGCGGGATGGGTGTGTTATTGTTGACGCCACTCCGCCACCCCGCTACTTCGCCACTCCGCTCTTTTAACCGCCCCTAGACCTAATCTTAACCTTGCTTACGCGTCTATCCAACTCTCGCCGCGTAATTGTTTGGCGGAAATCCCCCAAAATAAGCGCGAAAAATATGTTATTCTGTCCTCCAAATTAAGAGCAGAGCGGCGGCCAATGGGCCAGGCCCTCCAATGACTGAAGGGAAAAATAGCGTTTATGTGCAATAACCTAATCGTGCCGGCCCGGGCCACAGATGAGCGTTGCGTCGTCTGCTGTCAGCGCGGTTCTACCTAAAGCCGGTATATTTCAACATGTTTCAAGCAACAATCGGACGCCGGCCCTTGCTGTCGGCCATTCTTCTGCTGTGCGTTCTTTCCGTTATTTCTCTCTTTCTGGGCGTGCGTACGGTAACCCTGACGGGCCTGCTTACCGGTGAAGGTGACCAGATGATGGTTTTTCTGGTGAGCCGAGTGCCGCGCCTGATCGCGGTTTTGGCTGCCGGGACGGGCATGAGCGTGGCCGGCCTGATCATGCAGCAACTGGCGCGCAACAAGTTCGTCACGCCTTCCACGGCCGGTACGCTCCAGTCCGCCGGCCTGGGCATTCTCGTCGCGCTGCTGGTTTTCGCCTCCGCCACCGTCTTGCAGAAGATGCTGGTTGCCTTTGCCTTTGCCCTGGCCGGGGCCTTCATCTTTATGCTGATTTTGGACAGTATCAAGTACAAGGACGTTATCCTCGTGCCCTTAGTGGGCATCATGTTTGGCGGCGTGATCAGTTCGATCACGATCTTCATCGCCTATCGCTATGACATGATTCAATCTCTCAACGCATGGATGGTGGGCGACTTCTCCGGCGTGTTGCGGGGGCGCTATGAGATGCTCTATGTCGCCGTTCCCGCCATTGCCGCGGCCTATTTCTACGCCGATCGCTTCACCCTGGCGGGCATGGGGGAGACCTTCGCTGTTAATCTGGGGCTGAAGTACAAACAAATTGTCAACATCGGCCTGGGGCTGGTGGCGCTCATTACCGCGGCCGTCGTGCTCACCGTGGGCAGCATTCCCTTTCTGGGGCTGATCGTGCCCAATGTGGTCTCCCTTTTCCTGGGCGATAACATGCGCCGTGCGCTGCCGTACACCGCGCTTTTGGGCGGCATCTTCGTCCTGGGAGGCGATATTGTGGGGCGGCTGATCATTTACCCCTACGAGATTCCCATCAGCATGATTGTGGGCGTAGTCGGCAGCGGACTTTTCATCTTCCTGTTGCTGCGGGGGGAGCGCTATGTCACAAGCTGACGCACTCTCCGTCCGCCGGGCGCAGAAAGCGGCTCCTGCGCTCTCGCCGCCGGCTCGGGTCCTGTGGGTTTTATTTTTGATCGCCTGCGTGGCCGTCGCGCTCTATCTGACCATCGGCGTCACCGATTGGGGATTTGCTCTGCCCCGCCGGGCGCGTAAGGTGTTGGCCATGGCGTTGGTCGGCTTTGCCGTTTCCTACTCTACGGTGCTTTTTCAGACGGTCACGAATAACAAAATTCTGACGCCCAGCATTATTGGGTTTGATGCGCTCTACGTGCTTATACAGACGGGCATGACGTTCTTGTTCGGCGCCATGTTTCTCGTCTATCTGGACGCGAGGTCGCTCTTCCTCATGAACGTAGGCGTGATGATCCTCTTTGCCGGCGTCCTCTACCGCCGGCTTTTCGGGCGGGAGGGAGCGCATCTCTACTTCCTGGTGCTCATTGGCGTCGTCTTCGGCACGCTCTTCAGCAATCTTTCCAACTTTATGCAGCGGCTGTTGGACCCCAACGAATTTCTGGTCCTCCAGACCAGCCTCTTTGCCAGCATCAACAACGTGGATGAGGATCTGCTGCTCATCGCTGTCTTGAGCATCGCGGCCGTGACGCTCTACAGCCTGCGTTTCGCACCTTACCTGGATGTGCTGGCCCTGGGGCGGGAGACGGCCATCAACCTGGGTGTGGAGCACGCCATGACGGTAAATCGCCTGATGATCGTCATTGCCGTGCTGGTGTCCGTCTCGACGGCGCTGGTGGGGCCCATCACCTTCTTCGGGCTGCTGGTCGCCAACGTCGCCTATCAGGTCATGCCCGCGTACCATCACCGCTATCTGATTCCCGCGGCCGGGTTGATTAGCGTCATTGCGCTGGCGGGCGGCCAGCTTCTCATCGAGCGGGTCTTTCATTTCCAGACCACCATCAGCGTCGTCGTTAATTTCGCCGGCGGCCTTTACTTCCTCTACCTGGTGTTGAAGCAGGCCCGCAGCGGGTAGCGTTTTCTCCCAGGGAGGACGGGCGTTTCTTTGCAAGCGTCCGTCCTGACTCCTTCCGGGAGGCTGAACAGCAAGCAAGGATATTTCTGTGATCGAAGTACGTAATGTGACCAAGCGCTACGGCGAGAAGGCCGTAGTCGATAATGTTTCTTTGACCGTTCGTAAGGGGGAAATTACCTCCCTCATCGGGCCCAACGGCGCGGGCAAAAGCACGCTGCTCTCCATGATGAGCCGGCTGCTCAAGCGGGACGACGGCGAAATTACCGTGGACGGTCAGGAGGTGCTGGCCGTCAAGAGCGATGAGCTGGCTAAGAAGCTGGCTATCCTGCGTCAGGAAAACCACATCAGCGTGCGCCTGACCGTGCGCGATCTGGTGAGCTTCGGCCGTTTTCCCTACAGTCGCGGCCGCCTCACGCGGGAAGATTGGAAGCATGTGGATCGGGCTATTGCCTATATGGAACTGGAGCCGTACACGCAGCGCTTTCTGGACCAACTCAGCGGCGGTCAGCGGCAGCGGGCCTATGTGGCCATGACCCTCTGTCAGGATACGGACTACATCCTGCTGGATGAGCCGCTCAATAACCTGGACATGAAGCATTCGGTGCAGATTATGGGCGTGCTGCGCCGTTTGGTGGAGGAGCTGGACAAGACCATCGTGCTGGTGCTCCACGACATCAACTTCGCCTCATGCTACTCGGACCGCATTATCGCTCTGAAGGACGGAAAGCTCGTGCGCGCGGGCCTTACGGACGAAATCATCCGTACCGATACGCTGGCCGAAATCTATGACCTCACGATTCCTATTGAGGAGATTCGCGGTAATCGCATCGGCATCTATTTCCGGTAGTTCACGATTTGTCATTCCGAGTATCTGATGTCGGCGCGCCGACACAGGAATTGGAAGGACTAACGGCTTTGTCTTTAGAAGGACTGAAGGGGCGCCCGTATCTGAGAGATTCTTCCTCTTTCCATAGACTTCCTGATGAGCCGTAACCAACTGCATTGTCCGGCCAATGAGCGCCGGACTCACATTGAAAGGATTTTTCATGCAGGTACGTACGATCCTGTTCCTGTTGCTTAGCGGCCTGGCCGCGCTGCTCCTGGCGGCCTGCGCCCCCATGACGACCGATACCGCGACCGATAGCGGGGCGAGCGATGACGCCGCGTCCGCAACCGTCACGGTTATCCATCCCCAGGGCGAGACCACGGTGGTCAAAAATCCGGCGACGGTGGTGGTCTTCAACTACAGCGCGTTGGATACTTTGGATGCGCTGGGGATACCTGTCGCGGGTGTGCCGCAGGGGCCGTCCATGCCGCCTCATCTGCAAAAATACAACGGTGAAGAGTATGCCGGCGTGGGCAGCACTTTCGAACCGGATGCAGAAGCGGTTAACGCACTGGACCCGGACTTGATCATCGTGGGGCTGCGTTCGGCAGCCGTCTACGACGACATGGCGAAAATCGCACCGACCATAGATGTGACGGTGGATTGGGCCCAAAAACTGGAGGCGTATCGCGCCTACATGGATAACCTGGCCGTCATCTTCGACAAAGAAGCGGAAGTGAACGCGCATCTGGAGAATATCGATGCGCGCATTGCCGAAGTGCAGACCCTGGCCGAAGAGAGCGGCAAGACCGCGTTGGTCATCCTCACGACCGGCGGCGAGCTGAGTGGTTATGGGCCCGGCTCTCGTTTTGGCCTGGTCCACGACTTGCTCCACGTCGCACCCGCAACGGAGGGTCTGGCCACCGAAGTTCACGGCGACGCCATCTCCTATGAGTTCATTCTGGAGCAAAATCCTGACATCCTGTACGTGCTGGACCGGGACGCTACCGTCGGCGATGAGGGCGAGAGCGCGGCCCGGATGCTGGATAATGAGATTGTCAACGCCACGACGGCGGCCCGGAACGGTAACATTGTCTACCTCAACGGCCCGGCCTGGTACATGGCCGACTCGGGGATGACCATGTTTCCGGCCATGATTGATGATGTGGCCGCGGGGCTTGAACTGGCCGCCGACGATCTCCAGTAAGCATCGCGGTGCGTCCGGCGGGATCAACGGCGCTCTTTCCGGACGGAATTGACGTCATCTCACTTGGTCCGCTTTGCCGGCGAAGAAGAATTGCAGATTGAGTGGGATTGATCGCTTATCGTGATTTGGGCGCGACGATTAGTCCGGGTTATCCTGATATTAATGGAGACTCAACAGAATGACGTGCGGCAGATCCGCGCCTCCGGTCCGACAGATTCGGTTTAGGAATAGCGAGCAAATAACTCGATAGAGGAGATACTATGTTTAGGAATGTTCCCGTTGCCGAGGTATTTAATTTAGCAAACCATGTGGAGTACCAACCCGGCCAAATCGTCAGTCGCGCTTTGGCCCAGCATGAATCGGGCAACGTTACCCTCTTTGCCTTTGCCGCGGGCGAAGGGCTGACCACCCACACCTCCACCGGCGATGCGCTGGTCTATCTGCTGGATGGGCGGGGGCAGGTCACCATTGATGGCCAGGAAATGACACTGTCGCCCGGCGAGTCGGTGGTCATGCCGGCCCATACGCCCCACGCCGTCTATGCGCCTGAGGATTTCAAGATGCTGCTCATCATCAGTAAAGGCAAAGACGCATAAGATGACCGCCGCTTCGTTACGTTCCCGCTGGCGCAGCGTGGCCCTGCCTGCTGAGCACGGCAGTTGGGGCCTGACCCTGGAGCCGATTTTCCTGGGGCTCCTGGTTGCGCCGTCATGGGGAGGGGTCGGACTGGGCGTCGCTGCGTTTAGCGCGTTTTTGCTGCGCTGGCCGTTGAAAGTCGCCCGGACCAGCCGCCGGCAAAAAAGGTCTGAGCGTGCGGCATTGGCTACGGGCATTGCGCTGACTTACGGCGCCATTGCCCTGCTTGGTCTGCTGGCGGGGATATGGTTTGCCGGAATGCGGCCCCTGCTGCCTTTAGCGACTGCCCTGCCTTTTGGCGCGGTCTTCCTGCTCTATGACGCCCAAAATCGCAGTCGCAGTTGGCAAGCGGAGTTAGCCGGCCCCATCGCCTTCTCGGCTACGGCCGCGAGCATTGCTCTGGCCGACAATTGGGCCATGGCCCCTGCCTTGGCGCTCTGGGCGGTTTTGGTCGCCCGGGCCGTTCCGTCCGTTCTTTACGTCCGCAGCCGCATTCGCCTGGATCGGGGCAAGTCCGCGTCCGTTCCGATTACGCTCATGCTGCACGCCGTTGCGTTGGCAGGCGTGATTGGGCTCATCGGGACCGGGCTCCTGCCCCGCATTGCGAGCCTGGCCTTTGTTCTGCTGCTCGTGCGCGCCGCGTGGGGATTATCGAACTATCGACGTCCGGTTTCCATCAAAACCATCGGTTTTTCAGAGATGGGTTGGGGTCTGTTAACAGTCCTAACCGTGGCTGCGGGGTATGTATGATTCCCCTGCGAAATGACCTTTCTGCAAGGGAAGTCATTCAATTAAATCCTCGATTACCGATTGCAGCGAGGCGACATCAAGGTCTTTCTTGTCCAAAAAGGCTGTGGCCCCCGCCTCAAGCCCTTGCCGGTGAAATTCACGGTCCGGATAAGCGCTGATCAGAATGACGCATATCCCCGGCAGCAATGCCTTGATGCGTTGCGTGCAGCGAATTCCATTCTCCTCGCCCAACACCACATCGACCAGCGCGAGTTGCGGCGCGACGCTGCCTGCCAGATCGAGCGCGGCGTCGGTATTTTCCGCTTCATAGACGACGGCGCTAGGACAGGCCTTCCCCACCATTCGCCGCAATTGGCTGCGATAGCGGCGATTGTCATCTACCAATAAAGCCACCACTTCTTGCCCCAATAACGCGCTTGGTTTGGCCGCACTAGGCGGAATCGTCGCGGCATGGCGACCAAGTATCTCTGGATGCTGGCGTACGTAATGCGCGGCCTCCAGACGACTTTGCACATCCAACTGACGATAGAGCCGCGTCAGGTGATTCTCGACCGTCTTCACGCTGAGGCCGGTGCGGTGTGCAATGGTCTGATTGTCAAGACCCTCTTGCAGCAACTCCAGCAAGTCGATCTGGCGAGAGGTGAGAACCTGCGCTTGTCTGGCCTGGCTGTTGTAACTCATCAACTTATGAACGAGGCGACTGGAAAACCACTGCTCCCCTGCCAGAATGCGCTCTACGGCCAGCGGCAAATCCGCCAGCGGCTGATCCTTCAAATAGTAGCCGTCAACGCCGGCGCTTAGCAATCCCTGTACATAGACGTCGTCATCATACGCGCTTACGACGAGTATTTTTAGCGCCGGATATCGCATCCGAATTCGCCGAATTGCCGTGATGGGCTCGAAATTCGGCATTGTCACGTCCAAGAGTAACAGGACCGGCTGCACAGCAGCCAGCACATCTTCCAGCGCGTGGCCATTGCTGACCTCGGCCACGATTTCCAGCTGAGTGAGGCTAGTCAGCGCATTACGGATGCCGGCGCGCACGAGTGCATGATCGTCTGCTAAAACGGTGCGTATGGCGTTCATACGCCAATTGTAGCAGATTTAATACAACTTTTATGCAATCAACCCCCCGCTTTCCCCAACATTAGGTTAGGGGATTTCCCCTAACCTAATGTTGGGGAAACTCCTAGGGTTATGAGGGGATTCGGGGGTGCAGCGCCCCCCCGATTTTGCTATGCTGGTCATCATCAACTTGTTCTCTCAATCCACCGATTCCTCATTCGGTGTCATAAGTTGTCACCTGTTGTGCGGGGCATGCCCTTTCTGCATGGCGCGCGTTCAGGTGGAAACGCAGCCTGCACTACAGTTGCGTTGATTGTTTGGGCCGGCCGGCTCTCCCCATTCATCGCTCAATGTATGTGGGAATGGCGTTTGAGAAGATTACCCACATTTATTGCAGCCTTTTGCAAACCGTCAGTCATCCAAGTCATAAGGAGAACTCTACTACGATGAAATTTGCAAGAGCAATGCTGTTGGCGGTTTTGGTATTTGCACTTGGCGTTACGCCAGTGCTTGCGCAGGGCGACGGCCCCTTCACCGCCTCGGCGGATGTCGCCGTGGTTGATACGGAAGCGGGCCAGTTACAGGGATCTGTTCGGAACGGCGTCTATACCTATCTCGGTATTCCTTACGCGACCGCAGAGCGGTTCATGATGCCTGAACCTGTAGAACCCTGGGAAGGCGTACGCGGCGCGATGACCTATGGTGAAATCTGTCCGGTGCCGGAGATGAACGAAGTGGCTAATGATGAACTCTTCAATCCGCACCGCTACTGGCCTGAGAGTGAGAATTGTCAGTTTCTCAACGTATGGACGCCCGCGGTTCAGGATGACGGCGCACGGCCGGTGATGGTCTGGTTCCATGGCGGTGGCTGGACCAACGGCTCGCCTGTGGAGCAGGAAGCCTACGACGGCGCTAATCTGGCCGCCAAGGGCGATGTGGTTGTGGTGTCGGTAGCCCACCGATTGAATATTCTGGGCTATCTGGATCTGTCGGCGTATGGCGACGAGTATGCGAGTTCGGGTTTGGTCGGCGTGGCTGACATGGTCGCGGCGCTTGAATGGGTGCAGGCAAACATTGCCGAGTTCGGCGGCGACCCGGAGAACGTGACGATTTTCGGACAGTCGGGCGGCGGCGCCAAGGTGATCTCGCTGCTGTCGGTTCCGGCGGCTGAAGGGCTGATGGACAAGGCGATCGTGCAGAGCGGCTATTTCGAGAGCGGCCCTGACGGCGTCTTTGGTACGCCGGAATGGAGCCAACGCGTGGGTGAACTCACCGTCGAGAATCTGGGCCTTACGGCCGATACGGTGGCCGACATTGCCGACGTTTCCTATGCTGAGTTGCTTGAGGCCGGCGCCGCAGCGCTGACACAGGTGTCTGATGAAGGACTTGGGTCGGGAAGCTGGGGGCCTGCCGTTGACGGCAATTACCTGCCCGTCAACACCAGCAGCCCGGAGTTCCTGGAACGTAACGCCGATATTCCGGTTATGGTCGGCTCGGTGTTAAACGAGTTCACGACTGTGATTAGCATCGATCCAGTGGAACTGCAGGCCGATAATTTCCATGACTGGACAGAAGAATATGCAAACGAGAAGCTCACCGAGCGTTTCGGTGAAGACGGCGCTGCTGTAGGCGAGGCGTTCGTTGAGGCCTATCCGAACAAGGGTTATGCCGATGCTTACTTCGTTGATACGTGGGGCCGTCCGGGTGTGGTGAAATTTGCCGATCTGATGAGCGGACGTGAGGACGCACCCGTCTACGCCTATACGTTCACCTATTACTCGCCGGTGATGGACGGCGTGGGTATGGCTTGGCATTGCGCCGAGATTCCCTATGCTTTTGACAATGTAGAACGCATCCCCCAGGCAACCGGCGGCGACGACGCGGCCAAAGCTATGGCGAATGCTGTAAGCAGCGCATGGATCAACTTCGCCCGCTATGGAGACCCCAATAATCCGTACCTGCCGGAATGGCCCGCGTATACGACCGAGAACGGCGCAACCATGATTTTGGACAGCGTCTCGTACGTTGGCATGCATCATGACGCGGAGTTGCTGTCGCTGATTGTACCGTAACTGACTGTTCCGGTCAGGGTTCGGGCGCCTGAACGTGTATAACCGCTCAAGTCGAGCCGGTTGTTGAATCGGCTCGACTTGAGACAGTTTGCAGGGCCGCAATAAGCAGTCCAGGTTGTTCGATGTTTTATAGGGTTACAGGGAGGGAGGCTTGTGTCATAAGCGGTCAGAGGACCAAATTTCGTTCAAGTGTGCTTACAGGGAGAAGATTAGATGAAAGGTAAAAGACTTTCAATAGTAGCAGCGCTTGTTCTACTGTGCACCAGTTTACTGATTCAACCGGCATTTGCCCAGACTGAATTGGGAATCGTCGAAACACAGTTTGGCAGAATGGCCGGGGTTCGTGGCGATGTAGAGGGAGTGACCTTGTTCAAGGGTATCGCCTATGCAGCTTCGCCGATTGGAGATTTGCGCTGGGCTCCCCCGCAAGACCCGGCAAGCTGGGAAGGCGTACAAAAGGCTGACACTTATGGGGACGCCTGTATGATGTATACCTTTGATGGCGATATGAACGCCGAGCCATGGAAGTCCGACTTCTATTATATGGAGCTTCCGGAACTTAGCGAGGATTGTCTTTATCTCAACGTTTCTACCAGTGCGGTTTCCGGCGACGAGGGAATGCCTGTCTATATTTGGTTCCACGGCGGCGGCCTGCGTCACGGATACTCTTACGAGGTCGAATTCAACCCAAACGTGCTTGCCGACAAGGGCGTTGTTGTTGTGACCGTCGGTCAACGTCTCGGCGTTTTTGGATACATGGCGCTGCCGCAGCTGACGGCGGAAAGTGAATATGGCGGCAGCGGCAACTACGGCATGATGGATCAACTTAAGGCGCTCGAGTGGGTGAAGAACAATATTGCAGCCTTTGGCGGTGATCCCAACAACATAACAGTTGGCGGACAATCCGGCGGTTCGACGAAGGCAGCAGGTTACTTCGTTTCGGACAAGGCCGACGGCATGGTACAACGCATTATTTGGCAGACCGGTTTGAAATGGGCCGGCACTTTTGCTCCGCTGGTGGATGCAGAGCAACGCGGTGTGGCATGGCTGCAGCACATTGGGCTTACCGGTGAGGAAAGCTTGGCAGAGCTCCGCACCATGGACGCAGGACTTTTCTTGGGTTCAATCTATCCCGAGTATCAGAGCATGGCGCCGGCTGCTATGAACGTAGACGGCGAGTATGTTCAGTATAACAGCTACCGTGAGGCATGGGAGGCCGGCAAGTTGGAAGGAATCGATATCATTACTGGTGCAAATCTGGGTGAAGCGCCTTACGATACTGAGATTTCGAACGTGGCTGAGTTCAATGCTTCCTATGAAGAGCTGCTCGGAGATACCTACACTGAGTTTGACTTTTCCAATCTGACAGCGTCCGTTGTGAACTCGACCGCCAAGGATACAGCGCGCATGCTTGCCAGTTATGGTTTTGGGAGCCGTGACTCGAGCAATCTGACGGCGGCCCAGCTCTTCGGCGCTTGGCATGACGCCAATACCGAAGAGGGGGATGTCTATGCATACCTCTTTAGCCATCGTGCCCCAGGCCGTAATGAAGAGACTTTCTGGGCGTGGCATTCGAGTGAAATGTGGTACACCTTTGCCTCGCTGCGCGACATTCCTGAACAACGCGCTTGGGAAGATTGGGATTACGAACTTGCCGATATTATGAGTACATATTGGGCTAATTTCATCAGGACCGGCGACCCGAATGGCGAGGGATTGCCGACCTGGGATCCGTCAAGGCTCGACTCTCCAGCATATATCGAATTCGGCGATGAGGTCTTGCCGGACACCGAGATTACCGGACTTGATGAATTGATGAGCGAGTGGGTAAAAGCGCAATTTTCGTTCGAGTAAGCCCGTCCGGTTAGCTCCGATTGTCTCACGCAGGAAAAGCGATCTGTGAAGTAACAGGGGGCATGTTTGATGAAGTAAATCGGCTTGAATGGTCTGGCATTTGTTTAAACACCAGACCATTCAGACCGGTTCCGATTTGGTGACGCCATGCATTTACGGACTGCCTTGGGGACGGCATAGTCGGAATCTATGCAGGAAGCAATAGATTTTGCATGAGTTATTCATGTATCTAATCGACAGATTAAAGGGAGGTAATATGGTTCAGAGACGGTTTTCCCTATTCATAATTTTGGCGCTGGTGAGCCTGCTTGCTTCCGCATTGCCGGCTGTTGCCCAGGCCCAAAGCGACAGCCCGGTTGATATCGTTGACGTTACGGGCGGGCAGGTCCAGGGCGTTCCTAGCGACGTCGAAGGCGTGCAGGTCTTCAAGGGCATTCCGTTTTCCGGTCCGAACGGCGGCGAAAACCGTTGGAAGCCGCCGCAACCCGTGGTTCCCTGGGACGGTGTAATGGTCGCGGACACGTGGGGCGACCAGGTTTTGCAGCCCCTCGATCTCAATCCCATTGGTTCATTCTACGGCGACGAGTTTTACTACGATCCTGAATACATGCCGCCGGCAACTGAAAACGGCCTGTTCCTCAACGTGTGGACGCCTGCGCAGTCCGTTTCGGACAATCTCCCCGTGTTTGTGTACATTCACGGCGGCGGCAACAACCACGGTTTTGCTTCCGAGATTGAGTTTGTCGCCTCTGAATTGGCGGCCAAAGGCATTGTGGTGGTTACCGTGTCGTATCGCGTCGGTGCGTTCGGGTTCATGGCGCATCCGGAACTGAGCGCGGAGAGCCCTGACGGCATCTCCGGCAATTATGCCATCCTGGATTTGATCCAGAGCCTGGAATGGGTGCAGGAAAATATAGCCGGTTTTGGCGGCGATCCTGCAACAGTCACCATCGGCGGGCAATCGGCCGGCGCGATAAACTCGGCATCTCTGATGCGATCGCCGCTGGCGCAGGGGTTGTTCCAGCGTGTTGTGCTGGAAAGCGGCTTTAGCGGCTTCTTCCCCTGGGGCGCTTTCCCCACCCTGGCAGAAAAAGAGACTGCCGCGGTCGAAGCAATTCCCCAGATCTTTGGTGAAGAAATGACCATCGAAGACCTGCGCGCGATCCCGGGCGAGGACTTCATTACGGAGATGGCTGCGGACGGAGAGGCAACCCTTTTTTGGGCGCTGAACGGCGCCATGGGCGGGTTGGCGCTTGATGATGTTGTGTTTACCGAAGATTCAATCGATCTGATGGCGCCCGGCGCGCTGGACGGCTACGACGTCATGCTCGGCGGCACTGCAACTGAGTATAGCTCGCTCACCGGATCGCCGGAGACGACGATGACGCTGGATGAGTTTAGCGCTCAGACGCAGGAACTGCTCGGCTATCCTGCCGACCAGACGGCCTATCGCCCCGACAGCGAGTTGGCCGCCTATCGCATGTTCCTTAAGGCGCGTGGCGATCAGGTCTTCCAGACGTATCTTCTGTCTTCGCAGCTCGCGCAGGCGAATAACCAGGACCTGGACGTCTATGCGTATTATTTCGATCAGGCAACCCCTGGGCGCGATGAAGATTACTACGGCGCATGGCACTCCGCTGACCTTTGGTATTGGTTCGATTCCATGCGTGACAACGAGGGACAACGCTATTGGACATCGGCAGACTATCGGCTGGCGGATACGATGTCGAGTTACCTGGCCAATTTCGTCAAGGCTGGTGACCCAAACGAGGCAGGATTGCCTGCCTGGGACGAGGTTACAACGGAAACCGCTGCATTTGTACGGTTTGCCGATGGGTACGCGTACCCCGTTACGGAAACGCCCTATCCTGATCGAGACGCGCTCAATCGCAGCAGCGTCATGACGAGTCGGGACATCTCCGAAGCTGACCTTGGCAGCGCTGCGCCGGCTGAAGCGGCCACGACAACGTATAGCCGCATCGATGAGGTGATGGATTGGGGAGCCGCAACCACGAAACTAATCGTGAATCTGGGGGCCGAAGTCTCCCAAGGGACTGTCGACCCGATGAGCTTTAGCGTCTTCGTAACCAGAAGCGACCCGCGGCTGGCGGAGCCGCTGCTGGAAGAAGGCGAACGAACTGTACTCGATGCCTACATTTCAGATGCCGAGGGCAGTCCCGCAGATACGGGCAGCTTTGCTACGCTTGTGATGGAAATCGGCCCGCAGCTCAGCCTGAGTTCAGCGCTGAATTACGGTATGGACCCGGCTGCCCAGCGCAACTTTAACGCCTGGACGCAGAACGACTACGTTATTACCCAGGAAAAAGCAATCGGCGTTATTGATGGCGGGCTTGTCGCCACAGAGATGGATCAGTACTGGCGTCCGCTGCTCGATGAGTTCGAGCTGGGCGCAACGACGTATGAAGACGCAGAATACGGCTCAATCGAATTGACCTATGCCCATTACGCTCCCGCGGCAGATGATGCAACGCATCCGTTGATCGTCTGGCTCCACGGCGGCGGCGAGGGCGGCACGGATGCGACGATCCCCCTCGCAGCGAATAAGGCTCCCGCACTCGTGTCTGAAGATGTACAAGCTTATTTTGGCGGGGCGTATGTGCTGGTTCCCCAGGCGCCGACACGTTGGATGGATACCGGGCTGTCGACTGACCGGCGCATGGGCGTCGAGTCGATCTTCACACGTGCAGTGCAAGACCTGGTCGAAAACTACGTGGCGGAGAATCCTGGGATCGACGTCAACCGCATCTATCTGGGCGGTCTCTCCAACGGCGGTTACCTGACGATTCGCCTGATTCTGGACAACCCGGATTATTATGCCGCGGCGATTGCCGTGGCCGAGCCGTTCGTCGGCGATTCCGCCAGCGACGCACAGCTCTCGAAGATCGTTGATCTGCCCATCTGGTTTGTCACCGCGGCCACGGATCAGACTGTCCCCGCAGATCAGTACCCGCTCAATCTGTACAACCGACTGCAACAGCTTGGTGCGTCGAACGTTTACATGAGCTATCTGCCGCGCGTCCTGGACGAGACCGGCCTGTACACGGACGAGGACGGAGCGCCTTATGAGTATAACGGTCACTGGTCCTGGATCTATTTCTACAACAACGAATTGGCCCAGGTGCTGGTGGGCGATGCCGTTGGCAGCCAGATATTCGGCCAAGCGGTGCATCAAGCTGCTGACTCCGACAATGTCATGACTATCCTGGCATGGTTGGCGGCGCAATCGAAGGACTAGAATCATCGCCGTTACGGTTACGGGTATAGCTTTTTTTGCCCGTCTGCGTAGGAAAGGCGTTGTTACCCGGCCGGGCGATCCGGTGATGATGACGCCTTTCCCCTAAGGTTACAGCGCGTTTTACCGGCATTTCTTCATCGGGAAATGCTTAGTAAATTCCGGCGGAAATAAGCCGGCCGTTTCTGTCAAAGGTGGAAGGCTCTGATTTCCGCCGTGGTATTTACGCCGTTGTGTTTGCAGTCCATCTTTACCTTACTCTCTTTTTCAATGGAGGATCTGTATGCTTAGAAAAATTTCGCTCTTGGTCATGCTTGTTATGCTTGTTGGCATCGTGGCGGCGTGCGCTGCACCGGCGGATACCCCGGCGGACAGTGATACCGCCGCGCCGGCAGCAGAAAGTGAAGCTGCCGCCAGCGACGCACCGGTCGTCGGCATCGTCCTGCCGACCAAAGATGAACCGCGTTGGATTCAGGATGAGACCCGTTTTCAGGAGCTTCTGGCGACTGAGAACGTCCCGGTTGAGATTCTGTTCAGCCAGGGCGACTCTGCTAAGGAGAAGACCAACGTTGAGTCTCTCCTCACAAAGGGCGTCCAGGTCGTTATTCTGACGCCGCAAGACGGCGCGGCGGCCGCGGCTTCGGCCCAGGCTGCGCGCGAGGCCGGCGCCAAGGTCATTGCGTATGATCGCCTGATTCTCGGTACCGATGCGGTTGACTACTATGTGACCTTTGACAGCGTCGCCGTGGGCGAGGCTCAGGGTCAATATCTGGTTGACAAGGCCGCCGGCTCCGATAATCCGTTATACCTGTACGCAGGCGCGTCTTCCGACAACAATGCCTTCCTCTTCTTTGAAGGTGCCTGGAATGTCTTGCAGCCGAAGATTGCTGACGGCACCTTTGTCATTAAGAATTCCAGCGAGGCCGTTGCCTTGCAGGACAAGGCTGAGTTAACCCGTGATGAAATGGCCAGTATTGTCGGCCAGGTCACCACGAACTGGGACTTTAACATTGCTAAGAGCCTGGCTGAAGCCAATTTGACGGTCGCTACCGCGGCTGATAAGGGTGACGTCTTCATTTTGGCTCCGAATGACGGCACTTCGCGCTCCCTGGCCGATGCCTTCGCCGCCGACGCCGATGTGACCAGTTACGTCATTACCGGCCAGGATGCTGAGAAGGCTTCTATCCAGTACATTATCGACGGCAAACAATCGATGACCGTACTCAAGGACGTGCGTACGCTATCGGCTGACGCCATTGCCGCAGCCATGGCGTACATTAACGGCGGAACGCCCGAAGAGACCGCCACCTACAACAACGGTGCGATCGACGTGCCGGCCAAGCCGTCAGCCGTTGTTACGGTGGACCAGGACAATGTTCAGGCCACGATTATCGACTCCGGTTACTGGCCTGCCAGCGATTTTACGGGTCTTGAATAAGTTATAACGGCTGATTACTCAAGGGCAGTGATGACTCCATCACTGCCCTTACTCATGTTTCTGTTATCTCTTGCATAATTTTTGCGATCATAATTTTAGAGTATTGGGGGTGTGATGGCTACGCCGATTCTAGAGATGAAAAACATCACCAAGACATTTCCAGGCGTAAAGGCGTTGGATGATGTCAGTTTTCAGGTGGCGCAAAACGAAATTCACTGCCTCGTTGGCGAAAATGGGGCGGGTAAGTCTACGCTTATGAAAGTGTTGAGCGGCGTCTATCCCTATGGCGCTTACAGCGGTGACATTTTGTTTAATGGCCAGGTGCAGCAGTTCAGAGGCATTAGTGACAGTGAGAAAGTCGGTATTGCCATCATTTATCAAGAATTGGCGCTTGTCCCTGAACTGACCGTTTATGAGAACATTTTTCTGGGGCACGAGATCAGGAACGGCTTCCTATTGAATTTGAACGAGACGGTCCGACAGGCGGATCAGATTTTGAGGAAGGTTCGGCTTGACGTCAACCCTGCGGCCAAGGTGAAAGATCTGGGTGTGGGCAAGCAGCAACTGATCGAAATCGCCAAGGCGTTGAGTAAGAACGTCAAGCTTTTGATTCTGGACGAGCCGACGGCTGCACTCAACGATGATGATAGTGAGAACCTTCTGAATTTGTTGCGCGAACTGCGCAATCAAGGCGTCACCTGCATCATGATCTCGCATAAGTTGAAGGAGGTCATTTCCATCGCCGACACGGTCACGGTGTTGCGCGATGGACAGACCGTTTGCACGCTGGATGCTTCCAAAGGCGAGGTCTCTGAGCCGGTCCTGATTAAGCACATGGTAGGCCGCGAGATCGATAACATCTACCCGCGGCGAGAGCATATGCGCTCCGATGAAATTGTGCTGGAAGTCAGAAATTGGAGTGCATACAGCCAAACGCTTAGCCGCGATGTTCTAAAAGATGTCAATTTTAACGTGAAAAAGGGTGAAATCGTCGGCTTTGCCGGCCTAATGGGTTCAGGCCGTACTGAGTTGGCGCTGAGCATTTTTGGCAATTCGACCGGTTTCCAGCTTCAGGGCGATCTTTTTGTCAACGGTCAACAGCAGAAGTTCTCTCGGCCCGAAGAAGCGATCGATGCCGGCGTGGCCTATGTCACCGAGGATCGCAAAACCAAGGGGCTGATTCTGATTGAGGACGTGAAGCAAAATATTACGTTGGCAAACCTGCACGCCATTTCCCATCAAGGCGTGGTGGACAGTAATGCCGAGGTTCAGGTTGCCAATGAGTATCGGACCAGCCTCAATATCAAAACGCCGAGCATCGAGCAGAAGGTCGGAAACTTAAGCGGCGGTAATCAGCAAAAGGTGTCGTTGGGCAAGTGGCTGTTTGTCAAGCCCGACATCTTGATTCTGGATGAACCGACGCGCGGGATCGACGTCGGCGCAAAATTTGAGATTTATACGCTTATGAATGATCTGGTGGCGCAAGGAATGAGCATCATCATGATCTCTTCCGAACTGCCCGAAGTGCTTGGCATGTGTGATCGGGTTTACGTCGTTGCTTCCGGCAGGATTACCGGCGAACTGGTAATTGACGAAGCCACACAAGAAAGAATCATGCAACTCGCAACTAGCTGAGGAAACCGAAGATGACCTTTTTTCAAGATTTGCAGAGAGTTTTGCGGCAGAATGTCCGCGAATACGGCATGTTTATCGCCCTGTTTGTGATTATGGCGATTTTCACTGTCTTGACCAACGGACTGTTTTTGTCGGCGCGCAATATCAGCAACCTGATTAACCAGACCGGCTACATTGCCGTGTTGGCGGTCGGCATGACCCTGGTCATTGTGATTCGCCATATCGACCTGTCGGTCGGCTTCCTCGCCGGTTTTTTGGGGGCAATCGCCGCCATTGCGTTGGTGCAGTGGTCGTTTCCGGTCGTGGCCGTCATCCCCATGGTGCTGGTGCTTGGTATTTTTACCGGGCTCATTACCGCTTTTCTTGTCGCCTATTTTGGCATCCCGGCCTTTGTCGCTACGCTGGCGGGGTGGCTGATCTATCGCGGCCTCTTGCTCCAGGCCACGATGTCCACCGGCACGATCATCATCCCCAACGCCGCGTTCAACGCTATCGGCAATGGGTACATTCCGGACATCCCTGGATTCGACATGATTCCCGGGCACGCCTTGACGCTGATTCTCGGCATTATAGCAATCGTCATCTACATCGTCAGCGAAATCAATGCCCGGCGCAAGAAGCAAACCTATGACTTCGAGGTGTTGCCACGCGATATCTTTATACTCAAGCTGGCCTTTATTGCCGTTGTCATTGGCTTGGTGACGTGGGTGCTTTCCGGCTACAACGGCCTCTCCTGGACGGCAATCATTGTGCTGTTAGTGGTGGGGATTTACAGCTTTATCACGACGCGTACCGTGTTGGGCCGTCATATCTATGCCGTCGGCGGCAACCCTGAGGCAGCCGAACTGAGCGGCATCAGCGTCAAGCGGATTACCTATGTCGTCTTTGGGTCCATGGGCCTGCTCTCCGCGCTTTCCGGCATTCTTTTTACCTCGCGCTTGCAGTCGGCCACGACGACGGCCGGCACGCTTTTTGAACTGGACGCCATTGCGGCCGCCTATGTCGGCGGCGTATCGGCGGCAGGCGGTGTGGGCAGCGTATTCGGTTCTCTCATCGGCGCTCTGGTGATGGGGTCGTTGACCAATGGCATGAATCTGATGGGCGTGGACATCTCCGTCCAATATGTCGCCAGAGGGTTGGTACTGGTCGCTGCCGTTATTTTCGACGCTACCACGCGCCGACGCGGAGGGTGAATCGGGCTTAACTTCTCGAAATCGCCTGAGCCTGCTTTCACAGCCTAAAAGTCGGATAAGGGACCTGCACAAGCATCATTGAAGGGCGAATTGTATCGCCCAAAGCTCGGGCCAGGCGCCCAATATGAGCCCGACCAAAACTCGGAGACGTGATTTGCTTGTGGCATACTTATTTATGTGAAGATGTATTGCGCAGGGCCAAAATAATTTGCAAGCAAGCAAAGGATTCCTATGGGTCGATCGTGGGTGATCCTGCTGTTGTCAGTGCTGCTGGCGGTAATCATGTTGGTCGGCATGCAATTGTGGCGAAGCGGGCGGGCGGACAGCCTGGCCCCCGGCGCAACGGATTCCGCCCTGCCTGGAAGTATTGCGGTTTTGTTGCCTGGCAGCGCTACATCGGCACGCTGGGAAACGGACGACCGTCGCTATTTTGAAGAGGTCTTTTCCGCCGCCGGCGTGCGCTATTCGATTGCTAATGCCGAAGGAGATGCGCGCACACAGCAGACCCAGGCCGAACAGGCGATTACGAACGGAGCCAAGGTGCTGCTGTTGGTGAACCTGGATAGCGGCAGCGGGGCTGCAATTATTGCCGCGGCGCGCTCTGCCGGTATTCAGGTGATCGATTACGACCGTCTGACGATCGAAGGCCCTGGCGCCGACCTCTACGTCAGTTTTGACAACATAGCTGTCGGACGTTTGATGGGGGAAACCTTGGCCGCGGTCATCAACCGGCTGCCGGCGGCGCAGCCGCAGATCGTTCACCTCAACGGTTCGCCGACAGACTACAACGCAACGCTCCTACGGGAAGGCTATTTTTCGGTCGCCCAACCATATTACGCCGCAGGCGATTGGGGGTTGGTCGCCGATCAGTCGGTCCCGGATTGGGATAATCAGCAGGCGTTGGTGCTTTACGAACAGATTCTCACCGCAGCCGGCAACCGGGTTGATGCAACCTTTGCCGCTAATGACGGATTGGCCAACTCGGTGATTGCGGCCCGCAAAAATCAGGGATTGGACCCCATTCCCCTTAGCGGGCAGGATGCCACGGTCAGCGGCATCCAGAATATTCTGGCCGGCTGGCAAACGATGACTGTCTACAAGCCAATTCGGCTTGAGGCGGCGACCGCGGCCAGGGCCGCGATCGCCATGCTGAACGGCGAGGATATTTCAATGATGACCGCCGAGACGATTCATAACGGTCAACGCGATATCCCCTTCATTAAGCTCAATCCGCTGGCGGTAACCAGAGAGACGATTTCCGATACCGTGATTGCTGACGGTTTTCGCACCTGGCAAGAGATCTGCGTCGGCGAATTTGCCCAGTATTGTCCGACGGACCGCTAAGTGAGCGAGTCACAGAAGGCGTCTCACTCCATCCAGCCCGCGGCTCCATCCGTCTTCGGTGCTGAATTGCGTCTTTGGGGCCAACAGTTAGCTGCCAATTATGCCGATGTCCTGCCGCTGGTGATCGGGCTGATTGTCATTGCCGTTATCTTTCAATCCCAGAATCAGAATTTTTTGACGGCGCGTAACTTCGTCAACCTGATTGTGCAGATGGCCGGCATTTGCACAATCGCTTACGGCGTGGTTTTCGTGTTGTTGCTTGGCGAGCTTGATCTCTCCGTCGGCTATGTCAGCGCTGTCGCCGCGGTCAGCATGGCGCTTCTCCTGCGCGACCCCATGAGCTGGCCCTGGTATGCGGCAATTGCGCTGGTATTGCTGATCGCCGCCGGCATTGGTTTGCTGCACGGCGTCATCATCACCACCTTCCAGATTCCTTCTGTGATTGTCACATTGGCCAGTTTACTGGCCTGGAATGGCGTCGTGTTGCTCATTATCGGCGGTAACGGCACGATCCTGATTCAGGATCCGGTCGTGATTGGGATTGCCAACTATTTTTTGCCGCCGGTGTGGGGCTGGCTGTTGGCGGCAGTGATCGTTGTTGCCGTCGCCATCCGTTACTTCCAGGAGAAGCGGGCGTGGGCGCAGCGCAACATTCCGGGCGCATCATTTTCTATGCTCCTGGCGCAGCTCGGCTTGTGGGCGGTATTGATTTGCGGCATCGTCTATATCGCTAACCGCGATCGGGGCGTACCCATGGTCGGGGTCATCTTGCTGCTGCTGTTGGTGGTCCTCTCTTTTCTGGCAAACCATACGGCCTTTGGGCGCTATGTTTATGCCGTCGGTGGCAACCAGAACGCTGCCTATCGCGCGGGAATTCCGGTGGGGCGTATTCGCGTCACCGTCTTTATGATTTCGAGCATTATGGCCAGCTTAGGGGGCATTATTCTGGCGGCCCGGCTGCGCTCAGTCGATACGGCCGCCGGCAGCGGCAACTTGCTCTTCAACTCGATTGCGGCGGCGGTGATCGGGGGTACGAGCCTCTTTGGCGGCCGCGGGCGGGTGAGTAGCGCGGGCCTGGGCGCACTGATGATTGCCGGCATGGAAAACGGAATGGGCTTATTGGGATTAAGTCCCGGCCTTAAATTTCTTATTACGGGCCTCGTGCTACTGGTCGCAGTGCTGGTGGACGCGGGAATGCGCCGTAAGCGATTAGGGCAGGGTTGAGTATCCCGGGGAATGACGGAGCGTAAAGAGAGATGGAGCCGTTGCTAACGATTACCAATCTGACCAAGCGTTTTGGTACGCTGACCGTGCTCGATCAAATCAATCTGACGCTGTATCCCGGCGAGGTCGTAGGACTGGCCGGGCGGAGCGGCTCGGGCAAATCGGTATTGACTAAACTCATTGCCGGCCTCTATGCGCCGACCGAAGGCGAGATCGCCTTTGCCGACAAACGGCTGCGCCGGCCCACGCTCCACTATGCCGATATTGCCGTCATTTATCAGGAACCCGAGCTGGCGGAAAATTTGGACGTTACCGAGAACATTTTTCTCGGCAACGAGATCGGTTGGTCGCCTCTGAGTCGATGGCTGCTGGTTCCTAATCGCCGCCGAATGGATGAGGCGGCTGCATATATGATGCAGGAACTTGGGGTATATGAGGTGGCGCTGCATGAAAAAGCCGCCAATCTGTCGGGCGAACAGCGGCAGCTCATTGCCATTGCCCAGGCAATGGCGAAGCCCGCGCAATTGGTTGTCATTGATGAGCTGGCTGCTGCGCTGCGCTACGATTATCAGCAGCAGTTTCTGCGCCTGATTCAGAACTGGCAGCGTCAGGGGCGCGCTGTGCTCTTTTGCAGCCGGAATCTGGAACATTTGATGGCCGCTACCGATCGCATCGTTACCATTAATCATGGTCGGCAAGTCGGCAATCATCGCACCGACGAAGTGAATCGGGAGCAGATCGTTGCCGAGATGGTCGGGGCCGGGCGTAATCACCTGTCACCGGCGGCCTGGGCGCTCGACAGCTATTACCGCGTGCGCGAACAGGCTGAAAAGTTACTCTTCCGCCAGACCCTGCTGGAGAAGGATCTCGTGGCGCAGGATACCCTCAATCGTCAACTTCTCGAACAGCTTAACGCGCAGGTAACCGCGCTTGATCGGGTAAACAACGCGTTACAAGCCGCGCAACTGCGGTTGTTGACCGAGCGTGAGGCTGAGCGGAAACACTTGGCGCGCGAACTGCACGACGAAGTGATTCAGGATTTGCTGAGCGTCAACTACGAATTGGAAGATATGGAAATCCAACTGGCTGATGTACCCGTCCTTCGCCAGCAATTGCCCTATATTCGCGCCGATATCCGGATGCTTATCGAAGATATCCGGCGCATTTGCGGTGATCTGCGCCCGCCGACCATCGATAGCTTGGGGTTGGGCGCCGCCATCCAATCCTATAGCGCAGAGTGGATGGGCCGCACCGGCATTCACGTCAATCTCGATTTGGATGCCAATCTGGGCCGTCTGCCCGAAATGATTGAATTGGCGATTTTTCGTATCGTTCAGGAGGGGCTGAGCAATGTGCGCAAGCATGCCGAAGCGACGACGGTTGATATCTCGCTCAAGCATACGTCACAGCGCATGTTGATGATCTCTATTGCTGACAACGGTGGTGGGCTTCCGCAATCTTTTGATCCATCCAAGCTCTCTGCTGCCGGTCATTATGGTCTGTTAGGAATCAGCGAGCGGGTGGCGTTGATGGGGGGACATTTGAAGGTTCAGAATCAGCCGTTCCGCGGTGCAATTCTGCGCGCCGAAATCGCTCACCCGCGGGTTAAAGCCGTCATTGATGCTGATTGACGCTGTACAGCATGCCCGAGTTTTTGGATATTACCCTCCTCAGGCGACATTGATTGGGGCGTATCGCGCAGGAATCGCCAATCTGTGCCATAATAGCGCCGTGGGATTGGCCGCCGCCCAATCAACCAGTCAACAACCCTCCTCAAAGGAATTCCTCATGTCCATTGTCGCCTCGCCTGTCTCATCTGCAATCGCGTATCGGACCGGCCGGTATGACTGATACAGCAAACGGCGTTTTACAGATGCAGGGAAAGAGCGGCTTTTTGCGCGACGCCGCCGTCTCGTTTCAGCCCATGGCGGATGACGTACGGGTTTCCTCCCGATTAATCCGCACCTACGGTCTGGTTGAGGGCGCAACCGTCACCGGTCCGATCCGCGACGGTAAACGCGGTCGGGAATTGACGGACGTAACCAGCATCTGCGGCTTGACGCCCGAGGCGTTTCAGGCCCGCACGCCCTTTGAACGGCTCACGGCCATCAATCCTGATGAGCGCTTCCGCCTGGGTGCAGGCGGCAATCCGACCATGCGCATGGTGGAGCTGATCGCGCCCATGGGCAAGGGAACCCGGGGCCTCATCGTCGCGCCGCCCAAAGCGGGCAAAACCCGCATTCTGGCGGAACTGGCCCAGGCCGTTCACGCTACGGAGCCGGAGACGCGTATCGTCGTCTTGCTCATTGATGAGCGTCCCGAGGAGGTGACCGAATTTCGCCGCAATGTCCCTGCTGAGGTGCTGGCCAGTTCCAGCGATCAGTCTCTCTCCTCCCACGTCAATCTGGCAGAGCTGACCATGGCTCACGTGCGCTGCGAGTTGGAGTGCGGCCGGGATGTGGTGGTGCTGGTGGACAGCATTACGCGCATGACCCGGGCTTTTAATCTGTCGGGACGGGGCGCAGGGCGCACCCTCTCCGGCGGCGTAGATGCCAAGGCGCTGGAGATCCCCCGGCGCTTTTTCGGCTTGGCGCGCAACATTGAAAACGGCGGATCGGTCACCGTCATCGCCACCGCGCTCGTGGATACCGGCTCGCGCATGGATGATTTGATTTTTGAAGAGTTCAAGAGCACGGGCAACAGCGAATTGGTATTGGATCGGGAACTGGCCGAGGCGCGCATCTTCCCGGCCATCAACCTAGCGGCCAGCGGTACGCGCAATGAGGCGCTCCTCTACGCGGACGGCGAGTTGCCGCGCCTGATTACCTTGCGCCGCTGGCTGGCCGACGGGAAGCCGGCCGCGGCCATGCGTGGCATGAATAAGCTCATCGACATGACCGCGACCAATGAAGAACTGCTCCGTCGTTTGGCTCCGGCTGAATAAGTCCGGCGTTCCTACGCGCCGAGCCTGGCTGCCATGGCAGCTTGTTGCGCGTCGCTCAACGCCACGAGGGGCGGCCGCACGCGTCGCCACTCAGCGTCGCCGTGCTGGTGTGCGATGACGCCCTTCACCGCCGGGATCATGGGGAAATCGGCCAGCGCTGTGCGCATCTGATTGGCCTCTGCCTGGAGCGCTTCGGCGTCATCGCCCGTCCACCCGTCATACAGGCGGCGGATTACGCCGGGCACGATGTTGGCCATCGCGCTGATGGTGCCGGCGCCGCCCAGGCGCATCGTCTCCAGCAGGAAGCGTTCGCTGCCCGAGAAGGTGGCAAAGCCGGGGAAGTTGGTCAGAATTGCCTGCAGGTTGTTCCAGTCGCCGGAACTGTCTTTAAGGCCGACGACCGTATCAGGGTAATCGCTGATAAGACGTCCAATCAGATCCAGTGAGAAGCCTACCTGGGCAATAGGCGGAATGTGGTAGAGATAAATGCGCAACCGCTCATCGCCTACCTGCTGAATGACTTCAGCGATCGCGGCGTAAATCCCCTCATCCGAAACCCCTTTGTAGTAAAAAGGCGGCAGCATCAAGACGCCGCTGCAGCCCAGATCTACCGCCTGGCGCGTTAAGCGTACGGCATCGGGAATGGCGCACATGCCCGTGCCCGGCATGAGCACGGCCGGATCCACGCCGCTCTCGACAAGCTGTGTCAGAAGGCTCATCCGCTCTTCCACGCTGAAGGAATTGGCTTCACTGGTGGTGCCGAAGGGGCAGAGGCCGTGACAGCCGTCAGCCAGCAGTTGCTTGCAGAGGTCGATCCAGCGCGCAACATCCGGGCTGAGATCGGCGCGGACGGGCGTGGCTGTGGGCGCAAAGACGCCGCGGAAAGGGGCAGGTGCAGTCATGAAATAGCTCCAGTCGAAATGGAAATGGGTTGAAATACTGCGTAATCCGCACTGCGCAAGGCGGTCATTGTGGCGGAACGTTCATTATATTTGGACCGCCCTCTATGCAGCAAGATCGATGACGGATTACGCAGTCTGCGTTAGACGATCAAAATGCCTGGTCGGGCAATGAGCGCGCCGTCTACGTCCACGTTAATGACCGGCCAGCCGTCTATGGCGGTGATGATTTCGTTGCCTTGCGCGCCTACGAGGATGGTGTCTTCCGATTTGACGCCGGTGATGGACGGATTCCAGGCGTAAATTTGATTTGCCTCCACCGGCCGGCTGAAATCAGGCGTGACGATGACCTCGCGCGGCTCGTAGCCTGCGGGCCCGCCCTGATGATGGAGCTTCCATTCGTCGGGGAAGCCTGTATCGGCATACGCCTGGCGAATGTCGTCAAAAACGTAAGAAAGAGGACGCCCGGGCCTGGTTTTGGCGATAATGGCGGCGTCAATGGCGGCTACGGCCTGGAGCTTGTGCGCCAGCTCGTCAGGCAGGGGGCCAAAATGGACCAGGCGGGTGATGGAGCAGACCTGGCCGGCCTTGCGACCGCAGAGCACCAGCATGGCGTAGCGCTCCAGGCGCTTGTCCGTGGGCAGGGGGTGACGATAGTAGAATATCCGCTCATCCGTGGCAATCAGATTGACGATGGCCTGGACGCCGCGCCGTTGGGTCGCGTCGGCCAGAAGCGCGGCCAATTCCTGCTCGCTCATGCCCGGGCGCACGCGGCGGATGGCCTCATCCATGGCTTCGGCGCACAGGCGGCCCAACGTCCGAAAACGCGCCTGCTCCGGTTCGGTCTGCACGGAGCGCAACCAGGCGATTTCTCCCCCAAGGTCCGTCTGATCCGGTCCTGGCGCATCGGCCCCTACGCTCATGCCCGCGGTGAGGCGCGCCAGGGCCGCCCCCTCTTCATACCAGGGCTCGCCGATCACCTCCCAGCCTTGCTCCTCCAGGCCCTCTTCCTGGGCGATGCGCGGCGCCTCGATGTTGGTGGTCAGAATGGAGTGGCGCTTGCGGGTAATAAGCGCCTGAGCCGCGCCGTAACTTGATGCCGTGTTGATGTAGGAGGACGCGCCGCCGGTAATCCAGGCAAAGCTGCTTGCCTGGGACAGATGGACGGCCGTAACGCCCTGGGCGTCCATTGCGCCATAGAGCCGTGCGAGCTTGCTGTTTAATTCCTGCATAATGCTTGATCTCCTGATCGCGGAAAGTTGAGGTGGGTGGAAATAAATCCTGCTCATTGACAGGTCGGGGCGTAAGCCGTAAGATCGGAACACCATCCGGGGTTTTGTTGAACCGACAATTATTCCGCTCACCGGCGTCATCACGCCGCTTCGCCACGACCATGACACAGACTTTGCGCATTGGCCTCCATATTTTACCAGCAGATCCCTTTTGGGTGCAGGTGCGGGAGGCCGCGATCCAACGCGCGCAGCAGCTTGATATCACCATCGTTCCCCTGACGTTTGAAGCGCAAGCTATCAGCGGCTCTGCGATAGCCGATCTCTGGGATGAGCTGCAGGCCCATGAGCTGAATGCTTTTGTGGGCCAGTTTTTGCCCCGGTCGCTGGCCCGTTATCTGCTGCAACAAGGGCTTCCCCTCATCTTTGCCGAGGAGAGCGACCTGGTTCATCCCTTGTCCACTGCGCCCCTGGGATTGAGTACAGCCGCCAAAATGGTCATGGAGTACATGATGGCCCGCTGCGCTCCGGGCGCGCGCCTGGCGGTTTTCGGCAACGAGACCAATCTGCCTACGGCGTCCACCCGCACTCAGGGATATCAGGCCGCGCTGCGCCCGCGTCCCGATCTGAATGTGGCCATGCTGAATACGCCCTGGCGCTTTGAGGAAGTGTGCGACACGGTTCGCCGGGCTTTGGCGAGCGCGACGCCGCCCTTTGATTCCGCCACGCCGCTGGACGGCATCTTCGGCTATTCGGACCCTATTGCGCTGGCGGCCGCGCACGTGGGGCGGGAATTGGGCTTTGTGGATGACCACACATACGTCGTGGGCATCAACGGCGATCCCCTGGCGCTGGCGGCCATCGTAGACGGCAGTATGCACGCTACGGTGGAAACCGGCGCCAGCGATCTGGCCCGCAATCTCATCGACTACGCTTGCCGCGCGGCCCAGGGCGAAACCCTGCCTGCCTCATTTCCCTATCGCCTTTGCCTGGTCACCCGTGAAAATGTGGCCCAGATTTCGGCGGAAAAGCTCATCGCTATTGCCGAACTGCCCAGCCGGCTTGTGGACGTTAATCGCCGACAGGAAGAGCAGCGCGTGCGTCTATTGGAGACGAGCCTGGCCATGCATCGTCAGGCCCTCGTCAGCCTGGACGGGGCTGTAGGACTGCGTGAATTGGTGCGCCTGATTTGTGAACGATATGAGTTTGACGACGGCGCGCTGTACATATGGGATGAAAGTCTGCGCACGCTCCGACCCCTTGGCGCTCAATCGGCCGACGGAGACGGCGACCGGAACGGACGCGCGGCTTCGGACGTACTTAACCATGCCCTGCTGCAAAATCGCCCGGTCTACATTCCCGATACCGAACACAGCCAGCGCTTTGCGCCTGATAGCTTGCATCCTGCCACCCGCGCGCGGGTAGCCTTACCGGTGCGTCATGGCCACAGCACGCTGGCCGTGCTCGATCTGCACAACAACAAGCGCCGTCCCCGGGGACAGGCCGAGATTGATGCATTGCAGACGCTGGCCGATCAACTGGGCGGCGCGATCCGGAATGCCCGGCTCTTTTCCGATGCCGTTGCCGCCAAGCGTACCGCTGAACAGGCCAACCAACACAAGACGCGCCTGCTGACCAACGTCAGCCACGAATTGCGCACGCCTCTGGACGTGATTATGCGCTACAGCGCTGCGGCGCTGGTCGAGCCCAGCGGTTACGCCACGCGTCTGCCGCCGAAATTGCGTCGCGACCAGGCGCGCATCCAGGAAAGCGGCCGCCATCTCTCCCGCCTCATCAATGACTTGCTGGACCTTTCCCAGGCCGAAAGCGGCTCGCTGACCATTTATCCGGAGCGACTGGAGACCCTCTCCTTCCTCAGCGAGTTTTTTGACGATATGCAGGCCGTCTTTGCCCCGGGCGAGGGCGTCCAGTGGCAGCTTCATCTATCCGAAAAGCTGCCGCCAATCATGGCCGACCCGGTGCGCTTACGTCAGATTTTGGTTAATCTGATCAGCAATGCGGCCAAATTTACCCAGCAGGGGCGGATTGCGCTGGGGGCCAACGCCGTGCCGGGCGAGGTGCACATCTGGGTGGAAGACACGGGGCGGGGCATTCCGGCCGATTTGCTCAATCATATTTTCGAGGCGTTTGTGACGGCGGAAACCACCGTTTCGCCCCTGGACCGGAGCCAGGAGGGCATTGGCCTGGGGTTGAGCCTGACCCGGGAACTGGTGCACCTGCATGGCGGTCGGCTAAAAATTGACAGTTTGCTGGGCTATGGCACGACCTGTCATCTCTACTGGCCGCTCCCCGTAGAACAACGCCCCGAGTCGCCGATTCGCTCTCTGCACCCTACCGACCAACCTTTGGCTGCCCTGCTGGATGAACTGACGCGCACCAGCGGGCCGCTGGTGCGCGCGACGACCGACTATATCCACGCCCACTTTGATCATAACATCAGCCGCGCCCAGCTGGCCGATGCGGTAGGCTTCAGTCCTAATCACGTGGCGCGGACCTTTCGGGAAGAGGTCGGGCTTACTCCCTGGCAATATCTGAACCGCTACCGGGTGGCCAAAGCCCAGCATCTGCTGCGCACCAGCGAGACCAGCGTTACCGATATCGCCACGGCTGTGGGCTTCAACAGCCCGGCCTATTTTTGCCGCATCTTCCGCCGGGAAAGCGGCAAATCACCCCACGCTTTCCGCATCGAAACCGGCTCAACCTGACGCGTTCCGATTCCATGCGCTTTTATGGCGCATGCGGAACGAGAGACCGCAAGGGCCGCGTTCCTACCCCAAACAGATAAAAAATGCATTGTTTACGCCAAAACGGTCGTATTGTGCAATTATAGGATTCTTTTGTGCAAGACGCCCGCCCCGCTTGCCGCTATGCTGTAGCCGTTCCCAATATTATTACCCGAATACGAGATTGCGCCGCCCGGTGAACCAGCTCACCTTAAACCATCGCATCATCCAAACCTAGTAAATCCCGCCGGAAATAAGCCGACAGTTCCTGCCCGAGGTAGAAGGCCCTGGTTTCCGCCGCGGTATTTACGCCGTAATGTACTAGCGAGGAGATTATGACCGCATCCAGCCAATTGCCGACCGGTACAGCATTGCCCGCCCCGCCCGCTCCCGGTCGCAGACGACTTATAACCGAAGAATCCGTTACTGCGCTCTTTTTTATTTTGCCCAGCCTGCTCGGTTTTATCCTCTTCTATGCTATGCCGGCTTTGCGCGGCGTTTGGATTAGCATGACCGATTGGGATTTGCTGACCGACGCCAGCTTTATCGGTCTGCAAAACTATTCCCGCCTTTTTCAGGACGCAGAGTTCTGGAATGCGCTCAAGGTCACGCTCTATTACGTAGTGCTGAACATCCCTTTGCAGACAATTTTGGCTGTTGTCATTGCCGTTCTCATGTCGCGCCTGACCAAGTCCATGCTCGTGCGCGGTCTGATTATCCTGCCCTGGCTGCTGCCGCCTGTGGTGGTCGGTCTCCTCTGGCTCTGGCTGCTGGATCCCAACATCGGCATCGTCAACGTTGCCCTGAAGAGCCTGGGGCTGCCCATGATCGCCTTTTTGGGTCTGCCCCAATACGCCATGCCCACCATCGCCATGATCAACATTTGGCAGTACGTGGGCTATACCGCCCTGCTTATTTTTGCCGGTTTGCAGTCGATTCCCGGCTCCGTTTATGAAGCGGCATCCATTGACGGCGCGTCAGAAAATCAGATGTTCTGGCGAATCACCATTCCCCTGCTGCGCCCGGTGCTGGTCTTCGTGCTGGTCACGTCGGTCATCGGCTCGTTCCAGATTTTTGACACCATCGCCATTACCACCAAGGGTGGACCGATTAACGCCACCAAGGTGATGAATTGGTACATCTACGAGCAGGCCTTCACGCGTTATAACATGGGCTATTCCACCACCATTTCCATTATTCTCTTTGCGATTCTTGTCTTCATTAGTCTGGCTCAGATGCGTCTTATGCGGGCCGGAGAGTCGGATATGTAATGGCCGATCTGTTTATTCGTCCCGTTAACTACCCCAAGACTTGCCGCTGTATTTTGGCAATGTCCCAGTACTGCAATTAGACGCAGGCAAAGGAAAAACGACTCATGACAACCCAAGTGCAGGGCGTAAAACGTTCGGGAAGCAACATCCCCTGGGGAAAGACGCTTGCCTGGATCGGACTGGCGCTCCTCCTGATTATTACCCTTTTTCCCTTTTGGTGGATGGTGCGGACCGCGTTAACCGGCCCCCAATCTCTCTTTCGCGACACCGGTTCGCTCTTGCCGGTTGATCCCACGCTGATCCACTTCCGGCGCGTGCTGGGCCTGGTGGATACGGAAACGGCAGTGGCCATGGGCGGCTCGGGCCAGTCCATCAATTTCGGCCGCGCCCTCATGAATTCCATTATCGTGACGGCCGTCGTGGTCTTCTTTCAGGTGCTTTCCTGCGCCATGGCGGCCTATGCGTTCGCTCGTCTGCGTTTTCCCGGACGCGAGCTGATTTTCGGCCTCTATATTGCTGCGCTCATGGTACCGGCCATCGTGACGACCATCCCGAACTTCATTCTCGTACGCCAATTTAAGCTGCTCAACACCTATGCGGGCATTGTTGCGCCCACGCTCCTCATGACGCCTTTCGCCGTCTTCTTCCTGCGTCAATTCTTCCTGGGCGTCAATCGGGAAGTGGAAGAAGCCGCCCGCATTGACGGAGCCAGCATCTGGACATCCTTTATCCGCGTGGTCGTCCCCATCACCATGCCCGCGCTCACTACGCTGGCCATCGTGACCATGATCAACACGTGGAACAATTACCTCTGGCCCCTGATTGTGGGCAGCGATGAGCGGGTCCGGGTGCTGACCGTCGCGCTGGGCATTTTCCGCACCCAAACCCCCCAAGGCGCGCCCGACTGGACGGGCCTCATGGCGGGTACGACCCTGGCCATCATACCGACCTTCATCATCTTTATGCTGCTGGGCCGTAAAATTCTGGATTCCATCCAATTTACCGGCTTTAAATAAATCGTTGACTGCCTAAGGGAAAATCCGTTGCCCGGCCCATAGAGCCGGGCGTCGGTTTCCACATAAATCTGGTCGCAGTTTTACTTATTTTTGCCTCAGTTGCGCCAATAGCGCCGACTGCGGGCCAATCATCTCTCCGGAGGAAACAATGAAGAACGTTCGTCTACTTCCCCTGACCATCTTGCTGATTCTGAGCATGGTCCTTGCAGCCTGCGGCGGCAACTCCAGCGCGCCGGCCGACAGCAGCAGCAGCGATACGGCCGCGGCCGGCAGTGATGCCGCTTCATCCGACAGCGGTGCAGCCCCGGACGCGGCAGAAGCGTCCGGCACGGTCACCTACTGGCTGTGGGACTCGCTCCAACTGCCTGCCTATCAGAAGTGCGCTGATGACTTCATGGCCGCTAATCCCAGCATCACGATTGAAATCACCCAGTCCGGTTGGGACGATTACTGGAGTAACGTGCAGACGGGCATGGTCGCCGGCACCGCGCCCGACGTCTTTACCGATCACCTGGCCAAATACCCTGAATTTGCCGCAAAGGGCCAGTTGGTGGACATCCAGCCCTATGCAGAGCGCGACGGCGTAAGTCTGGATGCGTACATTGGCGATCTGGCCGATCTCTGGGCCCGGGATGGCGCACGCTTCGGCCTGCCCAAAGATTGGGATACCGTCGCCATTGCCTATAACCAGGAAGCGCTGGATGCTGCCGGCGTAACGGCTGATGATCTCAACAGCCTGACCTGGAACCCGGAAGACGGCGGTTCCTTTGGGGAGATGCTCGCCCAGCTGACCGTCGACGCCAACGGCAACAACGGCCTGAGCGCTGATTTCGACAAGAGCAACATTACCCAGTACGGCTTCATCATGGATGCCAACGGCGGGGCCTACGGTCAGACTCAGTGGAGCTGGCTGGCGGAGACCACGGGCTGGACCTATAACGACGGCCTCTATGACACCAAGTACTACTACGATGATCCGCGCTTCGCTGCGACGCTCCAGTGGGTGGCTGACCAGATGGCTGCCGGCTTCATCATGCCCGAAGAGCAGGTCTCCAGCCTGGGCGGCTCGGCCGCTTTCCAGAGCGGACAGGGCGCTCTCCACGCAAACGGTTCGTGGATGATTGGTCAGCTTACCAGCCAGTCTCCCTTCACCGTCGGCTTTGCCCGCCTGCCCGAAGGTCCTGAAGGCCGCAAGAGCATGTTTAACGGCTTGGCCGACTCCATCTGGGTCGGCTCGGAGAACACAGAGGCCGCTTGGCAGTGGGTGAAGTATCTTGCTTCCCAGGAATGCGCCGACACGGTCGGCAGCTACGGCGTGGTCTTCCCGGCGCAGCAGTCCGGCGTGGATAACGCCCTGGCGGCCTATGAGGAGCGGGGGCTGGACGTATCGGCCTTTACCGAACAGGCGCTGGAGGAAGGCGGCACCTTCCTCTTCCCGGTGACGGACCACGCCTCTGAGGTGGTTGCGATCATGAATCCGGCCGTTCAGAGCATTCTCCTGGGTCAGAGCGATGCAGAGTCCGCCCTGTCCACGGCGAACGCTGAAGTGAATGCGTTGTTTAAGTAAGTAATAGATTAGGAAATGTAGGAGATTAGGGATTGGAGATTGGAGAGATTAGGAGATTGGCGGAAGCGACAGTTCCTCAGCCGATCTCCCAATCTCCCAATCTCTAATTCAACCAATCAACCGATCAACAAGCCAACCAATTCACCATGCACGTCATCCCGTGTTTTCGCCGCTCGTCAACCTGGATCCTGGTCGTGCTGTTCGTGGTCCTGTGCAGCGCCTGTGCGACCATCACAGCCGCGCAGGAGAGCGATGCGGCCGAGTCCGAGCGGCCTGTTGCCGCGGTGGAAATCGCAACCCAGCCGCTTACCGCTTCGGCTGCATGCCAGAATCGCTTCATTGCCCACGATCTGCCCCACGCCGCCCGTGCGCCGGGTGACGTGACGCGCCTCTTCGACAGCAACGGCTCCGGGCTGGCAATCGGCGATCTGGACGGCGACGGCTACGAGGAGATCGTCCTGGCCGATCTGAGCGGACCGGCGATTATCCTGTGGAACGAAGGCAACCTGGTCTTTTCGCGTACAACATTGCCGCAGGTGCGCCGCGCGCGGGCCGTGGCAATCGTGGATGTGGAAGGCGACGGTCTGCCGGATATCACGTTCAGTACGGGCAGCGGCGTAGTCCGTTTGGCCAATCAGGGCGGACGCGACTTCCAATTTGCACCGCTATCGGGACTGACCCACGCGGCGTATGCCCTGTATTGGGCGGATTGGGACGGCGACGGCGATCTGGACCTGGTGACGGGCTCTTATGACGCCGAGCGCATGCTCACCGAGAGCAACCAATTCCTGACGGATGCGCGATCCGGCGTAGTCTACTACCAACAGGAGGATGGTCGCTTCACGGGGCGCGTCCTGGCGGATGAAGCCCAGGCTTTGGCCATTACCGCAATGGATATCAACCGGGACGGTCGGCTGGATATCCTTGTGGGCAATGATTTCGATCTGCCGGATTATGCTTTCGTGCAGCAGGCAGGCGGCGCGTGGCAGGCGCAGGAACCCTTTCCCGTCACCACCCATAGCACCATGGGCTTCGACCCGGTCGATAGCGACAACGACGGCGATTGGGAACTCTTTGCGACGGACATGAAGCCGTATCAACGCGCGCCCAAGGTCCTGGCGGCGTGGGCCCCCCTCATGCAGGACGGGTACGAAACGCGGCGCAGCGATGATGCCCAGAAGTCTGAAAACGTGCTGCTCAAGCCCGGCGGCAACGGCGCTTTTCGCAACCGGGCATACGCAGAGGGGATTGATGCGACGGGATGGAGTTGGTCCGGCAAGTTTGGCGATCTGGATAATGACGGTCGCCTGGACCTCTATGTGGTCAATGGCATGATCGCCGAAGACCTGCTGGATTATCTGCCCGGCGGCGAGCTGATAGAGGAGAACCAGGCGTTGCGTCAGACGGCGGACGGCGATTTTATCTCCGCGCCGGAATGGCGGCTCAACTCGCTGCGCAGCGGCCGCGGGATGAGCATGGCCGACCTGGATCGGGACGGCGATTTGGATATCGTCGTCAACAATCTCAACACCGCGGCCCAGCTCTTCGAGAATCGCCTGTGCATCTCCGGGCGCGCGTTGCTCATTGACTTACAGTGGCCGAAGGTTGATAATCGTGTCGGTATCGGCGCTGAGGTTACGCTGTACACGACAGCAGGCGCTCAGAAGCGTATGGTCCGCACGGCCGGCGGTTATCTCTCCGGCGATCCATCCCGCATCCACTTCGGTCTGGTCGATGGTGCGGAAGTTATCGGTCTGTCCGTTCGCTGGCCTGACGGCGCCGTTAGTGAGATCCCGCCTATTGAGCCGGGCGCGCGCCTGATCGTCACGCGGTTAAACTAAATTAGCAGCACGACGGATCCATGCGTAGGTCATGCTATCAGCATGACGTCTCGGGGGAACTGGCCGTCGTAACCGTCACGCATTACCTATTCACGTATCAGATTTCATCGGGAGCCGCTCATGAGCATTATCACCCAGCCCGCCCGTCGATCCGCCGCTTTCTGGACGTTACTCAGCCCGGGCGATCGCGTGCTCTGGTTTGTGGCCGCGGCCGCCGCGGCCCTGGTCCTTTGGGGCATCGCGGTTTGGCGTGCGCATATGCCTCTCTGGGGCGCAACCACCATTGCCATCGGCGTGCTGGCCGTACCCGCAACCATGAAGTGGCGCACGGACTTCCAACGTTATGGGCTGACGGCCGTGCTCCTGAGCATGCTGCTGGTCATGCAGGGCTTTCACACGCTGGAGCATTTCTCGCAGGTTATTCAGTATTACGTCTTTAACAATCCGCCATACTTTTCCCAGGGATTGCTCTCGACTCTCAACAATGAGTGGGTTCACTTTACCTGGAATTGGATCGTGGTAGGTTTTCTGGTTTACCTCATCCGCAACGGCCTGCGCAATCGCTGGGCATGGGTGCTGCTCGTTTGGGCCTTTGCCCATAGTCTGGAGCACACCTACATGCTCATCCGCTATCTTCGGATCGTGCGCGAGCTGTCCGCGCTCGGCGTCACCGCGCCGCCGGTCGCCGGCAGTCTGCCCGGCATCCTGGGACGCGACGGATGGCTGGCCCTCAGCAGCTTTTGCGGCCGTATTCCCGGTCTCACCACATCATCGCGTATAGCGATTCATTTCTGGTGGAACTTCGGAGAAATGGCGTTACTGCTGGCGGCAGTGTGGGTAAGCGCGCCGAAAATTCTGGAAAAATCAAAAACCAAAGAATAAAGATTAAAGAGTAAAGATCGGCGTGCAGCCCTGGCGGGATTGATAAGCGCCTGCCAGATCATCCCGAAGGGTAGCTGACCCAATCTTCACTCTCCGATCTTTACTCTTTTTTCTTCTCCCCCTTACCAAGGACCTCTCATGACGAAAATTACTTTTATCGGTGCAGGCAGCACCGTCTTTGCAAAAAATTTACTCAACGACATCCTCAGCTATCCTGAGTTGCAGAATGCAACCATCAGCCTTCACGATATTGATGAAGAACGGTTGCGTACGTCGGAAATCGTGGCCCGCAAAGTAGCCGATGCCATGGGCGCGCAGCCGACCATCGAGAGCAGCCTGGATCGACGGCGGGCGCTGGAAGGCAGCGACTACGCCATCACCATGATCCAGGTGGGCGGCTATCGCCCCAGCACGGTGGTGGACTTTGACGTGCCCAAAGAATTCGGTCTGCGCCAGACCATTGCCGATACTCTGGGCATCGGCGGCATTATGCGGGGATTGCGCACCATTCCCGTGCTGCTTGACATCTGCTGGGATATGGAGGAACTGTGCCCCGACGCGACGCTGCTCCAGTACGTCAACCCTATGGCGATGAACTGCTGGGCCATTGATCGGGCCACGTCCATCAATACGGTAGGACTTTGCCACAGCGTCCAGAGCACGGCCCACCAACTGGCCGGCGACATCGGCGTGCCCTATGAAGAGATCAACTATCTCTGTGCCGGCATCAATCACATGGCCTTCTACCTCACCTTTGAGCGGGATGGCCGGGATCTCTATCCTGAAATCCGCCGGGTATTGGACGAGGGACGCGTGCCCGACTGGAATCGGGTGCGTTACGAAATGTTCCGCCGGCTGGGCTACTTCGTCACCGAGTCCAGCGAGCACTTCAGCGAGTACGTTCCGTGGTTTATCAAGCGGGATCGGCCGGACCTGCTGGAGGAGTTCAACATTCCGCTGGACGAGTACATCACCCGCTGTGAGTTCCAGATCGACGCCTGGGAAGCCATGCGGCGTCGTTTTGAGGATGAGAATACCCGCTTCCATTTGGCCCAAAACGGCGATGAGGAGCACGTGCCCATGGACGGCAGCGTCCGGGACATGGACCGCATCGTGAACCGTCTGCTCACTCTGAAGCGCAGCATGGAATACGGTTCCCAAATTATCTATGCCATGGAAACCGGCGATCCCCAGGTCATCTACGGCAACGTAATCAACCGGGGCCTCATCGATAACCTGCCCCAGGATTGCTGCGTAGAAGTGCCCTGCCTTGTGGACAAAAACGGCATTCAGCCCACCCATGTCGGCGAATTGCCCGTGCATCTGGCCGCGCTCATGCAGACTAACATCAACGTCCAGCGCCTGACGGTGGAGGCCGCGCTCACAGGGAAGCGCGAGCACATCTATCACGCGGCCATGCTGGATCCCCACACCGCGGCCGAACTGGACATCGACCAGATCTGGCAGTTGGTGGACCGCCTCATTGATGAACATGGGGAGATGTTGCCGGAATACGCGTAGCTGATTGACGGAAAAAGTACAATAAAGGGATGCGTGAGGAGATGAATCATCTCCTCCCGCATCCCTTTATTTTTTTGCCTATTGACAAACGCTCTGCTGCATGATATTCTTTAGGCGAACGTTCGCCCGAACGTTCGCCTAAATTGCCGAACTCAATTCCAGGCGAAGCTCAATGGACAAGAAGGCCACCTTAAAAGACGTTGCGGCTAAAAGCGGCGTGAGTTATCAAACCGTTTCCAAGGTGCTCAACGGCAAGGCCAATGTCTCCGCCGAGACGGAGCGCGCGATCTGGCAAGCGGTTGAAGATCTGGACTATCGGACCAATGCCGCCGGGCGCAATTTACGCACCCAGGCCTCGCGTCTTATCGGCTATACCTGGACGCCCGCTCCGCCCTGGCAGCCCAATCCCATTCTGGACAGCTTTCTCTCCAGCACCATCGAAGCCGCGGACGCAGCGGGTTATCACCTGCTGCTTTTTCCTACGCACAATACGGATGATGAAACCGAGACGTATCGTACCCTGGCGCGTACCGGACGGGTGGACGGCTTTATTGTTGCCAGTATGGACTATGACGACCCGCGTGTGTTGTTGCTGCAAAAACTCAACTTTCCCTTCGTCGCCTTTGGCCGGGCCAATGCCGACTGGGAGTTTCCCTTTGTGGATGTGGATGGCCGGGCGGGCGTAGCCGCGGCAACCCGCCACCTTATCGAGCAGGGGCATACGCGTCTTGCGCTGCTGGCCTGGGACGGGCGCTCGCGTACGGGTGATGCGCGGCGTAACGGCTATTTTCAAGCCATGGAAGAAGCCGGCCTGTCCATCAATCAGGATTGGGTAATCCAACTCCCGGGTGATGTGGAAGCCGGTATAGAAGCCACCAAAACTTTGCTCTCCCTGCCTGCTCCCCAGCGTCCGACGGCAGTGGTAACGGTAGATGATCAGCTTGCCATCGGCGCCATGCGCGCCGCCCAAAGTGCGGGTCTGCTTGTGGGCCCCGATTTCGGCGTTACCGGGTTTGATGACACGCCCGGCATCCAGCACTATAGCCCGCCGCTCACGTCCCTGCGTCAGCCCCTGCATGAGATAGGCCGGGAAATCGTCATGCGGCTGATTGCCCTTATCGAAGGGCGAACCATTCCCGAGAGCATTATCCTGCCGCCTAAGCTCGTCGTCCGCGGGTCGAGCTTGCGCAGCCAATAGGTCAGCCGAACGAGCGCAACTGCGCGTGTCAACCATCTCCTACATTCCGAGAACAATTGAATGCAAGCTCGCATACAGGCCATCCTCTTCGACTTGGATGGCGTCATTACTGATACAGCCGAATATCATTATCTGGCCTGGCAACGATTGGCCGATGAAGAAGGGCTCCCCTTCAACCGGGAGCGCAATGAGCTGCTGCGCGGGGTCTCCCGGCGCGCGTCCTTGGAGATTATTCTGGACGGGCGCGTTCTGGATGAGGCGACCCTGCAAGCGTGGATGGCGCGCAAGAACGGCTACTATCAGGACTTGTTGCAGCAGGTTTCGCCTGACGATCTGCTGCCCGGCGTGGCCGCGCTGTTGGATGAAATCGAGGCGGCCGGTTTGCAGGCCGCTATCGTCTCGGCCAGCAAAAATGCGTTGACGGCGCTGGACCGGCTGGGCATCACCCGCCGCTTTGCTGTTATCATCGCCGGCCCTGAAGATGACGCCCCGTCCGGCTATCGTCGGCCCAAACCCTGCCCCGATCTTTTCCTCCTTGCCGCCCAACGCCTGAATTTGCCGCCTGCCGCCTGCCTTGTTGTGGAAGATGCCGCTTCGGGTATCGAAGGCGCACGCGCCGCGGGTATGACTGCGGTGGGCATCGGGCCGAGCGAGCGCTTAGCGACTGCGGATTTGGTTGTATTCGATCTGGCCGGCGTTGGACTGGCGCGTCTCCTGGCCGCGGCTACATGGCATGTGAATGAAGCTGCCTTCAACGCAGCCTCTCCCCATCACATGGAGACGGCGCTTACAACGGGCAATGGTTACCTGAGCACCCGGGGCGCATTGGAAGAAGGCTTTCCCGGCGATCGCCAGGCGACGCTGATCCATGGTCTATGGGATGATGCGCCCATCGTTTTTACCGAGTTGGCCAATGCGTTTGACTGGACGGCGCTGGAATTGCGGATTGACGGTGCGTCGTTCCGCCTGGATCAAGGCGAAGTCAGCGCCTATGCCCGGCGGCTTGATCTTCGGCGCGGCCGGGTGGAGCGCCGTCTTTACTGGCGAGCGCCCGGCGGCACGCCTGTTGAACTCACCTTTACGCGTGTCGCAAGCCTGGCCGACCCCCATGTCCTGGTCCTGCGCGTGACGGTCACCGCGCTGGAGGGCGCGGCCGAGATACGCCTCCGGCCTTGGCTCAATGGTCATGTGGAGAATGAAGGGCTGCTCCACTGGCAAGAGCTGGAGCAAGGCAACGCGGGCGATGCCGTCTGCCTGACGAGCATAACCCGCCATACCGGAAAGCGTCTGGCCATGGCCATGACCGTAACGGCCGGCGTTAACGGAAAAGAGCTTGCCGGCGCTTACGCCGATTGTCCCGGCGCACCCGGCTGGGACGTCACGACGCGCCTTCCGGCCGGTGCAACCTTGACGTTGGATAAGCTGGTCAGCGTCTACACCAGTCGGGATACGGACGATCCCGTCGGCGCGGCGGAGCGGAAGGTCGGGGAGATGAAGCGCATGGGCTTCGACGCGATTGAGCATTCCAACGAGAGCGCCTGGCGCAAATTCTGGCAGGCCGCCGACGTCCTGATCGAAGGCGATGATGACGCCCAGCTAGCCGTGCGCCATGCACTGTATCAACTGCGCATTGCGGCCTCTGCCACGGACGATCGCGTCAGTATCGGCGCCAAATCCCTCAGCGGTTTCGGCTATCGGGGGCATGCATTCTGGGATACGGAGATTTTTGTCCTCCCCTTCTTTACCTACGTACAGCCGACCATTGCCCGCAATCTGCTCATGTATCGCCGGCGCACCATTGACGGCGCGCGACGCAAAGCCGCGGCCAATGGTTTCGCCGGGGCCCAGTTCGCCTGGGAGAGTGCGGAGACCGGTGATGAGGTCACGCCGCGCTGGGTGCCGGGCCCCCAGGGGGAAGAGCTGATTCGGATCTGGTGCGGCGATATCGAACTGCACATTACGGCTGATATCGCCTACGCCATCCGTCAATATTGGAAGGTCACCGGTGACGATCAGTTTATGATGGAGGCCGGTGTAGCGATTGTGCTGGAGGGCGCACTCTTCTGGGAGAGCCGCGCTGAGCCGGATACGCCCCAGCCTGGATGCTACTCCATCTCCGACGTCATCGGGCCGGATGAGTATCACGAACATGTAGATAACAATGCCTATACCAACGCGACGGCAGCCTGGCAGTTGCGCTTTGCCGCCGACTGTTTGGCGTGGCTGACCCGAAACGCTCCGGCCCAGGCGAATGCGCTGCGCCTTCGGCTGGATTTGACCGACGGGCGTTTGGCCCGCTGGGCGGATATTGCCGATAACCTGCTTATCCTGCAAGACCCCGAAAGCGGTCTGATCGAACAGTTTGCCGGGTTTTTCAATCTGGCAGAGGTGGATTGGCCTGCGGTTCAGGATCGCACGGAATCCATGCAGGTCATCCTGGGCATTGACGGCGCAAATGAACATCAGGTGCTCAAACAGCCCGACGTGCTCATGCTTATGGCGCTTCTGCCCGATGAGTTCAGCCACTCTGAACTCCAGGTGAATTGGGCGTATTACAACCCGCGCACTGACCATAGCTACGGCTCATCCTTAGGCCCAGCCATGATGGCGCGGGTCGCCTGCCTCATGGGCCAACCGGAAGTTGCTTACGAACACTTTATGCGTGCAGCGCGGGCGGATATCTTTAACGTACGCGGCAATGCAGGCGACGGTATGCACATCGCGTCATCCGGCGGTTTGTGGCAGGCGCTGGTTTTCGGTTTTGCCGGGTTGCGTCAGGACGGAGATGGAATCACCACGTCGCCTCAGCTTCCTTCCCGCTGGCGACGATTGGCATTCAAAGTGCGGATTCACGATCAATGGCATGAGGTCGATATACGGCGCTCTGCGTGAGGCATGGCGCAGCCCGGCCGGTATATTCAGCGTAAATCAGGGCTTTCTGCCTCTGGTGAGAGCTGTCGGTTTATTTCCGCCGGAATTTTAGATCGTTGGTATTGGCGGACAGTTAATTACGCATCACGAACGCACGTATCATGATTTTGATCTGTTTCGGTTCGTTATTCCATCACACATCTCATTACAAGGAGAAAAACATGCAAGCTCGTCGAGTAGTTTTGGGGCTGGTTGCGCTGCTGACCGTGGCGTTGCTGGCCGCATGCAGCGGGGCGCCGGTGGAATCGGGCAGCGATGCCGCAGCCGGCAGTGATGCCGCCTCAGGCGACGCAGCCTCCGGCGCGGTGGAGCTTCAGCTCATGGGTTGGGCCAGCTCGGAAGCGGAGAATGACCGCCTGCAATCGGTTGTGGATAACATTAATGAAGCGCAGGACGGCTTCACCCTGACCATGAATCTGGTACCGGATTACGACACCAAGCTGCAAACGTCGATGGCCGGCGGCGCGCCGCCGGATGTCTTCTACATCGACTCGTTTAAGTTCCCTGACCTGGTGGCCTCCGGCTCCGTGATTCCGGTGCAGAACATTGAAAACCCGGATGATTTCTACCCCAACCTGCGAGAAGCCTTCTCCAGCGACGGCGAATTCTACTGTCCGCCCAAGGATTTCAGCACCCTGGGGCTCATCTACAACACCGATATGTTTGATGCGGCCGGCCTGGAATATCCTACAACCGACTGGACGTGGGATGATCTGCATGCCGCGGCCGAAGCGCTGACCGACGCAGAGAACGGCGTTGTGGGCCTCGCGCTGAGCCCGGACATGGCGCGCTGGTTGGCCTTCCTCTATCAGGCCGGCGGTTCCGTCGTGAATGACGACTTTACCGCGATGACTATCAACAGCCCTGAAGCCCAGGAAGCGTTGGCGTTTTACGTCGGGCTGGTGCAGGACGGTTTTGCCGCCCAGCCGGCGGATCTGAGCGCGGGTTGGAATGGCGAGGCTTTCGGCCAGGGCGCAGCCGCCATGACCATCGAAGGCAACTGGATTATGCCCTTCATGACCGATCAATTTCCGGACATCAACTTTGCTGTGGCGGAGCTGCCGGCCGGTCCGGCCGGTAAAGCTACACTCTCTTTTACCGTCTGTTACGACATCCCTGCCAACGGCAAGAACTCCGAAGCCGCTTCCCAGGCGGTTAACCTGCTGACCAACGAAACCGGTATGGCCGCGTGGACCGATCTGGGCCTGGCCATGCCTACCCGGGCCAGCCTGCGTGATGGCTGGCTGGAGCAGTATCCGGACCAGGAAGCTTTCCTCAACGGCGCGGAATACGCCTATCCGTGGCAATTCCGCCCCGGCTTTTCGGATGTACTGGACACGTTCAACTCCGGCTTGCAGGAAGCCATGGCCGGTACGAAGAGCGTTGACGCCGTTCTGTCTGATACCGAAACTGTCGGGACCGAGGTTCTGAACCGCTAAAACAGTAGACCGCTAATCCGGCGGATGCAGCAGGTTTTGACGCGTTTTGTATCTGAACCGTCTATACCTGTTGCATCCGCTCCACCCACGGTCTATTGCTACTTCTTCGGGGGGAATCATGGCTACCGGGATTAAACAACAGGACAGACAGGATGCTATCGCCGGTTGGCTTTTTATGACGCCGACGCTCATCATCTTTGGAATTTTTGTCTTCATCCCCATTCTATTCGCCCTCTATTTCAGCCTGACGGACTGGAACGGCATCAGTCCGCCCGGTGAGGCGGCTTTTGTGGGGCTAAGAAATTATCAGGACGTTCTCTTCGGCGGTGGTATTCGCCAACAGGACTTCTATAAAGCGCTCAAAAACACGACCTACTTTGCCTTGGGGGTTGTGCCCGTGCAGACGGCCCTGGCTCTTTTCCTGGCCGTGGTTGTGAATCAGCGCTTTCTACGCTTTAAGAGCTTCTTCCGTACGGCCTATTATTTCCCGGCTATCACATCCTCCGTCGCCATCAGCCTGATTTTTCTCTTCCTTTATCAGAAAGACGGCCTGATTAACGAAGCCTTGTCTTTTGTCACTTTTGGGGCATGGAAGCCTGTAGCGTGGATGGCCGATGCCCGGGGCATTTTTCACATATGGCTTAACTGGCTGGGCGTCAATTCCGAGCGCGTGCCCTGGCTCGCTAACACTTCGCTTTTAGGGCTTTCCGTCTGGGATTGGATCAGCGGTCCCAGCATTGCACTGCTGGCCATTATGCTCATGAACACGTGGACCACCATCGGCACGCTCATGGTCATTTTTCTGGCTGCCCTGCAAGACATGCCACCCCAGGTCTACGAAGCCGCGCAGATGGACGGCGCCGGCACGTGGACCATCTTTCGTCGCATCACCCTGCCTCTGCTGCGCCCCACCACGTTTTTCGTAGTTACCCTGGGCCTGATGGGCACTTATCAGGTTTTTGACCAGGTCTACGTCATGAGTTCAGGCGGGCCTGCCAAGACAACGCTGACCGTGGCTTATCTGGTCTATCGTTCAGGCTTCAATAACTTTGAAATGGGGATGGGGCTGGCCGTGGCTATTCTGCTTTTTATCATCATCTTCATTCTGACCATGATTCAACGCCGCGTTACCGAAGGCGAAAAAGCATAGGAGAGTATAAAAATGAGTGCCGGAGCGATGGCTAAAGTGGGCTCTCCGTCGCCTGTTTGGCGGCGCGTGCGCACGGTCTTGTCCTATGGCCTGCTGATTTTGTTGGCGTTGACCTTTATCTATCCCTTTCTTTTGGCGTTGACGACGAGCTTCAAGACCCTGCCCGAAATCAATGCCGATCCCGTGGGTCTGATTCCCAGTATGTGGACGACCGAAGGCTATGCGCGCCTCATCGGCCTCAATGTCGGGCGCTGGTTTTTCAATAGTGCATTCATTGCCGTCATCGTCACCGTTTCCAACGTGATCTTTGCCGGGCTGGCCGGCTATGCCCTGTCGCGCATCAAGTTTCCCGGCAGCAATGCAGTCTTTCTGGCCCTGCTGGGCACGATGATGATCCCCGGTATCGTGCTGCTGATCCCCATGTTTATGGTCTTGCGCCTGCTGGGCATGGTGGACGCCTATACCGGTTTGATCGTCCCCAAAATGGTCACGGCGTTCGGCATCTTTCTGATGAAGCAATTTTTCGAATCGATGCCGGTGGAAATCGAGGAGGCGGCGCGTATTGACGGCGCAAGCCGGCTTGATACCTTCTTCCGGGTTGCGCTCCCTTTGGCCCAGCCCGCGGTGATCGCTTTGGTCATTTTTTCATTCCAGGGCAGTTGGAATGATTTTATGCATCCTCTGATTGTCATTACCACCAACACCGAGCTTTATACCCTGCCTCTGGGGCTTGCTTTTCTGCGCGGCGGCATAGGCCAGAACCTCCAGTGGAATGCGCTCCTGGCCGGCTCCATGCTCACCACCCTGCCCATGGCGCTGATTTTTCTATTCTTCCAGCGCTATTTTATTGAGGGGATCAGTTATGGGGGCGTGAAGGGGTGAGGAGTTAGGGAGGAGGAAGAAGGAATGAGAAATGAGGAATCAGAAACCCGCCGTGGAAGTCCGGCGGGTTTTTAGCGGAAATCTGGTTTATTCCATCGACAGCCGCATCTGGTGAATGACTCGGCAGTCTGCCTGAATAGAGCGTCAAGCCGATCCCCAATCGCTAATTGCGGCTGCCGCATAAAGGCGTACCCCAAACTATATGCGGCCTAGATGGCGGATAGGCGATGATGAAATGAACGCAGCAGGGGATAGATACCAGAAAAAAGTTCGTAGCGTACGTCATAGGCATCCACACGAGTAGCGTCAGGCCGGAAAACGTCGCCGTTACGTACGGCGCAGGTAACCCCTTCTTCCACATCTGCATAGACGCCTGCGCCGACTCCTGCCAATAGGAAGGCCCCCAGGCAGGCCGCTTCTGTAACAAGCGGGACGCGCAGATCCACGCGGCAAATATCCGCCTTTAATTGTAGCCAGTATGCACTGCGCGCGCCGCCGCCTACCGCATGGAGCGTGGTGAGGGGAATGTTCGCGTTTCGCAACAACTCCACGTTGGTGCGCAGCTCAAAAGTAAGCCCTTCCAGAATAGCCTTGGCCACAGTCGGCCGATCTGCGCTGAAGGTGAGGCCCAGGATCGCGCCTCGTGATAATGAGTCCAGCGTCGGCGTCCCGCTGCCGGCAAAATGGGGAAGGACAAACAGGTCTGTCGGTCCGTCAGGCGCGCCGACAAGCATACGGTCGTACGCGTCTTCGCCTGCTTCTTGCGCAGCAATCATCTGCGGCTCGCAAAATCGATCCCGGAACCAGCGCAGCAACAACCCGCCGCTATGGTTAAGCGTCATAGCGAGAAAGCGATCCGGCGCCACGTGACGATAGACGGAGATGCCGCCGTCGCTCAGGGCGGGCGTGAGGACCGGATTGCCCATTACCACTTCCACTACTTCAGCCGTACCCGTAGAGACCATGCCCGCACCCGGCGCGATGACGCCGCTACCCAGCGCAGCGCAGGCTTGATCATGACCGCCGCCCACCAATAGGACATCGTGCTCCAGACCGAGATGTCTGCGTAACGCTGGCCGCAGCATGCCTACAGGACTGCCATCCAGCGGGCCAATGCGGGCCAAGCGTCCCGGATCAATGGCGCAGGCGTCCAGCAGATCATAGGCCCAGGATCCCGTCTGCAGATTGACCATTTGGGTGCGCGAAACCAGACAGGGACTGATGACAGCCTCGCCGCCCAGCCGCTGTAAAAAGAAGTCCTCGTAGAGTAGAAATCGTTCCGCTCGCGCCCACAATTCCGGCTCATGCTGCTGGAGCCAGAGCAGCTTGGGCAGGGTGTTGATCGTGTGGAGCGGCATTCCTGTACGCATGAATAGCGTCTCGCCGCCAAACGTTTTATCCAGCCACTGATTCTCATCAATAGTGCGCGTATCCATACCCAGGATCATGGGCCGAAGTGCGCGCCCCGTGCTATCTACGGGCATGACGGCCTCGCCCTGACAGGAAAGGGCCAGCGCGACAGGCGGATCGGAGCGTGCACCGGCCACGGCTTCTTGCAGGGCAGACCAGGCAAGCGACCAGACTTCTTCGGCGTCCTGCTCTGCCCAGCCGGGACGCGGTGTGATGATGCTGTATTCGCGCACTGCCTGGCTGATAATATTACCGTCTTCACGGAAGATGATAGCTTTGCAACTGGTTGTGCCGATGTCGAGTCCGATAAGAGACATAATGGGACCTCGGGGATCAGAAATTGAGCGATTTTTCCTGTAACTTCACCCAATTGCCTCCGGTTCAACCAGCACCTTTAGACCTACGCCGTCGTTAGCGGTTTCGAAGGCAGCGGCCACATCATCCAGCGGAAAGCGGTGGGTGATAAGGCATTCGATGGGCAGCGCTCCCTGCCGGTACAGGTCCAGCGCCAATGCATGCATGGTTGGGTGATAGGAGAAGGAGCCGATGACTTCCCGTTCGCCGTAGTGGAGCAGGTTGCTGTCCAGAGACGCCATAGGGTTCGATTTGGGGACGCCGCCGAAGAGGACAATTTTGCCACCCTTACGCGTCATGTGGACCGCGGCGGTCTGGGTGGCCACGTCAGGATTGGCGCAGATGACAATATCCGCACCCCGTCCTTCGGTTAGTTGCTGCGTCTTTTCGATCATGTCGTCCGTCCGCAGGTCGATGATGGCGTCGGGCGAAAAGCGTTCGACCAGGCGCCGTCGCGTCTCGCTACGCACGACGATGACGGCGCGGGCGCCGCGCAGTTGCGCAGTTGCCGCTAGCAGGACGCCGATGGGCCCTGCGCCGATAATAACTACAAAATCGTTGAGGCTGGTGTTGGTTTTGGCGTGCGCTGCCAGCACCGATGAGCACGGCTCCGCCATTGCTGCTATATCGTAGCCTAATCCGTCAGGAATAGCGTGCACAATGCCTCGGGTCAGGACTGCGTTGGGCAGCACTAATTTCTCGGCAAAGCCGCCGGGAAATTCAGGTGAAATACCCAGAAAGCGCATATTGTCGCATAGGTTATAGAGGCCCCGCTGACAATACCAGCATTGGTTGCAATGAATGTCGGGTGCGACGGCCAGCCGGTCACCCGCCCGAAAGTGCGTGACGTCCGGCCCGACCGCTTCCACTACTCCGGCCACCTCATGGCCGGGCACAAACTCGTTTGCGTCAACGCCCTGTCGCCAGCGCCGCAGGTCCGACCCGCAGACGCCAACGGCCTTGACGTGCAGAATCAGGCCGTCATCCGGTAAGGTCGGTTCGGCGACTTCCCGCACTTCGAGCGTGCGAGGTCCCGTTTGTACCGCGGTTTTCATTCTTTTTGTCCTTCCAATTTGAAATCTTTAACTTTCACGCATGCTGTTATGCATATTTCCCACGCAATTCCGCCAGCACTTTAAAGCTGTCTTTCGTCTGTCCATAAAGCTGTTTATAAAGTGCGAAATACTCCTGATAGCAGGCATGATTATCAGCGTCAGGCTCCATGGGAGCAGCATATTCAGCCCACGCCTTGGCCACAGAGTAATCGGGAAATACGCCCGTTGCAACGCCCGCCAGGATAGCGTCGCCCAACGGTGCGCCTACGCGCTGCTTGACCAGCACCGTGGGCACGTTAAAGACATCCGTGATGATTTGCCGCCAGAGATCGCTTACCGCTCCGCCCTCATTCATGACCAGCGGATAGCTGATAGGCAGTCCCGACTCTACGATGAGGCGAAAAGAGTCGTAAAGCGCATAGGCCACGCCTTCCATTGCCGCCCGCACGATGTGGCCTTTGCCGTGGGAGAGGGAAAGGCCAAAGACCACGCCGCGCGCCGCTGCATCCCAGATGGGCGTCCGCTCGCCTGCCAGGTAGGGCAGAATAATCAACCCTTCGCTGCCCGGCGGAACATTGGCGGCTTGCGCATTAAAGAGATCGTAGACGGATACGCCCTTGCGTTTGGCCGCCGCCTGTTCAAACTGTCCGAACTCATCCCGAAAATAACGCAGAATTTGCCCGCCGGTCGCGGTGGACGGAATGGTGATGTAGCGATTCGTGCCATCAATGGTAAAGGCCAGATTGATCATGGCCAGCCCCACCGCTGAAAAGTTGAAATCCCGGCTGGTGTGGATGACGCCGAAGTTGCCCACCGTACCCAGATTACTCATGATATCGCCCGGCTCGGTGATCCCCGCAGCGATACAGGAAGCATTGAAGTCTACCTGCCCGGCCGCAACCGGCGTGCCCGGAGCCAGCCCCGTAGCCGCAGCCGCTTCATCGGTTACCTGGCCGATAATCGCTTCGGAGGGATAAAGCGCAGGCAGCCGCTCGGGCGAGACGCCTAATTCATCCAGCAACTCTTCATCGAAGCGATTGTTGAGCAGATCGTAAGCCACGCCGTAAAAGGCTGCACCGCCATAACTGACCACCGACTCGCCCGTGAGCTTGCGCGTGATAAAGCCGTCAATGGTCAACGCTTTGTCCATACGTACATAGACGTCCGGACGGTTGCGCTGTTCCCACAGCAGGTTGACGAGGATGGGATGGTCTTCGATGCGGTTGCCGGTAAGCTGCCGGATGCGCGCTTCGCCCACGGTTTCTTTGAGCCACGCTACTTCTTTGACGGCGCGCCGGTCCAGCAGATTGTATGCCCGGGCAATGGGCTCACCTGCGCTGTCCACCATTACCAGCGAGGGTAAGGCCGACGAGACGGCGACGCCGCGTACATGGTGCGGGTCGATCGCTGCCCCGCTCAGGCATTGGCGGATTATGTCGCAGCCCATACGCCAGTATCGAGGCGCGTCGTGTTCAGACCAGCCGGGCAGATCGTGGAAGAGTGGATATTCTTCAAAGGCCCGGGTCAGCACAGCCCCGTCCTGGTCGATAATGCAGGCCTTGGCTCCGCCGGTTCCATAATCGATACCGAGTAAATAGTCAGGCATAGTTGCCTCTATGATCGGGCCGAATCGCGCACCAAATCGGCCGTTGCACCGGAAGGATGGGTTTGGGTCAATGTCGCATCATCAAAACCGCGCAGCTTTTTTACGGCCAGACAGAGTGCATCGCAGAGCGCACCGGCGGACAGCGTGCTGCCCATGGGGTAGATGCCGTCGCCTTCCGCCTCAGCCAGCTTAGGCTGAGCCAGCACCACATTGCTCATTTTACCCAGCGGTGAGTCAGGTTGCCAGGTCAGGCTGATGACCTGGCCGCCCCGCTCCCTGGTTACGCGCGCAAAGTCGTTGATTTCGGCGCTGCGGCCCGCTTTGGAGAGGGCAACGAGTACGTCTCCCGGCTGCACTGCGGCCGATGGCCCGTGCAGCGCATCAGCCGGATGGACGAAGAATGCATGGGAGCCGGTGGTGGCGAGGAGGTGACCCAAGCGGCGCGCAATGGTCCCCGACGTGCCTGACCCCGTCGTCATGATGACGCCCGCGCAGGCGTTGAGTATCTCCACTGCGTCGATGAACTGATCATCGAGCTGTTCCGCCGTAGCCACAACGGCTGCTGCCTCGGCCCGGATGAGCGCCCGGGCTTCGGACAAAATAGATTGGCGATTCATCAAATCTTCCTTTTTAATCCCCGCCGGCCGCATTGGGCAAGGCATCCTTTTCCATGCGGATGTTGCGCCGGCGCAATTTTTGTAATTGAACATTGCGGAAAGCGTCCAGCAAAACGGCCAGGAAGATGATTGCGGCCATGATGAGCGGCTGAATGTAGATGTCTACCCGCGTATAAACCAACCCGCTCTGAATCATCTGAATGAGGACCGCACCCATCACCGTCCCCGGCAGAACGGTGCCCACGCCGCCGAAAAGACTGGTGCCGCCTAGCACCACCGCAGCGATGGCGTTAAATTCGTAGCCTTCGCCCAAACCAGGGATCACCACACCTTGCTGGGCCACAGCCACAAAGCCGCCCAGCGCTGCGGTGATTCCGCTAATGACGTAGACCGTACCGATAACGCTCTGCACGTTGATGCCGGCTTTCTTGGCCGATTCCTCATCATTGCCCACAGCGTAGATGCGCCGCCCCAATGGCGTCATGGTCAAAATGAAGTGACCGATGATCGCGGCCAGGATAAACATGGCCGTCGGTAGGGCCAGAAAACCGAAGAGGCGACTTTGGCCCAGGTTCAGCATAGCGTCAGGAACGGGAATCGTTACGGATCGGGTGAGAAGCAGCCCCAATCCCTTGCCTGCCACCATCGTGCCGAGGGTGGCCATGAAGGGGATGATGCGCACCCGCGTAATCAGCAGCGCGTTGATGATGCCGAAGAGCGCGCCCACGGCCAGGCAAGCTAGGAGAGCCGGAAAGACGCCCAGGCCGAAGTCCTGCATGAGCAGGGCCGCGACCGATGAGGCGAGATACATGTTGGAGCCGACCGACAGATCAATACCCGCAGTGAGGATGACGAAGGTCATGCCGACCGCGACAATGCCGATAAAGGATGCCTGCTTCAGAATATTGTCGAAAGTCTGAAGGGTAAAGAAGCGAGGTGAGAGCAGGCCGAAGATCACGAAGACGACGATAAAGAGTAAAAAGGTAATATTTTGCAGGAGCAGTTGGGCCAATCGATTGCTGTATTTCATGTCTCGTTCTCCCGAAATGCGGCCCGCAAAATGTTCTTTTTATCAAATTCAGCCTGATCAAATGCTGCCTGGATTTCACCATTACTCATGACCAGAATGCGATCACACATCCCCATGAGTTCTTCCAGCTCGGACGAGATGAAGAGTACGCCCGCGCCGTCTGCTGCCAGATCGTTGACGATACTGTATATCTCATATTTGGCTCCCACGTCGACGCCTCGGGTCGGCTCGTCGATGATGAGAATTTTCGGGGATTCCAGCAGCCACTTGCCGATAACCGTCTTCTGTTGGTTGCCGCCGCTCAGCGTCTTCACGGCTTGGTGGCGCACGTCGGCGCTCTTGATATGGAGGCTTTCGGCCGTGCCGTCGATTTCGCTGTAATAGCGGTTGCGATGCACGGGAGCCAAGCTGTTTGCAGCATAATGGGGCAGCGAAACGAGGCCAATATTCTCGGCAATGGAGATGTCCATGAGCAGCCCTTCCTCGCGGCGGTTTTCGGTGACAAAAGCCATTCCCTTGGAGATGTTTTCTCTGGCTGAGCGGATCGTATGCTCGGTTCCGTTCATGCGGATTAAGCCACGCTCGAATGTATCCAGGCCAAAGACCATGCGCGCCATCTCCGACCGTCCCGACCCCATAAGTCCGAAGATGCCCAGAATTTCGCCCCGGTACAAAGTAAAGGTCAATTTCTCCAGAATGCCTCGTTGGGAAAGGTCATTCACTTCCAGTACCGGTGATGTCGTAGGCGCGGCGGCTCGGGGAGGATAGAGTTGCTTGATATCACGACCGACCATGGAGGAGATCATGCGATCGATGGTAAAGGCTGCGCTCGAATCGTAGTCAACCAATTCGCCGTCGCGCAGGACCGCAACCTCATCGGCCAGCTGCAGCACGTCGCCCAAAATATGGGAGATATAGATGATGGCTGCTCCCTCTTTCCGCAGATGTTCAATGAGGGCGAAGAGATGATCGGTCTCTCGTGCGGTGAGGGATGTAGTCGGCTCGTCGAAGATGATAACCCGTGCGTCCACGCTCAAGGCCTTGGCAATCTCGGCCAGTTGACGCTCGCCCGGCGAGAGCTTCTCCACCAGCGTATCGGGAGCTACGTCCAGGTCCACAGTTTCTAAATATTGGCGGGTGGCCTGGTTCATCCGCCGGCGATTAAGAAAGGGCAGGCGACCGTACCGGGGAAATCCGTCGATGAAGATATTCTCGGCGATGCTCAGATTGGTAAAGAGATTTAGTTCCTGATGAATGAAGGCGATGCCTGCATCATAGGCTTGGCCGGGCGAACGAGGCGTATAGAGTTGGCCGTCCAGAAACATGCGTCCATGATCTGGCTGGTGAACGCCGCCCAGCAGATTCATGAGCGTGCTTTTGCCTGCGCCGTTTTCGCCCACCAGGCCCAGCACCTTACCTGCTGCCAGGCTCAGGCTGATTCCTTTGAGCACCGGTACGCTGAAAAAGGATTTACTGATCTCTTCAAAGACGACCATTGCGTCGGACAAAGAGTCTGCGGTTTCCGAATTGTTGGTCATGGTCATCTCCTATGTTGCGGCCAGCAGACGCGTGCGAACAACGTCAAAGGCCGCAGCCAGCAAAATTACCGAGCCTTTGACGATCTGTACCCAGAAATATGAGAGATTGAGCAAGTTCAGGCTGTTATCAAGCAGAACGAAGAAGAGAACGCCAAAAACTGTCCAGATGATCTTGCCCTTGCCGCCAAAGAGGCTGGTGCCGCCGATGACGGTTGCGCCAATGACGTCCAGCAACAGCGTGGCGCCGAGCGTCGGTCGTCCGGCGGCCAGCCGCGCCGAATAGAAGACGGACCCGACGGCTGCAAATAATCCACTCAAAACATAGGCCATGATCGTAACCCGTATCACCGGCACGCCCGAAACCAGCGCAGCCTTTGTATTGGTGCCGATGGCGTAGAACCAGCGGCCCAGTACCGTACGGCTTAGTAACAGTTGGGCCAGGATCGCCAGCACGCCCACAATGAAGAAGGAATAGGGGATGAAGCCAATCTCGCCCTGACCGATTTCCACGTAGCTCGCAGGCAGGTGGATGATATTTTCCGACTTGACAAGGTAGATGGCCAGCGCGCTGAAGAACATCATGCCTACCAGGGTGACCATAAAGGGCGGCATTTTGAGGCGCGCCACAGCCATGCCGTTGAACCAGCCGATGGCCGCGCCCACCAGCAGCATGACGAATACTGCGACCGGCATAGCCAACGGACTGCCGGCCAGAGGCCCGCCGTTTTCACTGAGCAGAATCCCCCATAGCGGGGCTTTTTCGAAAAGCACCGGATTTAGCTCGCTGGTCATGACGGCCGCACCGATGACGCTGACCAGCGCCATGATTGACGTTTGCGACAGGTCAATTCCTGCAATGATGAGTACAAATGTCTGACCAATGGCAACCGCCAGCAGCGGCCACATATTAGAAAAAATGTTACCCAGGTTCTGGGGAGTTGCGATGCGGGGGATAAACGGTAAAAGCACGAGAAAGTAAGCAAGGCTCAGGTAGAGTACGAAATACTCGGACAGGAGCAACCGCCTGATCGCCTTGCTGATGCCGGATTGGGCGTCCGCTGTTGCTGGTCGGCTCTTCCCAGTCGATGCGGCCTGTACCTTGTTCACCTTGGCTTCTATCCTCTCCATTGCGGTACCGGCGGCAGGAGGGAGCGGGATCGATCATGCACGCATGATCGATCCCACAACTATCTGTCTCTACCGCCCGGTCTCGATAAAATCAACATGAATTTCAGATTGCTGCATTACTCGCCGAACGAGCGTTCCAGGCTTTCGCCGGTCTCCGCGAAGAGCTTGCACCCCCACATATCCTCAGCCCGCTCTTCCCAATTCGCCTGCGTTAGCGCAAAGCCGGGATCATCCATCCAGTTGTTGGGCTGGGTCTCGCCTGCGTCAATGGCCTCGAGCATGGCATTCATGATGGTGTCGGCTTCAAAGAAGAGATCCTGTACGCCGGTGGCATCCACATAACCGTCACGCATGAGTTGACAGGCTCGGGAATCGCCGTCCAGGCCGCCCAGAATGACATGGTTCTCATCGCCCGCTACCTGCCATTTATTCAGCGGCTCCAGCACGGAGCGAATCATGGGATACATAAAGTCGGAAGAGGTGAAGAGGAAGTCCACTTCTGGATTGGCCTGCATGGCCGCTTCCAGATTGGAGAGGGCCAGCGCTCCGTCCCATTTGGTAGGCACCTCAATGACCTCGTTGAAGAGATCAGGATTTGCTTCGATGACGTTATAGAAGCCCTGGCGACGGCCTACCGCGTTGGGGTCGCCCAGATCGCCCACCATAATCAACGGGGTGACCTTGCGGCCCAGCGTCTTGGCCTCTTCCGCCATGTACTCTACTGCCTGCTGGGCAATGACTTCATTATCGGCCACGATGACCAGCGCCGGATTAGAGTCATCCGCAGGCGGGCGATTGAAGACGCCGATGGGAATGTCGGCCTTGTTGGCCTCGCCGACGATGGTTACGGCGCTCTCGCCATCCTGCGGAATGATGATGATGCCGTCCACACTCTGGGCGATACAGTCCTTGACCTGTTCAAGCTGTTTGTTGGCATCTTCATTGGCGTTGCGTTCAATGACGTTGATACCCAATCCGGTTAGCGTTTCAACGATGGCTTTGTGGCCCGCCACCCAAAATTCGGTCTCCAGATCCTGATAGGCAAAGCAGATGGTGCGGGCGTCCGCGTCGGCCGCTGTGGACGCGGTCCCTTCGTTTTCAGCCGCGGGCGCCGCAGCCGGCGCAGCGCAAGCCGCGGTAAACGCTACGAGGAGCAACAATGAGAGTACAGCCGACAGACGTTTCATGCTTCATTCTCCTTAGTGGACAAAATGATCGGAAAACAAAAATAGGGAGCCAGGATTATGGGCAGTACGGTGCAGGCGAAAAGTTGTGGGTGAAAGGTAATGGGTCACCCACTCAACAAACCCCCTTAAATAATGAAGAGACCTTTACGCATCTTGATGATGATAAACGTCCCAATCAAGATATTCGCCGAATGCCTCAGCTAAGACGGAGGCCACTGAAGCCCGGGTCATGGCGCAATGATGAGCGAAACCGTTCTTGCAGATATAACGCATGAGCGCTTGCAATTCGGGCACCTCCACCACTGCATGACTGCCGGAAATTTTGGAAAGAGGATCGTCAGTAAAAGAACCCTCGCCCACATACGTACGAATGCGGCCGTGCCGGTCATCGGTTTCGATGCGGGCATAGGTGAGCGGACCGGGAGGCGTGCGCCCCTGGATCGCGCCCCACGTGTTTCCGGAACCCAGAGTGGCGCCCAGCACTTCGGCTGAGACCAACTCGATATTGGAGACCAGACTTTTGGCCCAATTGCCGCAGTGGAAGAAGAGACACTTGTCGGGCTCGTTATTGTAGTTATTATTCCAGTCGACCAGCGCACTGGGCGTAGCAGAGGCGAGTTGTAAGGCATACATGGAGGCTACGCCGGCAATGTCTACTTCACAGGCGCTGGGCATCAGGCGATCGCTCATCATGCTCATAATGGTGCAGGAGTTGATGCCGTAATTTTTCTGCAGCGACTCCCAGCACTGAATGGCCGTGGCGTCAATGCTGTTCTCGTCCATCCAGTCGCCGATGACAATCCCCAGTTTGGCCATGAGCGTCAGGCGATCATCTGGCGCAGCCGTACCGGGCGCATACGCACGGATATCTTCGAGCTTCTCCTTCACGCGTCCGTCGCTGCTGTTGATGAGGTTAGCTGCGCCGAAGATTTCGGACAGATCAATGGTAGAGACGTTAATGCCTGTGGCTTGCAGGAGCTTCTCGGAATAGCGTACGGTCTGGAAGGCGTTGGGACGTGCGCCTACTGCACCCAGGCGTGCGCTGCGCATGCCCTTTACTACGCGGCAGAGCTGGATGAAGCGAAGGATCTCCTGCTTGAACTCTTCACTCTCCGGCGCGATGGTGTGGTTCTCGGTCACGCTGAAGGAGATGCCATATTGATAAAGGTTGTTGCAGACTGAGATCTTGCCGCAGAAGGCGTCACGCCGGCCGGCCACGGTCAGTTCGTCCGTCGTGTCGGGAAATGCGTGAACCAGCACTGGAACGTTGAGTCCGGCAAGGTGGACGGCGTCTACCGCGCCTTTTTCGTCGCCGAAATTGGGCAGCGTAATCAAGATTCCGTCAATCTCTTCCCGGTGGCGCTTGAAAAGGTCAGCGCATTTTTGCGAATCGGACCAGGTCTCCACCGCGCCGAGATTGGTTGTTTCCTCATCAATGACGACCGTTTTAATCCCGAATTCCGCCAGCTGTTCCAGGATTTTGCGTCGTCCGCTGGTGACCAGCGAATCGGCGAAAAAGTTGCGATTGCCGACAATCACACCAAGCGTTGGTGTGGGCAGTTCCATGCGATCACCTCCACAAAGTTTGCTTTAATAGATGATTTAACTTAACGAGTCTTGTAGTTGGCGCAGCTGGTAGACTAAGGTTGATGTATCCGGGGAGAAATTCCTCTGTGTGAACATCTCGCCTCGTTGGATATCGGCTATTACAGCGCCGCCGGGCGTCAAGCCCATGGGGATACCTTGTTCGGCCTTGGCATCTTCCGCCGTGTAAATACGGCTGAAAAAATCAAAGCCGCCGATGCCGCCCACCGTTTCGCCCGCCTTCAGGTCCCGCTTGGCAATGGCTACTATTTCCGCGTGCATGGTTTGGGGAGCAAGCACGCTCTCGCCGTAAATGACGGCTTCAGCCACGGCTTGGGGCGTCTCAATGCTGCACAGGTGATAGGGGCGATAGAGGGTGTAATAGGGGCCGTCGCCCATAGCATAGAAGCGCAGATCAGCGCGTATGTGCTCATCATCGCTACTGATGATGGCAAAGACGCCGGGGGCAACCTTACCCGTAGAGTACTCGACACACCCGCTGTGCGAGAGGATTCCGCCGTCCTCCGCCGGAACCAGCATCTTATTTAGATCAGGCAGATCAATAGCTTGACCGTGCGCGCCGGGTATGTCGGGCCGCAGACCGGTGGCATTAGACATGGCGGCCAACTCAACCATAGTTTTTGTGCCGTCTTTAAACGCCGCCAACATCTTTGGATTCATTTTCTTGCGTTCAGCCTCTTCCCGACAGCTTTCAGGTGTGGCATAGTGGTCGATCGGATTGTTCTTGCCCTTGCCCAGACAGACGATCTCAAAGCCCAAGATTGCGGCAAAGTCGTAGAGTTGCTTGCAGACGCCGGGCTCATCGCCGGTGGACGCTGTGTAGACCACACCTGCCTTACGCGCCAGCTTGTGCAACATGAGGCCTACGGTCACGTCCGTCTCTACGTTAAGCATGACCACATGTTGACCGGCCATGATGCTATGCCAGGCGACCTGCGCACCCACTTCTGTCACGCCTGTGGCCTCTACCACTGCATCAATGCTCTCCAGCTTGCTCAATAACAGTGCGTCCGGCGTGACTACATAATCGCCCCTGCGCAGGGCGTCCTCGGCCGGTCCGGGCTGCTCCGTGATGCAGATCGCGTCACGATCAATGCCCAGCGAGGCCAGCGTTTTTAGGGGACGCTCCACATCCAGATCGGCAATCGCGGCGGTAATGAGTCCCGGCATTTTATGGGTGACATGCACCATGCCCGAGCCTTCCTGTCCGCAGCCGACCAGACCAGTGCGGATGGGCCTTCCCTGTTTGTCGCGCTCCCGCAAGTGACCTAGCAGTTCCATGCAAATTCTCTCTTGTTGAAGAAGGAGTTAATCGACCTGTGACGTCTGAACGAACGGCGCTGCATTAGGCGTCGGCTCATTCAGCAGGCGATGAGCAGTCGCTTCATCGGTGATAAGGACATTGATTAACTTGCCCAATACTGCCGCGCGAATCAGCTCAAACTTGCCGTCGCCGCCCGAGACGCCAATAACCCTGGGGATGCGACGAATTTCGTCCAGATTCAGGCCGATAATGCGATCGTTAATAGGGTGTTCGACAGCTGCGCCGACAGCGTCGAAAAAGCGCAACGCGATATCACCCACGGCCCCGGCTGCACGCAGTTCGATAAGCGTCGCCTCATCCAGGATGCCGGCTTCCAATACCACTGAGCCCTGTAACGGTGCGCCTATGCCCACCAGCGCCATATCGGCATTGGCGGCTTTCTGGAGCGTCTCGGTGATGTTTTCGTCCTGAAGCAGTCCGTCGCGGACCACTGGGCTGTTAACGATTCCAGGAGCGGGGAGCAGCCGCATCCGCCCGCCCAGCGTCTGCGCCATGCGCAGGGTTAGATCCGCTCCGTAAACTTCGGCTTCAATGCTACCCAGGCCGCCCAGCATTTGGATGACGCGGGTATCTGGTAGGTTCTGGGGTGTGAGCGAGTCAATCACGCGCAGCAGTGTAGTACCCCAACTGATGGCAATTGTCTGTCCGTCGGTCAGGCAACGGTTCAGATAAGCTGCGCCTGCTCCGCCCAGTATTGGCGTCACCGTCACCTGATCCGTATTGGGGACAGACATGATGACGGCTTCGTCTAGCCCGAATGCCTGCTCCAGCTCCCGCTCCAGCTCAGCATGCGAATCGTTAGGCGCCGTGATGGTGATTTGGACGACTCGGGTCTGCCGAGCCTGCTGCAGGAGGCGTGATACCTTGATCCGCGACAGGCCCAAGCGCTTACCGATCTGATTCTGGGTCAGACCATCTTCGTAATACGCCTTGGCGATTTTATAGAGAAGGTTCATGTCGAACGACACAAGCATTTCCTCATTCGTGATCATATGAACATGCACGTTCATTTATACAACCCATCATAGCATGCTTCATTCCTTGTGTCAAGTGTTCACTTCTGTTCTTTTGTTCACATTGGTGATTGCTAACGGCTGGTGAGGGTAGACTACGCATAGTCTATGATCGAGGCCGCAAAGATGCTGCAAGCAAAAAAGGACCGGGCTTCATAAACGAAACCCGGTCCTCTATCGCAACTCACTTTTGATGGCGATCTGGTCATTCCACCGACAGCAGGTAGGCGATCAAATCGGCTGCATCCTGGCGGGAGAGTCTTTCTCCCAATGCGGGGGGCATGACACCTGATGAAAACCCGGCAATCACATCCGCATCGGGCTGCGCCATGGATTCCAGCAGGTATTCCGCTTTAGGCTCCTGTCCCCATCTTCTCCCCATACAGCGATCCCAAATAGGCCTGCTGCACGGTCTCATTGGCGGCGATGGCGGCAGGTGATCCCTCGGCCAGGACGCTGCCGTAGTGCATAACGGTAACCGTGTCGGAGACGCTCATGACCACGTTCATGTTGTGCTCTACCATCATGACCGTCTTGCCGCCCTCAGCCCGAATCTCCTCGATGAGCGCAATCAGGTCGGGCACCTGCTCGGTGGCCATGCCCGCTGTGGGCTCATCCAGGAGAAGGACGTCCGGATCCGGCGCGAGAAGCATGCCCAGCTCCAGCTTACGCTGGTCGCCGTGGGCTAGTTCCCGCGCGGGCGACAGCGCGCGGCTAAGCAGGCCCACGCGTTCGGCCACCGTCCACGCCCGTTCAATATAATTGTCGAAGGAGTCCACGCTGCGGGTAAAGCGAAAGTTGTCCTTGCCCAACGCCTGCGCGGCCAGGCGGATATTCTCCAGCACGGTCAGGTTGGGGAAGATGTTGGTGATCTGAAAAGAGCGGCCCATGCCCAGATGTGCGGTACGATAGACCGGGAGCCGGGTAATGTCCCGCCCTTTGTAGAAGATGCGCCCGGACGTGGGCGCGAGGGTGCCGCTGACCAGATTAAAGAGGGTTGTCTTGCCCGCGCCATTGGGGCCGATGATAGAGTGAAAAGAGTTCGCCCGCACCTGCAAGCTGACGTCATTTACCGCGGTCAGCCCGCCGAAGTTTTTCCGCAGATCTCGGGTTTCCAGAATGATGTCGTCACGCATAATTTTTTGATCGCTCGAAGACTGGGTGAATCTTTTCCCCGGATTGGCGCTCACCCTCGGAAACCAATCTCATAATCTCCCAATCTCTTTAATCTCGCAGGAGATTAAGAGACTGGGAGATTATCAATCCACAAAAATCCGCTCTATTCGCCGCTGAGACTGCCCACAGGCAGATCGCCGCAGCGGGCCTGCATGTCGTCCGCCAGGAGGCAGGGCGGTTCCGGTCGGGTAGTGCTCACCAACTCGTAGAAGTTGAAGTCCGGATCATCCAGGTTGGCCAACTTGACGATATACATGTCCTGAATGGCTACGTGATCTTCGGGGCGAATGCGAATAACGCCCTTGGGGCCGTCAAACTCCATGCCTTCCATGGCGCCGATGAGCGCGTCCGCGCTGGTGTCGCCGCCGGTGGCCTTGATGGCTTCCACCGCCAGAATGGCCGCGTTCATGCCGTCCGCGTCAAAGAGGTCGGGATAGACGCCGTAGCGGGCCTGGGTCTGCTCCACCAGCCAGTCGTTGATTTCGTTGTCGGGCAGGCCGTAGTGGTAGAGAATACCGCTGGACTGACCCACCACGTCGCCGAAGACCGCGGGCATCGTCTGGTTGTCGAAGAAGGATGCGCCCATGCCCATGCTGTCCATGACGCCCAGCTCCTTGGCCGACTGGAACATGGGAATAAAGCCGCCGCCGGCCCAGGTCACGATCCAGGCGTCCGCGCCTGAGTCGGCTATCTGCTCCATGTAGGGCGTAAATTCGGTGGTGTCCAGCGGGGCGAAGATGTCATCAGCCACGAATTCGCCGCCGAAGAAAGTACAGGCGTCCCGAGCCGATTCAGCGCCGCCGTAGCCGAAGCTGTAATCCGGCGCAATCTGGACGAAGGTGCTGTATTCGCTCGTGAGGAATTCACACAGATTGATGAAATCCTGATAATTCTCGCGACTGGTGCGGAAAGTGTACTCGTTGAAGTCCTTGCCCGTGATGTCGTTGGCCGCGGCCGGAGCTACCACCAGGACCGTCTCGTTCTCCTTGGCGATCTCCTGGAGCGTCGCGGTGCTGCCCGAGCTGACCGTGCCCACCAGCATGTCCACGCCTTCCACTTCCAGCAGCTCGCGTGCCGCGGTGGCCGTGGTGTCGGCGCTGCCCTGGTCATCGCGCATGATAACCTGCACAGGGCAGCCATCCAGCATGAACGTGCCGTCATCGCTTGCTTCGCTGCCCGTGGCATACTCCATGCCCAGCATGAAGCTGCGCTCCATCATGGTGCCATAGATGGCCAGAGGCCCGGTCAGGTCGGTGATGAGGCCGATTTTGGCCCCGCATGCGGCATCCGCGGCCGCGCTTTCCGTATCCGCCGTCCCGGCATCGCCTGAATCAGCGCTTGCGTCGCTTGCTCCGGTATCCGCCGGGGCTGTAGCCGGAGCCGCGCAGGCCGCCAGGGCCAGCACGGCCATCAGAGCCAACAGTAACAATCCTTTTTTCATGGGGTATTCTCCTTGGTTGGAAAAGACAGAGTTCAGTTATAAAAAGCAACAGGGCGTGGATAGAACGGATTTTGAGAGTGACCTGTAGGTCAAGAACCAATCTCTGAATCTCCCAATCTCTGAATCCCGCTTGAGATTGAGAAATCCAAATCCATCTCATCCGCGGCCTATTCCTCCTTCACGAATTCCAGGATTGCCTGGACCGCAGCCTGTGCGCCGTTACCGTAGACCATGGTCATATGATTCCCGGGCACTTTGACATAGCGGCAATCGGGCAGCAGATCGGCTGTGGCCCGCCCCTGATCTTCAGGTTGAACCGCGGGCGCGCCCGGCGGTCCGTACGCGCCCGGCGCATTGATGAGCAGCATAGGTTTTGCGGCCTGGGGGATCAGCTCCGCCCACGGCTCGGCCTGCACGCCCGCGCCGGCCTTGGCAATGGTCTCGGGCCGGGTGCGCGTTGTGATTTCGTCCCCGCTGCCCGTGGACGCTATGTCCGCCTCCAGATAGCTGAGAATATCGTCATTCCAGGCGTCTGTGAAAGCAGGCTGCGCCTTGATGCCCGCCACGTAGGTGTCAAAAGAGGGCCACGTCTGGCCCAGACGCGCCACAGATGGACCGATCAACTCGAAGACGTCCGGGTGGAGCAAGCCCGCGTCAATGATGATGCCCTTACTCATGCGTTCCGGATAATGCACCGCCATGTAGATGGTAAGCAGGCCGCCGAAGGAGTGGCCGCCGATGACCGCCTGCTCCAGGCCCAGATGATCCAGCAGGCCAATCACGTCGGCCGCGTGATCGGCCATGGTATAGCCGCTTTCCGGCTGCTCGCTCAGACCCCGCCCGCGCAGGTCCAGCGCAAGCACGCGCACCGCAGGGCTCAAGCCGGCGGTGATGAGGCCGTCAAACGAATGGGCGTTAGCCGTCAAGCCGGGCATGAGCACCACCGTGGGCTCGCCGCCGGCGTGGTCCAGGTAATGGAGGTCAATATGGTTGACGTGGGCGAAGTGGGACATGGGGTGGGACTCCTTTTTGAAGATGCTTGGTACTGAGCACTACGTACTACGTAATGTTGCCGTAGCGGAGCATGTCGGGATAACCTACGGGCTTTTCTTTACGGTGCAACCAATGAGGTTGAAGCATATAGGTGTAGCCTATGAGCAGGGCCGACATAAGCGTCAGAAAAGCGCCGTTAAAAGCGATCGCGCGCTGTGCAGGACCACGCTTTCAGGCAGCGGCAGGCATCGGTGGTGAGCGCGACTACATCTGAATCGTTCATCAGTCGGTTGACGCGCCGGTTAAATTTCCGGAACGTAAAGCGCTGGTCCTGCCAGACGACGGCTGTGTAGTGAGGCCGATAGCGAGCATGACGCTGCAACAGAATTCCGATATTCATGAATTGGTCTCAGATTTTTGCACATCGTACTTGGCCCAAAGGGGGACGCGGCTCAGATTGTACCATCTATCCGAAGAATATGTGAAGCGTCTTTTTTGCCACATAAAAAGAGCGCAGCCAACGGCATACGCTCTTCCCTGTCCTAATAGTTTTTAACCCGCAAAAGCGTGCTGCGGACTTACGCATCACGCATCACTTATTATTCCGCAGCCTCAACCGCGGCCGGATCATACAACCCCATATCTTCCAGCACCCAGTAGACCCAATCAACTACCCGCTGTTCGGTCTTCTCGCGCTGGTTATCCTCATCAACCGCCAGGCCCATGAAGGTATTTTCGACTACGCCGCGGGAGTATTCAAACTCATAGGAGTCATCGATGGGCCAAAAACCCATTGGTTCGGCGCCCTGCTGTACGGCCTTATCCATGAGAATGCCAAGGGCGTCTGCATAGCTGTTAGAATAGCCGAATTGATCGCCGGGACCGTATATGGCGATTTTCTTGCCTTTGAGATTGACGCTATCCAACTCAGGATAGCGAATCGCCCAGTCGTCCTGCAGCTCGCCGATGTTCCAGGTGGAGCAGCCCCATATCTGGTACTCGTATCCCTCCAGGGCCTTGGGGCCTTCGGAAGTGATGACGATCACATCGACTTCGGCCGCGCCGATCTGTTCCACTATCTGCTTGATCAGGCCGGCCACTCGCTCGCCGGCGCCCGTGCTGCTGCCAAAAAAGAGGCCAATTTTCGGGGCCATGTCTCTCTCCTGCAATTGCTTGCTGATGCGGTTAGCTTGAGTCGCTCTCTGCGTACTTTATACCTGAGAAGAGGCCGGGTGGCAAGTTGGAGCGGGCGGCGAAGAAAAATGAGGGAGCGGGAAACGTGAACATTTGACGCGTAATGTGGGAAAGTGCGCCCGCCACGCATTACGCCCCGTACTGCAACGCTTCTTCCAGCGCCTCTTCTACATAGTAATCAGGATGGCGCATCTCATCCACGATTTTGCCGTCGGCGATGGTAACGGTACGGGTGACTCGTTGGGCCAGGTCATTATCGTGGGTGACCATGAGGATGGTCTTTCCCTGCGCGACCAGCGAATGGAAAAGCTGAAAGATGGTCTCAGCCGTGCGTGAATCCAGGTTGCCGGTGGGCTCATCGGCAACGAGAACGGGCGGATCGTTGGCCATGGCCCGGGCAATGGCGACGCGCTGCTGCTGTCCGCCGGAGATTTCCGACGGCAGCTTGTTGGCTTCCCCCTCCATCTCCACCAGCCCCAGCAGCTCCATGGCCTTGTCCTGACGGTCGCCCGGCTTGTAGACGTTACCGAAGTCCATGGGCAGCATGACGTTCTCCACAACGGAGAGCATGGGCAGCAGTTGGAAAAATTGGAAAATGACGCCCACGTTTTTCCCGCGCCAGACGGCCATAGGGCCTTCCTTCAGGGTGTGAATGGGCGTGCCGTCTACCCACACCTCGCCGGATGACGGGCGATCAATGCCCGTCACCATATTGATGAGCGTGGACTTGCCGCTGCCCGACTTGCCCACCACCGAGACAAATTCGCCCGGCTCAATATCCAGGCTCACGCCGTCCAACGCAATAAAGCGCCCCACCGGCGTTTCATATGCCTTGACCACATCAACTAAATGAATGAGCGGGCGATCTTCCCGCGCTGATGCACCGTTTCTGGTTCTAAACATGGATTAATCCGATACGTATATAAGAAGCGATAAAAGCGGGGTGCGAAGCAGCGATGTTGCGAGGTCGCCCCCCCCATCGCTCCGGCAACCCGTCCTTTGCCCCTCTATTCATAGCTCAACACTTCACGCACCGTCAGGGATGACGCACGGCGGGCGGGCAGGTAACTGGCCAACACGGCCAACAACAGGACGATGACCAGCCAGAGGATGGCTCCGCTGACCGAAAAGATGTAGGTAGGCGACGATTGCAGCAGCGTCTGGCCCAGGGTCCGGGTGAGCAGCGCGCCGGCCGGATAGGCGAGAATGCCGCCGATAACCCAGCTAATCAGCCCAATCACCGCGCCTTCCAGCAGCACAATCCGCAGGATGGACCCGTTGGACGCGCCGATGGCGCGCATGATGCCGATCTCCCGGGTACGCTCCAGCACGTTGATGCTCATGGTTCCCATGAGGCCCAGACCGCCTACAATGCCCAGCAGCAGCGCCATGAGCAACAGGAAAACGATGATGACGTTGAAGGCGTTGCCGATGGTTTGCCGCAATTGGGCAATCGTCTGGGTTTGCTGTACGCGGAAACCGCTGTCCCGGTAGTGGTTCTCCAGCACTTCGCCCATGACGCGCTGATTCGCATCTGAGCGGTCGTAGAGGCGCACCAGGGCAATCTGGGCCTGATCGACGCTGTTGGTGATACGACCGAAGTAATCGAAGCTGACGAAGGCATTGGCTCCGGTTAAAATGCCCCGCACGATGCCCACAATAATGAACTCTCGCTCCCGGCCGCCGATGTTCAGCGTGATGGTGTCGCCCAGCTTGATATCCGCTTCCGCACGCAGAACGTCCGTATTGATGACGATCGCGTTGGCGTCGTCATCCTCAATCCAGCGCCCTTCCAGGAGGATGGGATTGAGCATTTGGGAATCGGCCCGGGGCGCGTACACCACGATGGAATCCCCTTCTGTATCATCGGCCCGCACGCGTCGGGCCGAGCTGAAGCCCCACGTCTCTACAATCTCGACTTCGGGAATTCCGGCCAGGGCGCCGGTAATTTTATCAATGCGGTAGGAGCGATCGAAGGCGACCTGAACATCATAATCAAAGTACTCCAGCGCTTCGTTCAGCGTCTCCAGCAGGGAGGCCCGAATGCTGAAAATGGCGATAAAGATGGCGCTGGCCAGGGATAGCGTAATGAGCGTCAAGGCCAGACGCGCTTTGCGGCGAAAGGTGTTGCGCAGGGAAATCTGGGCCGGCCGCTGAATGGGCAATATCCGCCGCAGCCTGACGATAAACCGATCGACCCCTGTTGTCCCGAATTGTCCGCCGCCCACGCCGCTGTCGCTGATGGCCTCGCGCACGGTTACGCGTACGCCGCGCAGAATGGGAATCGCCGCGGCCAGGAGCGGAGCCAGGAGGGAGATGACGGTTTGAATAAGCATGACCCGGGGGAAGAATTGCAGCCCCCCTACATCAAAATTGAGAAACCCGGCAAACATTGACGACAGGGCCGCGCCGCCGATGGCCCCCAAGGGAATGGCGATGAGCAGAGAGAGAAGCCCGAAGAGCAGGACCATGACCAGATAGAGCCACGTCACCTGATCCACCCGCGCGCCGATGGATTTCATGATGCCGATCTGGCGCACCTGTTGGGTCATAATGGCCGAGAGCGTGTTCACGATAAGGAAGCCGCTCAGGACCAGGGAGAGCAGACCGACCGCGCCCAGGATAATGGAGAAGCCGTTGAGGAAATTCTGGGCTGGATGCTCGCCCGGCGGCGGAATGAAGGCAAAGACCGCGTTAACCCCGCTGGAGGCCATGCGATCCTGAATTTCCGTGCTCACCTGGTCGATATAATCATAGCTCAGCAGATCATTCGCCACCGTGAAAATCAGGATATTGTAATCTTCCGGCTCGCCCAGCCAGCTCAGGGTCTCGAAAGAGACATAGCCGAAACCCGTCCCGGTAAGGAAAGCCGGCATCTGGTTCATGTCATAGACGGTGCCCGCCATGCGGATCTGGCGCTTTTTGCCGTTGGGCGTTTCAATTTCCAGCATATCGCCGATTTGGAGATCGCCCAAGCCTAAGGACGGGTCCATGGAGGCGCGTTCAATAAGCACCCCTTGATCCGGCGGCGGATAGGCCCCCGTCTCGGGCTCGATGACGTTGATGTCCATCTCTTCGTAATCGGAGACCGCATTGAGTTCCAGGTTACGCCATTCGCCGTCCTCGGTCTCAAAGCGTACGGTGAGAGAGCGACGGCCTTCGGCCGCGTCCACCTCATCCATGGCCGCGATGGAATTCACCATGCCGTCGCTAAAGGTGTTCAGGGTGTAAATCTGCGCACTGGCCGGCTTGACCGCGGCATAGGCTTCAGGCAGGCTCTGGTCCACAATCATCTGGGACGTCATCACCATGCCGATAGTCGAGACGCCTACGGCAATGGAGAGGAGAACCAGCAGCGTGCGCGTTTTATTTGAAAGAAGATCGTTGATTACTTTGCGCCAGCGCGGCGACATGACTTACTCCTCAAGGATAATTCGCACGGATGCAGTCATATTCCAACGCAGGCGCGGTTCATATTCGTCCGGCGCAATCGTGACCGTATACGTGATGTCACCCTGCTTGTTTTCGCCGAACGTCTTGACACGTACAACCTTGCCGGTCAGTTCCAAATCGGGCAGCGCGTCAATGCTGATCACAACGTCATTGCCCTCCTGCACGTTGACCACGTCAATCTCGGTCAAGTCATCGGTTTCGACGAGCCAGACGCTGTCGTCGGCAAGCTGTACGACCGGCACGCCGGGGCTGACCTGCTCGCCGCGGCGCAGGTTGAGCGCGGCGACGACGCCGGCAAAGGGCGCACGTAATTCCGTATCTCCCAACGCCGACTGTTGCTGCATGAGGGCAGTCGCCGCGCTCTTGACGTCCGCTGCCGCGGCCTGGATGGTCTCATCCCGCGCGCCGGCCGTCACCTGATCGAGTTGGGCCTGGGCCTGGCGCACGCCGGCTTCCGCGGCCGCGACTTCGGCGTCGGTAGGCGGAGCCAGCAGGCGGTCGAGCTGGGCCTGGGCCTGATCGATTTGGGCCTGGGCCGCCGCGATTTGGCTGTTTTTGGCTCCGGCCAGGAGTTGATTGAGCTGGGCCTGAGCCGCCTCGAAATTGTTGGTTGCGGTCTGCAACTGGGCGGCCTGGGGCAGAGAGCCTGCATTGTTGGCCCACTTTACGTCGTTGTAGGCGTTCTGCGCGCGCTGCACTTCAGCTTCGGCGTTTTTAAGATTGGCCCGGGCCGTAATAATTTGCTGCTCGTCCGCGCCTTCTAAAACTTGCTGTAAGCCGGCCCGTGCGGCGGCTACGCCCGCCTCGGCCGCGGCGATGTCTTCCTCGCGTGCACCTTCCAGCAATTGCTGAAGGTTGGCGGCCGCGCTGTCCACGGCCGCCTGGGCGGCGGCAATCTCTTCGCTGCGTGCGCCCGCCTGCATTTCAGCCAGCCGGGCCTGAGCCGCCTCCAGCGCGCTTTCGGATTGGGCGATGGCGATCACCTGGCGCTCATCATCCAGACGCGCGATGAGGTCGCCTTCCGCGACCTGCGCGCCCTCTTCAACCAGTATCTCTTCCACTGCGCCGCTGGCCGCAAAGCTGAGTCCGGCATAGTCCTGGGGCACAACCACCGCATCCACAATGATGTCCGGATTGGCCTGCACAACGGGCAGCGGCGTAGGCGTAGCCGCCTCCTGGCCGGGTAGAAAGGCCACATCGCCTCCCCGGGATTGATAGAAGAAGAAACCGGCTGCGGCCAGTACGACCAGCACAAGCAAAATTATCAAAAATCTGCGCATGTTTCTGCCTATTCTATTGCGTTAAAAAGTGGTTGCTGTACAGCCTCTGGAAGGTTTCTCTCCGAAACCGGCGTATTTTTCGCAGACTTTTCCGGAGGGACCTGTATAGACACAAAAAAATGAATGAAATAGCCCGTCATTGACCAGGCGGTCCTTGTAGGTCATTACGTAACAGGCGTCTATAAAGTCGCAATTCCGCATGTTGACCCGCCTCTGTTCCGCCGCACCTGATTATAGAGCCGGCAGCGCCCTTTGGCAACGATTGGGAGGACTTCGATCTCTGTTCGACCATGGTTGCGAATGCGGATGCGCCAACTCACCATGGTAAAATGACATTATGACGGCCGTCTTAATAAACGACGACTATCTTGATAAACAATGCGCGGAGATGCTGTAAGTATCCTCGCCGTTCATCTATCGCTTACTCTCTTCACACGATAGGATTGCTCATCGTCATGGCGAAACGACGGTTTTTCTTGCCTTCTGCGCTGGCGCTTCTATTTGCCGCGCTCTTGATTTCCGGATGTACAAGCGGGCCGGTCCTCACGAGCCCGCGTGATCCCCAATTGGAATTGACGTTGATCGGCGCGCCCGTACCGCCTACCGTTCTCGTGACCCACATGACCAATTCGCCGGACCTGGCCGCTATCAGCGAACGCGTCATCTTTGAGCGCACCGACGATATCAACGCCCTGCGCCAGGGTATTGATGCCGGCCGCATCCACGGCGGCATGGCGTCCACGACTGCGTTGGCCGTCTTGCGCAATGAGGGCGCGCCGGTGCAGATTGTGGATGTATTCGGCTGGGAGTTGCTCTATCTGCTGTCGGGCGAAAAGGAGATTGACAGTTGGGAAAGCCTGCGCGGCTCCAAGGTGGCCGTCGCCTATCGGGGCAGCGTCACCGACGTTATTTTTCAGTACCTGGCGGCCCAGGGGGGCGTGAGCGTGGGCGATGACCTGGTTATGCGCTATGCCCGGGAACCTCTGGAGGCTGCCGAGGTGTTGGCGGGTAAGCAGGTTCAGGCCGCAGTACTGGGCGAGCCGTGGACCACTGTGGCGATTTTTGACGGCGAGGAGGCCGACGAACCCGTTCACCGGGCCATGAATTTGCAGGAAGAGTGGGGCGCGCTGCTGGGAACCAAGCCGCGCATTCCCCAAGTGGCCTTCTTTGTCACCGACAGCCTGGCCGCGGAGCATCCGGAGATGATCGCCGCGCTCCACGCCGCGCTGATTGATGCCGCGGATTGGGCTGCGGCTGACCCTGATGCCGCCGCGGCTGATGCCGCGCGGCTGACCCGTCTCAGCGAGGCGGTCTCGGCGGAATCTTTGGCCTATTCGGGCCTGACGGTCGTCCCTGCGGCCGAAGCCCGGCCCGAGTTGGAGCGTATGTTCCAGGTGCTCTACGACGCCAATCCCGAGTTGATCGGCGGCAAGCTGCCCGACGACGGGTTTTACGGCGAATAAAAAGCTCCCAATCTCAATAATCCTTGTTCAGCGATTGGGAGATTATGAGATTACTGACTGCTAATCGCCTTGGTCAGCTCTTTAAGCACGGCTTGCCAGTGAGCCTTCATCGCGGCGCGTTGATCGGCATCGATCAGCTTCTCGTGATGAAAGCGCAGAGATGTCTTGTCGCCGTTATTCAGGAGATAGAGCTGTAGCGTACTCGGTTCGGGCCAGTCGTCCGGCTGCCAGGTGAGACGTATCTTCTCGCCCGGGTAAACGGTGCGGATTTCCCCGACAGTTCCGTCTGCGGTGATGTAGGCTGAGCCGCTTTCCAGGTTGAGCGGGTTTTCCGTCTCGCCCAGCCAAATGCTCAATCCCTCAGTGGTGAACAGAAACGCCCAGAGCGAGTCGGCATCAAGCGTCAGCGTCTTCTGCACGCCGACCTGAAAGCCCGCGTCCTTGGTCTCACCCTTTATTCGCCGTCCCCGGGCATACTCATAGCCCACGGTTACGCTTTGGGCCCACCACTCATTTCCGACTTCAATGTGCCCCGCCTCGACCAGTTGGCGGGCGATTTCTGTGTGGGTCATCTCGCTGCCACCCCAGCCGTCAATAAGGTTCAGCCATTCCTCCCAGCCTTGGCCGGTGGCCTGGCTTACTGCTGCATTTGAGATGTTGTAACCTTTAATTTCCATGTTGTTCCTCCAGAAAAACCGGGGCGGCACTGCTCGATTAAGCCTTGCGCCCTATTCGATCACCACTTCAATCTCCGCTACCGTCACGCTTTCTCCGCCGGTCCGCGTGGTGAGCAAGGTGCGCTGTCCGTCCTGATCGGCATAGAGGCGCAGGGTTACGCTGTACGTGCCGGGCGTCGGGGTCGGCCCTAGCCATTGGATTGCGGGGATCACGCCCATGGCGATGCGGTCGTCCGGCCAGTGATGAACCGGATAGTGATAGCCTGCCGGCGGCAGATTGGGCAGTTCGGCAATGACTGCACCGCTTGCGTCCAGCGCTTGGCCACCGATAACGAAGGCGGACGCTGTGAGATTCCGCCCCGGTACGCGCTGCCAGAAGAGAAGCAGATCGCCGTTATCGATCGCGCTGACGCCGCGCAGAACCAGGTCGTTGCCGAACTGGGCGTCCAGCGCGTGGTCGATGGGCGGCGCGGCGGGAATCCAGGGAGTCTTCAGTTGCGAGAAGCGGCGTAAAGTGATGCCCCAATAATGGGTGTCCAGCCCCTTCTCCTTGCCCGCGATGGTGAGCTGCGTCGGCACCACGCCCGTGGGATCCACCACGTCTTCCTGCCAGCCGATGAGCCAGATGCCCGGCCGTTCGGAAAGAGGGTCCAGCGTTGCCTGGAGCGGCGCAGCCGTATCGCTGAAATCGAGCACAGCGTTTACGTCCAGGATGCGCAAATCGGGCAGGCGCAGCGCGGGCAGATCGGGCGCGTAGTAATCCCACACGGGCCAGGCGTGGCCGCTGATGAGGGCGATTGCCTCTTCTTCTCCCAGACGCGGCCGCAAAAATTCCGTTACCCCCCGCCAGTCATCCTTGGTAAAGGCCGGGTTGGCGAACCAGTTTGTGAGGGCAAAGAGGGAACAGATCGTGATGACGAGCAGCGAACCCCAACGCAATAAAGATTGAAGATTGAAGATTGAAGATTCAGCCCCGGCGGCAGGTTCCAGATCCCCAATCTTCAATTTTTTATCTTCAATCTTCGTCTTTTGATCTTCAATCTTCGTCCCCCCCGCCGCCCACAACAAAATCAGGCCCGGCAACGCGAGCATGACGTAGCGGGCATTGAATTTGGGCACAAAGGTGGCCAGCAGCAGCACCGCAGCCGTGGGGATGAGCAGCCAGAGCAGCCCATAGCGTAGCGTTCGATGCTCTGACCGCATGCGCCATAGTCGCCATCCCGTCACAAGAGTGATCGCGCCGTAGAGCGGCAGCAGCCACAAACCTTGCCGTTCGGTGACGGTCTCGCCGCCGATGAAGCTGACGGCAACCTTGCGCAACGCCTCGCCCAGCTTGAGCGCGCCTTGCCAATAGCTGGCATCCTGGTTCAGCTGGGTCAGCATGACGATGAGCCAGGGGAGGAAGAGAAGGAGGATGGCTAGATTGGCGAGGATGAAGGGGGATTGAAGATTGAAGATTGAAGATTGAAGATTGGAGGGAGGAGATTTAGGGATTGGAGATTGGGAGATTGGGAGACTGGAGATTGGGGATTGGGCGCGTTTTGTGGGGCGGGATGGTTGGTCCAGCCGGTAGGCGATTGCCAGCGCGGCCAGCAGAAAGAGCGCAAAGTAGTGAGTATAGAGGGCGGCGACGGCCGCGCCGATGTAGGCCAGATAGAGAGCCGGCCGCTGCCTGCCTTCGCCCAGGCGCACGACGCAATAACCCGCGATGACGCCCAGCGCGGTGAGCAGCGCATACATGCGCGCTTCCTGGCTGTAGTAGACCAGCAGGGGGTGGATGGCGGTAATGAGCCCGGCGACAAGGCCCGCGTTGAGGCGTCGGGTCAGATGCATGGTGAGGATCGTCATGAGGGGAACCAGCGCCACGCCCCACCAGACCGAGACGAAGCGCAGACTCCATTCGCTCCAGCCGGCCAGGCGGCCCCAAATTGCCGTCAAAAAGTAGTAGAGGGGCGGTTGAATATCGGCCGCGGTCCAGCGCACCATCTCAGCGGGCGAGAGCCGGCCGAGCATGGCCGTGACCCCCTCATCATACCAGAGGCTTTGGGCGTCCAGCCGGTAGACGCGCAGCGCAAAGGCCAGCAGGATCAACGCGAGCAGGGCTAGGCGCTGCCGGTCAGCGCGGTTAACGTTCATACGCCGCCTCCCGCATTGGCTCCCCCTCCAGCTCGGGCGCGCGCACGGCACGCGCCCACAAAAAAGCGCCGCCCGCCATGAGCAGCTCGCCCGCGGTGGTCCACACGCGCATGGCCAGCGCAATGACCGTGACCACGCCCGCGTCCATGCCCGGCGTGAGCAGGAGCACGAACGCTCCCTCCCGCGCGCCGAAGCCGCTGGGCGTGATGAAGGAAAGAAACCCGATGGCATAGGCAATAGGGTAGGCGAGTATCAGAGGCGGCGCCAGACGCATCAGGTCCCCCGTGTTGTAGTCGCCCAATCCGAAGGCCAGCGCGGCGAAAGACGCACCCCACAGCAGCCAGTTGAGCGCGGCAATGAGCAGCAAAGCGAGTAATCCGGGCGTAGAAAGCCGTACAGGCAGAACCTCCCGTCCCATCCGCGCCAGCGCCCAATTCATGAGCTGAATGAGCCACTGGGGACGGGCGATAAAGATGAGCCCGGGCAGCAGGGCCCCCATCGCCAGCCAGACGGTTGCGCCTGCAGGCCGGCTGAAAAAAGCGCCCTGCGTACCGGTCACGCCTGCGTAGAGCAAGGCCATGGGCGCCGCGGCCAGCAGGAGCACAGCCTGATAGAGGGCCACGCTGGTGACGGTGACTTCGGGGCGAATGGACCAGCGGCGACAAAAAACGGTCATGCTCAGAGGTTGCCAGACGTTGCCGGGAATATAGCGCATGATCGCGCTGAGAAACCAGATGCGCACGGCTGCTGCAAAGGGCAATGCGCCGCCCACCAGCGCCAGCAGGTGACGCCAGATGCCGATCTCCATGAGCCAGCTGGCCAGCATGAGCAGCGCGGACGCCAGCAGCCAGCCTGCATGAATCTGCCAGTCATAGGCGCGCAGGTCCGTCCACTGGCTGCGCAGAAGCAGCGTCACGAACAGCAGGGCCAGCAGCAAAAAGATGGGCTGCAAGCGCCGTAACCAGTGCATCACCATCGTTCTAACGCCCTGCGTCCGTCCAAAGGCGACACTGCTGTAACGAGGCTGCAAGTCGGGCTATGATCACGTCGTCGTCCAGCCCCGCGCCCACGGCGTCGGGATGAAGTTCCAGGGAGATTGCCCCGGCATAGTGGTCCCGGGCCAGGCGCGCCAGCAGGCGATCCAGGCGCAATACGCCCGCTTCAGGCAACCGGTGTTCCCGGCCGTCAAAGTTGCTTAGGTGGACGTGGCCGATCTGCTCGCCCCAGCGCTCGTACGCGGCCAGGGGATCCATGCCCCACGTGCCCAAGTGTGTCGTGTCCATGGTGATATGGGGAAAACGTGACAACGCGTCCGGCGTGTTCCAGTAATGGGCATTCAGGCGGCGCCCCCATACGGTGCGGGCGGGCATGTTTTCAATACAGAGCTTGACCGTGGTTGCGGCCTGGAGCTGTGCGTAGCCGTCCTCCAGCCAATTCGCGTACTCTTCCTGGCCGTTTATGCCGGGAAGAGGGAACGAGAAGCGCTGGGGTCCCAGGCTCACTCTTACCATGTCCACTCGGGCCGGCAAATGGTGGATGACTACGGGCGCGCCTACATTTTCGGCCAGGCGCGCCGAGAAGTGAATCCGTCCCGCTTCTTCTTCGGGCCAGCCGGCCACGCCGGAAAAGGGACTGTGAACGGCGAGAATCGGCAGCCCATACTGGGCCGTGAGCGCGTGGATATGCTCGGGCTGGCGCGTGTCCCAGCGCGGATCCACCATGAGTTCTATGCCGTCGAAGCCCGCGGCCGCGGCCAGGGCAAAGCAGCGCGCGAGAGAATATGTGTAGAGTGAGCCGGTAGAAAAGATAAAATTCATGGGCCCTAGTGTACGCTATGGCCAAAGCGGCCGCGAAATTTGGGGGCGCACTCATGTTGCTATCCCCTGTAACCCCCGGCAATTTTACGTAAATGGGAACATGGACCCGCCTGCTTCCGTCTACGTTTGCGTAGGCCGGCCTAACCCAGCATGTGGAGCCTTCAGCGCACATGTTTCTGTGCATTACGCGGCTTTCAGATAGCGGGTTCCGCCTACGCTTAGAAATTTGCGCAATTTCTACAGTAGTTTTCCAACCTTCATTTGAATAATGCAAAGGAAGATGCGCCATGAAATATGGACGATTGGCCGTGCTGCCCGCTTTGGCCGTCATGTTGATTCTCGTTATGAGCGGCTGCGGCGGCCGTAATCAGGAACCGCAGGCTGATCCAGCGCCCGTCGCTGTGAATGATGATGCTCCTGCTCAGGATACCGTTGATCAGGCGAATAACGATGGGGCTGCCGACGCGTCTGACGCGGCCGTCGCGGCAACGGAGCCCGTCACCGGCACGGAGCCGGCTGCGCCAAGCGACGAGTCCGATTCCGCCTTCCAGGAAGTTCAGGACCTTCTGGGTCAGATGCAGGCCTGCTCGTATGACGGCACGCCGGTGCGCTTCGACATGGGCGGCCAGGCCCCGGCGGATTGCATCGACATGGTGGGAATGGTCATGCATTACATCGGCCTGCCCCAAAATTTTGATGTCACCGAGGCCGGCGTTCCCAACGCCGCCGCCGCCATTTTGCTGGGCGATGACGATCTTCCCCACCGGGTCATCGCCTTCAATCCCGACTTTATCGACGGGGTGGACATGGCCACCGACAACCCCTGGGGCGCGGTGAGCATTCTCGCCCACGAAGTTGGGCATCACCTCTCGGGGCACACTATTCAGCCCGGGGGCAGCCAGCCGCCCACCGAGCTGGAAGCCGATAAGTTTAGCGGCTTTGTGCTCCAGAAGATGGGCGCCGGCCTGGATGACGCGCTCGTGGCGGTCAACACCTTCGTGCCTGAAGAAGACGGCGAAACCCATCCGGGTCGATCCAAGCGCATTGTCGCCATTACCGAAGGCTGGATGCAGGCCTGTATGCAGATTGGCCGCACCGATTGCAAGGGCGGCGCGGCCGGTGCAAGCGCATCAGCCGTTGCCATGGCCCAACCGCAGGCTGATCCGGCTACAGATGCAAACACAGATACAGCCGTCCCCGCGGAGGAAACGGCAGTCGCCACAGCAGAGCCCGTGCAGGAACCCATAGAAGAACCTACAGAAGAACCTACAGAGGAAGCCGTGGAAGCAGCGGCGGAGGACGCTACGGCAGAAGCTACGGCAGAAACTATAGAAGAAGCAACTGCTGCACCGGTTGAAACTGCATCAGCTGAAGCCGGGGATGAGCCTCAAGCTGAGCCGACAGAGCGCCGCGTAGACTTGCTACCCCACGCCGATCCTGAGGCGATTCCGTCCAAGACGCTTCAGTTTGTCTATGATGAACTGGGCATTCTGGACCCTGCAACCGTAGCCGCGTTCGAGCAACAGCTTTACGCCCACGCGCAGGAATGGGGCGTGGAAATCGCAGTTCTGCTCACCGACGATCTGGAAGGCTATACGGCTGATGAATTTGCCTGGCACATGATGCGCCAATTGCGCGTCGGCAAGCTGGACGTCGGCAACGGCGCGGTCCTGGTCTATGCGCCGGAGCAGGGCGAATTCGGATTGGCCCTGGGGCCGGGCGTCATGGGCGAGATGATGAGCTATGTCGATATGTACCGTACCCGGGCCGATCGTTTCCTGGCGGAAGGCTATGGCGAATGCCTGGAGCGGAACGGTTGCGACGCCGGTCGTACGGAGCTTTTCTTTAGTTCGGCCGACCATATTCGCCAGGATACGGATGTCTGGGAGTGGACCATTCGCTATCAAAGCTTTGCCGAAATGCAGGCTGCCTTTGTTGCGGCAGAGGAGAAGCGGGCGGAAGAGAATGTCGCTTACGATCCCCTCACCGATCCTGTTTGGCGCAAGATTGCCCGCCTGCGGGGCGTGGTCCAGGCGATAAATGTCACCGAAACGGACAGCAAATTCGTCAACCCCGTCCGGGTTGAAGCAGGCTACATTCCCGTCCTGGCCGTTGATGAAGCAGGCGTGACCTTTATGTTTTACGTCCTGCCGTCCACCATGGGGCTTCAGCCCGCGGGCGAATTGGCCGTCGGGCGGGAATATGTCTTTATCGCCCGGGAGATGGGCGCATACTTCAACGACGATCCCCAATCTTTTGAACTGCTTAGTTACGATCTGACGCTGGCGGACGAATAGAACAACTCGGGGTGATCCGGTCGGGAAAGTGAATAAGGCCGACGCAATAACCGTCTCTTCGAGTCGTTGAGCCGTCAATTTAAATTTTTCGTTGGCCGAAGGGGGGAAGCGCACCGCGGATAAGGCGGCGTGCGCTTCCTCCCTTATTTTTGCATTTTCTTACTTCTTCAGGCGCTACCGTCGTATGACCGGCAGATAGACGCCGTCCTCATCGCCCGAACTGCTGCCGGGCGTGGCGGTAGGCTGGGGCATGGATGACGGGACTGGCGACGGCGTAGGTTGGGGCGTACCCGACGGGTCGGGCGTGGGCTGGGGCGTACCCGACGGGTCGGGCGTGGGCGTCGAGCCGCTGCCCGAACCGATGGTGATGGTGTGGCTGGCGGTGGCCGAGCCTACAGACGTCTCAACCAGCACGTCAATGGTTTTGACGCCGTCGCTGGACCAGGTCTTGCGCAATTGCGCTTCACTGGCCAGTACGGCCATAATCGGCGCTTCATCGTTGATGGTGACCGTGTACGAATAGATTTCAGCCGCGGTTAGCGGTTCGGTCACAATCGTGAACGTATATTCCACGCCCGCATCACCGCCGGTCGGTCCGTCGATGGAGACGCTGGTCGGCGCGATGTAGAGTTGGGAAATCTTGGTGGACATGCCCGAACCGTAGGAGCCGATCACGCCGGAGCTTGTGGTTGTGCTGCCCGTGCGTACGGCCGCTCCGGCAGGCAAGGGCTCGCTCAGCGGGAAGAACCAGTCGCCGTTTTCATCGGCCTGAGTTTCGCCCAGGTAGGTGAGCGTCTCCTGATTATCATCCAGATCGTCCAGATAGAGGTCCACAATGCAGTTGGGGCAATCGCTGGGCACGCCCGGCCCGCTGATTTGCTCGGTGGCGTCGCCGCTGGTCCCGCTGATGCTGGTATCGGTGATGCTGGTCACTTTGGCCGGGTTAAAGAGCTTGAGCGAATCGGGAATTCCCTGGCCGAAGGTGTAGACCTCGCCCGGCCCGTCGATGACCTGATTGCGGCGCACGGTCATACGGTTAAAGAGGGGCGATGAATCGCTGGTGAAGATCGCGCCTGGCTCGGCGTCTTCCGAATCGGCCCGACTGCGCACGATGACGTTGTCAATGACCTGGGTGTCGCTGCCCGCCACTTTGATGCCCTGGCCGCACGTGCCGACCATGGCGTTGGCGCTGTCCAGACCGATGACATTGTTCTGGATGAGATGGCCCTGGCCAAAGCTTTCAATCGCCCGGGGCGGCGTGTCGTTTTCCGATTGGAGGATGTGCAGGCCGGCAATGCGGTTTTCGATGATCTGATTGTTGGCTCCAGTGAGCGAAATGCCCCACCCGCCGTACCAGTTTTCCGGATCATAGCTGAAGCTGCGCAGGCACTCAATCGCCTCGGCTACCTCGGGCACGGTCCCGTCCGAACGCGTGCCGATGGCGTTGCTCTGGATGATGTTGTTATCCCCGCCGTCGATGGTGATGGCCGTGGCGTAGGAGCCGGCGATGACGCTGTTGCGAACCGTGTTGTTGTCGGAGGACATGTGCACGCCGCCGCCCGCCATGCGCTGGGGCTGGCCGGGCGTGCGCAAAACGATCTCCTGACCGTCCTTGGTCAGCCCCATGACGATGTTTTCCACCAGATTGCCGTCCTCCTTGAGGAAGATGACGCCGCCGCCGTAGAAGCCCAGGTTGCGAATGACGTTGTCGGTCATCTCCACATCCAGGCGATTGTCGTTGGTGCTCAAATAGACTTTGGGCCCGTCGCTGCGCCCGCCCGGCTGGGTCGCGCCGTCGATGGTCACCTGGCCCGTCTTTTCGAGAATGCTGAAGGGCTTGAGGACCAGCGGATCATCAACGGTGACGGTCCAGGTATCCGTCCCCGCGTCGTAGCCCGGGTCTTCACCGGAGAGATTGAACTGAATGGCGATGGGGCGGTCTTCCACCGGCCGCGCACCCGCTTCCACAATGGCCCGGCGCAGCGTGCACTGGCCGTCGCTTGCCGGATTGTAGACGCCGCTGGTATAGCCGCATGTTTTGACTGTACTGCTTGATTCCGGATCGCCGCTGCTGTTGACCGTAATGGTGACGGCGGCCGGGGTCTGGGGCGCGGCATTCGCCTGACGCGCGCGCGAAACGAGAATAAATGCGCAGAGCAGCGCGGGCAGGCAAAGCGCCAGCGCGGTGATGCCCATGCGGCGTAGAGACATGCTGTTGTGTAAAGGCGTCATGCGAGAATTTCCTTTCCCGGTTAAACGTATGAACGAAGGGTGTTACGCCTTCAAACTGTAATATGGGAAAGGGAGGAAAAAATCTCGCGTTGGGGGCGATTTGTCTCAAATCGGGTCGTGTAAGGCCAAGGCAAGCAAATATTGATATATCGTCCATACCAATTGGCGGCGCCCCTGGGAACGTCAAGCTGGAGCTTGGCACGCTTGCCGGACTGGAGTCCGGCGTTCCCAGGGGCGCAGTGAGCCGCTATTCTAAATTTTTCATCGATCTGAACCGCTACCTTATGCTGTCCAGCAGGTGCATGAGCCGGGCCGAAACGGATGTCGGGCGCCTGGTCAAGGGCGGGGGCGATTGCGGCGGCAAGGGGGCAGCTCCGTTGCTGTCATGGAGAACGCTTTTTGACCTGGCGTTCCGGGAAGCAAGGGGACGGGCCGGCGTGGGGCGTTGATGTCGGGGGGGCGGCGCATTCTCGGCACGCGCTCTCCGGCGGGCCAGGCGTATGGCGATGGCCCGACCTGCCGCGTAATGGACTCTCTGTTGCATGGCCCTTCTCGCATAGCGCATAATGCCGGGGTGGGGGCGTATCGCGTCAGGCATGAATTGGTGATGATTCTGCGCATTTCATGCCCGACGCGATGGTGAATAAATTGAATTGGATAACCTGTAAAAGCGCAATCAGCAACCAGCCCGAGCTGTGACGGAAAGCCCGGATTCATTGTTTTTTGGTACTGGCTTAATTTATCCGACATCCCGGATCGACGATGAGTCGGGTCATACTGCCGCTCATCCCGCCGGCCTGGCTGCCGCCGATGGTGACCACAGTGGGCTTGGTATAGAGCTTTGCCAGGTTGGACGGGGCCTTTCGATCGTTGCCAATTTGGTTGTTATTCAGGAGGTGCCGCCAGAATGCCTCTCCTTTATCTTGATTCCAGTCATAACGACTTTCGAACAAGCCTTGGGATGCACTCACCGAATCGCTTACAGCGCTATGGCCGGCAAAGGTAAAGTGGTTGCTCGCTGCGCCGCTCTGGCGATTGACGCGAAAGGAGATACTGGGATGAGAAAAAACCGGATGTTGCGCGTCCTTCTGGAAGACGGCATCCGCCTGGACATAGGCAAGGCCCACGGGATCACAGGCGCACAGGCCCTCCGGCGGCTCATTGAATTTATGCTGCTTGCCGAATTGGTTAAGGATAATGCGTTCGGCCGTCCCTAATATGTTTGGAAATTCGCACTCAAAGTAACCGCCCTTAAAAATCAACGTATTGCCGTTCACTCCGGCGCTTTTTACTGCCTGGCAGGCAAGCTGGATCGGCTCGGTGTGCAATTCGATAGGGTTGCCGTTTTTATCGTAATTGCCTACTGTAATATACAGCAGCGCGACGATCTGTCCGTTATCACCGCTCACGTCCAGCTTCCAGGTCGTCCAGAAGCTGTCGCTTGCGGCGCTTGCCGAACGTGCGCCGAAGGGTATCATGACCGCAGCCAGTAAAATGCCTGTGGCAGTTAGGAAAATTCGCGCCTGTTCCATAAAATTTCTCCTTTTGTTACAATAGTGATCGGCTTGCAGTTGATAACGCGTTAGCGAATTCGGGTTAAACCGTAACTTGCTGAGTTCTGATAGCGTCATCGTTATACGCTTCCCCCGCCCCCGTTTAGCATCCTAGCACGAAACGGGCTCTAAAAATCTCAACTTTTAGCGAATTTGTCTCATCCTGGCAGATCGCATCCCAAATTCTACCCGCCATTCTATTTATCCGTCTCTCTTTCCACCTATCTTTACTTTATGACAAAGTCGAAAGCGACCACGTTCGATAAAGAGCTAAAGAATGCTCTGAAATACATGCGCGACCCCGAGCGTCTGGCCAATGAATCTGCGCTGGCAACCGCCTATTTTCTGGGCCACGCAACCGTGTTGGGAGACAGATCTCACTGGGGGAAATTGTTGCGTCGCCAGTTGCAGCGCGCTGCACACTCCCTTTGGGGTGATCAGCCTCCCCGTAACCGCGAGGAAATTGAAGCTGCCTGGCAGGATATATTGGCAGACTCGGGATCCGCTCGCTATAACTATCTGGTGTTAGAGTTGCGTTACTTTCAGGAATTTTTTCGCCCCCGCTCATTGCAACAGATCTGGCAAGAATTTCTTCAGCAATCCCGTGCCGAATTCTACCGCGACATCGATCGCGCCGTCGATGCGCTGGCCGATGCACTGTTATTCTTGTTGCGGCCGGGTGTGCGCCTGGAACCTCTGCCCAATAGCCAAATGTTGCTGGGTCGCGACAAACTTCTGATCCAGATCCGACACGCATTAGCGGCAGGCGAAAGTATTGCGCTCAGCGGGATCAGCGGCTCGGGCAAGTCTTCTTTGGCAGCAAAGATTGCTATAGATTGGCCGGGGTCGGCCGTCTTCTGGTATACCGTGCGTCCAGACCTTACTGACCGTCTCTACTCTTTGCTTTATGCACTGGGCGCCTTTTTTCATGAACATGGCGCTAGAGCGCTGTGGCGGGCGCTCGCCGCCAGCGCCGGGCGATTGGACGATCTGACTGTACTCTATGCCCTGGTTCAACGCGATCTGGCTGAGCTGGCCTCCGGTCAACCCCTCCTGATCTTTGACGAGGTAGACTTGTGGCCTGCCGATGCGCCGGAAACTTTGCGTATCGGGGAATTTCTCACCGCTATTCAGCGTAATGTGCCAGTTCTTTTTGTCGGTCAACAAGTCAACTTGACGGCGACGCGGCGCTTGGCGGTAGATGACCTTCCCCTGGCGACAACCCGGGAACTGCTTACGGTCAACAGTCTCGATCTCGCACGGGAAGAGAGCGAGCAGTTGCAGCAGGAAACCGGCGGCAACCCGCGCCTGCTCTGGCTCTGTATTAATCTGATTAAGGCAGGTGAGCCGCTGGAGTCGATTCTCAACGTAGATGCCGATCGTACAGGAGCCTTTGAAGCCTATTTGGCCCTCCTTTGGCAGCGACTGGACGGAAACGAGCGTCATTTGCTGCACGCCCTGTCCGTTTATCCGGCCGAAGCCCCGCGGGACATCTGGCCGGCGACTGTGTTGGATGGTCTTCAGGCCCGCCATCTGGCGCGCTATGACCGGGCCGGCGGCGTGACGCTGCTGCCCGGCGTACGCGCCGCGCTTCTACGCACTCTCTCCGCCGAGCAGCGGGAAGAATTTCATCGCCAGGCTGGGGTGCGCTACGCTGAACGCGCCGAGATCACGCTGGCCGCCTATCATTTCCATCACGGTGCGCGGCCGGACCTGGCCGTGGCTCTCTGGTTTCCCCAGCGCCAACGCGAGATTGCCCGGGGACAGGCCGCCGCGGCGACGGCGGTCTTTCACAATATTTCCCGCGCACGCCTTAAAAAGAAAAGCCAACAGACCCTTACCCTTATTCGTGCCGAATTGCATCAACTGGCCGGAGAGGCCGCAGCCGGTTTATCTGCGCTAAGCGAGCAGAGTGATGAGACCGAAGAAAATGAGTTGCTGATCGCAGCGCGACAGTTGGAAGGCGACTTTTTGGATGCGTTGGGCGCCCCGGATGACGCGCTGAGCGCATACACAGATGGATTGGATATCCTTTCACGCCTGGAGCAGCAGGCGGCAGATCTCTACGTGCGTCGAGGTATGGTGTACGTGCGTCAGCGACGTCTGACTGATGCCTGGCGGTCTGCGCAAGAGGCTCGCTTCCAAGCCGAATACCTTCACGGTTTGGTGCAGGAAGAGCGAGGCGATTTGACTGCAGCTGAAGCAGCCTATTTTACTGCATTGAGTGTCGCAACTGCGCTCCAATTCGAACAAGGGCTGGCGAAGGTAAATCGCTCGCTCTGCAATATCTTCGGCCGTCGCGGCGAGTTCGAGCGGGCCTACAAGCATGCAGCTGATGCGATGTCCCTCTATGAGCGCATGGGGGATCTTGTTAATGTGGCGCGGGTGCAGAGCAATCTGGCTGCGACCTATCTGGATGCGGGAGAGTTCGAGCAGGTAATCATTGCAGGCGGAGCCGCTTTTGAATTTTTTCAACGTTACGGTTACGCATACAGTCTAGCCGGCACGGCCTGTAACTTGGCCGAGGCCCATTACGAACTGGGCGAATTGGACAAGGCCCAGGAAATGGCCGACCTGGCCCTCAGCCAGGAAGAGCCGCTGGCCGTGCCCTATGCCCTCTACACCCTAGCCCTGGTTGCCCGGGCCAGGGGCGAAACGGACAAGGGTCTTCAACTTCTGGCCGACTGCCGCCGTGAAGCCCAGGCGAACGAGGATATCTTTGTGGAAGCATACGCCTGGTCGAAGACGGCCGAAGTGCTGGCCGAAAGCGACGCCGCATCCGAATCCGGGGATGAACGCCTGGCCGCGGCCGAACAGGCCCGGAAACTTTTTCAGCGTCTGGGCATGGAGGACATGGCCGCCACCGTGGCGTGAGAATCTGATGCATTTTGAGCCGATTGTTGAGATAAAGCCGCCTGGAATTGAGATTTTTCTACGTAATTGCCTGTTATTCTGTGAGCAGAATCCCTAACCAAAGTCAGGTGACGATTCCCGCGAGTCGGACTATCGTAGCGGAGTGGGCATATCGTACCGGAATCGTCAAGCAACCGCTCACAGGAGAAAAGATGCGCATGTCTCTCTACTCACTCGCTTTTATCATTAGCCTTACCCTGGTCACCGGCTTTACGGACGCCAAAGGGTTCGTCTACGCTTCCGCTGCCTGGGAAGCGGGCCAATTCGTACCCGCTATGGCCCTGCGGGCCTTCGGTTTTTTCATGCTGGGCATTCCCGCCTATCTCATCATGCTCTACTTCCTGCAGCGTCAGGGCGTCGTTGCGGCTGAACTCCAGGTTATGCTCTGGTTCGTCATCACCATTATCGGCGTAGCCCTGCTCAACGGCCGCTTTATGACGTGGGCCATGAGCGAGCGCATCGTGGCCGGTCTGGTCATGTGCGGCATGATGTGGCTCATGGTCAAGGCGGGCGGGTGATCTCCGGCGCGCCGCTGCGCAGTATGGTTACGGCAAAGCCCCGCCCCGCCCTGCGCTAAAGAGCGCGTACCATTCCTCCCGATTTAATTTTACATCATCCGCCTCTGTACTGCGGCGGATTCGTTCCGGTCCGGTCGTGCCGATGACCGGCTGAATCCCCGCGGGATGGCGCATTTGAACTGAAGTACGATCTCCCCGCGCAGGCCGGGCCCGGCCTGCCGCATGGCCGCAAAGGCCTGCTTCGACTTTCCCATCATGTAGATATTCGCATTATATTTCCTCTTCCCCCCGTCTCTTGCAAACTCTCGCGACCCATGCAACAATGAACTCTGCTTAACAGGGTAACAGCCCTCCTCCGTTAGCAGCGCACAAAAAAGCTTAGCGATCAATGATCCAGCTTTCGGATTTTCCTCACTATATTGATAACCTCTCCGTCTTTCTCTTGACGCTGCGCTCTGCATTGGGAGCAACCCAGGCGGAGATTGCCGAACTTTGCTACCTGGACCGTACGCGCATCACGCGCTATGAAAACAGGATCCGCCCGGATCGCCCGCCCCAGGAGTATATGGCGCTTCTTGTCATGCGTCTGGCCGAACGCTATGACAATGATCCCCAACTTGTCGCGCACTTGCTGAATCAGGTCAATACGGCCATTCGGCTTGAATATGATCTGAACAGATATCGTACGTGGTCGGAATTGACCGCAGCCGCGCTTGCCTATCAGGATCAGCAGCAAAAAAAGCGCAGGCCGAATTCCGACCAGAGGCTGGAAGAATGGAACGCGGTCTTGGCTGCGAAGGTGGGACCGACTCCTCATTCGCAACTTTTCGGCATTAACGCCTACCGTCATCAGCTTGTAGACGCGTTGCGGGGCATTGGCAACTATTCGCTCATTGCCGTAGAGGGGCTGGGCGGATTGGGCAAAAGCGCGCTGCTGGATGCTGCGGTACGCGATCCCGAGGTAGGTCGCTGCTTTGATGACCTGGTCTGGGTGAGTCTGCCCCAGCGAATCCCTCCCGCGACGGTTGGCATCGGCACGACGCAGCAACGCGCAGATCGGATTGCCGAGTTGCAGGATTTTCTCCTTCAGAATTTAGGTCTCACTGCTATCCTGGCCGCGGGCGCGGTCGAGCGTGAGTATGCCTTGACGGTTCATCTGCAGCAAGCCCGCCACCTGATCGTGGTTGACAATCTGGAGTCTGCGCTTGATGTGGCGGCCCTCATCCCTTACCTGGAAAAACTGGTTTTCCAGTCCAGCGGGCGCGCAGGGAAAAACAGAGTGCTGCTGGCCACTCGCCGTGCGCTTTCGCCTTCAACGAAGGCCTTGCAGATCCGGCTGCAACCGCTGGCGCGCGAAGACGCCATTCAATTGTTGCGGTATAAAAGCCGGCAGCGCGATCCGGATATGGCGGTCCGCGCTACGGATGCCCAGTTCGGCCGGATCTATGACCAGGTAGGCGGCAATCCCATGGCATTGCGGCTGGTTGTCGGTCAGATTGCCGTCTTTTCGTTGACGGAAACGCTGGCGATTCTAAGCCGGGTGAAGGACAGCGAGGTCGATGAATTCTACACCTATATTTTCCGCCAATCCTGGCAGGCGTTGGACGATGGGGGCAAAACGCTTTTGTCCGTGATGCCGTTGGCTCCCAACGCAACCCTCGAGCAATTAGCCGCGCTGGTTACGTTAGAGCGCACGGATCTCAATGCGGCGCTGCGCTCGCTGGACAAATTGCTCCTTATCGAGCCAATCGGCACGCTGGATGCGCGGCGTTACCGCATTCATCGCTTAACGGAACTCTTTTTGCTCAAGCAGATCGTGGCCTGGCAGCGCGTGGGCGGCGTGCAGGAGGAGAAAACGGTTGCCCAATTTCATTATGCAATCCAACTGAACGGGGACTATTGGCTTCAGTGGCTGGCCGGTCATTCCGCCGACGTCTCGGCAGTGGACAAAGAGCGGGAGGGCGTTGTCAAGGCCATTGATTTTGCCCTGGATGAACCCGCGGCATGGGCTTCCGCCACGGATCTGATTCATGCTTTTACAATCTATATGGAAAGCCATGGTTATTGGATTGAATGGCAACAGATTCTTGAGAAGGGTCTGCGCGCTGCACGTCAGAGAGCGCAGAGCGCAGAACTGCCTGCGCTTCTGGTGCTTATGGGGCGCCTGACCAGACTGCAAAGTCACTATCAGGATTCTGTCCAATATTACCGTCAGGCGATTGCTGCGGCGCGCTTGGCGAATGACCGCTACGACGAGGCCCGCGCGTGTACAAATTTGGGCTATCATTTTTGCGAAGCTGGACAGTTACAACGCGCTAAGGTCCTCTGCTGCCATGCATTAGATATTTTTTTGGCATTTGAGAACGCGCACGGCCTTGCCCACACCTATAACCATTTGGGCCTGATTGCTATTCGCCAGAAAAATTGGGAGAAGGCTGAGGAATATCTGAAACAGGCCATGGAGATTTGGTCTGAGGGCTCTGATCGGCATGGACCCATAGACGGCATGATAAATCTGGGGCTGCTTTACGGAGAGCGTCGGCAATATGAGCAGGCGCTTGATTATACGCATGAGGCCCTGAAAGCGGCACAAGCGCTCGGTGAGGAGTGGCGAATAGGGCTTATCTCTACCAATATGGTTCGAATTTACGAAGACCTGGCCGATTATGTTAAAGCCGAAGCAATTCTTGCTGATGCATCGGTAATTTTTCAACGCCTCTCCTCCCTCCACGGTACAACGCTGGTTGAAGAGCATTTGGGCGTGATTCGCCTGGCGCAGGAATGTTTTAATGAGGCGGAGACGCATCTATTGGCTGCACTCGATGGCTGGCAAACCCTTGGAAATAATAACCGGCGGGATGCAATCTTGCTGGCCTTGGCCGATGTTCGGGCGGGAAAAGCCGCGGGATCAGGCGCTCCGTAATCGACTGCGAATGACCTTAATCGTACGGACATGAGGTGCGGCGGAAGACCTTTTCGCTCAGTGCATGCCCGGTCGGCCGCTGCACCTCGTGTCCCTACTGCAATGCCCAATGGTTTCTGGCTCTCACGCTTAGCAGCCGCCGCCGCCACCCGTAGCTGAGCCCGCATCGCAGGCATACACCGCTGGCGTGACGTGGAGGCCAAGGGCCTCGGCCGCCACCTGGAATCCGCCGGTCATGACGGCGGCCAGGGCGATAGCGGCTACAAGATGGGTAATCCGTCGCTTGAACATCTCAATGTTCCTCCATGATTGGATAGAGGCCCACCAAGTGAAGGGATCCCGCCACGGACGTGGCGCTGCAGCGACCCTCAACAGGCGCAGGATGAGTTGTTGCGGACGTTGTTCCGCATTATCCGCGCTGCGAAAACGGGAGATGCGCCCGGACTATTGTCGTCGTGACATTTACGCCTCAATAACGTAGCCGGTCCGCATGTTCTACGCTTTCGCAGTGCCTGTAGTGTAGCGAAACCGGCGGCAGAAGTAATGGGGGATTACTGAGCGTAGAGGCGTACTTGCTAAAGAGCGGCTGAGGAAACGCTGAGAACTCATGGTTAACAGACCCGGTGAAGACGGAAAGACGGACTGGACCTGGCGAGGACATGGTGCGACCTACCGTGCGGCGGAAATGCGCGTCCTGACCGGCTGGATCGCGGCAGGGGCAAGCGGCATGGTCATCGGCGCGGCCGGGTCGGGCAAGTCCAACCTGCTTGACTTTCTGTGCCGGAACGCCCATCGCCTCGGTGCGCGCTATCCTGCCCTTGAGGATGGGCCGGCCCTTGTGTACGTGCGTCTGGGCGGACTGCCGGATGACACCCTCACGACGTTTTATCGCTTTATTCTGCGCGCCGCCCACCGCTCGCCTACACCCTTCAGTACGACCTGGTGGGGCGAATTGACGGGGCTCTATCAGGATATGCAGGCGGATGACCCCTTCCCGGCACAAAGCGCACTCTACAATTTGCTCGACGCTTGTCAGGCGCACGATTACCGCGTGGTGCTGTTCCTGGATGATTTCGATATGCCGCCTGCCCCGCAAATTTTGGCGCTGGGCCGGGCCTTGCGCAGCCTGCATAACGTCTATCGGGAGACTCTTTCCTTCATCGTCGGCGCGCGCCGACGCCTGGATGCTGTTCCCGATCTGGATCTCCCTGATGATGTCTATCGCCTGCTGGCAACCCACATTTGCTACGTGGGTCCGCTGGTCGAGGCGGACGCGCGGCGCGACGTGGCCTATCGCCTGCATACCGCTCCCGTTGCGCCCACGCCCAGCGAAGTTGACCAGATGCTCGCGCTCAGCGGCGGGTATCCTACGCTGCTCAAAGCGGTGGGTCGCTGGTGGTCACTCACGCCGGAAAGAGGGCCGGCCGAAACGTGGCGCACGGCGTTGGGCGCGGATCCGGCCATGCATATCCGCCTTCAGGCCATCTGGAACGGCCTGACCAGGGACGAGCAGATTGCCCTCTATGCGCTTCAACGCGGGGACGATACGGTGGCGGATGATGCGATTCTGCGCGGTCTGGAAATGAGGGGAATATGTCGTAAAGCGGGAGATGCCTGGGTGCTTTTCGGCCTGCTTTTTGCCGATTACGTTGCCGAGTACGGCGCCCGAACGCCGGACCCCATCCGAATCGATAAGAGAACGGACTTGCTTTTTCAGGGCGAAAAGGCGATTGACGGACTATCGCCCAAGGAGCAGGCCGTGCTGCACTTCCTGGCGGAGCGTCCGCACCAGCGCCACACCTACACCAGCGTGATCGTCGCTGCTTGGGATGAGGACGAGCGCTATAACGGCGTCTCCAACGACAGCCTCTTCCAGGTGATTCGCACCCTGCGCCGCAAGGTGGAGCCGGATCCGTCCAACCCCGTCTACATCGTCAATTACCGGGAGAAGCCCGAAGGCGGCTATCTTTTTTATCCCGAGGGAAGGCCGACATGACCGCGCCTGATATTCTCAATTTTTCTGATCGGCGACTGCCGGACGATATGCGGGAGTTGCTTGTCGTCATGTACGAAGGCTGCCGAAAAATAAAAATAGTCGATGAATATGATGACGGTCAGAGCGATACGCGTGTTTTTACAATTAAACCCTATGGGCCATCGGGGCGGGGGATGTTGCCCGAAGTTGTTAAGATTGGGCCTACGCCCATTATCCTACAGGAACACCGGGCGTCCGCCGACTTTTTGAAGGACTCTTTGTCCGGCTTTGTGCCGGCAAAAGAGGATCCGGTTCCTACGCCGGATGGTCTGCTGGCCGGGCTGCGCTATGCCCAGGTCGGCGACGGCCGGCACCCCGTGCAGAGCTTGCGGGCTTACTGCACGACAGCAGACCTTCACGAGTTGTGGGAAGTTCTGGAAGAGCGCCTGCTGTCTCAGCTTGACGACATATGGAACGCGGAAAGGAAACAGGAAAGAACCGCACTTCTCCGCAGCTATGATCGGGTATTGCCCGTTTCACTCATCCTGGAATATTGCCCGCCGGATGCAGCCGATGTGCAAGCTGTGCTCCCCGCTGACAAAGTATCCGGCAATGGTCTCTCCTTGGATTTCAAACAGGGCGACGTGCTCCGTTTTGAGCATTGGGCTGTGCTGGAAGTTTCGCCGCGTAAGCAAACGCTGACTCTCGCTCCTCAACTGGAGGATTCGCCCGTCATGCGCGTTCGTATCCGCAATGCACCCGATACGGAATACGGCCTGATTGGTCAATCTAAAGATTCTATTGCAGGCAGGGTAGACCAAACGCGCGTGGATCTGCTGCGGGAGTTGGCAATAAGCGCCGTGGCCCCTCCCTCTGATTCAAACGCGCCGGATTTGGATGCTGACGAGCTGTTGCTGCCCGGCGGCGAAAATATTTACTTGCCCAATCCTCTGCATGCTTGGCCCGATCTTCTAAAGCGAGAAACCGCTATGGTGAAGGGGACAATCCATGGCGACCTCAACATGGGCAATGTTTTGGTGATGGTTCAAGCGCATTTAGCGTTCATCATCGACGGTGCGTACGCCCGTCATGATCACGTGTTATACGACCTGCTGCGTCTGGAGATGGATACCGTACTCCATCCGTTGGCCGCTGCCCTGCTCGATGCCGATTTACCGCCCGAGACTATCTACTCGCTCTACCGTGATTTACACCAGGCCTCGCTGCGCAAACCCCATCCTCATGGGCAATTCGCCCTGCCTCGAGCCCTTGCGGCCAAGCTGAGCGCGCCGTTTTTGACCCTGCTTGTTATTCGTAAGGCAGCGCGCGAATTTCTTGTCGTCAATCGGGACGGTCAGATATGTTGGGACGACTATTATGCAGCACTCGCGCTTTACCTGATGGGCGCAACCAAATTCGCGAGCCTGGCAGAGGAGCCGATTGGTCGTATGCCCCAAGCTGCTGCGTTCTGGGGGGCGGCGACCGCCCTCTCGCTTCTGGGTAACACCGCCGAGGCTGCTGATCACCGGGCATGGCGCCTGCGGGATTTTTCAAAAGACTCCCCTATGCTCAATGTGGCATATTTTTTTGGCAACGCGTTTTCCGGCTTGACGGATAAAATATTAGATGACGCCGAGGCCGAATGCGGTCGCCCGCGCGACTGGGGCTGCATGGTTCTTCGCGTGTTGAGCAACTTCATGCAGAAGATGACCGCGTCCCGTGCGTTTACCCTGCTGTTTGCGCTGGTTCTCTGGACCGGGACGGCGTGTCTGTTAGGGCCGTTTTTGGCATGGCCCCAACCTGATGATGAGCCACGGGTGACGGCTGCCTTCTACTTTGCCGTGGGCACGCTGCTCTTGCCGCTGATCATCGCGGCGGTAACGCGGCCGCCCCTGGCGGAGAAATTCCAGCCCATTACGGGGGAAGAGCGGCGCACGCTTTGGCTGCTGAAGGCGACGGGCGCTTATGTGGGTTTTGTCGCCTTTGCCGGGCTGGCCATGCTGGTCGCCATGAGTTGGTATTACCTGTTTCGCTCTCCCCTGGGGCCCTGGCCGCGGCGATTCCTGGTCTTGTTGCCCCTCTTCCTCGGCTATTTGGCCGCCCGTCAGACCCCCGTAGACCGGGCGCGCCGGTTCCAATCCCTTCAATTCCTCCCTGATGACCGCTTTTTCTTGATCGTCTTTATCCTGGTCGGGCCGGGTATGGCCGCGTTTTTCTATTGGGGGAATACGATCCTCAACAACGGCGCGTTTGGGCTGGCCATGCTGCTGGCGCTGACTGCCATGGCTTTGTGGACGCTGCGCACGCAGGATGAAGATATCCTTTCCGATCGGGCCATGGTTCTGCTGTTGGGTCTGGCGTTGCCCCTGGCCATGGTGCTGCCGCTTCTGTTGACGGAAGAGCCTATCCCGCTGTCCGCGGCATGGCGTGAATGGGCGAATTTGGGAATTGCGCTGCTCTGCTTTACGAGCGTCACGCTTTTTCTGGCCACCCTTGCCGTGCGCAACCGACCCACGCTGACGCTGCGCGGCGCGCTGGGCGCGCTTGGGCTAACGCTTGCCGGGTTTTTACTTGTACGGTGGGATATACGGCTGGGCGGTTACCTTATGCTGATAATGGTAGCGCTCTGGCTTGTGTGGGGGCGGCGACGTTATCGACGCTATTTGCACGTTCATCCGGCCTTCTGGTGGGCGTGGGCTGCACTTGCCGGAACGCTCCGGCTGGTGCAGGTCGGCGCGCCGCTGGGATTGTCCATTATATTTTTCGTTGTAACGATGGCGCTGCTCACGGCCTGGGCGTGGCACCCAATGCAGGAAGAGAACAGCGCATCAAACGAAGCCGCATCCGACGCGTAGATAAACCAAATAATTGGGTGTGTTCAAAATGGGCTGGGCCGGTAGGGTGTATGCCCTTCCGGCCGCCCGTGTTTCACCAACCGAGTTTGAACGCACCCTAATGATTCAGCACCGAAGGCAGGAAAATACGATAGCCATCCTCCGCTGCGTCGGTTGCCGGACTGGAGCCAAAGGGAACCCCCAGAGCGAAGGGCCCGAATAGCTTGCTGCCGCCGTCAATGCCCACCAGCTCGATGAAGAAGGCGTCGCCCTGGACGCCAATAGCGTTGTAGGCGTAGCGTTGGGGCTCCACCGAGTCGATCGCAGCGGAGGGAATCAGCTCCGGATTGATCTGCTCACGACCCGCGTTCGTCTCCACGTAGAGGTTGAAGCCGGCGTTGCCCATCTCGGTGACGGTGGACCATTCGATACGAACGCCGTCGTCATTGGGCGCAGCCAGGAAGTAGCCCAACGTCACGGTCAAGGGGGGATCAACCGTCCATTGGCCGATGTTGGCTGACTGATTGCCGTCGGCTGTGGTGAACTCTCCTCCGGCGTAGAGGTTGAGGATCGCGTCCGTGGCCGTGCTCCCACCGACCCGCGCCGGTGCGACACTCTCCCCGCTGGCGGCTGAGACGACGGCGCTGGTATGGGCAGTCAGGGCGTTGACAGCGTTATTCATGCCGGAGCCCAGGGCGGTCCAGGCGGTTCCATCCCACTTGGCGATGCGGTTGACGGACGTGCCGCCGGCGACGAAAAAGTCTCCCCCGGCGTAAAGGTTACCGTCAGCGTCCGTGGTCAGGGCGTAGACAAAGTTATTCATGCCGGAGCCCAGGGCGGTCCAGGCGGTTCCGTCCCATTGGGCGATGCGGTTGGCGGACGTGCCGCCGGCTGTGGTGAAGCCTCCCCCGGCGTAGAGGTTGCCGC
>JAGRCP010000071.1 GCA_020433455.1 Caldilineaceae bacterium | reverse complement strand
CAACCCCCTGAATTCCCATAGAACCTCTACGTTTAACTCGGTTCCTTCATCAATACGTATGACTGTCACTAATGCCCCTATCTCGTCTTCGCCTACAAAAGGAATCGCGATTAATACCTGATCCTTCCTCAACCAGCCCATCTCTTGGATTGGCCGATTTTCTGTTATGGATTCAGACATAATGTCAACCAAAAAATCCGTTTGCCTGTGCTGCTCTTCAGATAAAAGGTCTAACAAATCGCGTGAAGATGAGTTCAGAAAATATAAACCTTGGATCTTTGTATAAAAGAATAGTGGTTGAGTATCTAACAATGGATGCACTGTACGCAAAGCCCTATATAATTGCTTTGGGCTAAAAATTCTATAAATCATCCAACAGACAATTAAAAAACCGGTAAAAACTATGAGAGCGACTTCCCAGATGGGTGCATGCCAGTATATTTGCTGATTCATTTGCTTATGTGCAGCCTCTCATGAAGTGATCGTTAATTGACTTCATTGTCAAATAACGGGCGCCCCTGGGAACGCCAAACTCCGGCTCGGTACGCCTGCCGGACTGATGAAAGTTAAGAAAATAATCTGGTAACTCATAGTTCATCGCTATCAGCGTGACGATTGGGGTTGATAGGGCTGTCATGCTGGTAGCGGTGACCTACGTTTCCCGGATGCTTTACCGAAACAGTTATTTAACCTTCATGAGTCCGGCGTTCCCAGAAGAGCAGCCGAAACAAACGTTCTCTCAGTTCAATGAACTGTCATTTTTAATTTTTCGTTGGCCTAAGTAAAATATATAATTTTGTTCTATGCTCACCATATCACAGATGTCGCCCAAACCATTATCCTTCAATACTACTCAACACTACTTCATATATAGTTGACCTGATCAGCCGGGAATCTACCGCACTACAGACAGCGGTGAGACATGGCGGCAGGTCTGGAACCGGGATGATACGTACGCGAGTACTTCTTTGCTGATCGGGTCGTCTATCGCTCTGAGGACGCCGGGGCGACCTGGCAGGCCGTATATGAATTTGCTGTCCCCGTTGTCAACCCGCCCATTTTGTGGTGCAACGCTCCTCTGGCCGTGAATAGCGACGGCGCAGTCTGGCTGGGCGGCATCAACCGTATCTGGCGCAGCCGCGACCGAGGCGAAACGTGGGCGGGGATGGCCGGCGAACTGTTTGATTCTGACGGACAGGAAGAGATAGTAGGGATTGTCTTTGCACCCGACCGCCCGAATTTCGTCGCTGTGCACACCTACTTGCGCATCCTGGTCAGCCAGTCGGACGGAGAGCGCTGGGTCGTTGCCCATGGCGCAACTCTCAACACCAACAACTACCCAAGCGAAGTCGACATTGCGCCCGGCGACGAAGTGATGCTCACCGCGGCGTTGGGCCAGTCGGGAATCTTCACGCGCACGCTGGAAATTGAGGAAGAATTTTTGCCGGTGATGAAAAGGTAATGCGTACTGCGTAAGGTCGCCGCGGCGCTCGATTCAGATGATCCTGCACCAAGCGCCACGGCGAAACCAATCACGTATCACGCATCACCTCAGTGCGTCGCCAGCTTGCGGCGCATGCGCACGTATTGCGCGTAATCAATTTCGACGCGGCGGGCGATGTAGTCGCGGGTGAAGGGAGCACGGCCCTGCGCGTCAACCATGCGCTCGGTGACCAGCAGGTCGAAGGCGTCGGAGCCCGCGCCGCTGCCGTAGCTGACCATGAGGATGCGCTGACCCGGCCGGGCAATGTCCAAGACCGCACTCAGGCCGATGATGGCGGAACCGGCGTAGGTGTTGCCGATTTCGGGCACGAGGAGGCCCGCCTGCCACTGTTCCTTGCGAAAGCCCAGCTCCCGCAGTGCGCGGGTGGGAAATTTGGGATTGGGCTGATGGAAAACGGCGAAATCGTAATCCCCGGGCGTGCTACCCATGGCCGCCATCATCTCCTGCGCGCTGCTGATGACGTGGGCGAAGTAGCCGGGATCGCCGCTGAAGCGCTCGGCGTGACTGGGGAAATGGGTGCCGGGTCGCCGCCAAAAGTCAGTAGTATCCGAGACGTAGCTGGATGTGCGCTGAATCACGGCCAGGCTCTCATCCGCCGGGCCGACCAGATAGGCCGCGCCGCCCGCGCCCGCAGTATATTCCAGCGCATCGCCGGGCCGTCCTTGCGCCGTGTCCATGCCGATGCCCAGGGCATAGCGGGCCATACCGCTGCCCGCCAGCCCAATCGCGGCCTGAATTGCCTCGGTGCCCGCCTTACAGGCAAATTGCCAGTCCGCGGCCAATGTGCCCGGCGTCGCGCCGATGGCCTCGGCCACAATCGTGCCCGTGGGCTTGACCGCGTAGGGATGGCTCTCGCTGCCCACCCAGACGGCCCGCACCAATTGAGGATCGATCAGCGCGCGGGCCAAGGCATTGCGTGCGGCCTCGATGCTCATGGTGGCCGTGTCCTCATCCATGCCCGGCACCGACTTTTCCCGCACCGGGCTGTCGCGCTGCCCCCCGGTCCAGATGCGGCTGATCTCATCGCCGGACAGGCGATAGCGGGGCACGTACGCGCCGTACCCCACGAAACCGACGGGATAAGCTGGTTGATTGAGCATGATGGTCTCCGTGATAAAGTACTGCGTAATGCGTGATTGGTTGCGCGGTTGCGAGCCGTTCGCTATTACCCTGAATCTTACGCCCCGGCGCCATTACGCAGTACGCATTACGCTCTGCGCCCCAAAATTTCCTGCGCCCGCTCGACGCGCACGGCATCTTCCCGCACAAGCTGGGCCGCGATGCGATCAATCTCCACGCCGGTTGCGCCTGCGGCAATGGCCACCTGGCGCGCGTGCAGGCTCATATGCCCCTGCTGAATGCCCTCGGTGGCCAGCGCGCGGATGGCCGCCAAATTTTGCGCCAGCCCCACGGCAGCCATCACCTCAGCCAACTCCCTGGCCGTTTTGACGCCCAAAATCTTTAAGGCAACCTGGGCCGCGGGATGTGCGCGGGTCGCTCCTCCCACAACGCCCACGGCGACAGGAAGTTCCAGCCGGCCGTAGAGGTAGGGGGGGGATTGGGGATTGGGAGATTGGGAGATTGGGAGATTGGGGTTCGGGGAGGATGAATCCCTATTTGCTAATCTCCCAATCTCTGAATCTCCACCAATCTCTAAATCTCCACCAATCTCTGAATCTCTACCAATCTCTGAATCGCCCAATCCCCACTCTTCAATCTTTAATCTTAATTCATCCTCATCATCGATCACCCGCCACTCCGTCAACGCACGGTATTGGCCGTTCCGCGCGGCATAAGCGTGGGCGCCCGCTTCCAAAGCGCGCCAGTCGTTGCCCGTGGCCAGGACCACAGCGTCGATGCCGTTGAGGATGCCCTTATTGTGCGTCGCGGCGCGGTAGGGATCCACCACGGCCAGGGCATTGGCATGGGCGATGTTACGGACGATCTCCTCGCCGCTGTAGCTGATGCTGCTGAAGGAGACGGCAGGAATCATGACCTCGGCCCAGGCGCGCCGTCGGTCCGTGAGATTGGAGAGAATGCGCAGCAGCGCGCGGCCGCCGCTCAACCGCTCCAGGGCCGGCGCAATGGCTTCGGCCGCGGTGTTAACCGCGTTGGCGCCCATGGCGTTCAGCGTATCAAAAAGCAGATGCACGACCAGCATGGGTCCTGTCGGCGTCTCGGGAAATGCATAAATTTCCAGGTCCGTGGGGCCGCCGCCCAGACGGGCAATGGTGGGGCTGGTATCGGCTATCTCCAGGAGCGCGTCTTTTTCGGCCAGAATAGCTTCGCGCGCGGCGTCAAAATCGGCCACATCCAGGAGCTGAATCTGACCAATCATGATGGAACGCGTGCTGCCGGTATGAAAGCCGCCGCCGGTACGCGCCAGCTTCGCGGCATAACTCACGGCCGCCACCACCGACGGCTCTTCAATCGCCATGGGGGCCAGATAATCCCGGCCGTTGATGGTGAAATTTGCGCCGATACCCAGCGGCAGGCTGTAGCGACCGATGACGTTTTCGCTCATCTTGTCGGCGCGGCTGACGCTCAGGCTTTCGTGAAGTACGGCGACTTCCTCTTCATCCAGCGCCGCCCAGTCGGCGACAATCGCCACGCGCTCGGCAATACTCTTCTGATAAAAGCCGCTCAGACGGGAGGTTCGTTTGCTCATGGTAATTCAAATCCAAATTGGCTGATCGGTTGACTGGTTGATTGGTTGATCGGTTTATTGGTTTATTGGTTGATTGGGGGCGTGGACGGAATGCATGTTGCCGTACAGCAAAACAAAGAAACCAATAAACCAGTCAACAAGTCAACAAATAAACCAATCAACAACTCACCCGCTAAAGGCGATCAACATCCGACTGACCGGGCCGTCCAATAATTGCGGAGCCAGAGCGATGGCCATGGAGAGCAACAGAATTCCGGCTGCAATGGCCGTGGTTACAGAACGTTCCCGACGCAAGCTCCGGTTTTCCAGCGGGCCGAGGAGAATCCGCGCCAGGCGGATATAGCTGAAGATCGCGCCGGCTGACGCAACCAGGATTGCGGCCGCGGGTCGCCAATCCGTTTCGGCCATGATTTGCAGTGCGGCCCAATGACCGGTAAAACCGGCGCTTAGCGGAAAGCCGGCCAACCCCAACCCGCCCAGGAGATAGATGGCGCTGCTCCACGGCAGGCGATGCCCGGCTCCGCTCAGACGCGCCGGCTCCAGGCTGCCGACGCTGGCCCTGAGCGCCGAGAGGCCGGTCGCGGCCGTCAACATGCTGACGGCGCGCAGGCTAAAGAGGAAAAGCGCCAGGGGCAGGCTGCGCGTACCGGCCACGGCCAATGTAATCAGAATGATACCCCAGTCGTGCAGCGCAACATATCCCCACAGGCGACCGGGATGCAGCGTCCCAAAAGCAGCGACGCCACCCCAGAGCGCGGTAACAATGCCCGCCCACTCCAACCATAAGGCCAGAGAAGTTCCTTGACCAACGGCCGGGAATTGAGCAAGGAGCTGGAAAAGCATAAACAGCGCGGCCAGCTGGTAGAGCAACGTGGCGGCGGCCGTAGCCAACGGCGGCGCGGATTCCGCCGCAGCGACGCGCCCCCAATGAAAAGGCACAGGCCCCAGAAGGATAACGTATCCCACCCCCATAAATTGGGCGGCGGTCGTCATGAGAAGCGAGTTCTGGGGATCCAATGCAGCGGCGCGCACATACCAGTCGGCAATCAGCACGACGGGAATGGCCAACACGGGCGGCAACAAAATTCTCAGCACGGTGGCCGATCCCCGGTTGCTGAGGAGGAAGACGGCCACGGCGGATAGAGCCGCCAGGGCAATCGGAGCCAGGAGCACGGGCGAGACCGGCCCCTCGGTGAGGAGAAAGAGCAACGTATAGCCGCCCGCCAGGATGAGAAGCAGCGGCGTAAGTGCGTACTCTTCCGGGGCGGCAAAGCGTGTGGACAGAAGCAGCGTTGCGCCGATAATCACCAGCGTCAGGCTAATAGCCGTGGCCCCTATCGGCGTGAGGACAAAGCGAAAGTCCAGATAGGTAGTCGGCGCGGTCAAATCTACCGAACGACCCAGAAGAGGCGGCGTCCAGACGGGCAGGTTCAGATCGGCCAGCCAAAGCAAGCCGCCCCAGGCCAGGCAATAGACGCCGCTAATTGCGGCCATGATGCGGTTCCAGCCGCGCAGGAGATAAGCCAGACCCGCCGCCAATAGCAAGCTGACGGTCAACAGGACAGGCAGGCTAACAGCAGTCGTCATAACTAGCCCCGCATCCTTTCCCGCTGATCCGTCGGCGCGTCCGCGGGGACGCCATGTCCGTTGCGGGGCGGAGAAGACGGTGCAACACGTGGCCGTTCGCCCTCCAGCGCGGCTATGGCATCCTGAATTAACAGCGGCGGCAGGCCGGCATCAATGGCGCGCTCATCATCCGCCCCAAAGTCGTCGTCAGCGTACATGTCCTCCTCATAGGGAAAAACAATATCGGTGGCGATGAGATCGCGGGCGTGGAGCGGTTCCTGATCCAGGAGCATGAGGCGGCTGCCGGCCAGGGAAATGAGCAACTCGGCGCCCGCTATCAGCACGAACAGATTCGGCGCGGGCGTCAGCACGGCCACGATTAGCTGAGCCATGCTCATCCACAAAAGGAGCGCAACGGCAGTAAAAAGCGGGCTGTCGCTTAACCCCAAAAGGAGCAGCGTACAAAAAGCCAGCCAGAGGAGGAGAGCGGTTACGCTGGAGCCGAATTCCGGCAACGGCGGCCCTTCCCCCAGCACGCGCCAGGCCAGCACAAAGAGCACAATGGCCAACAGGCGCACCAGCCAATTTCCCGCCTGACGACGGGCGCGGGGACGTTGAACCTGCAAAGCGGTGATGATCAACATCAACAGGGTCAGAGTCATGACCGTCAGCTGAAGGCCGGCCCAATGAACGGGCAAATCGTACAGCGTCACGCCCAGCGCCAGCAATCCGCTCTGAACACAAAGCAATCCTGCCAGCGCCACGCGCCAATCCCAAAACAGGATCATGAGCGCGGCGCATCCGCCCAGCGTCAAAAGGCCGGATCCTGAGGCAAAAAAGTGAAGAGAGTCAAAAAACTGAGCCATAACGCCTTACTGAAGCAGGTAGAGAATAAGCAACAGCACCAGTCCCCAGCCCATGGCGCCGGCGCCCTCGAGGAGACGCGTCGTCCGTCCCCAAATGCTGCTAATCTGGCTCACGCCCCACCAGGAAAGATCAAAGAGCCAATCCAGGCTGGTGAGAGCGTAATCAGCCGGGATCCCCTCATCAGCGTGGGGCCATAGACGCGGCCGGGCCCAAAGCAGCAAGAGTCCCAGCGCCAGAGGCAGCGACAAGGTAATCCAGACCGGCCATGGCGCGACCACGCTGGCCAGCCGCCCCAGCATCACCGGAATTGCGTTGGTCAGGCTGGCCCATGCCGCAATGGAGCCGGGCAAAAATCCGGCGACGGCCAAAGGCAATCCCAAAGCCAACGCACTCACCATGAGACGCGCCAGATCGCCGTTGCCGATTTCCTCGTCCACAGGCCGATGGCCGCCCTCCCAACTGCGCAACATGGTGGCGATGAGCATGCTCTGGGCCGCGACGTAAAGGAGAAAGAGCAGGAGAAAGAGCCCCTGGGCGACCAGCAGGCGAGCCAGGGCAGGCTGGACCAGAAAGCCCGGCGTAAACGGCAGGCCGGCCAGGGCCAGCGCGCCGACGCTGACCGGCAGTTGCCACCCCATATACCGCCACACCTGACCGCCGACCAGCCACAACGCGCCGCCCAGGGCAAAGACCGTCGTGGGCCAAATCAATGCGTTGGGGCCCGATTGCAGGGACAGCGCCCCGGCCAGCACCGCTACGCCCGCCGAGGTAATCAGCACATAGGTGGAATAGGCAGGTTGATCCGGCGCACGCCACGCGGTATAGGCGCTGCCCAAGAGCGCCAACACGATCAGGCCCAATACTTCGATGTGGAGCAGAATGAACTCCCCGCCGAAATCCATGGCCCAGCCCATGAGCCAAAGGCCCGTCAACATGGGGATCATATGCTCCAGGAGGCGCTCAGCCAGATAGACTTCATGCTGCTCAGCGGGCATGAGCCAGAGATGGAACGGATAAACCCCGGCCCGAATGGCTGCCGCCAACAGCAGCAGCGCAACCGTCTCCACGGGCAAAACGCCGCCCTGCAGCGGCTGGCCGGGTCCGGCGGGTCCGGCGGGCAGCAGCGAGAAAAGCAGCAAGAGCGCGCCCAGCAGACTCAGGCCCTTGCGCTGGCTGTAACGCAGACGCAGGCGTCGCCGCCCGTCGTCAGCAGCTGATTCCGGCTGCGACCGCGTAACGCTGTCGTAGCGCATGGCGGACCGCACCAGAATTAGAAAGTCCAGCAGTACCCACATCAGCACAACGGTGAGGAGATTGCCGCTGCCCACGAAGAGCAGCGCACCGGCCAGCACGCCCAGATGCAGCGCAAGATGGAGATGGGTACGTCGGTCGAACGTCCGCTGGGTTGCGCCGGCATGATGATTCAGCTCCAGGAGAATGCCCAGCCCGCCCAGCAGGAGCGTCAGGCCGGAGACGTACCAATTCCAGCCGTCTCCCACCCACAACAAATTGGCTCCATCCTGGAGCAGAGGCTGCCAGGGACGGCTGTAAACGGGCACCACCGGCTGGGCGCGCAAACCCAGCCAGAGCGCGCCCGCGCCGGCCACGAAAAAAAGCGCCAATCCAGTCAGCCAATCCGGCCGACGAATCCGACGCCCCACAACCGCTTCAATTACCGCCCCCAGCGTCAGCAGAATAGCCGGACCAATCGGCGAACCAATGAAATCGATGATGGTATCCACAACGCGGGATTCTATCACAGCGCAGATGGGGGGCCAAAGATATGGGACGTCCAACCGCTCACGGCGCGGCTATTCCATCTACAGGATGCGCTATGTTATAATCCGGCTGATCGCTGTGTTAACAACAGGTTAGTAAATCAGCCGATTCCGAGTCCGTTTGCATGACAGCCACTTCCGAACAGGGCGAATATGAACGTTTGCCCCGCAGTAATCTTTCCCAACTCCTAGCGGTCCCCCACTCAGCCTCTACGCCGACCGACGATAAGCCTGCGGTTGTGCAGACGCGGCGGGTGCGCGTCCGCTTTTGGGGTAAACGGCTCGCGCTCCTGCTGGGGCTAGGTATTCTGCTATTTCTAGCGGCCCGCACTTTTCCGGGGATGCCGGGACCGGCGTGTGCGCCCCAATGCGCTTACCATGACCTCAGCGGCGAGAGCTACCCCGGCGCCAACCTGCGCGGAGCCGACTTTTTCGCGGGCATGCTCTATGACATAAACCTGAGCAACGCAGACCTCTACTTCGCGACCTTCAACGAAGCAACCTTGCGCGAGGCCAATCTGGCCCAGGCGGACATGGCCCAGAGCAGGCTCACCCAGGCGGACCTGCGCGGCGCAAATTTGCGCGGGACTAACCTGCGGGGCGCCGACTTACGCGGCGCCGATCTCCGGGGGGCCGACCTGAGCGGGGCCGACCTGCGCGGAGCCGTTCTCGCGGACGCCAACCTGAGCCGGGCCAATCTGCGCGCGACCATCCTCAACGAGACCAACATGCAGCGGGCCAATCTCCACCGGGCCGACTTGCAGGGCGCCAACCTGCGGCGCGCCGATCTGCGGGATGCGGACCTGCGCCGGACAAATCTTACCGAAGCGGACACGACGGGAGCCGACCTCCACGGAGCCTTCCTGCCATGACGGCGCTGCGCGCGGTCTCTTCGCCGGCGCAGGAGACGCTACGACCCGCCACCCATGACCGGCAGCAAGTCTCTGTAGCGTTGGCGCAATTTACGCCCATTACGCTGGCCGAAATGGAAAGCGTTCAGCTGCTGGACCGGGTAGACACCAAGTATCTCCTGCCGGTGAGCCACCTCATCCCCATTCTGGAAGGGATATCCGCCCATTATCGGCTCCTCCATACCGAAGGGCCGCCGGCAAGCCTCTATCACACCCGCTATTTTGACACGCCCGATTTCGCCCTCTACCACGATCATCACAATGACCGGCATGAGCGGTACAAGGTGCGCGCGCGCACCTATGTCGATTCAGATATCTCTTTTCTGGAAATCAAGCGCAAGACCAAACGCGGCCGTACCCAGAAAGTGCGCTGCCAGATTCCCGAAGCGCCTCTCGAGTTGGAGGGGGATAACCTGACCTACGTACAAACTAACTATCCCGGCAACGCCTGGCGGCTGCGGCCGGTCATCAGCAACACCTTTCGCCGCATCACCATCGTCAACGAAGCCCTGTACGAGCGGCTGACCATCGACCTGGACTTTCGCTTTGACTGGAACGGTCGGGGCGATCAGATGAACGATTTGGCCATCGTCGAAGTTAAGCAGCCGCGCTTTTCCCTTCACTCGCCCTTTATCAAACATATGCAATACCGCGCCATCTACCGCACGGGCTTTAGCAAATATTGCGCAGGCATGGCCTATATCTATCCCCACCTCAAAGCCAATCGCTTTAAGCGTCGCAGCCTGCTCATCCGCCGCCTGCGACGCATGGAGAATCTGCCGTGAGCGCACTCAACGAACTCTTGCCCGGCCTCATCGTGAACCTGACGGTTATCACAATCATCGTCGGCTTCATCTATTATCCGGCGAATCGCAGCAAGCAGGATTATGTTTTTACCTTTTACGCCTTCAATATCCTCATCTATTTCGTTTCGGGGCTCCTGCGCGACGTCCAGCTGACCATCGGCCTGGGCTTTGGCCTGTTGGCCGTTTTCTCCACTCTGCGCTATCGCACCGAACCAATCCGCGTGCGCGAGATGACCTATCTCTTCATCGCCATCACCACCCCTTTCATGAACACGCTCTTCATGGCCACGCGCATCACCTTCAACGAGCTGATCATCATCAACGTCATCGTAGTCCTGATCGTGCTGGTGCTGGAAAAGGGCTGGGGCATCGATTTCCTGGGCGAGCAGGAGATTCTCTATGAGCGCATCGACCTGATCAAACCGGAAAACCGCGCGCTGCTTCTGGAAGATTTACGCGAGCGCACCGGCCTGAGCGTCACCGATCTCACCATCGAAGAGATCGACTTCCTGCGCGATACCGCGCGCCTGACCGTCTACTACGATCTCCATCCGGAACGATAAGCCCGAATCATGTACGCTACCATCGCAGCCTGGCTGCTTTTGATCGGCCTGCTTTTTTCCTGCCCGCGGCTACACGCGGCAAAGATTTACCCCCGTCAATCTCCGCCCGTGGTCCAGGGCGAGGAGCCGGAAAATGCTGATATCCTCATCACTGAAATCATGTACAATCCGCCGGACTTATCCACGCCGTCCGGTGCAACCGTGGAGGGCGGCGATTTAGAGTTTATCGAATTGCATAACCGGGGAACGCACGCTGTGAACCTGGCCGGCATTTCCTTTAGCCAGGGCATCGAATACGCCTTTCCGGCCACAGCCTCCCCCTTGGAACCCGACGCGCGCCTGGTGCTGGCCTCCTCCGAAGCGGGCTTTGTGGCCAAATACGGATTTGCGCCCTACGCCGAGTACAGCGGACAGTTGGATAACGGCGGCGAGACGCTGCGCCTGACGGATGAAACCGGAGCCGACTTGCTGGTGCAGCCCTATGGCGATGACAGCAGCTGGCCTTGCGGTCCCGACGGCGGCGATTTTTCCCTGGTGCCGGCTATGGCGGATGCGCCCGGCTCCGCGGCGAGTTGGCGACGCAGCGCCCAGGCCGGCGGCTCGCCCGGCTTGCCCGATCCGCCGGCCCCGCCCGATCCTCTCCCCGTGATAATTAATGAAGTTCTGGCCCACACCGACCTGCCGGCCGAAGATTCGGTGGAATTCTACAATCCCACCGAGTATGACGCGTACATGGGCGGCTGGTGGCTCAGCGATACGACCGATAATACTCAGCGCTACCAGTTGCCCGAAGGCTTCTACGTTCCTGCCGGAGGCTACGCCGTCATCACCGAATCCCATTTCGGCGCGGGCGCAGCAGGCTTCGGGTTTTCGGAAAACGGCGAAGAGGTCGTCCTGACTGCTGCCACGTGCGCGGGCGCGCCCACAGGTTACCGCCAGGTTCAACCTTTCGGCGCATCACCCAATGGCGTCTCGCTCGGGCGTTATGTCAACAATGTGGGCGCAATCCACTTTCCCCTGCTTGAAAGCGTAACGCTGGGCGGAGAGAACGCGCCGCCCCTTATCAGCGACGTGATCATCAGCCGGATCATGTACCATCCGCCCGACGGCGCCCACGAATTTATCCAGGTTACCAACCGCAGCGCCCAGCCGGCGCCCCTCTTTTTAGAAGGATCTCCGTGGCTGGTGTGGCAAATTGCAGGCGTGGGGGACTTCACGCTGCCCCCCAATCTCACGCTGGGGCCGGACGAATCCATGCTGCTTGTCCCCATTGCGCCGGACCAATTCCGCGAACGCTATGCCATTCCGCCGGAAGTGCCGATCATAGGCCCCTATCCGGGCAATCTGAACAATGACGGCGAAACCATTGCCCTGCTCGCGCCCGGTCCGCCCAATGCAGTCGGCCCCCAACCCTACTTTGAAATGGATGTTGTGACGTATAGCGACACGGCTCCCTGGCCGTCCGAGGCTGACGGAGAAGGGGCTGCGCTGGCGCGCATTGCCCTGGACCAATACGGCAACGATCCCGACAACTGGCGCGCCCTGGGGAAAGCGGACGCATTTATCCTCCTGCCCATCGTCCGCCAGGGTGAACGTACCTCTCTCCGCCCGGCAAGGAAACCCCATACGCCCTGAATGCGTTATACTGGTTCTATGCCTTTATACCGCAACCGGCTACCCGCCACGCAACGACGCGCGGCGGGCGCTCTTTTCGGTCTCATTATTCTGAGCCTCGTGGGTTGCGGCCGACAACCGCCGCGCACAAATCCCGCGCTGGTTGATCTGGCCGTACGCGCAACGGTTTATGCTGTGCCCACGGCCACGCCCCGGGTCATAGAAGTCACGCGCATTGTGGAGGTCACACGCGTGGTGGAAGTGACGCGCCTGGTGGAGACTACGCCGACGCCCCTGCCCACGGCCACGCCGACCATCACGCCCGAACCGACGCCCGTGGCCCAAATCGACGCGGCGGCAGTTGCGCTTGCGGCAGAGGCCGCGCCTGCCCCCGCGGCGGAAGCCCCTCCGGTGACGGCCGAGCGCCAAAGCGAGCCGGCCGAGGCAATTTGCCCCCCAGTCTCAGATCGCGCCTACACCCTCATCCCCGTAGACGGCGGCGGCGCGGCTCACCCGCCGGCAGAGCATGGCGATCTGAACCTGGCCCTGCGCGGCTATACGTCCGTCTCGGCGGAGTTGGCCATCATCAACATCAACGGTCCGACGGACGGCGATCCGCCCCAGTTGGCGGATATTTTTGCCGACCGGCGTATGCCCGCCTTTGCCGGAACCTATCGCGTCTACGATTGGAACTGGTCATGCGGCGCCCACGGCTGCCGGGGAGACGCCCTGGATCAACGGGAGGTTACGCTGTTGGGCCTGGCCGGCCAGGCGGGCGAGGAGATTCGCATCCCTAGCCGCAACGCGCAGATCTACGGCGGCGACTTCAAGGCGCTGGTGCTGTATGCCGACGAACGGCGCATTACCTTGGCGTACACCCGGGAGGATAGCGTCGCCAACGGCTATGCCGTTCATCTGGAGCAAATCTGCGTGGACCCCAACTTGTTGGCGCTTTATCGCCAGGCCACGGCGGAAGGGCGGAGTTCGCTCCCTGCACTGCATAACGGCGAGCCGCTGGGCACGGCGCTGGGCGAAGTCGTTGTAGCCATTCGCGATCGGGGCGTCTTCTTCGACCCCCGCGCGCGCAAGGATTGGTGGCGCGGCTTTTAGGATGAAGCGCGACGGACGACCGCCAGGGTCGCAGCCCTACCCAACCGCTTATCCTCACCTCTGGAATTCTAACCGCAGATTTACCCGGTCCATATCCGCCCGGCAAAATCTGCGTATTTTTTTGACCGCGCCGACGTCTCTAATAAACAGCGGCCAAATTCGACATATCGCCTTCACGGCTATGGCCGTCATTTTAGTCAGGGTAATGAGCAGGGGAAGCGTCGGATTCCGGACCGACAAAAACGCGGAAACCGTAGGAAAATAGAGGTTCGTCCGTAGCAAGACGGTCCAAACACACCACCATTTTCTGCTATCCTGCAATAGGACGATTACGTAGCCCGTCTTGAGCAACGATAAAAAAAGAGGCAAGGATTATGTTGACACTCATTACACTCTGGCTCGGCCTTAGCGTCTTCTCCTCCGCACTCGTGTTGAGCAGTTGCATGGTCGCTGCCCGCGCGGACGAAATTGCGGCCAAAAAGCGGAACGCCCGCCCTGCCGAGCAGCCACGCTATCAAGCGGCCTACCAACCGCTGGCTGTCGCCCATCAGCGCGGACTGAACGGACAAAGTTCGCTGCTCAACTGATGCCGGGCTGTTGCAAATGCGTTGACGGCGGAAGCGCGCCCGTCGAGTTGCCCGCAGCCTGTCAACCGATTTTGTTTGCGTAGCGGGCGCTTTAACCAAAAAACAAAAAGAGCCGCCGGCGAGAA
>JAGRCP010000011.1 GCA_020433455.1 Caldilineaceae bacterium | reverse complement strand
TTTCAAAGTCTCGTTGTAGTAATAGATATAGTCAGGAAATTCCGGTTCGCTGCCCAAGGCGGCAAAGACGCGCAGAACGTCGTCAGAGGACTTACCTTCATCCCGCTGAACGAGCCAAAGCGTGCGCGGCATTTCTTTTGCGTTTCCTGGGAGTGAAAAAGCGTTCCGCGGGGATAAAATCGGGGTTGAGCGGAGAAGCAGGCTGTGCTACACTCAGCCTGTCGGATTATCCCTCGATCCACAAGGAGACCATCATGAATGAACAGACCATGCAGGAAGCAATTGACCAAACGTGGGCCATGATTCGGGCAACCGATGCCCAGATGAAGGCGACAGACGCCCGGCTGGACCAACGTTTTGCGGAAACGGATGCCCAACTGAACCGGCGTTTTGCGGAGACAGATCAGAAACTGCGCCGATTGGAGGGCATGTTCGGCATCCAATGGGGACGGCTGATCGAGGCGCTGGTCGCGCCGGCCGCGCTTCAGATATTTCGCGACCGCGGCATTGACGTCCATACCTCATTCCAGCGCCAGAAAAGCCGCATCAACGGCCGCAGCATGGAGCTGGACATCGTGCTGGAAAACGATCTTGATTCGGTGGTAATCGAGGTCAAAAGCCTGATGAATGTGGAAGATGTCAATGAATTTCTGGCCGATCTAGACCAGGTGCAGACTTATTTTACCCATTTCCAGGGGCGGCGCATCTACGGAGCCGTGGCCGCGCTGGAGTTTGCCGCAAATGCCGACCAGTATGCCTACCGGCGGGGACTCTTCGTCCTTGGACTGACCGGGGAAGGCGTGGTGCAAATCCTCAACAACGAACAGTTTGCGCCCAAGGACTTTGGCGGCGCAGATGTGCGTGGATGAATTGGTATCCAACAGCATTATTCAGCCACCTCAGAAAAATCGGGCGCCTCTCGCCCCATCGAACGCGGTGAAACATCAAGGTCTACGCCGCCGATTTCGGCAAAAATGGCGACGATAGTCGTACCAAGGCCACGCTCCTCTTCCTGCTCAACGGCGCGATTCAGGATACGGCGCACTTCCTCTTCCATAGAATAACCTTGCCGTGCCGCCATTTGGCATATTAGAGCAATGGAGCGTGAGCGACCGGGTTAAAGTATGGTCGTATCGTCAGCCCAGATACGCACGCATAGCCGCCAGCAGCGCGCTGATATCCTCTTCGTCATTGTAGCCCTGCACGGAGACGCGCAGCAGATGATGCCCGCGCCACTTCGCCACGGGAATCTCGATATTGTAGTCGTGGATAAGGGTATGCTTGAGGGACGCGGCATCTGTTCCTGCGGGCAGCATGGCCGCGCCCATCTGCGCATAGAAGCCCGAGTCCAGGGGATAGACAGGCGGCAAGCCGGTGAGATCGGCCATGGCGGCCAGATAACCGCGGGCAAGGGCGTGGCAGCGCACCTGCTGGGTAGGCCAGTCGTGGGTGCGGAAGAAGTCCAGCGCGGCGGGCACAGCCAGATAACGGGAGAAATCGTTTGTGCCCAGGAACTGTGTAGCGTTGAGGAAGTCGGAGCCGAAGTCCAGGTTTTGTTCCTTGCCGTAGCCCCAGCCTACTATCAGCGGTTCGACAAGATGCTGGCACTCGGATCGCACGTGGAGAAAGGCCGCGCCCTTGGGGCTCATGAGCCACTTGTGACAGTTGCCGAAGTAGAAATCCGCGCCGACTTTCGCCAAATCCAAATCAAGCTGGCCGGGCGCGTGCGCACCATCGATAACGGTAAGAATACCTGCCTCCCGCGCGCGACGGCAGATAATCTCCACGGGCAGGGTGAGCGCGGTGGGCGAGGTAATGTGGCTCAGATAGATGACGCGGGTGCGGGGCGTTACGCCGGACCAGATTTGCTCGGCCACGTCCCCGGGCGTGGCGACGGGGAGATCGATGGGCTGCTGCACGTAACGCGCGTCCTGACGCTCCAGCGCGTAACGCCAGGCATTGCTGCACGCGCCGTACTCATGATCGCTGGTTAACACCTCATCGCCCGGCTGCAAGTCCAATGAGCGCGCGACCAGATTGGCGCCAAAGGTCGCGTTGGGGATAAAAACCAGATCATCGCCGCCCGCGTGGAGGAAATCGCCCAGCGCATGGCGGGCTTCAGCCAACGCGTCCGTTAACTCATGGCTGAAGAAGCGCACGGGCTGAGCTTCCAGCCGTCGCTGCCACTGCTGATAGACGTCAAAGACCGGCCGGGGCGTGGCCCCATAACTGCCGTGGTTGAGAAAATGCACGTCGGGTTCCAGCAGAAATTCAGCGCGTAGCGCATTCATCAGGCAATCTCCTCAGATCATTCAAAATAAAACCGCGCGGGGATCAATAAACCGCGGATTGGGCAGGTGAGTGGGGAGCAAACTCTCCGCATCTCCGGGTCACGATTCGCGACGCAGAGATAGAGAGAACAGAGCGGATTCCCTCTTTTCAAACCCGCTCCGACCTGCCGTATCCGCGGTCTATTGTTTGGGATGTACGGGCGCACACAAAATTTGCATGCACCCGGCTGCTTTACTGGCCGCCCTCGGTGATTTCCACATCGACGGGCGTATAGTCTGCGCCCATGGTGTCGCCGTCAATGCCCTCCAGCGCCGCGGCGGCGTAGTCGGTCACGTAGGCTCCATCTGTGGGCGGCGCATTGATGATGCCAAACTCCTGGGCAATACCGGCGGTCTGCTGGAAGATGGCGTCATCCATCTGACCGATGCCCGCAGTGGAGGGCCAAATGAGCTTGTTGACTTCGTTCATCATCCACGTTTGGTGCCCGCGCGGCAGGGCCGGGCCTTGCTCCAGCACGTAATCCACGCAGGCATCCACATTGTCGCGGCAGAACATCCAGCCCTGGAAAGAGGCGCGCAGGAAGCGTTCGGCAATGTCGTGATTCGCCTCATCAGCCAGCCACGCTTCGGTGACGAAGACGCCGTCCTGCAACATGGCCGTGCCCTCTGTGTTGAAGTCGATAACGTTGAGTTGGTCAAGCTGGTAAAGCTCGCCCGTGTCGGGATTGACCGTTTCCAGCACCTGGGCCAGCTCGTTGTAGGTCATGGCCGCGGCCGCGTCCACGTCCCGCTCCAGAAGCAGGTTCATGTCGAAGGGCTGCTGGACCAGTTCCAGGTCCGCGTCCTTATCGATATCGTATTTGGCCAGGGTGGCGAGGAGTTCGAACTCATTGCCGCCGAACCAGACGGCGACCCGCTTGCCTGCCAGATCGGCCGGGCCCTCGATGCCCGTATCTTTCCACGAAATCTCGCGCATGGCGCTGCGCTCATATATCTGGGCGATGTTGACCAGATTGGTGCCCTGTTCCCGTGCAGAAAGCAAGCTGGGCACAAAATTGATGCCGAAGTCGGCCTGACCGCCCGCCACAACTTGTTCGGGCACAATGTCCGGTCCACCTGACGCGATGGTCACATTAAGGCACTCATCGGTGTAGAAACCTTCGCCGGCAGCCGCGTAGTAACCGGCAAACTGGGCCTGGGCCACCCACTTGAGCTGCAAGGTCACATCGTCCATGGACTCGCAGGCCGCGCCCGCGGTCTCGCCGCCGGCATCATCGCCCCCGCTGTCGGCCGGGGTTGTTGCAGGCGCAGCGCAGGCGGCCAGGGCCAGCGTCAGAACAAGAACCAGCGCAAACCACATCTTTTTCTGCATTGCATTACCTCCTTGGGATAGGGAAAAGATGAACGATTGGGAAGATCGGAAAACGTCCCCGGTTAATTTTCCTCTGTAAACCAGGGCATGAGCTTTCGCTCCAGCAGGACGATGGCAAAGTAAAAGCTCAATCCCAGGATGCAGGCCACAATGATGGCGGCCCAGGCGTTCTGGGTGCGCAGGATATTGGCTTCGGTCTTGATGTAGACGCCCAGAAACTTAACCGAGCCGCCGAAAAATTCGGCTACAATCGCGCCGATCATGCTTAAGGTAGCGCAAATTTTGAACGCGTTAAAGAGGAAAGGCATGGCCGCGGGCCAGCGCAGCTTGCGGAAAATCTGCCACTCGTTGGCCGCATAGGAACGCATCAGGGAGACCTGAGCCGGGGACGGGGTGCGCAATCCCCGCACCATGCTGACCATGGTGGGAAAAAAGCACATGACCGCGACAATCGCGATCTTGGAGCCTTCGTCAATCCCGAACCAGACGATAGCCAAAGGAGCCATGGCCACAATGGGTACGCTGTTGGACGCGACGGCAAAGGGCAGCAAAACGCTGGAAAGCACCTCGGAGCGGGCGACGACGATGGCCACCAAAATGCCCAATCCGCAGCCCAGAGCAAAGCCGGCAACGGCTTCGCGGAAAGTATTGAAGCCGTAGGTCCACAATTCGGTAAAATTGGCGAAAAAAGTGCGGGAAATCTCGCTGGGCGCGGGCAGCAGGAAGGTGGGCGGCTGAAAAATGCGCACACCCAATTCCCACACCGCCAGTACAACAACGAAAACCAATAACGGCGGGAGTATCGACGCCTGCCACCGCCTTGAATCCACATTCCCTGCCGAGCCTCTCGTCATACCCGTTAACCATTCACTATTAACCATTCACTATTAACCATTTGAATGGTGAATGGTTAATAGTGAATTCATCATTGTTAATCGTCGATCTCCCCGCGCGTGAACTCTTCCTTGAGCGTTTCCCGCACTTCGGTTACCAATTCAAAGAAGCGGTCGCTTTCCCGGGTCTCGAAATTGCGCGGATAGGACAGATCGATGTCGATAATCCGCGCAATCTTGCCCGGTCGGGGCGTCATGACCACGACGCGGGAGGAAAGGAAGACCGCCTCACTGATGCTGTGGGTGACGAAGATGACCGTTTTGTGGGTCTCCGCCCAGATGTCCAGCAGCTCCAGGTTGAGACGCTCCCGGGTAAACTCATCCAACGCGCCGAAGGGTTCATCCATGAGGATGAGGGTCGGCTCGAAGACCAGGGCCCGGGCAATGGAGACCCGCTGCTGCATCCCGCCGGAAAGCTGACGCGGGTAGTGGTTTTGAAAATCACTCAAGCCTACCAAATCCAGCATTTTGACGGCCCGGCCGCGTTTATCTTCCCGCGCGCTGCGCATCACTTCCAAGGGCAGCTCCACGTTTTTGAGCACCGTACGCCACTCATAGAGGGTAGGCGCCTGAAAAACCATGCCGTAATCGCGATCCAGGCGAGCCTGACGGGGCGTCTTGCCGTTGACGCGGATGTCGCCTTTGCTGGGCGGAAGGAGATCCGCAATCAGGCGCAGCAGCGTTGATTTGCCGCACCCCGACGGTCCGATGATGGAGACGAACTCGCCCGTCTCTACGGTGAGATCCACATTTTGCAGCGCGATAGTCTCGCTCTCGCCCGCGCCGAATATTTTCCAGACTTGGTCAAACTCGATGATGTGCGACATGGCTAATCATTATTGGGAAATGATGAATGATGAATTGTTAATGGTGCGTAGCAGAGATCCTATTAATCATTTCCCATTCATCATTCTCGATTATCAATTATTCCTGCTTCCAATGCAGCGCCCGCCGCTCGACCAACGCGACGACACCGTAAAAAAGCATGCCCAGCAGCGCAGCCATGATGATGGTGGCCCAGAGAAAGCCGGGGTTAAAGGTGTTGTACTGGGAGCCGACGACAATCTGCACGCCGATGCCCCGCTTGGAGCCCACGGGCAATTCGCCGATGATGGCCCCGATGACGCTGGCCGTAGCCGAGATCTTGAGCGCAGTGAAGAGGTAAGGCAGGGAGGCCGGCACGCGCAGCTTGCGGAAAATCTGTTGGCGCGTCGCGGCATACGAGTGCATGAGCCAGAGCGCATCCCGATCCACCGACTTGAGCCCCCGAGTCGCATTGATGGTGACCGGAAAAAAGGTGAGATAGGTTGCAATGATGGCCTTGGAGAGCCAGGGCGGCGCGCCCAGCCGACCGACGCCCACGACAATCATGGGGGCCAGCGCGATGATGGGAACAGCCTGTGACGCCACCACGTAAGGCATGAGTCCCCGCTCGGCAGGCTTCCAGTGGACAAAGAGCGCAGCCAGCAAAAAGCCGCTGATACCGCCCAGGACAAAGCCCAGAAACGCCTCCAGTCCGGTGTATAGAGTATCTTGCAGGAGCACACGCCAAACAGGACCCTGGGGCGTAGGCCGGACAAAAGCCTCGCCAATCTGAGCCAGATGGGGCAGCTTGTAATCGGGCAAATTGAAGAATGTCTTGCTCCCCTCCCACAGGAACAGGGCCAGCGCAATCAGCAGCAAAGCCACGCCCCAGCGCAGCCACTGAGTCGGGATACGGGCGACGAGGGAGGCATCACGCATCGTTCACCAACTCAAATAATCGATTCGGACTCAGCGGAATTTCCAGAATTTCCACGCCCAGCGGGCTGAGCGCGTCTTCCAGCGCCTGGGCAAAGAGGGGACCGACAGGAATTGCGCCCGCTTCGCCCGCGCCCTTAATGCCCAATGGGTTGAGGGGCGAGGGCGTTTCCATGTGATCGGTCTCGATGACCGGCATGACGTCGGCCGTGGGCAGGAGGTAATCCATGAACGAGGCGTTGAGCAACTGGCCGTTTTTGTCCCACACAAGCTGCTCATAAAAGGCGTTGCCGATGCCCTGGGCCACGCCGCCGTGAATCTGGCCCTCCAAAATCATGGGGTTGATCACCCGACCGCAGTCGTGGACCACCACATAGCGCCGGATATCGATCAGCATGGTTTCCGGGTCCACCTCGACGATCATGGCGTGGACGCCCGATGCCGTCGCTCCCCGCTCGGGGCCGAAGTAATCAGTCGCCTCCAGCCCCGGTTCAGTACCCGGCTTGACCGCGCCCCGGGTGGGATTGGCCCGGGCCGCCAGATCGCCCAGCTTGATGGCCGAAGCCGGCACGCCCTTAACCCGCACCGCGCCGTCTGCCAATTCCAGGTCCTCCTGGTCGATCTCCAGCTCCTCGCTCGCTTTCTGGAGAATCTTTTTGCGCACGGCCAGAGCCGCTGCATTGATGGCGTTCCCCGCCACCACCGCGCCCCGGCTGGCAAAGGTGCCAGCGCCCCAATAGAATTCGGCCGTGTCGCCGGTAACCAGCCGCACGTCGCCCACGCCCACGCCCAGCTGATCGGCCACAATCTGGGCGAAGGAAGTAAAGTGCCCCTGTCCCTGAGTGCCGATGCCGCTGGCCACGCTCACCCGGCCGCTGGTCTCCACCGTGACTTTTGCGCCTTCATAAGGGCCGATGCCCGTTCCCTCCACGTAGGTCACCAGGCCCAGTCCGACGTAGCGCCCTTCCGCCCGCAGGCGAGGCTGCTCCTCGTCGATAAAACGGCGATAGCCGATCAGCTCCAGCGCCTTATCCAGAGCCGGTCCGTAATTGCCCGAATCGTAGACCAGCGGCGCAAAATCCTGATAGATAATCTCGTTGTTGTAGGGAAATTTCTCGGGCGAAATCAGATTTCTGCGCCGAATCTCGACCCGATCCATGCCCAATTCTTTGGCAGCCAGGTCCAACAGCCGCTCCATGACGAAGACGCCATGCTGGCGTCCGGCCCCCCGATAGGGCGTGACGATGGGCTTGTTGGTAAAGACGGAGCGGAACTCGGTGTGATAGTGGGGGACGTCATACTGCCCCAGCAGCGTACATTGGCTGTTGAGGGCCACGGTGAGTCCGTACGGCGCATACGCGCCTGCGTCGTGGAGGAAGACATCCTTCACGCCCAGCACCCGACCATCCTCGGCTACGGCGATCTCCGATTCGTGAATCTGGCCCCGTTCTTGAGTGGTGGCAAAGAAGTTCTCCTGACGGTCCTCGATCCACTTGACCGGCCGATTGAGGCGCATGGAGATCCAAGGCATCAGCACTTCTTCCGGATAGAACATCATGATTTTGGGACCGAAGCCGCCGCCGATAAAAGGTGCAATCACCCGTACCTGCATCTCGGAAAGACCGAGCATGGCGGCGATGCCGTTGCGGATAACCACGGGCGCCTGGGTAGTGTCCCACATGGTGAGCCGCTCGGCCCTGGCGTCCCACGCAGCCACGACGCCCCGATTCTCCATGGCCGCGGCAATGCCCCGATCATACAGAAAACGGCGCTTGACAATCAGGCGGGCCTGGGCTGCGGCCTGCGCGTAATCCCCCTTATGCTGGACCACGTGGGCGTTGAGATTCGCATCCAGGTCTTCGTGGATAAGGGGCGCATCTTCCAGCAGCGCATCCTCCAGCTCCACGATGGCGGGCAGGGGGTCGAATTCTACGAAGACCTGTTCGGCGGCGTCTTCGGCCTGGTAGCGACTTTCGGCCACCACGACGGCGATGGGCTCGCCCACGTGGCGCACTTTATCTTTGGCCAGAGGCACCTGCATGCGCGGGTTGAAGACCAGATCGGGGACGGGCGGCGGCGGCACCAGCAGCGGGCCGGGTTGCCAGTAAGCGCCCAGGTCCTCAGCAGTATAGACGGCCACGACGCCAGGCATCTCCAAAGCGCCGCTCACGTCGATGCTGAGAATGCGGGCATGGGCGAAATCGCTGCGCACAAAGGCAGCGTAGAGCATGTCGGGCAGCTTCACGTCATCGGTGAAGAGCGCCTGCCCGGTAAGCAAGCGGGGATCCTCATTACGCTTGATGGGTTGGCCGAAAAGTTGGGTAGTCATAGACAAACCAGTCAATAGGAATCAGGAGCCGGAAAAAACAGAGCGCAGCAGAATAAACCGAATCAACAAATCAACCAGCTAACAAGTTAACCAGCCAACCAATCATCCCATCAGCTCCGCAGCCCGGCGTACGGCGGCCACAATGTTCTGGTAGCCGGTGCAGCGGCAGATATTGCCGGAAATCGCCTGAATGATCTCCTCATCGCTGGGATGGGGGTTTTCCTCCAGGAAGGGAATCAGGGTCATGATGAAGCCGGGCGTGCAGTAGCCGCACTGGAGGCCGTGCTTCTCCCAAAACGCAATCTGCACCGGATGCATGGCCTCAGGCCCGCTGCTCGCCGTCCAGTCGGGCGCAACGCCCTCGATGGTGGTTAGCGCATGGCCGTCGGCCTGAACCGCAAACATGATGCACGAGCGTACGGCCTGACCGTCCAGCAAAATAGTGCATGCGCCGCATGAGCCGTGCTCACAACCCACATGGGTGCCCGTCAGGCGCAGTTCATGGCGCAAAAAGTCGCTGAGGAGCAGGCGCGGCTCCACGTCACGTTCGATTTTCTCGCCGTTTACGGTAAGGCGGATGGTGTAGCGCTGGCTCATACGACACCGTCCTTGGCGCGCTGGAAAGCTCGGGTCAACACGCGCCGGGCCAGGACCTGGGCCAGCTTACGCCGATAGGCGACGGACGCGTGAATGTCGCCCGGCGGGTCCATGTCCTCCTGTCCAGCCATGCGTGCGGCTTCGGCGATGCAGGCATCATCAATGCGTGCGCCGCACAGGTACGCGCAGGCCAACGTCGCGACCACGGGGGTCTCGCCTACGCTCAGGAAGGTAAGGGTCGCGTCGGCGCACAGATCGCCTTCGGGCATGGTCACCAGCGCGGCCGCGCCCACCAGAGCATAATCACCGTGACGGCGCGCTATTTCATCCATGGCCCAGCCGCTGCCGGGCGGCATAGGCGGAATGATGATCTCGGTAAGAATCTCGTCGGGGGCCAGGTCCGTCATAAAAAGAGCCTGGAAAAAGTCCCGGGCCGCCACTTCCCGCCGTCTGCCCGCGCCCTGGATCACGAAGCGGGCGTTGAGCGTCACCATAATGGCGGGCAGTTCCGCCGCGGGATCCGCGTGGGCCAGGCTGCCGCCGATGGTGCCCCGGTTGCGGATCTGTCGATGAGCGATGTGGGGCATGGCTTCGGCCAGCAGGGGCGCATGGCGGGCCGTCAGCGGATCCCGCTCTACCGTGCTCTGGCGGGTCATGGCGCCGATGCGAAGGGTCCCGTCACTGTCGGCGCGGATGTAGGCCAGATCCGCAATCTTATTGAGGTCTACCAGGACGCCCGGTTGGGAAAGGCGAAAGTTCATGGTAGGCACAAGGCTCTGCCCGCCGGCCAAAAGCTTGGCGTCGTAGCCGTGCTCCGCCAGGAGCGCGAGCGCATCATCCACCGTGACGGGGGCGAAATATTGAAACGGTGCAGGCTTCATACAGAGAGTTGCTCCTCTGGAGGGGAAATAGTTCGGCCAAAGCGGCGGCAAGAACCGAACCGATGCTGCGCCTCAGGGGCGAAAGCAATGGCGGCATTATAGGGAAGAGCGCAACGGCTGTCAATCGCGCAAAATGAGTCCAAATTTAGCCGCCGCTCAGGATCGCCGGACTGGGGCTCGGCGTTTTCTGGCGGCGGCCCCGCAAGCCCAGTAGTATTGGGAGCCAAACAGCGCTCCCCTATGCGTCTCGCCCCCCAATGACCACCACAAACTCACCCCGTCCTTTGCCCTCCCCGTAACGCGCAGCCAACTCGCTGAGCGTGCCCCGCCGGACTTCCTCGTGGAGCTTGGTCAGCTCGCGCAGAACGGCCGCGGGGCGATCTCCCAGGACCTCCAACGCGTCGCTCAGGAACTTGCCGATGCGATAGGGACTTTCGTAAAAGACAAGGGTGTGAGGCGCTTCAGCGTCTACCGCGATGAAGCGTTGGCGTGCGCCCCGCTTGTGGGGCGGAAAGCCCCGAAAGGTAAAGCTGTGGACAGGCAAGCCCGAGAGGACCAGGGCCATGGTCAGCGCGGCAGGACCGGGCGCCATGGTGACGTTGACATCTGCGCCCGCGTCCTGCGCGGCGTAAACGCGCCGCACCAGGGTAAAGCCGGGATCGGCAATGCCCGGCGTACCCGCATCCGTTACCAGCGCCACGGATTGGCCGGCCTGAAGCAATTCCAGAATGCGCTCGCCGGCCTGGGTTTCGTTATGCTCGTGGAACGCGACCTGGGGCGTGTCAATGGCGAAATGCTTGAGCAGACGTCCGGTGGTACGCGTATCCTCGCTAGCGATTATGTCAACTGATTGCAGGGTCTCCAGCGCGCGCTGGGTGATGTCGCCCAGGTTGCCGATGGGGGTTGAGACAAGGTAGAGAGTGGACATGGGTAAGCAGGTGGCAGGTGGCAGGTGGCAGGTGGCAGGTGGCAGGTGGCAAGGAAGATTATCGTCCCTGACTTTATTCGGCGAAATTGTCCAGTCCGAGTTCGCGTAAGCGTTCGGGCGTGGGGTTGCCGGTTGCGACGTCCCAGCCGGCCAGAGCGTAATAGCGATCCTTGGCTTGCTCCAGCTCGTCGCGGGTGAAGACCATGCCGTCGCTAATGCCGCCGGTCAGAGGCTCGTAGAGGCGAGGCGGCAGCTTGTCATCCGCACGGGTGAAGCCGGCTCGCTGATTGAAGAGTTTGAGCAAGTTGACCCGCCGCGCGCCGATGGTCATGAGTTCGTTCAGATCCACGTCCCAGCCCGTAACGGCCTTGACCACATCCGCGGCGGCCGACGGACCATAGAGCTGCCACGTCGCGCCCCAATCGAACTGACAAAGGCAAAGGACGTCCATCAGGCTGACCCAGTACTGGGTAAGGAGGGTGAATTCCACCTTTTCCTCGCCCAGGTCCGTTGCCGCGACAGGCCGGGTAAGGCCCAGTTCGGCCAGACGCCCCAAACTTACAGGGCCGCTATTCTCCTCGTAGGAGGTATCGTGTTCGCTGGATTGGTGATCCGCGCCAAAGGGGTTGACCGCATAAGCCAGCCCCATGCTGCGCTTGACCTGGGGCATGTGCGCGGGCAATTCGCTGCCCTTGACGGCCACCACCCGAGCCTGGGCCTCAGGCCCGAGCTGGGCCGCGGCCCGGGCCGATCCCTCGGCAAGGAGTTCGCCCAATGCGCCATTTCGAAAGGCCAACGCCTCCAGCGCCTGAAGCATAGCCCGGGCGTCGCCAAAGCGCAACGCAACACCATCCGTCTGCTCCGGCATAAGGAGGCCGGCCTCAAAGCACTCCATGGCCCAAGCGATGGTTGCACCCGCGGAAATGGAGTCCAGACCATAATCGTTGCAGAGTGCGTTGGCCTTGGCAATCGCGTTGAGATCATCGACTTCGCAGTAGGAACCGAAGGTGGCGATGGTCTCATATTCCGGCCCGCCTAATTCCTTATGCACGCGGATGCCGTCTGCATCCACTTCGACCTCCCGCTTGCAGCGAACCACACATGCGTAGCACGTATCCCGGCCCACCAAAATGGTCTCGGCCATGCGCTCGCCGGAGATGGCCTCGGCCTGGGCGAAGGTTCCGCTCTGGTAGTTGCGGGTGGGCAGACCGCCGGAAAACTCCTGGCCCAGCACAACGCCGGCCGTACCCAATTTGCCCAATTCATCCATATCGCCGTTGGCTCTGGATTCCTTGCCGCCCAAGCGGGCGATGGCCTTCACGCCCTCGGCGTCGGCCAATTCGGGCCGTCGGCGGCCCCGCACGGCAATGGCCTTGAGCCGCTTGGCCCCCATGACCGCGCCCATGCCCGTGCGCCCCGCGGCCCGGTTGCGCATGTTCATGATGGCGGCAAAGCGCACCAGTCGCTCGCCCGCGGGTCCGACGCAGGCGACTTCGACCTTATCGTCGCCCAGCTCTTCCCGCAGACGCGTTTCAGTCGCCCAGGCGCCCAATCCCCAAAGGTGGTCGGCAGGGCGCAATTCCGCCTGGCCGTCATGCAGCCAGAGGTAGCACGGCGCCTGCGCCTGGCCGGTGATGACCAGGCCGTCAAAACCGGCAAACTTGAGTTCAGCGGGGAAAAATCCGCCGGCCTGGGAATCGCCGATCGCGCCGGTGAGGGGCGACCTGGCGTTGACGCACATGCGGCTCTGGCCCGAAAAAGGCGCGCCCGTAAGGGGACTGAGCATGATGGTAAGCATATTTTCAGGCCCCAGGGGGTCTGCATCCGCGGCCATGCCGTTGAGAATGTAGTGCAGACCGAAATTCGTACCGCCCATGTAGTGACGGTAAAAAGCCGCGTCAGGCTCTTCGATCCACGTGCGTTGGGCAGAGAGATCGACGTGAAGAATTTTTCCGTGATAACCGTAGGGCATGGGAACTCCGAATAAGGAAATAGAAACGAGAAACGAGAAACGAGAAACGAGGAACAGGAAAGCGATTGTGGAGTGAGGGCAAGACAAGTGTTAGATGGATAAGAAAACGCGGCGCGCTCCTGCAGCACGCGATTTCTCTTTCCTCATTTCTCCTGCCCGACTACGCCGTTAGCGTTCCCTTGGTACTGGGCACGCCTTCCCGCCGCGGATCAACCTGCGTGGCTGCGTCCAGCGCGCGGGCCAGCGCCTTAAAAAGAGCCTCGACCTTGTGGTGATCGTTGCGGCCGTAGAGCACGTGAGCATGAACGTTCATGCGGCCGTGGATGGCCAGGGATTCAAAAAGGTGAAAGATGACGTCCGTACCCAGTTGACCCACGGCAGACGTAACGAAATCGGCCTCAAAGACGCTGTAGGGTCGGCCGCCCAGGTCTACGACAACCCGGGCCAGCGTCTCATCCATGGGCACGTAGCTGTGAGCCGTGCGCACCAATCCCCGACGGTCACCCAGCGCCTGGTCAAAAGCCTTACCCAGACAGATGAAGGTATCCTCGGCCGTGTGGTGGTCATCTACGTCCAGATCGCCCTGAGCCTCAATCGTCAAGTCGAAAAGGCCGTGCGCAGCAAAGAGAGTCAGCATGTGATCCAGGAAACCGATGCCCGTACTGACGCGGCTCTTGCCCGTGCCGTCAATGCCCAACTCCAGGCGGATGGCGGTTTCGCCGGTCTTGCGTTGGATAGTTGCAGTACGCTGATGGTTCATCATAGAGCGCTCGGTTCAGGTCTGGTTCGATTACGGATCTGGCAAATCCCGGCAAAAATAAGCCGTCAGCATTCCCATGCGACAGCCGCGCCGACTGTAATAGTGTACACGGATTCCCCTATCCGGGCCAAGTAGTGGGATTTCGATGGACTACAGCAATTTTGAACGCACAAAAGAACGGGACGATATTAGAGTTGTCCGATACCGTTTTCACGATTTTCTCTCGAAACATGCACTGATTGTGCAAAAGTTACGTTAATATTCTCATCACAATACAGCCTTCGGGAAGAGTTATCCCACCCCATTCCGCTCCCCATATTCCACCTCAAGTATGCAGGGGACGCGGACGGCCTCTAGCGGATTACCGGCCGCGCCCAACCGATAGCCCGTTTCGCCTGACCGATGGTACACTGTCCGACCAGTACATTACGGCGTAAATGCCGCGGCGGAAATCAGGACCTTCTCCCTCCGACGGGAACTGTCTGCTTATTCTCCCGGAATTTACCTGGTTACGCCTCCGCCCATCCGACTCCATGCGCCCAAAAGGAGAACCATATGGCCGTCCACGGCACCCACAATGCAGTCGCCGACGATCGCAACGCAAATGTCCTGATTTATGTCAACAACGAACTTCTCCCCCGCGACGAAGCCAAGATATCCGTCTTCGACAGCGGCTACCTGGTAGGCGACGGCGTCTGGGAAGCCCTGCGCCTGCATGACGGTGTGCTGGTCTTTCTGGACGAGCATCTGGAGCGCCTCTGGCAGGGCGCGGCAACCATCGGCATGGACCTGAAGATGAGCCGGCAGGAGCTAACCGATAAGCTATGGTACACGCTCGACGCCAACGGCATGCAGGACGGCGTACACGTGCGCTTCATGCTGACCCGAGGCATTAAGCAGACGCCCTCGCAGGATCCGCGCTTAACCGTAACCGGCCCCAATCTGGTCATCATTCCCGAATACAAGCAGGCGAGCCCCGACTCCCGCGGCCGGGGCGTAACCCTCTTCACCAGCGCCATTCGCCGGGGCTCGCCCGATTATCTGGATCCGCGCCTCAACTGCCACAGCAAGCTCCACGAAGTGATGGCCCTGGTCCAGGCTCTGGAAGCGGGCGCTGACGAGGCCCTTATGCTGGACATTCACGGCTTCGTGGCCACCTGCAACGCCACCAACTTTTTCATGGTCAAAGATGACGAAGTATGGACCTCCACCGGTCAATATTGCATGAACGGCATCACCCGGGGAAAGGTCATTCAGGTTGCGCGGAGCGCGGGTATTCCCTGCTACGAAAAAAACTTCTCCCTTTTCGACGTCTACGGCGCGGATGAGGCCTTCGTCACCGGCACCTTCGGCGGCCTGACACCCGTGATCAAGGTGGACGGGCGCGTCATCGGCGCCGGCGAGCCGGGGCCCATGACGGCTCGACTGACCGATCTTTATCACGCGGAGATCGCGCGCGCGGTGGCCGTCGCCAAGGAAGCGGGGAAGCAAACATGAACGACAAGACTGTACGCATCTGCCTGTGGAGCGGACCGCGCAATATTTCTACGGCCCTCATGTATTCCTTCGCCCAGCGGGACGATACGATAGTCTACGATGAACCTCTCTACGCCCATTACCTCGTACGGACGCCCGCCCTTGCCTACCATCCCGGCGCAGAGGATGTACTGACGGAAATGGAGAATGACGGAGAGAAAGTGGTGCGTGACCTGATCCTCGGTCCCCAGCCCAAGCCCGTGGCTTTCTTCAAGCAGATGACCCACCATCTAATCGAGCTGGACCCGACTTTTTTACGCGCAACGGTTAACGTGCTGCTGACCCGGGATCCCGTCGAAATGCTGCCTAGCTATGCGAAGCAGATCCAGGCGCCTACCCTGCAGGATGTGGGCTATCAGGCGCATGTGGAACTGCTGGAGCGTCTGCACAGCATGGGCCAGGAGCCGCCGGTGCTGGACTCCAGGCAGATTCTGCTCAACCCCGCAAAAGTGCTGGGCGAGTTATGCCGCCGGATCGGGATATCCTTCCAGGAGGCCATGCTCCGCTGGGAAGCGGGACCTCGCCCCGAAGACGGATCGTGGGCCAGGTATTGGTATCATGCGGTCCACCGCTCCACGGGCTTTGCGCCCTATGCGCCCAAGTCAGCGTCCTTTCCTGCATCCCTGGAGCCGCTGCTGGCCGAGTGCACCCCTTACTATGAACAGCTGAGCGCCATCGCCATCAAAGCGGATTAGGACCTGCCGCGAGGCCCTGCCCCATCTGTTTTTCTGCATTGGTCCAGGTTGAGACGAAGTCGCCCATTCCTGAGATTTTTTTGGCGCGTCGCATGCTATCCTCCTGCTGTCGCAAGACAGTTCACGATCATTCCATCAAGGAGGAAAGCATGAAAAGTCGAAGTCAAAATCACCTGTTTCAGAAAGCGCTGATCGGCCTGGGTTTTTGCCTTGCCGCGCTTTTTATTCTGATGCCCCAGGTTGCCCTGGCTCAGACCGATATCCTGAATTACGAGCTGGAGTTCGGCAAGCTCGACGGCTATTTTCACAAACCCCAGGGCGTAGCCGTCGATCAGCAAGGCTACACCTACGTCACCGATTACGAAGACCACCGCATCCAGGTCTTCGACCCCGCTGGCAACTTTGTGCGCAAGTGGGGCTGGTTCGGCTCGGATACAGGCGATCTCCTGCAACCCATGGGGATCGCGGTGAACGATCAGCTCAACAGAGTCTATGTCGCGGAAATGGGCGGCGAGCGCATCCAGGTCTTTGACAAAAACGGCGCCTACCTCTTTGCATTCGGCAGTTCCGGGCCAGGAGCCGGTCAGTTCAGCGACGTACACGATCTGGCCATCGGCAAAAAGACCATCTACGTAGCCGATACGTGGAACCACCGGATTCAGGTCTTTGGCCACGATGGGAATTACCTCGGCGAGTGGGGCAGCCAGGGCAACGGCCCCGGCCAATTCGAAACGCCCAAGGCGATTGCCGTCTATCGAGACGTCGTCTACGTGGCGGATACCGGCAACAACCGCGTCCAGGCCTTTGCCCCTGACGGTTCCTACCTCTGGGAGTTTGGTTCCGCCGGAACGGGCAAAGGAGAATTGAGCGCTCCGGCAGGCATCGATGTAAACCAAAACGGCATCTACGTAACGGAAAGCGGCAACCACCGCATGCAGCGCTTTGACCTGGCCGGCGTCTACCAGAACGTCATCAGCGCCCAGGGCAACGCACCGGGCCTGTTCAATACGCCCATGGGCATCGCGCTCAATCCCGCTTCGCAACAGACGCAGTTCCTGGTGGCGGACGCGGACAACCATCGCGTCCAACGCATGGATGAGCTGGGCAACGTGCTCCAGATCCTGGGGAGTTTCCAGGCGCCCGCCGGTCACCTGACCCAGCCCATGGGCATTGCCTACAGCGGGAAAGAGGGAGTCCTGGCCGTGGCGGATTACGGCAACAGCCGCGTCCAGCTTTTCGATGTGGAAGGCAATTTCCTGAACGGCTGGGCGCTGGGCGCTCCTCCGATTGACGTGGCCATTGATTCCGCTGATGACCATCTGTGGATCATCACGGATAACGGCACGGTCCACCGCTACACGCTGTACGGGGCCTTCCTGACGGCATGGACGCCGCCTTTCGGCCAGAACCCCGGCCAGATCGGTTCGCCCAAGGGATTGACCGTAGACGGAAATCAGATCGTCTATATCGCCAACCAGTGGTTTAACGGCGCGTACAACACCAATGGCCGGATTCACGTGGCGGATGCAGCCGGAAATCATCTGGCCACGTGGGGTGCGACGGGTCTCTCCACCGGCAGTCCGCCGCCGCCGGATACCTTTGAGCTGCCCGCCGATCTCCATGCGGACAAATGGAGCAAGTCGCTCTATGTAGCCGTGGAAGGACAGGCGCGGACAAAATTGATTCGTCCTGACAGCAGCATGGGCATTGACAGCGTGGTCGAACACTACGCAGGCATGAGCCGCCGCCCGTATGCCCTGGCTGTGGGACCGGAAGATTTCCTTTTTGTAGCGGACAGCGTGGGCCGTCTTTCCCTCTTCGAGCCGTTTAACACCCTCGTCCATCAGCAGGATCGCACCACCGGCGGCGGACCGGGCGAATTTCGCCATATCGGCGACATGGAGTTCGCCGAGGAAAACGGTGAACACCCGTCTGTGCTCATCTTCTCGGGGCGGGAAAATCATCGCATCCAGGTTTTTACCATTGACGGCTTCTAACCCCCTATCCCCAATCTAAGCAAAAGGCCGGGCTTTCGATGAAAGCCCGGCCTTTTGCTATTCGGCGCCCGCCAACTTTATTGACATCTTGCCGGATGTTTATAAAATGACAGTTCATGTGCAATCTGCTTGATGCATGACTCTCACCGTAACCGCAGCAATCCAAGGAGAAACGAATGCCTAAAAAAGTAGCCATCGTAACCGCCGCGGGCAAGGGCGTCGGCGCTGCCATTGCCCGGGAACTGACCGCCGCCGGTTACAGCCTCTCCCTGCTCTCCAATTCGGGCGGCGCGGTCGAACTGGCCGACGAACTGGGCGGCATGGGCATGACCGGTTCGGTGACCAACCCGGACGACCTGGCCAAACTGGTCGAATCCACGCTGGAGCGCTTTGGACGCATCGACGCGGTCGTCAACAACACGGGGCATCCGCCCAAGGGCGATCTGCTGGAGATATCCGACGCGGATTGGCGTCAGGGTCTGGACCTCCTTATCCTGAACGTGGTGCGCATGGCGCGCCTGGTGACGCCCGTCTTTGCGGAGCAGGGCGGCGGCGCGATCGTCAACATCTCCACCTTTTCCGCCTTTGAGCCGGAATTGACCTTCCCTGTTTCCAGCACCTTGCGCAGCGGCCTGGCCAGCTTTACCAAGCTCTACGCCGATCGCTACGCCGGCGCGGGCATCCGCATGAACAACGTGCTGCCCGGCTACATGGACAACTACCCGGAAAGCGCGGAGACGCTGGCAAAAATCCCCCTGAACCGCTATGCCCAAGTGGAAGAAGTAGCCAAAACAGTGCGCTTCCTCCTCTCGGACGATGCGGGCTACATTACCGGCCAGAATATCCGGGTTGACGGCGGCATCAGCCGCTCCGTCTAGTCCCAAAGGGAGAAGACCATGAATGACACAATCTTTGACGTGATTCTGGCCGGCGGCGGCGTCATGGGGTGCGCCACGGCCTACTACCTCATGCAAGCCGATCCGGCCATGCGGGTGGCCATCGTCGAAAAGGACCCCAGCTATCGCTATAACTCCACCGTCCTCTCCGACGGCAATACGCGCCTTCAGTTCAACCTCAAGGAAAATATTCTTATCTCCAAGTATGGGCTGGAGCGGCTGGCGACCTTCAGCGATGATATGGCGGTAGGCGACTGGCGGCCGGAGGTCGATTTTCGGCGGCAGGGCAATCTCTTCCTGACGGACGAAGAGCACAGGGCGAGCGCCCAGGCCGGCCTGGCGCTACAGGAAAGTCTGGACTGCCGGGTAGGTTGGCTGGAGCCGGACGAGGTGAAGCGTCGCTTTCCCCTGCTGGATGAGCGCAAATTTGCCGGCGGCGTCTTCGGCGAACTGGACGGCACCATGGATCCCCAGGCCGTACTCATGGCCTTCAGGCGCAAGGCCGTGGATTTGGGCGCGGCCTTCATCGAAGCGGAAGTAGCGGAGATACTCCACGCGCGGGGCAAGACGCAAGGCGTTCGCCTGGCCGACGGAACAACGTTGACGGCCGGGTACGTAGTCAACAGCGCGGGCGCCTGGGGGACCCAACTGGCCCGGACCGCAGGCATCGAGCTGCCCGTGGATCCGGTCATGCGTCAGGTCTTCGTCCTGCAAACCGCAGCCGAGCCCCGGGAAAGCTATCCCCTCATCGCCTTCCCGTCGGGTCTCTACCTGATCCAGGAGCACGGCGGGCGCTTCATGTGCGGAAAATCGTTTGAGGACGACCCCGTCGGTTTTGACTTTACCGTGAACCAGGCCAAATTCATGGAGTTTCTGTGGCCCGAATTGGTGGAGTACGTGCCTGCCTTTGACCGGCTCAAGGTGACCGGCGGCTGGGCGGGGCTCTATGCCGTCAACCGTTTTGACGGCAACGCCATCCTGGGAGAATGGCCGGGGTTGGAGGGATTCCTGTTGGCCAACGGCTTTTCGGGCCACGGCTTCCAGCAGTGCCATGCCGTGGGTCGCTATCTGGCCGAAACGATCCGCGGGGTGGAGCCATTCCTGGACCTCTCTCTCTTCTCGCCCGCGCGCATCGTCAACAACGCGCCCGTCTTCGAAGGGCGCGGCAAGTTGGTGTAGCCCCCTACAGTGCGGCTACCGTAGGGACCGGCCTCCGTGCCGGTCCGCCGGTCCCGGTGACGCGCCGGCGTGGTTTGTCCCGCCGATCCCGGTGAGCGGGGTTCGCTGAAGCGGGCTTCCTGGGTTGACAGGCGGCGGGAGGGCACGGAGGCCCTCCCCTACCGTATACCGGCCGCCGCTCCGGTGACGCGGGGTTCGTCCGAGCCGAATCACGGGACAACCAACAGACGACCGCACGGGTCGCGCCCGACAGGGATACCGACTTGCACACACATTCGAAAAACAAAAACAGGGGACAGAAGACAGGGATCAGGGATCAGGATGCATGAGAGAACCCCTGGCGATACGAAAACCGTCGTTGCCGTTCCAGCTGTTCGGGTTGTTCCTGTAACGGTAGGCGCAACGCACGCGTTCGGGGTTGCTATACCATGATCCGCCTCGCAAGACTCCTCTCCCTCGGCCTGGACCTTCCAATTCCTCGCGCCCATCGCCGGCATTGTACGGATAGGGCTTATACTCGCTGCTGCACCATTCCCACACGTTACCGACCATGTCCAAACAACCATAAGGACTTTGCCCGGCTTTGTAACTGCCCACTATCGTTGTACCCTGCACATTTTGATTGAAGTTACCATGTCTTGCAGTTGGCGGACTATTCCCCCAGGGATAGATACGCCCGTCTGACCCTCTGGCTGCCTTCTCCCATTCCGCCTCCGTCGGCAGACGCCCGCCCGCCCATTTTGTAAAGGCAAAAGCATTATCCCAGGTAATACCGACCACCGGGTGATTTTCTTTACCTGTGGGTATCTGCACTCCGTCCCAATAACGTGGGAGGCTATCGTGTCCGGTCGCATCCACAAACAGTTTGTATTGGGCATTTGTGATGGGCACACGAGCGATCTGGTAGGTAGGCAAATAGAGCCGGTGTTGAGGTTGTTCGTCATCATACGCAGCACGATCAAAACGCGGATCGCTGCCCATCCAAAAATAGCCGCCTGGAACCGTAACCCAATCAATCTTCAAACGGGAAAGTTTACGATTTTGTGGAAATTCAACACCGGCTGTTTTGGGCTCAGGCAGAGGAGACGGCGGCGGCTCAACACCATCTGGTGCGACAAGGGTGAACCATTGCTGCTTTAACCAGGGCCAAACTGTATCCCCCAGGAGCAGCTCATAGAGTGCAGCCGCCGTGGCGCCGATGAAAATATTCTTGATCTGGGCGAGTCTGTCTGCTGCTATATGCCACCGCCCCTTCTCCTCTTCACCCCGGGCTTGCTCTTCGCCTTGCGCAATTCTCTCTTCCAGGGTCGAGATACGATCCATGATCTCCATTAGCAAATCTCGATTCCCATGCAGCAGTTCTGTCTGTGTTGCATCCGCTGCCTGAAGAGCCTCTATTTGAATGCTAAGCTGCGTAACATCAGCTTCAACCGCATTGATGTCGGCTTCAACTTCTTCCTGCATTCGACTGATTTGCGCTTGTGTAGATGGAGAGGTTTCGTCTCGCACTTCACGGACAAAACGACCCAGCGCGCGACCGATTTCGCCCATCTCTTCTTTATCGGTAAAGATCTTCCATAAGGAACGCCTTCCAGGGTCGGGTCCTTTTCTGCTCATTGGGGTTGCTCCTTAGGTTGATGCCGCCCGAATGCTCGGACATATGCCTACGAATTCAGGCGGCATCTTGCTTCTTTGGCCTGCCCAATCACGGGCGCGACCGGGGTCGCGGTCTGGAGTTCTCTCACGGAAGGCGGCATAGGCCGCGGACGGGGGCCGATTGACCCAGCCCGCCGACGGCAGTTCACGGGCCGTTCCCCCCGGCGACTGCTGGCGATACGAAAACCGTTGTTGTCGTTCCTGTTGTTCGGGTTGTTCCTGTTGCGGTAGGCGCAACGCACGTGTCGACCGGACCCGCTAGGCCTGATTATAGCGTTTGACCCACGCACCCAGCAACCGCCCGCATTCACCCAGCAAGGCGGCAGCATGGACCCCCTGTTTGCGACTCAGTAGATCAATCTCCTGACAGAGGCGCACGCTGTAGCGCAACCGATCCAGCTCCAAGTCGGCCTCAATGAGCAGTTGGGCGCGCTGCTCAGGCGGACATTTGCGCGCTTCCAGCAGCAGATCCAGCAAGCGCAAGCTGCTCTCCTCTACGCGGCGGCCCAGCACGGAGCGTCGGCTGCGCGGGAACTCTCCGGTCACCGTAAAAAGATAGACCTGCAGATCGAAGGCCTTGGCAAAAAGAGGTGATTCCTGACTCAAAAGATCACCTGCTTCATCAGGTCTCGACGCAGGTTGTAGGTGTCAGCGTGCTCGGCATGGGCGATCCAGGCTTGCAATGAACGATGCAGTTCGTCCAGGGTCAACCGGCCGGCATGATAAGCATCGCGCTGGGCGCGCAGACGACGACCAAAAGCCTTGACATTGCGCCGCTTGAGCCGACGATGGCTGGGGAAGACGCGGAAGCCGAGCCAGGGAATGCCCGCTTTCACCGGATAGACTTGCGCGCGGTCCTCGTGAAGAGTCAGCCGCAACGTCATCAGTTTCCGGATGATTTCACTGCGCCACGCCCATAGAGTCGCTTTGTCGCCGGCAAAGAGCAGGAAGTCATCGGCGTAGCGCAGGTACGCTCGGCAGCGCAGTTCGTGCTTGACAAATTGGTCCAGGTCATTCAGGTAGACATTGGCCCAGTTCTGGGAAGTTAAGTTGCCGATGGGCAGACCGCGAGGCCGGTTGACGGCGAAGAGATCATCGTCGGGAAAGTAGACCATGTCATAATGGTCATCAAGCACACCGACGCCGCCGTCCAGAATATTGTCGATCAACGCCATGGTATCTGTACAGGCGATGTGGCGCGCCAATTGATCGCGCAGGATCGCATGGTCGATGGCGGGGAAAAACTGAACCACATCACATTGGAGCACATAGGGATAGCGGCGGGAAAAAGCCTGCGCCCGATCCACGGCGCGGTGGGTTCCCTTGCCCACGCGACAAGCATAGCTGTCGTGGATCATACGCGCCTCAAAGATGGGCCAAATCACCTGCATGAGCGCGTGGTGGACGACCCGATCGCGAAAGGGAGCAGCCGAAATGCGCCGCACCTTGGGTTCGCGAATCGTAAAATGGCGATAGGCGCCGGGCGCGTAGGCCAAATTGCGCAATTCCTCGTGTAGCGCGACCAGATTCTGCTCCAGGTCGATTTCGAAATCGGCTACAGCCGCCCATTTGCGCTTGCCGCCGCGCCGGGCGCGCCGCCACGCACGCCAGAGGTTTTCCAAGTCATAGATTTGAGGGTAGAGGTTTTTGTAGGTTCTGGTCATATCGTCCTTAATTGGCCGGACTGGAGTCCGGCGCTCCCGGCATCGGCGTCTCATTACAAATTGGCGGAGCAGAAAACAGAAAAACAGGGGACAGAAAACAGAGATCAGGGATCAGGGTGCATGAGAGAACCCCTGGCGATACGAAAACCGTTGTCGTCGAGCCTGCGGCCCGGGTAGTACCCGCTTCGGTAGGCGCACCGCACGGCGTGATGATCCCCGTACCACGAGCCTCCCCGCAGAAGCCTGTACACGCCTTGTTTGGGCCCCTGTGGGTTCTTCGCCGGCTGGTCGACGTTCTCGACGTATGTGTCTTGGCCATACCAATCCTGACACCATTCGTACACGTTGCCGCTTAGATCCAAGAGCCCCTCGGCAGAAGCGCCGTCAGGGAAAATACCCACCGGGGTTGTGCGGTCCAGATTGAGGGCATCGGTATTGGCCCGTTCAGCATCCCAGTCATTACCCCAGGGATAGCGAAATCCATGGGGTCCCCGGGCCGCCCGTTCCCATTCGGCTTCGGTGGGCAGGCGATAGAGACAGCCATCGTTCCGGGCTGCGGTAAGCCAGTGACAATAGGCCGCGGCCTCATACCAGGTAACGCCGACCACCGGCTGATTGGCGCCGTTGAATCGCTCGTCGTTCCGGTAGGCAGGCTGCGCACGCTTTCCCTCCCAGTCTCGAATCTCCCCCTCTGCCCAGCGCTGATCGGCCAGGGCTTCCGGCCACCAGCGCGGTTCGGCATAGCCGCGGGCATCGATGAAGCAGTCAAACATCTCATTGGTCACCGGATAGCAGGCCAGAGCGAAATCGTCCAGCTCCACCATGTGGCGCGGCAATTCGTCTCGATAACGGTTTTTCCCTGTCGCTGCGATCAGCTCTTCGACCTCGGCTTCATCACTGCCCATGGAAAATGTCCCGCCGGGAATGGGGATAAATTCGGGCAGCCGGCAAGGCCCGCTGAAGCGCGGATCCCCAAGCCGCCCCAGAATATGACCGACTTCTATTCGCGCGGAGATGGATGTCAGAGGCGGATCTTGCTGCAGAATATGCGCCAGTTTATGGGCAAATTCTGTCCGCAGAGTTGCGTGCCAGGCCACACGCGCGGGCGGCATCTCCAGCAATGCCCGGCCGGCCCAGGCCAGGCCAAACGCATGGAGATCGCCCGGGCCCGGCAGGTTGCCCAGCTCATCCTCCAAAAAGCGTTTGGCCTGGCGCGGGTTGCGCAGCAGGTAACCGGCCGCCAGCAATATCACCTCTTGCCACCAGCTTTGGCCCACAGATTGCTCAAGCCATGCCTTCCATTCCGCCGGTTGATCGCGTAGATCATCCACCAGATAGGCTGCGGCCAGAAACTCCTGCACAGTCAGATGATCGCCGAAACTGTATCCATTCGAGTGACTATAGAGCAGACCGCTGCGTTCGGCCATCGCGGAGACAAAGCGTTGGGCTTCACGCTGGGCCTCCCGTCTGTCCAAACCGCTATAGTCAGCCAAAAAGGGCGCCAGAATCTTCCGGACAAGGTCGGCCTCATCCACCACCACCGGTCCGGAAACCTTCCCGTCTTCATCGATAGTCGACTCTTCATCGGCAGCTCGTTTATGGGTTTCAAAGGCGGCATAGGTGAGATAGAGGCGGCGGTCGTCGAAGGACCAATCCTTCTCGCGCAGATAGTGCGCTGTCTCCGGGTTCTCCTCCTCTTTCAATCGCTCACCCAACAGCACATCCACATAGGTATCGTAGAGTTCGGCTCGCTGTTCAGGCAGTTCACGTTTGGCATGGTGGATGAGCGTGGCCGTCCAGACCAGCACCGGCGTTTTGACCATCTCCTGGAGCAACGGCGAGGCATCGATGCGGGCCAGCAGTTGTCCGGCCCGTTGCCGCGCCATATCGGGATTGATCTCCAGTCCGGCATAGAGGCGCTCCACCAATGGTGCGTACTGGTCACGAGTTAGATCGCGTACGATAGCCAGGGTAAAGCGATGGTCCAGCCGGGTTGCAGGGGTGTTGTAGGCGGCCACACGCGCCGTCACCAGCAATCGGTTGGCAGGATAGGCGCCCGCCAGCGCTTCAATCACTCGCCGCATGCTCAAACGATGGTCAATATCGGCCACTTCATCCAGCGCGTCCAGGCAGATCCAGGCCCGGCCGGCAGCGATCAACTTGCCCGGAAAGCCGGGAGAAACAGTGTTGGGATTCCAGCGCGCAAAATTGTCGTCGGCAAAGCGTAGCAAGCTCTCTACGTCCCGAGCGTACTCTTCCGGTTTATTGCGGCAAGCGTGATCGAAATCGCGCAGCGCCAGATAGACGGGAACAGGCCGCGGCTCCCGGGTGATGCCCAATTGCTCGGCCAAGAGGAGATCGTCCTCCGCGGCCAGCATGGAAGCGATCAGCCGCAGCACTGTCGTTTTGCCGCTGCCCGCCTGGCCGATAAGCGCGAGATGGCCCGGTGCGGCCAACACGTCGGTCAACGGTACGTCCAACGATACATCGGTCCGCGTGGTATTTCCCAGTATGGACTCTATTTCCTGCGCCTCGACAGAGTCCAGCCGTCCAGCGAGCGCGCCGCGCCGGAGATGGGGGTCTTCTGCTTCCAGCCGCAGATGCAGATCAAAACGCAGCGGCACGTAAACGCCGCTCTGCTCCGCCGTGTCCAGCAGCGGCAGAACAGGGGCAGCGCCACTCATATCCGAGAGTCGTTGATAGGGGCGAGTCTCTACTTGACCATATTGACGGACGACAGCCTGGAGATACGCCGCGATTTCGACGGGATCGATTGACGGTTGGGGATCCGGTTCCGGCGGATCAGGCGATGGCTCCATGTAGAGCCGATCACAAGCTTGAACGAACGCTTGCTGGAGGTCGGCATCCCGTATGGCCAGGGCATCGAAGAGCTTGCGCAGCATCGCCAGATCGCGGGGGACGTTCGCGCCTGCGCACCAGCGATTCACTGTCGAGCGATGGACGCCGGTGCGCTGCGCCAACTCATTCTGGGAGAGTGTGCCTAAGTGGAGATTGAGCAAATCGGCAAAAGCCTGGTAATCGGGCATGAGCAGCTCCATGAATTGGTTCTTGCGGAGTTTGTGTGGTTACGGCGTCGCCCGGGACTTGAGCCGTCATCGCTCCGTCGCACGGGCCATTGATGGCGGGGCGGCCGTGTCAACCACACGAAATCCCAAGAACTATGAATCATAACAAGCGCGTGTTGCATGGCTTGCAACGGAATTCAGCGACACACAATGCAACACAAACGGGCCTAAAGTCATGATAGCTTAAGCAATTTGGGGAATCAAGCAAGATGATGCGCATCATCGCCGAGCGACCAGAACGGTCAAGGAGCGATGGATTATGAGTGGGTTCGAAACGGTAGAAATGAAAGAGTTGCTGATATTGCTCTTGGGCGTCGTCCCGTGGCATATCAGTCGGACACCCATGCGACGACGAGGCCGCATTCAAGGGATGCGCTGGCGGATCGCCGCCCTCTTCTGGCAACTGACAGTAGAGCGCCCAACGCGGGGAAAAGTCCGCTGGCGCTTTACCATGCCGGCGATTCAGCGGTTGTACAGCATCATATGGGCAGCGCTGGAAGCGTTGATCAGGTGATAGAATTAATCCGATAAGGGGTATCGGATGAGGGCCTTGCGCGCCCGAGCCGAATCATCGAACGACCAATTTCAGAATGAAGAGCCTTCACCTTATCTCCGCCGGAATTTGCTAACCAGCTTCAAAAGGAGTAGTGTCGTGCTTATAACCCGACAGGAGATGATCACCGAGGAGAATCACTTCATCCAGGATCGGCATTATCGCCTGGATATGCTTGATGCGGATGGCCCGGCGTCGATCAGGCTGCGCAACGGGCGCACGCTGGAGCTGCACAGTCGCATAATAAACGAAAAGGAGACGAGTTTCAACTCGTCTCCTTTTGCCTTTACGAACTCATGTGGCTTTGGACTCCTTGCTTTTTAAAGAGAGTCAACCGCTGTGTAACCGGCGCAACGCCGGCGAATTCATCCGCTACCGCTGAGCTCGATCACGTGTCACGCCCTACGGATTCTTGATCACCGGCAGATAGACATCACCGCTGGACGATGAGCTGCCTGGCGTTGAAGTCGGCGTCGGCGTTTCCGATCCAGGCGTCGATCCCGGTGTTGAGCCGGGGGTTGAGCCCGGCGTTGACCCGGGCGTACTTCCCGGCGTGGGCGTGCTCGGTCCCGGCGTTGAAGTGGGCTCAGCAGGCACGGGCGTTGAGGCGGGCTGTGAGCCGCACAAAACGCCTGCGCACAGCTCGCCGCTGCTGCTGCCCACATCACTCACCACGGGCCCGCCCAGGGCATTATGCAATTGCAGAGAACCGGCCGACGTGCGGCCGCCTGCAACCGTCACCATGGAACGGGGCATCATCTCGCCGGCGGCAAAGACGCCCCCAGCCAAAATGAACAGGCTCAACAAACCCGCCGCCAGGAGGAGCAGTTGCTTGCGTTGCTTCTGTTTCATCCTTCGCTCCTCTTCTCCCTAATTGCACGCTGCGGAAAGTTCGGTATAGTCGCCCTTATACGATTGGGCGCACTTCTTCGTGCCGAAGGTGACCGTAACGCTGCCGTCCACCTTGGATGCGCCAATGTAGATTTCGTTGCTGTTACTGGTGGTCTGGATGACGGCTGAACCCTGACCATAGATGGTGGAATGATAGACGTACGTGGAGCCGTTGTTGCTGATGCCCCGGGCATTGCTATCATCACCGCCCCAAATTTTGCTGTTGGTGACGGTCACCTCGCCGCCGTTCATGCGGATGCCGTTGGCGTTGTTGTTGCTCGCACGGAATTCGGAGCTGTCGATGGTTGCGTCGTGCGCGTTGTTGAAGAGGGCCCAGTTATTGCCGCCCCCTGCGCCCGCTTCGTTCGCACCCGCGGCCATGGCGTAGACTCGGCTCATGCTCGACTGGCCGCTGCTGGTGTAGACGGCGATATGACGTGCGCCGCCCGTCTCCGCCACGGCCGCGCGCACGTTATCCAGCGCAGTCCACATGTTGCCGTTCTTGATGCGCACGGCGATGCTGTTGCCGTCGGCGTTGCCGCCCGTGTTGCCGGTGTTGATGACGCTGATGTCGCTTAGCTGGGCATAGGCGCCCATGCTTACCACCGCGGACTCTTCGGCGTGGGTATCCCCCGTGACGGACGTGGAAATCATGGTAACGTACGGACCGGCGCCTTTGAGGTGGACATACTCTTTCATGACCACCTGCTCGTCATACGTACCGGGCGCAACGTAGATCAGGTACGGGCTGCTTGACGAGGGACTGATGGCGTCCATGGCATCTTTGATGGAGTCATAATCGCCGCCGCTCTTGGCCACGACCACCACATTTTCATACGCGGCCCCACCCGTATCGTCCACGCCGTCAGCAAAGCCGCTGGGCATGGAGGTGATGCCGTTCCAGGGCACGGCGTTCGCCTGCATGGCGTAGGGCACGGAGGTAAAGCGCTGGCGGGGGAGATCGGTAAAGTTGGAGTTGGTGTTGGTGGTATCGACGCTGGTCTCCAGATAGCGGGTTTCGCTGCTGAAGAGGCTCGTGGTTAGGGGGTTGATGCTGCCCAATACCAGGGAAAAATGTCCGCCGTTGACGGAGACGTTGCTGTGGGTTTCCTGCCAAAGATTCGTCCCGCCCGTATCCGCATCATAGAGCGTGAAGCGAAGAGTGACGGTTGTGGAGAGGGGTGAGCCGCCACTGTCGGTGAGAAAGCCCTGATAGTTGATAAGGCCAGGCGCATCGGCCACGGCCTGATCGTCCGCCAACAGCCTATCGGCCCCCGAAATCAATGCGCCGGCCAGGCAAATGCTAAGCAAAACCAACGCGAATCGCCAGGATTTGAACATGTGGTGTGCCTCCTATGCAGTAAGGTCAAAAAGAGTAAGCTGCGCAATTATTCACGCGGGACGGCGGGCGTACCGGCTCAGGTCTGACGCATTATGCTCCCCCCTTTCTGCAACCGCGTCAGTGTGGATGAGGAGAAGTCGCTTTCGGACCGCCGTCGTCACCCAGCATAACGGACCGCGGCCCGAAAAAATCCCAGGATTGGGTTGGTTTGTCTCAAAACGCGGGCAGGTTGTAGGGGAGGGCCTCCGTGCCCTCCCCCGCCCGTCGGCCCGACAAGCCTGCTTTCAGCAGGTGTTGTTTTGTAGCCCGGCCGTTTGACGGCCGGGCGGACGCCGCGCACCGGGATTGCATTACCGGGGCCCGCACCGGGGTTTGACCCCGGTGCTATAAAACGACGCCCCATAAATGGGGCTTGTCACGCGTAGCCGTTGGGATGCCCAAGCCCGGTTTAGCGGGCGCTGTTCAATAGCCCGGCCGTTTGACGGCCGGGCG
>JAGRCP010000070.1 GCA_020433455.1 Caldilineaceae bacterium | reverse complement strand
TCCAGCAGATGCGTCGTGGCCAGATTACGCACAACGCCGCCGCGTTCGCCTTTGACTTCGTGGAGATAGTAGAAGAGAAGGAGGATGAGCTGATTGACGTGAATGAATTCCCCGTGGTGATCCACGATGGCAATCCGATCGGCGTCGCCGTCCATGGCCAACCCCAGATCGAAGTTTCCCTCTTTCATGGTTGCGATCAAAATGCCCAGAGAGTTCAGATCGGGCGCGGGCGAACGACCGCCGAAGAGGGGATCATGACGATCGTGGATCGTCACCATGCGGCAGCGAGCCTCGGTCAGGACCGCGTCAAGCGTCGCATGACCGGTGCCGTACATGGAGTCGAGGAGGACGCGCAGCCCCGCGCGCCGGATCGCGTCCATGTCGATCTGCGCTTCGACGGCATCGACATACGCATTGGTAAAGTCCGCCTCACGTACGATGCCGTCAGCCAAAGCCAGGTCCAGTTCAACGCGGGCAACATCCCGATCCGTCAGGCGATTGGCTTCACCGCCCAGGCGATCGGTTTCCTCTGTAAGCAGGAGGGCGCCGTCGCTGCGAAAAATCTTGAGGCCATTCCATTCCGGCGGATTATGGCTGGCCGTAAAAACCAGGCCGTAAGCTGCATTCTGGGCATCCGTAGCAAAGGTGACCAGCGGCGTGGGGACCGCTTCGGTTAAACGATAGACCGGGACGTTGTTGCCGGCGAAGACCTCGGCTGCCGCGGCGGCAGCCCGGTCAGACAGAAAGCGGCGATCATAGCCGATGAGCACGCCTTGCGCCTCCCGATTTGTGCGGATTACTTCATTCGCCAACGCCTGGCTGAGGCGACGCACGTTCGCCATGGTAAAGCTTTCGCCGATAATTGCCCGCCAACCGCCCGTACCGAAGTGGATTTCGTTGCTCTCATCTGCACGGTTAGGACGGAATTGGCGCTTCTGCAGCGTGAATTCCGCCACGGCCAAATCTTCGGCCGTGTTGATCCCCTGCCATTCGCTGGGATCATGGCTGCGGTAGGCCACAACCTTCTCGCCGGTTCGGGTGTAGTAACGCACGACATCGGTCAGGCGCAGCCGGTCGCGCTCGCCGGCCTGAATTGCGCCCAGCGCGGCAAAGAGGAGATCGGCCTGGGCCACATAGGCGCCTAAATTCAACTCCCCGACGCCATGGGGCCGGTCGCCGGCATGACGCGACTCATCATCCTCAACGATATCGATAATCCGGCCGTCCTGAGCGCGCAGAACCCGACCATAGGGCAGCTCCACATCTGTGACCGCGGTTAAGAGCGTCATGGCGGCCTGCTTGAGGCCATGACGCTTCAGCATACCCAGCACGGAAGAAGTGCGCAGCAGGGGCGTATCGCCATAGAGGATGAGGAGATCACCCGTATATCCGGCGAGCTGGTCGGCCGCCTCCAGGACGGCATGGCCCGTGCCGCGCAGCTCATCCTGAACCACATAATGATACGCATCTCCCAGATGCCCATGAATGCGGCTGTCCTGGCGGGGAATGACGATGTACGTATTCTCAGGCGCGACAAAGCGCTCGGCAAGGGCCAGCACGTGGTCGATGATGCGGACGCCGCCGAGGGAGGCCATCAGGTTTAAGGCCTCGCCGCCGCGTGCAGCCAGGATAAGCGCCTTTAAAGCGGGAGAAGGAAGATTGTCCGCGGGGGCGGAATTCTCGTTGGCCATGAATTGCTTTACTTTCTATTTCAATCCGGTCGTGGCAATGCCTTCCACGATATAACGTTGGGCGGCAATGTAAATGATGATAAGCGGCAACACGGCGATAACTGCGCCGGCCAGAAGAAGATTCCATTGCGCGCCGTACTCATTCTGGAAGGTCGTCAGGCCAATGGTGACTGTGCGCAGGGAAGGCGTTGAGATATAGAGAACCGGGCGCAGCAGTTCATTCCAGTTGTTGATAAAGGCGATGAGAAAGAGGGTCGTCAGCGCAGGAATAGAGATGGGGAGAAAGATATCCTTGTAGATGCGCAGGGTCGATGCGCCGTCTAACACGGCGGCATTGACCAGTTCATCCGGGACGCCGGCAAAAAATTCGCGCAGCATAAACGTACCGAAGGAAGCCACCATCAGGGACGGCACGATCAGGGGCAGATATGTATCCAACCAGCCGAGCCGCGCCATGAGCAAAAATTCAGGGATGATGGTCACCTCGGTAGGGATCATGGTGGTCGCGAGCAGGATGCCGAAGATGGCTGTACTGCCGCGAAATTTCATGCGGGCGAAAGCAAAGCCGGCGAGAGATGCCGCGATGAGCTGGCCCAACGCGGCCACGCCGGCAACGAAAAAGCTATTGGCCGTATAGCGAACGAAGTTGTGGCGGAACCAGACTTCCCGGTAGGCGTCCCACATCTGATCCGTGAAAAGCAGATCGGGGTAGAGGGTTGGGGGCAGAGAGAAAATTGCGCCGCGGGATTTGAATGTGGTCGCCACCATCCAAAAGAAGGGGAAGGCGGTTAGAAAGGCAAAGAGCAGCAATACCGCGTAGGAGAAAAGCGCTTGCGTACGTTTTTGATTCACAATATCCCTTCCCCTACAGTGCGTACTCGACCATACGGTCTTTGAGACGGAATGACAGGTACGTTGTAAATCCGACCACGAGCATGAGAATGACGGCCAAGGCCGATGCGTACCCCATACGCCCAAAACTAAAGGCGTTCTGATAAATGAAGTACGCCAGCGTGGTCGATGCGTTATTGGGGCCGCCGCCGGTCATGGTATAGGTTACTTCAAAGGTCTTAAAGGCCTCGATAATGGTGATGACCAGCACGAAAAAGGTGATGGGCGAAAGCAGCGGCAGGGTAATCTGGAAAAACTGGTGACGCCGGGTAGCGCCGTCAATCGCAGACGCTTCGTACAGGTTGGCGGGGATTCCCTGGAGGCCGGCCAGGAAGATGAGCATCTGGAAGCCCGCTTGCTTCCAAATCGCCACAATGGCCAGGGCCGGAAGCACCCACGTTTTATCGGCCAGCCACGCAGGCGGATTGGCGATGTTGAAGAAATCGCTCAGGACATAGTTGAGGATGCCGAACCGAGTGGCGAAAATCCAGCGCCAAACCATGGCTACCGCCACCATAGCCGTAATATAGGGCATAAAGTAGAGTCCCCGGAAGAATGCAATCCCCCGCAGGCGTTGATTCACCATGACGGCCATCAACAGGGAAATAACCATCACGCCAGGGACGAAGATCAGTGTAAAAACGATCGTATTGCGAAAAACGAGCCAGAAGGTAGGCGAGGCAACTAGTTCAGCATAATTGCTCATGCCCACTGATTGGGGCGGCGTGCGAATGTTCCAGCGCGTAAAGCTGGCATAAAAGGCAACCGCGGTCGGTCCCAAACGAAAGATTATTAGACCGATCACGGTAGGAAGCAGGAACAGATAAGGAGTAAGCTTGCCGTGTTTCATTTGCCCTCCCTTGAAAATAGGCAAGATTGCACTCGGGACAGAGAAGAGCGGATATCCTCCGCTCTTCTCTGCACCCGTGTCCAATTATTGTCGATAGGGGAGAATCATGGGGGCGACAAAGCATCATGCAGTCTGCCGCCCCATATCCGGTTGCTATTCGGGATAGTAGCGCTCCAGCACGCTGTTGGCATGGGTCGTGATATTGCTTAGGGCTGTCTCCAGGTCGGTTTCGCCATTAAAGACATCGCCAAGCTGACCTTCCATGCCCGCGCCGTCCGTATAGCCGCGCCACTCGCCCCAGCCGGGCGTAAAGGTGGTGGGACCGGTGTAGTTTGCCCATTCCAGCAGGAATTCCTTGTTATCCGGCTGTTGGTCTTTTTCCAGGAATTCATCGGAGAAGGCAACCGGCGAATAGATGGGAATCTTGCCGCCGAAGGTCAAATCGACAGTGCGTTCCGGGCCGGTCATGAAGTTGATGAAGTCCCAGGCCAAGTCCGGGTTATCACACGAGGAAGCAATCGCCATGCTGTCCGGCCAACCGTAAGCCTCATCCGCTGTCGCCTGAGGACCGCGGGGAATCGGCGCAACGCCCCACTGGAAGTCATCGCCGATGGTTTCGCGGTTGCCGTCAATGTTCCAGGCGCCGTCTACCCACATCGCGCTGAGGCCGAGGGGAAAGACATCCTGTTGGCGCACGCCTTCCATCTCTTTGGGCTCAGGCGCAACGCCATATTCATGAATCAGAGAATCGAGGAATGCCAACGCCTCTACGGCCTGGTCATTCGGCTCAAAGCGCGTCTTGCCTTCGTTGAGCAGACGACCGCCGTTTTGGTATACCCACGATTCGATATGGGCGTAGCGGCCATAGAACCAGAAGCCGTACTGATCCACGACGCCGTCGCCGCCGTCATCAACGGTTGTCGCCTGGGCCGCAGCCAAGAAGTCATCCCAGGTCCAGCCTTCGCTGGGATATTCAACGCCCGCGGCATCAAAGGCGTCCTTGTTGTAAAAGAGGACGGTCTCCACAAAGGCGAAGGGGAAAGCGTGCATGTCACCGGTCTCTTTGTTACGAACAACATCAAAGACGCCGGTATAATAATCATCGGGATTGATGTCCCGATCCACATAATCCTGGATATCCAGAATGAGCCCGTCGCTGATCCACTGGTCCACAAACCCGGCGCTCATGTTAAAGACGCAGGGCAGATCGTCGGCCGCGGCCAATGCTTCGAGTTTTGTCCAGTAGTCCGGCGTCCCGATGGTCTGGAAATCAATCGTTACGTTGGGATTGGCTGCCGTAAACTTATCCACCATGACCTGTTCCGTCTCTTCAAATGACGGGTCCCACATGAGGTAACTCATGGTGACTGCTTCTCCGTCGGCCGTGGTTGCCGCGTCGGCAGGAGCGCTATCGCTGGAGCTGCTGTCGCCGGCGGGCGGCGCTGCGCAGGCCGCCAGAATGAGGGCGAAAGCCAAAAACAGGGCCAGCGGACTGATACGCTTTAGCATTTGTTTCGTTCTCCTTTACCCGAATGTTGTAAGATGAATGTATTAAGTTGACCCTTTTGTAAAGCGACAACAGAATAACATTTGCCTTTTGTCAGTGTCAACCCGCCATAATTTCACTTTGTTCGTCCGCTGGTCTACACATCCATCACCGATCATTTGACAGTCATTTTTTGCTCGCCTACAATCGAACGCATAAACCATAAATTCTGAGTTAAACAGCTATGGCAGAACGAATCTTGGTAATTGAGGATGACCGACGGTTGCGGGATATGTTGCGGCGCAACCTCATCTTTGAAGGCTATACGGTCGATACGGCCGAAGATGCAAGCCAGGCATTTCGCGCGCTGCGCGATAAGATCCCCGATGCCATTATCCTGGACCTCATGCTGCCCGATATGGACGGCATTGAAGTTTGCCGGCGCATCCGCGAAGCGTCCAACGTACCGATTCTGATTTTGACCGCGCGGGAAAGCGTAGAAGATCGGGTGACCGGATTGGATGCCGGGGCGGACGATTATGTAGTAAAGCCGCCTGTTTTTGACGAACTCTTTGCCCGGCTGCGCGCCATCTTCCGCCGCCACAAAATGGAAGCGGACCCGGAGATCTACGAGTTTGCCGACCTGACGCTCAATCCCCGCACCCGCCAGGTCTTCCGCAGCGACGGCGAAATTCTCTTAACCGCGAAGGAATTCGATCTGCTGCATCTCTTTATGCGCCATCCCAATCAAGTGTTGACGCGTGAGATGATCTACGAGCACATCTGGTCTTATGATTTTGGCGGCGAAAGCAACATCATCGAAGTATACGTTCGCTATCTGCGCACCAAACTCGAAACCAACGATAAATCCCGCCTCATCCAGACCGTGCGCGGCGTTGGCTACACGCTGCGCGAAGCCAATGCATAAAGGCGCTGACTCGATTCTCTCATCTGCCCTTCAGCCGGCATTCATCCGCATGCTATTCGTCGCGAAGATAATCCAGGCATGCAGCCCGGCAATCAACGCGCCCATGCGCCCCACATCCACAATCCAGCCAATAACGGCCCTCGTCATAGAGTCATGAGCATTCGCCTGCGTCTTACCCTCTGGTATACGGCGCTGCTGGGCGCGACGCTTATCCTCTTCAGCGTCATCGTCTATTCCGCCCTCTCTACCAACCTCTGGGCTCAGGTGGAGCAGGATGCAGCGCGCCAGGCCGGCGAAGTAGCCAGCGCCCTGACCCAGCAACTGCAATTCGACATTCTGGTCATTCGCAATCCGCGTTCGACAATGCAGTTCCCTGATATCGATCTCTTTGCCAGCGCGTCCGGCGTCCAGATCGTGGACTTTGACGGCATGATTGTCAAGCGCAGCAGCAACCTCGGAGCCATGTCGGTTCCGGACTATCGCATGGCGCTGGATGCGGTGCAACACGGCGAAAATTACAATTATTACACGGGCGGGGCCGGGGAGCCTGAACTGTTGGTTTACAGCGTACCGCTGGTGGTCAACGACTCTATCGTGGGCGCGGTGCAGGTCATCAAGAATGTCGATTCCGTCCGGAGCACGTTGAGCCAGGTCAGCCGCTACCTCATTCTGGGTACGGGCCTGAGTCTGGTGCTGGCGGCAATTGTGGGCGCATTTTTGGCGCGCCGTACGCTTGCTCCCCTCAATGCGATTACGCGCACAGCCGGCAGCATCACCCAAACAGGCGATCTGAGCCGGCGCCTGAACGTACAGGAAGAGCAAAGCGAAATCGGTCGCCTAAGCACAACCTTTAACGCCATGCTCGCTCAGATCCAGCAACTTTTTGATACTCAGCAGCAGTTGATTGCCGACGTGAGTCATGAGTTGCGCACCCCCCTTACCACGGTGCAGGGCAATGTCCAGCTGCTCCAGCGCATGCTTTCGGCAACCGAGTCATCATCCGGCCGGTCACTTACGTCTGAGATGACGGAGCAAGTGCCCGAAATTCTGGCCGAAGTGGAGATCGAAAGCATGCGCATGAATACGTTGATCAACGATCTGCTCTTGCTGGCCCAAGCCGACAGCGGAGCTTTGTCCATCCAGAAAGAACCGGTGGAGATGGATACGCTGCTATTGGAAATCTATCTCCAGGCCCAACGTTTGGTTGACCAGATGCGCACGGCCGGCGCGCTAACCATTCGCCTGGGGAACGAAGATCAGGCCATGGTCCTGGGAGACCGGGAACGCTTGCGTCAGCTTCTGCTCAACCTGGTGGATAACGCGATCAAATACACGCCTGACGGCGGCGTCATTACCCTGGATTTGAAGCATGAAAAAGAGTGGGTGGTCATCTCCGTGACCGATACGGGACTGGGCATCAGTCCGGAGAATTTGGAGCAAATTTTCGCGCGCTTCTACCGTACGGACAAAGCGCGCAGCCGCGAGCTGGGCGGCAGCGGATTGGGCCTCAGCATCGTGAAGTGGATCGCCGAAGCCCATGGCGGCACGATTGACGTGACGAGTACGCTGAGCAAAGGCAGCGTCTTTACGCTGCGCCTGCCGGCCTATAGCGGCGAAACGGCCGGCGTCTGATCGGCTATGGGCAAAGCAACGAAAAAAGTTGCGCCTGCACCGCTCTCACTGCGCACCCAAATCTCACCGCCGTGGGCGTCCACAATGGCTTTGCTCAGGAAAAGCCCCAACCCCGTTCCGGCCGTGCTGCGCCGGAGACTGCTGTCCACCCGATAAAATCGCTCAAAAATGTGGGGCAGTTCGTAGGCGGGAATGCCGATTCCCTCGTCCGCGACATAAATGACGACCCGATCCCGCTTCCCGCCGGAGCCCGTCTCGCTCCAGCCGCCGATGCGAATAAGGCCGCCTTCGGGCGAATACTTGATGGCGTTGCCGATCAGGTTGGTCAGCACCTGGCGCAGCCGTTCGGCATCTCCCCATACCCGCGGCAGCGGGGCGGGAAAGTCCAGTTCAATGGTATGCAGAGGACTTTGCGCGCCCATGACCTCAGTCACGCGCTCAATCAGTCGCTGAAGATCAATGAGATCTACGTCCAGATGTAAGCCGCTGGCCTGAATGCGGCTGACGTCCAACAGATTGTTAATCAACGCCTCCAGCCGATCCGCTTCTTCCTCGATAATCTCCAGGCTTTGGCGCGCCGTCTCTGCATCCCAATCCGCATCCTCTCTGGCCAGCGTCTGCGCATATCCCTTAATCAGGGCGACGGGCGTCTTTAACTCGTGACTGATGATGGAGGTGAAGGTGGACTTCATCTCCTCTTCTTCCCGGAATTTTGTGATATCGTAGACGTTCACGATGATGTTGACGAGGCGCTCTCCGCCGTTGTACAAAGGCGTGTAGGTCACGGCCAGCGCAATGCGCCCCCCGCCCGGACGCTGAAGTTCGCCCTCGCAGCGAGCGCCGCCGTCGCTCAACAGCCCGGCTAAATCCGTCGCTGCGTTCAGGTCGTCCCCTTCGACTTTTTCCAAAGGCAGCACCATCTCATAGGAAAGGCCAATCGCGCTTTCGGGCGTCACGTCTACCATGGCGGCCATAGCCTGGTTGATGACCAACACGGTCAGGTCCATATCCAAAATCATAATGCCGTCGGCGCTGTTGTCGATAATGGTGGCCAGACGACTGCGCTCCCGCCCCACTTGTTGGTAAAGTCGCGCATTGCGCACGGCAATCGCAGCCTGGTTGGCAAAGCCCTGCAAAAGCTGGGCATCCGCCTGGGTGAAGGCATAATCGCTGCGGAAGAGGTAGATAATACCCAGCAATTGCTCCTCAAAAAGCAGGGGCAATCCCACCACCTGCCCCAGCGTCATGCCCAATTCCGCCTCAACTTGCCGCACTCGCTCCTGCAAGTCCGGCAGATGAGAGTCGTTCCCGCCATCATCCGCGGCGACAGGCACAGCGTCGATCGTAAGGAGCGGGGCAAAACTAGCAAGCAGAGCCGGATCGATATTGTAGACGCCGCGCGCTTCAAAATGGACGACGGTAGACGGCATGTCGCCAATATCGATATGCTCGCGCGTCAAGGCAATCAGGCCGGCGCGGCAGCCGACAATCTCAGCCGCGTTCTGCAGGATGAGACGCAAGAGGCTGGGCAGGTCTAGCCGCGAGGTCATCGCCCGGCTGATTTGCAGGAGGAATTCGCGCTGGCGCAATTGGTACGTTGCCACCAGCGCCGGGACATTCATGGAAAATTCGGCCATAAGAGACGCTCTCTCCCGTTAGCGGAGAAATTTACGTGCGCAAGTCGGAGCCGGTGAAGGAATCAGGCAGTAATTCGGCGACGGAAGTTACGGAAAAATTGCCCGCAGCGTCGGCCAAATAGACGCGCATTTCCGGTCCGAGTTCGGCCATCACCTGGCGGCAAATGCCGCAGGGCGATCCCGCGTTCTGCGTGGCCACCGCGATGGCCGCAAAATCGCGCTTGCCTTGAGCAACCGCACTTGTCAGCGCCACGCGTTCGGCGCAGATGGTGGCCGGATAGGAGGCGTTCTCTACGTTGCAGCCATAGATGACCGCTCCGTCCGTGGTCAGCAGCGCTGCGCCGACGGCATAGCCGCTATAAGGTGCGTAGGCGCGTCGGCGTGCGATCAGGGCATGTTCGACCAGCTCTTCAGCGAGCATAAGCACGCTCCTTATTTCAACGTAAAAAGGTTTAACAGAGAATTACTGCCCAAGAGTTGACGCCGACCGCTCACTTCGACAGCATCGCCCGCATCGGGAGGCTGGGCTTTATGCCGCTCAGCGCGTATCTGCTCAATGCGCCGCCCGTCAACGGTGAGCACAGTAAAAGTCCAATCCTGGTAGGAAAGGCTTTCACCGGCTTCCGGTATGTCGCCGCAGAGGCTGTAAATCAGGCCGCCCAAGGTGTCTACATCCTCTTCAGGCGCATCAATCTCCAAAAGTTCGGTCAGCTCATCCAGGCCCAGACGGGCGTTGAGAAGATAGGCATGATTCGCCACTGCCTGAATCAGCGCCTCGCTTTCCGCGTCATATTCGTCCTCAATATCGCCCATAATCTCTTCAATAATGTCTTCGATGGTAATCAGGCCGGCCGTGCCGCCATATTCATCGATGACCAGAGCAATATGAATGCGATTCTTCTGCATTTCGGCAAAAAGCGTATCCAGCGTTTTGGAGACGGGCACAAAATAGGCGGGGCGCAGCAGCTCGCGGATGGGGCGATTCGTTTCATTTTGCTGAAAGCAATTCAGCAGGTCCTTGGCATAGAGAAAGCCCAGGATGTTATCGGCGCTTTCTTCGTAGACCGGAATGCGGCTGTGTCCGGCTTCGATGATGACGTCCAACGCCTCGCGCAGGGGCGTGTTGATCTCCAACGCGACCATATCGATACGCGGAACCATGATTTCCCGGGCAACAGTCTCTTCCATGTCCAGGATATTGGCAATCATCTGCCGCTCAGTTTCCTTAACGGCATCGCCTTCCTCACGCATGTCAATCAAAAAGCGCAGTCCCGCCTCGGTGAGGAAGATGCTCTCCTCGGGCATTTCCGCGGCGCTGTCGCTGAGTTGAAGCCCCATCCGCTGCAAAAGGGCGGCCGCCGGCCACAGCAAGGTCATCACGACATTTACAAACGGAGCGAGGGCGGATGCAACAGCATCAGGATGGCGTTGGGCATAGACTCGGCTTAACACCTGAAGCGCAGCGAGGGAAAGCCAGAGGCCGGCAGGCAAGAGGATAAGCGCAGCAAGCCCGCGGGCTTGCTGCATCCACAACAGAACGCTCATGCCTCCGCCCAGAAGGCCGCCTGTCTTCAGCAGCATGGACGAAAGCAAAAGCTGATCGGGGTTATTCAACAACAGTTCAATTTGCTGTGCAGTGCGGTCGCCTGCAGCGGCTTTCTCACGGGTTTGACGTCGGTTAACACCGACATAGGCTATTTCAATCCCTGAGGCAAAAATAATCAAAATGATTGAAATAGCCAATAGTATCCAAGGTAATGGATCAACGTCCACAAATACTCTCCTTCATTTACTTACCCGGTTCCGGGCTTCACCCTCTGCGGCATGATGTCGCTGCCGCAGTCAAAACCTGGTCACAAAAATCTAAAATTACGAAAAAAACTATGGATCCAACTACTCATCATCCGCGCGATTGCGGGACCGGGGCAGGCGGGCCGGAACGCCGTAGACAAGCGCGCCGGCCGGCACATCATGCGTAACCACAGAGCCGGCTCCCGTGCGTGCGTCTTCACCGATGGAGAGGGGCGCAACCAGCAGAGTGTCGCTGCCGATAAACACATCCGCACCGATGCGGGTTTTATGCTTACGCTCGCCGTCGTAATTGCAGGTGATGGTTCCCGCGCCGATGTTCACGTTGGGACCGACCTCTGCGTCGCCCAGATAGCTAAAATGGCCCATCTTGACCCCAGGGCCAAGGTAGCTGTTCTTGACTTCACCAAAGTTGCCCATGTGCACGCCTTCGCCCAAATGAGCGCCTTTGCGTAGGTGGCCGAAGGGCCCAATCTCGCTGCGGGCTTCCATGATGGCCTGTTCGATGACGGAGTGGGCTACACGGCATTCTGCACCGATAACGCTCTCCACAATATGGGTATTGGGACCGACGACAGCATGCGCGCCAATCTGCGTTGCGCCTTGAATATACGAGCCCGGCAAGATCAGGGCGTCCGCTTCGATCGTCACCCGGTCCTCAATCAACACAGAGTCAGGATTGACGATCGTTACGCCGGCCAGCATGTGGCGTTCCAAAATGCGTCGACGCATCACCTCAGTAGCCTGGGCCAGGTGCACGCGGGTGTTGATACCGTCCACTTCCTCCAATGGGGCGTACATAGACAAAATGCGCTTACCCTGCTGGGCGGCAATGCCGACCAAGTCAGTAAGGTAATATTCGCCCTTGGGGCTGATCGGAATTTTTGCCAAATTGGCGCGCAGCCAATCGGCGTCAAAACAATAGATGCCGGGATTAAGCTCTTGAATCTTCTTCTGCTCGGGCGTACAGTCAGCTTCCTCAACAATCGCCTGAATTTCACCGGCCTCATCGCGGACGATACGGCCAAATCCCTGGGGGTCTTCGCGCTGAATAGTTAGCAAGGCCATAGCCGCACCGTTCTCGCCTTGCCCTTCGGCAAAGAGGGCGGTTAACGCTTGCAGGGTCTCTCCCCGCAGAAGGGGCATATCGCCGTAGGTCACGATAACAGCATCAACCATTGCCGGCGCCGCGGGCATAGCCTGCTGCACGGCATGACCGGTTCCCAGTAATTCCTTTTGCTCAATAAAAGTAGCCTGGTCGCCCAGGACGGCGCGTACGTCCTCCTGACCATGCCCGACCACCACCAGGGGCGGCAACGATGAGACCGTCCGGGAAGCCATGACGGCCCACTCGACCATGGGCCGTCCCATAATGGGATGCAGGACTTTAGGCAAAGAAGATTTCATGCGCGTGCCGTAGCCGGCAGCCAGAATAACAGCCAGGGTATTCATCCGTCAACCTTTCTGATGTCAAAAGCGACAACCAATGCAAAACGCCCGATAGACGGCAAAGGCGTCATCGGGAGCGCGAAAAAATTTGATTGGCAAACAGCAGGGAAAGATCGACGATGCAGCGATGTCGGATCAGGAGGAGAATCGGCTTCCATCAGACGAGGGTAGGGCTATAGCCTGAATCCGCCCTGCAGCCGGAAGCGATCATGGACAACAAAGGTTCTGTCTGCTATAAAAGGAATCGACAGCAACCGAACGCAAGGCAATAAAAAAAGAGAGCTTGTTGGCAATGGCCTACTCTCGCATGCAGTTACCCGCATACTACCATCGGCGCTGGTGGGCTTAACTACCGGGTTCGAGATGGATCCGGGTGTACCCCCACCGCTCTAATCACCAACAAACTCTCTTTTTTAACAAAAATTGCAGATGTTTGATACGTTAAAAACTGATTAGGATTAGGAACATCTCAGCAGATGCAGCTTATTATTTAGTATGTAGATTAAGCCCTCGTGCATTAGTACGGCTTCGCTAAAGACATCTCTGCCCGTACACGTGCCGCCTATCAAGCTGGTCGTCTACCAGCGCACTTACCAGGTTAACCCTGTGAGGGAATTTATCTTGAAGCTGGCTTCCCACTTAGATGCTTTCAGCGGTTATCCGTTCCAGACTTAGCTACCCAGCTATGCCGTTGGCACGACAACTGGCACACCAGCGGTCTGTCCACCCCGGTCCTCTCGT
>JAGRCP010000069.1 GCA_020433455.1 Caldilineaceae bacterium | reverse complement strand
TAGGCAAAGTGATATGTGGCTAGAAAAGAATATAATAATATCAGAAGTTCCTGGATACCATGAAGCGGAAAGTATCGAATTCGTCAAGCATCAGGAGTTGAGATATATCAAACGTTGGAAAGCGGCAAGCTGCTCAGGAGTGCCCATAACCGCCACCCAATCGCCCGCGGCAAAGCGATAGCTGCGCTCCGGATTCACGATGAGCGTACTGTCGTGCAGTATGCCCACCACCGATGCGCCGGTATGCGTGCGGATGGCAGATTCCTCAAGAGTTTGATCGATCAGCGCGCTGTCAGCCGGCAGAACGACCCAATTTACGGCCATCAGATGGGCCGCGGTTTGCAGGCGGGAAACAAGCTGCTGCGAGGCGAAATAGGCATCGTGACCCCCGGCGGATTCAGCATAGAACGGCGCATATAATTCTCGTCGCGCGGCGTCGATAAAGCGTTGAATCTCAGCAGGTAGAATCTCGAAATGCAGCAGCGCCTGACGGGTGATCTCCAGGCTTGCCTCAAATTCAGGCTGCACAACTTCATAGATGCCGTATTCCTTGAGCGCGAACATGGCTTCACGGCTTTCCGCGCGTGCGACAATATGCATATCTCCGTTGACGCGCCGCGCCTGCTCGGCAATGGAACGCGTGGTCTGAATCGCAGGCGTGGTGATAAGCAGCAGACGCGCCCGCCCCACGTGAGCCGCCTCCAGCACGACTTCCTGGGCCGCATCGCCGTAGATCACCGGGTATGCGGCCTCCTTCGCCTGCTCGATTCGATGGTAATCCATCTCCAGCATAACGAACGGCAGCTCCAACTCGCGCAGGACGCCGGCCACGTAAAATCCGACCCGACCGCCGCCGGCAATCACGATGTGATCGTGCAGTCCGTCCTGGGGAATGTTGATGGTCTGTAACGGATCGCCTTTTCGCCGACGCTGACGCAACGCATAGAGCGGTGCGGCCAAACGGGAAAGAAGCGGCGTAAGAAACATGGTAATAACGGCAACCGTCAGGGCCAATGCATAAAGGTCCTGGCTGATGGAATCGGTACTTATGCCGACCCGCGCCAATACAAACGAAAATTCACCCGCCTGAAAAAGCGTCAATCCCACGGCCAGGGGGACAATGTTGCCATAGCCGAAAAGGCGGCTCAACACGTAGAAAGTGAGCGCCTTGCCTGCGACGACCAGCGCCACGATCAAAAGGATGATCTGCCAGTTTCCAATAACGAAGCGGGGGTCTAACAACATGCCGACCGACACAAAGAAAAGCAGGCCGAAAACGTCGCGCAGAGGAACAATATCGCTCAGCGCCTGATGCGCGTAATCCGATTCGCTCAGCACAATGCCGGCGATAAATGCGCCAAAGGCAAAGGAAAGGCCAAAGAGGTAGGTGACATAACCAACGCCCAGGCCAATCGCGGTAATGACCACCAGGAAGAGTTCCCGGGAATTCCAGCGCACGATAATTGTGACCAGTTTGGGGATGAGCCGGGTTCCCACAAAAATCATAAGCGCGAGAAAAATCGCGGCCTTGAATGCCGCCATGCCCAACTGCGCCAATCCGGCCCCGGGATTATTCAATTCGGGCAGAATAATCATGAGGGGCACGACAGCCAGGTCCTGCACAATCAACATGCCAATCATGACGCGGCTGGAGAGCGTTCCCATGCGCCCCTGACTCATGAGCGTCTTGAGCGCAACCATGGTGCTGGAGAGGGCGATCAGTCCGCCCAGCCACAGAGCAGAAAACCAATCCCACCCCAACAGCAGGCCGATTCCATAACCGAATGCCATGGTCAGAAGAAGCTGAATGGGCGTCCCAATCAGGGCAATGCGCCGGACGGGCTGCAGCTCCTTGAGGGAAAATTCCAGGCCAAGGGCAAAGAGCAACAGCGCCACGCCAATCTCAGCCAGCAGCTCAATGTTATGAACATCGGAAACTGTGGGCCCAATCGTGAAGGGACCAACCATGATGCCTGCAAGGATATAGCCCAACAACAGTGGTTGTTTCAGCTGCTGAGCGATAATGCCGCCTATCATACCTGCCACAACAATAATGGCAACATCTGCTGCAATACCCATAAACGTCTCATCTTTCTTAAAATGAGGGAGACGTCAACAAGAATGACGTCAAGCCAGACCATCATCAAGGCGTCTCGTACAGAACGAATTTGCGAAAATTGTGAGGCATATCGACCCGATCGCGCAAAATGAGCGCCTATGTTATGATGGGATCATGCTCACGATTGGAAAACTGGCCAAGCGCAGCGGCGTCCCCCCCTCCACCTTGCGCTATTACGAGAGCGAAGGATTGCTCATCCCGGCGGAGCGCTCAGATGCCGGGTATCGCCTCTATGCCGAAGAGCAGGAACAGACCCTGCGCTTTATTCAACGCGCGCAGCGGCTGGGCTTCACGCTGGATGATATTCGCCTCTTGCTCCGGCGCATCGATAACGGAAATCTGGCGCACGGTGAGATCAACCGGATAGCTGAAGCCCGCTATCTGGAGATCGAGCGGCGGGTCACCGAGCTGCTGGTGCAGCGTCATGAAATGGGACTTTTTCTCCAGGATTTACACCGGCGGATACAGACCGCTTCCGCCGGCGCGCTCACGGATGAGCAGGAAGTAGCTGACGCGCTCTTTACCCGGCTTGTGGAGAGGGTCTGCACCGACCCCGGGGCCGAGTCGGCTGCGAGCATGTTGGAATGGCTGCTCCACACGACCGGCTGTCCGCTCACGACCCAGGAAGCGTACCGGCTGTTGGAGCAATTGCGCGGCGAGCATGTTCACCTCTGGCAGGCGGATGACGGTTACTATATCCTTGTGGTAAGCGATAATCCGGCCACCGGCGATGCGCTTACGGCGCTGGCCCAGCTGGAAGCTGATTGTCGGGTCCATCTTCATGCTCGACAAATCCCCCAGGTCATGCACAACGACGAAGGTTATCTCCTTGTAGCCAGGGGCGACAACGCCTTCATCTTCGCCCGTCTCTTCCTCACGATTACGGCCTAACACAGAAACCGAACAAATTCTAAACAAGTCGCCCAGACGCCAATCTCCTCATCAAAAATTGCCTCTTGACCTTCAACCCGCCTTGAAGGTGTAAGCTGGAGATTGCAAGGAAATAAGTTCTCGCTGTTGCTGTTTTGAGCAAAGGTTTCTTTATGTCTGCTTATGTTTACAAAATCGGCAAAATGGATTGCGCAAACTGCGCCAAAGAGGTCGAAGAGGGCGTTTGCCGCCTGCCTGGCGTAGAGAGCGCTGAAGTCGATTTTTTCAGCGGCAAGTTACGCCTTAACGGAGACGTCGCCTTCGATACGCTTAAGGCTCGGGTGGAAGCGTTGGGCAAGACCATCGCCCTGCCGGATGAGGTCCGTCCCGAACCTGTTACGTCGAGTCCCGGCGGGGTGCGCGGCTTTTGGCGCTATCTCCTGGCCGAACGTGAAACGCAATTCGCCCTGGCCGGCGGCGGCATCATCCTCGTGGCCCTGGCCGCGAGTTGGGCCGGGCTGGCCCAATCCGCGGTCAATGCGCTCTATGTTGCAGGCATGTTGACCGGATTATGGCCCATTCTGCGCAGCGGCATCAACGGGCTGCGCATCAATCGCCGCTTTAATATTAATCTCCTCATGAGCATCGCCGCGGTGGGGGCTGTGGTCATCGGCGAATATTTGGAAGGCGCATTGGTGGTCTTTCTTTTCGCAGTGGGCGAGGCGCTGGAAGGCTATACGGCCGATCGAGCCAGAAAGAGCATCGAAAACCTCTTCTCCCTCACGCCCAAAACCGCTTTACGGCTAACGGGCGCGACAGGAGACGAAGAGGAAGAACGCGTTCCGGTAGAAGCGTTGCGCGTGGGTGACCGCATTCTGGTCAAGCCCGGCGTTAACATTCCCATGGACGGCCGGGTTCTCAGCGGCGTGAGCAGCGTGAACCAGGCGCCTATCACGGGGGAGAGCGTTCCGGTCGCCAAGGAGCCGGGCGATGCGCTCTTTGCCGGAACCATCAACGGTTCCGGCGCGCTGATCGTGGAGGTGACCCATCCGGCGGCTGACAATACCATCCAGCGCATCATCGCAATGGTGGAAGAGGCGCAAAGCCGACGTGCGCCCAGCCAGCGCGTCATCGATCGCTTTGCGGCCTGGTATACGCCCGCGGTAGTTGTCCTCGCGGCGCTGGTAGCAACCGTACCGCCGCTCTTCTTTGGGGCGCCCTTTTTTGATCCCCCCGCGGGTGATCACGGGTGGCTCTACCGCGCGCTGGCCATGCTGGTCATCGCCTGCCCCTGCGCGCTGGTTATTAGCACGCCGGTAACCATCATCAGCGCCATCACCCGGGCCGCGAAGGAAGGCGTTCTCATCAAAGGCGGCGCCCATCTGGAAATGCTGGGAAAGGTAAAGGCCGTTGCGCTGGACAAGACCGGCACCCTCACGATAGGCCATCCCGCAGTGACCGAAATCCATGCCGTCGATTGCATGGAGCCGGAAGCTTCCCATGACGAATGTGCCCAATGCACAGACCTGCTGGCTCTGGCCGCGGCCGTAGAGCGGCGTACGTCCCATCCCCTGGCCGATGCGGTAATGGAAGCCGCTGTTGCCCAGGAAGTAGCCGAGCGCTATCCGCCGGCCCGAAACGTAGAGCTGCTGGCGGGCAAGGGCGTACGCGGCCGGGTGGACGAACGGCTCGTTACGGTGGGCAGCCACCCTTATTTTGACGCGGAGTTTTCCCATGCGGCAACCCTATGCGAACAGGTACGCGCGCGGGAAGCCCAGGGTCGCACGACCATGCTGGTGGCTGACGATTCCACGGTACGCGGCTATATCACGCTGCTGGATGAACCGCGGCCTCATGCCCAATCAGTCATCGCACAATTGAACGAACTGGGATTGGCCACCGCCATGCTCACGGGTGATAACCCGAAGGCGGCAGCCGCCATCGCGGAGGAAATAGGCGTAACGGACGTATACGCGAGTCTGCTGCCGGCGGAGAAGGTGGTTGAGGTAGAAAAATTGGTCAGGCGCTACGGTCAGGCGGCCATGGTGGGTGACGGGGTTAATGATACGCCCGCGCTGGCCGCTGCAAGCGTGGGGATTGCCATGGGCGGCGCGGGTACGCCCCAGGCGCTGGAGACAGCGGACATCGCACTCATGGCTGACGATCTGACCCAACTCCCTGCGGCAATACGCCTTGCCCGCTTCGCTCGGCGGCTGATCCGACAAAACGTAATCCTCAGCTTCGGCGTCAAGCTCGTCTTTTTGCTGCTCGCGCTAGGGGGACTGACCTCGCTCTGGCTTGCTATCCTGGCGGATGTGGGCATGGCCCTGTTGGTCACGCTGAACGGAATGCGTGCCGGGCGGGTATAAGGGGAAACGTGCAGGGAAGTACTGGGGGATAGTGAACCGGCGGGGTCCCGCCGGTTCACTGAACGCCTCAATGGGCGACCATGGGCAGCCATACCTTGGGGGAAATATCCTCCACGTCAGGCTGGATAACGGGCCCTGGCGTTGTCAAGCTAAACGGACCGTATTGCGTCACGTTGCCCCCCACGTTTACTTCCTGTAGGAAGAAACGGGCTGCCGCCGTTTGTACGGAAAACTCGTAGTAAGTTGGCGTTACCGAATCAATGACGGTAGAAGAAATCAATTCATCGTTAAGTCGTACGGTTGTTTGATCCTCATGTTCAGCCAACAGATTGAAGCCGGCAACGCCTTGTTCAGTAACCATCTTCCACTGGAAATTGACCCATTCCCCATTCCGATTGGCGACAAACCATCCCAATGTTACGGCCAGCGGGCCATTTACCTGGAGCGTCACGGGGACATCCAGCGTACCTGCGAGGGGATCGTCCGATGCGATCTGTATCGTCTTGGTATAGGTGCCTTGCGCCTCACAAACATCAACGCTAACCCCAAGGGCAAACGAGTCGTCAGGAGAGACGGTGAAAGGCGTTGCCGGCGCATCCAGCACGAGCCAATCACAGGTGGATTCTGCCTGTGTACGGGCTAAGACAGGAGCGGCGATGCTAACACCGGTTACCGTAAGGTCGCTGTCTCCAAGACTATAGACGGTTAAAATTTCCTTGCCTGCAGCTGCAAGCAAGGCGGAATGGACATCGATCCGGGGCTTTACCAGGCTGTTACGCGTATCGGTGATGGGAACCCCGGTTGATTCGAGGGCGTAAAAAAGGTCATCCACGCCTGCATCGGGTATTTGGGACTTCAGAACCGCCCAGGAGCCTGCCACATGGGGCGTGGCCATGGAGGTGCCGTTCCACGATGAGTACCCCCCGCCGGGTACGGAAGAGTTGATCGATGAGCCCGGAGCCAACAGGTCCAGAATCGGCGCACTGTTGGAATAGCCCGCCACCACATCGGCCGGGGAATGAGAAGTGGTAGCGCCTACGCTTATGGCGGAAGAAATGCAGGCTGGGGCGGAGATCGAGCTTGTATAGCCATCGTTGCCGGATGCGATTACGGTGGCAATGCCTTCAGAGCGCAAATTGTCGATGGCAGCCTTACGCGGATCTGAATCACACGCGCTGGCATACGATCCGCCGCCCAGGCTCATGTTGACGGAGGCAATGGAGAAGTCATTTCTCAGGTTATATACCCGCTCCAGTCCCAGCATCTGATCGCTGACGTAGGAGAGCACGCAGGGCGTTCCGCTACAATCAAATTCGGAGAAGACCTGGATCGCAATCACGTTTGCACCGGGGGCGACACCGTCAAACGTGTCGCCGTCACCAGCCGCAATTCCCGCCACATGGGTGCCGTGGGAGCACCCGCCGGCCACCGTACAATTCACGCCCGCTCCGGTTCCTGTCTGGCTGTCCAAGCCATTAGGGCAGACGGTCGCGGCATCTGTATTCGTAGTCGAATAACATGCCTCCGAAACCACCTTGCCATTCAGAAAGGGATGGCTGGAGTCCACGCCGGTATCCAGCACGGCCACCGTCTGTCCCGCGCCCGTGTAGCCTGCTGCCCACGCGTCATCGCCATTGATGAGCGGGACGCTTAGGTCCAGTGTGGGCTCTTCAGCGACATCTTCCACCACGCTTGCCACTAGGGGCGACTCCTGAAGCAAATTCAGGGCAGTTGCATTGATGGTCATGGCCATGTAGGGCATAGATTGAAAGCGCTTCACCCCCGTAACTCCCTGTCCGGATAAGTCAGAGAGAAGAAGGTCCTGGCTCCAGGCAATCGCATCCCGCTGTCGGCTGACCGCCTGGAGTGAGTTCAGTGTACCTTCGGGCATAAAATCGGCATTCATGCGCACGATTACCGGCAGTTGGCCGTTCTCTGCAACCTTCGCCTCCAGCAGGGCATACTCAGCGACAGAAGTGCGGGATACAGAGATAGCAGCGCCTGTTGGAACTTCGTTACGCGTAAAATGCATGGATGCCGGCTCAATTCCGATGGTGGAACTCAGGATGCCGTCCGCATTATCGAAGCTGATTGGCGGGGCTGCAGCAGGCTGCATGCCGTCAGGACGAATACCATCGAGCGTATCGCTATCCCCGTCTGCCAAAGCGCCCAGATCTTCGGAACCATTTCGGCCGACGGTTACAGTTTGGGCAGAAGAAGCCCTAAATTGCATTAACGCTATGGTAAGTGTAAGGAATACAGTCGCAAACACCGCCAACGCCGACTTGCGGCTAGATAAACCACTCCCTTTGAATTTCATGCGAATAACCTTTCCTATGCCTCTAAAAATCACTTCGGCTTAGAAAAAGTATAAGATTCACATAAAAGGGCAACAACGGATATTAGGGTAGTTGTAGGCCATCTATTCAGCTATGCGCTGCCCAATCCTATTGGGCAGGCATGACGTTTTGGGCAGATATGACGTTGTCCCCAATAAGCCGTACAGGCTTGTATTGAAGAAGGTGAATGAGCAGGTGCGGGGTCATCAACCGGATTGCAAGCCGCTTCCGAACCTACTCGTTTTGGTAGAAATGGTAGAAACAGGGATAGGGATAACTTGTAGGGGGGTGATGTTGGGGGCATATGTGAGGAATGATGCGTGACAGGGTCTCGCATATGAAAGCAGAATTTGTCCGGCACAGGGCG
>JAGRCP010000068.1:162-55039 GCA_020433455.1 Caldilineaceae bacterium | reverse complement strand
GTGTGAAGGTCGGCGGCGGGTGAGAGGCGGGGTGGTGCGGAGCGGAACGCAGCAGGCGACGAGTTTTGAAATTCGTGGACCGTCGGCTGGGCGCAATATTTTTTGCCGTCATTCGCCGAACGCACCTCACCCTGACGCGGCCAATCCGCGCAGGGCGGCTTCCAATACGGCGACGGCGCTCGCATATTCGGACAGTTGGACATGCTCGTTGGGCGTGTGATCCAGGGCGCTGTCGCCGGGCCCGTACGCGAGGATGGGGCACTGCCAGGCCGGTCCAACCACGTTCATATCGCTGGTGCCGGTTTTGACCACAAAGCCCGGGCGCGCGTCAGGCAACTGCGCGCGAATGGCGGAGAGAAAACTCCGCACCAACCCGTTGTTGCGGTCGCTGCGCCAGGCCGCTTCATGGCCGAGAAAGCGCAGGGTGATCGATGTCTGCTCGCCCGCCAGTGAGACCACGGTCTCGCTGGACCCGTCGCCGATTTCGCAGTCGAAATCCTGAGGCAGATCGGCTCCGACCCGGCCGGCTGCCCACCGGGCCAGATCCCGGGCATAGCCTTGCACATCGAAGTCCAGCGGCAGACGGATGCCGGCCCGGGCATGGACCCGATCGGTCATACCCGCGTCGGTCCCGGTGCGCAGATCGCGCAGGCTGGGCAGAAGCTGGTCGAACGCTTTGGCGCGGTCGGCGTTGAACCGGGCCGCGTGCGCCGCTATCCATTGCCAGAAATCCACGGCGACCGTGGCCACACCCGCATCAGGGCCCGCGGTATGGGCCATGGGCTGCCCGGCCTCCAACTCCACCAACAGCCGTCCTTTGTAGCCCAGGGTGACCCGGCGCGCGCTGCTGGGCTCGCCGATGATGCAGGCGTCAGGAAACGGCTCTTGCACGCCGTCGAAGCGATCGCGGATAAAGCGCGCGCCCTTGCTCGTCGCGGATTCCTCTTCCACCGCGCCCACGACCACGAGCCGCAGGTCATGCTCACGCGCCCAGGCATGGCCGAGCCGGGCGACCGCGGCGGTAAAGGTCGCCAGCGGCCCCTTGGCATCCACGCTGCCCCGGCCGTAGAGAACCGGCCCGTTTTCACCATCCTCAATCCGCACGGGGATCGCGCCGGGAACGGTGTCGATATGGCCGAGAAGGACGACGGTTCTGACCGCGTCCCGGCTGCCCATCTCGCCCACGGTGTTGCCCGCTGCATCCACAAAGGCCCGGGGGTAGCCCAATTCGCTCATGCGCTGGACCAGCCAGGCCGTGGCCTTATCTTCCTCACGCGAGAGGGACGGGATGGCGACCAGTTCTTTCAGCAGCGCAACTTCATCGCTGCGGACCGGATCCCTACGCGTCACACAGCACCTCCCGGATGGCGCGGACGCACTCTTCGATTTCGGCCTCGCTGATGATGAGCGGCGGCAGGAGACGCAGCACATTCGACCCTGCAGGCAACGCCAGCACGCCCTGCTCCTCCATGAGCGTCTTCAGGTACGGGCCGACTTTCCGGCGCAGCTCGATGCCGACCATCAGGCCCACGCCGCGCACTTCGCGCACCACCGTACAATCGGCCAGCGCCTCTTCCAGGCGCGCCCGCAGCAGATCGCCCCGGGTCGCGGCCTGTTGGATCAGGTCCTCGTTTTGGTAGGTACGGATGGCGGCGAGACCCGCGGCGCAGGCCAGCGGATTGCCGCCAAAGGTAGTGCCGTGCATGCCGGGCTTGAGCGCGTCCCGTACTTGCTGATTGTAGGCGATTGCGCCCATGGGGAAGCCCGCGCCCAGCCCCTTGGCCAGGCAGATGATATCCGGCTGAAGGTCGAAATGCTCAAAGCCGAACCAACGCCCCGTGCGGCCGAAGCCGGTCTGGATCTCATCGATGATCAGCAGCGCGCCTCGCTCGCGACAGAGGCGGCCGGCCGTTTCCAGAAATTCCCGATCGCCCAGATTGACGCCGCCTTCGCCCTGCACCGTTTCCAGAATCACGGCCGCGGTCTGGTCGGTCACCGCCGCATCCAGCTTTTCCAGATTGTTGTAGGGGATGTGATCCGCGTCCAGCAGCGGCTCGAAGGGCTTGCGATACTTGGGTTCCCAGGTGACCGAGAGCGCGCCCATGGTGCGACCGTGGAAGCCGCGCATGGCCGCGGTGAAGCGAGTCCGCCCCGTGGTGAGCCGGGCAAACTTGAGCGCGCCGTCGATGGCTTCGGCTCCACTGTTCGAGAGAAAGATGTGGTTCAGAGAATCGGGCAGCACCTCGCGCAGAAGCAGGGCGAATTCAGCCCGTACGTCGTTGTAGAAGAAGTTGGGGCAGCTGATCATGCGCTGGGCCTGCGCGGCGATCGCACCCGCCAGAACCGGATGGGCGTGGCCCAGCATGGCCACGCCCTGGGACGAGGTCATATCCAGGTAGCGCTTGCCGTCGGCGTCCCAAACCCGGCAACCTCCCCCATGAGTCAGCACCGCATCGCCGCGCCGGGCCGTGGTCCCGCCGAGAATCTCTTCTTCGATCTGTGCATAATCCAAGGACGAATCGATTGTAATCAATGAGTCTCTCCCTATTTGCGCTTTTTCTTTTTCTTGGTTTTACGATTTTGCTTACGGGATGCTTTGGCCATTTTCCTGCGATTTTTCCCGCGCTTAGGCCTGGCGGAATCCGACTCGCTTGGGAGCGACGGCAATGCCTCGCTGTCCATCAGCGCATGCTGCATAAGGTTGTACTGCAGCATATACTGGTCCATGCCTTCCTTGGTTGACATATCGTAGCCGGCTTCAGTCCCCGACAGGAAAAACGACTTCGCCATCCCGGCGCGGGCCGGATCGAACATGTACCCACGAAATTCTTCAACCGACAACCCGCGCAAATAGGCAAGCACTTCCTCTGCATTGGCCAATTCGTATTCGCGCTTCAAATATTCCCAGAAGCCGATCAGCTCGACCAAGCCTTCATCAGCATCTTCGGGTTCGCTCAGGGACATCTTGCGGGGGAGGATATTCGTCATAATGTCTTCGGCTTCATGACGTCCGGTCGTCGCCGGCGTGTAGCCCTCGTAAAGAAAGGCGTATTCGATGAACGATTCAATCCAGAAGCCAACAGTTTCGGGATCAGCCGACACAGACTCACCCTCCGGCGAGTTAACAAAGCCGGCAATCAGATCATCGATATACGTTCCTAATTCTTGCCCGTCGATTTCATCAAAATCACGCTTATCCGCGTCCAGTGCATAAATATCAACCATCAGATAACTCCTCTCGAGCTTTACATTGTCTACACGATCTGCGTACCGCCGCCGGACAGCGCCGTGCGGATGGGCGCATCCACGCGGCCGTCGGCAAAGATAACCTTCTCCACACCCTCATTGATCGCCTCTACCGCGCCCATGACCTTCTTCTTCATGCGCCCTTCGGCGAATTGCATAAAGTCGTCCGCCCTGGCTTTGGGGATTTCGGCGATCAGGGACGATTCATCGGGGAAGTTGCGCAACAATCCCGGCACATTGGAGAGGATAACCAGCGCCTCGGCGTTGAACGCGGCCGCAACCATGGCCGCGGCCCGGTCTCCGTCCACGTTGATGGCCTCGCCCGCGTCGGATGCCCCCGGCGGCGTAAGGACCGGGAGATATCCCGCGTCCAGCAGCAGGCGCAGCAGATCGGCGTTGACCCGCTCCACTGTGCCGGTCCAGTCGTCGCGCAGGACCATGCGTTTGCCGTTGATACGCACCCGCAGCTTGTCCTTGCGCGCGCCCTCAAAGATGCGGCCGTCCAGGCCGCTGAGCCCGACCGCGTTGATGCCCCGGGTCTGCAATTGCTCCACCCACATTTTGTTGAGCTGCCCGCAGTAGACCATCTCGAAAATTTCCAGCGTGCGCCTGTCGGTGCGGCGACTCACATAGCCGCTCTCGCTGGTCACAAACTCGGGCGGATGGCCCAGCGCTTCGGCGACCTCATTGGTGGTCTCCGCGCCGCCGTGAACCAGCAGCAGACCCACGCCCGCCCCGCGCAGCGCCACGATATCCTCGACAACGGCGTCGATATTCAAATCCTTGCCGCCGCCTATTTTAATCACGATCATAAAAAAATCTCCAATGAGAAAAAAGAAATCAGAAAAGAGGAATGGAGAGCGTACATCCGCGATGATCGTTCATCCACCCGGCGACCTTTCTTATTTCTTATTTCTCGTTTCTAAATCGGATGCAGGCCCGGGAATTCCAGCCCAGTCGTTTCGTCCCAGCCGTACATCAGGTTCATACATTGGACCGCGCTGCCCGCCGCGCCCTTCATCAGATTATCAATCGCCCCAATCGCAACGATGCGGCCGGACTCCGGGTCGAAGTCGAAGCCCACATCGGCATAGTTGCTGCCGCTGAGGATCTTGGGCTCGGGGTAGCGATAGACGCCCGCCCGCTCTTTGACGATGCGCACAAAGGGCTCATCCCGGTAAACCTGCCGATAGCTCTTCCACAGATCCTTTTCCGTCACGCCGGGGTTGGCAAAGAGATGCGCGGTGGCCAGGACGCCCCGCACATTGTCCACGGCCGTGGCGCTGAGATGGACCGCGGCCGCCTCACCGGTCAAGCGGATGGCCTGCTCGATCTCTGCGGTGTGGCGGTGCCCCGTGGGCGCAAAGCTGCGCATGACCCGCGCCCGCTCGGGATGATGGGTAGCCTCGCTCGCCTTGTTGCCGCCCTCGCTGCTCCCAACCTTCACCTCGCAGATGACGCCTCGGGAACGGTCAACCAAGTCCGCGGCAAAGAGCGGGCGGATGGCCAGATTGGTGGCCGTGGCGTTGCAGCCCACGCCGCTCACGTAGCGCGCGCCCCGCAGCTCTTCCCGGTAGATTTCGGGGAGCCCGTAGACAAATCGGGCCAGCCAATCCGGCGCGGCATGGGGCTTGCCGTACCAGCGCACATAATCGTCCGGATCCCGCAGGCGGAAGTCCGCGCTGAGATCGACAATCCGATCCGCCAACCCTGCGAATTCGTCGATGCGCCCCATCGCGCCGCCGTGGGGCAGCCCGAGGAAGAGCAGATCACACGGCTCCAGATCGGCCGCACTGACGAATCTCAGGCGCGTGCGGCCGCGCAGGTTCGGGTGAGTAAAATGGACAAACGCATCCGCGTTGCGCTCGCTGGTCACCTGCTGCACCTCTACGCCGGGGTGATCCAGCAAAAGGCGCAACAGCTCTCCGCCCACATAACCGGACGCGCCGACAATCGACGCTCGAATCAATTCAGTCACAATTAGGGATTACTCCTTCAATGATGGGTGACAAGGTCGATCAGTAAGAGAGATTAGGAGATTGAGAGATTGATATTGGCTACTCGAGAACTCCAATCTCTTAATCTCCCAATCTCTCTTTGTGCGATATGCATTCGTCATTCAACTCAACCGGTCAATGAAACCGACTTGTACTCAGGCGTACCGTTGTCCCAGCCATTGGCTTTGGCCCAGCCGTCACTGGCCACCTTCAAGGCAAAATCGACCATGCGGTCCGGGATATCAACGCCGGTGGGCAAAATGCTGTTGCGAAATTCCATGGTGTAGTTGACTTCGTTGACCAGCAGACCCCGGTCGGGATCTTCCAGCACGTCGATGGCCACCACGCCGCCGCCCACGGCCCGGGCCGCCCGCACGCAGAGATCGTTCAGCTCCGGCGTGACCGGGCAGTTGCTGGACTTGCCGCCCCGCGCGGTGTTGGTGATCCAATGATCGGAATCCCGGTAGATGGCGCAGATGGTCTCGTCGCCCACCACAAAGGCGCGGATATCGCGCATGGGCTTGTTGATGTATTCCTGGATATAGAAGATGCTGTGATGGTATGTGCCCAGCACTTCCTTGTGCTCTAAAACCGCTTCGGCCGCTTCCCGGTCGTTGAGCTTGGAGAGCAGACGTCCCCACGACCCGACGGCCGGTTTCAGCACCACGGGATAGCCCAGTTCCTCGATGGCTTCCAGTGCGCTCTCACTGGTGTAGGCGATGAGCGTGCGCGGTGACGGAACGCCCGCCGCGGTCAACGCGCTGGTGGTCTGCAACTTGTTGCCGCAGACATCGGCCACATGCGCGGTGTTGACCGTGGGAATGCCCCGATCGTTGAGAATGCGCAGGCTATAGAGAGCGCGGCTGTGGTTAATACAGCGCTCCACCACCACATCATAGGCCGCGTACATCTCCTCATACGCGCGGCCGCTGGTGATCTCGAAGATGACGTTGCGATCGTCGATCAGATCGAAATCGACGCCTCGCTTTTCAAAGGCCTCGAAGAGCAGCTTCTCTTCGGCGCGTACACGGCTGTAAAGAATTCCGGCTTTCGTCATCACGAATCTATTCGCCCCAATCTTCTTCTTCTTCGGGCGCCAGGGCCAGCGTCAGCGGCTCCAGCGCAATCACTTCCAGGTCCGCGCCGCAGTCGGGGCACTGAACGATCTCGTGCTGCATGACGCCGGTCAACTCGATTTCGCCGAAACATTCAGGACATTCGGCGACGCCGGACACAGTTTGTAAAGCCATTAGAAATTCTCCTCTAAAACATAATGATTAAAAAATTGAAGATTGAAGATGAAAGATTGGCAGCCGGAGTTTTGCCGTCATAGGTCGTCGCTTCTTACCCAAAAGCGACGACAACCAATCTTCAATCTTTCATCTTCAATCTGTTCACCTGCTCAATAATCGCCTCGGCCACCGCTTGCGTCGTTGCGTTGCCGCCCAGATCCCGGGTGCGCGGTCCGTGGGCCAGCACGTGGGTGACCGCCTCTTCGATGACCGCTGCCATGGTCTCCTGGCCCAACGCGGCGCAGAGCAACGCCGCGGCGCGCACCGAGGCCACGGGATTGGCGATCCCCTGCCCGGCGATGTCGGGCGCGCTGCCGTGCACCGGCTCGACCAGCGCAAAGCCGTCCCCCGCGTTGGCGCTGGGCACAAGTCCCAAACCGCCCGTCAGCGCGGCCGCTTCGTCGCTTAGAATGTCGCCGTAGAGATTGGGTGCGACGATCACGTCATAGCGTTCGGGCTCCAAAATCAGTCGATAGGCCATAGAATCGACCAACTGTTCCTCAACCGCCACATCGCTGTACTCTTCGGCCACGGCCAGCGCGCATGCACGGAAGAGCCCGTCGCTCACGCTGAGTACGTTGGCTTTGTGGACGATGGTCACAAAACCCCGGCGCCCGCGCGCGTTCGCCCGGGCGCGCGCCAGATCAAACGCCTTGCGCGCGATGCGGGTGGACGCGTCCGCGGTGATCACCCGGGTCGCCACGGCGCGACGGCCGTCATCTTCCAGGCGCTCCTCTTTCACGTAGAGGCATTCGGTGTTCTCCCGCACAATGAGCAGGTCCACACCAACCCGGCTTTGGAGGAGCGGCGCAGAGCGGATCGGGCGCAGGTTGGCGTAGAGGTCCAGCGCCTTGCGCAGGGCGATGATGGGGCTGGCATAGCCCGGTACGCTGCCGCTGGGCGAACTGACCGCGCCGAAGATCGCGCCGTCGCAGCCGGTCAGCGCGGCCAGGGTCGCGTCGGGCAGCGCGGAGCCAGTGGCCTGGAAGGTGTCCCATCCGGCTTCCAGCTCGATGTATGTCGCGGGCAACCCCGCTGCGCGCAGGACATCGACCGCGACCGGTGTCACCTCCTGTCCGATGCCGTCGCCGGGGATCACGCCGATTTTGTAGAGTAAATTTTGTTTGTTCACAGCGACATTCATCTCAGTGTGCTCATAATTGCGACCAGGCCGAAGACCCCGATAGTCATCCCGGCCAGGCGGTTGATCCAGCGCATGACGCCGGGGGTAATCCGATCCCGCAGCAACGAAACGCCGCCGCTCAGCAAAAGCCACCAACTGGCCGAACCCATAAAAACGCCCAGGACAATCAACCCGGCGGCGCTGTAGCTATCGGCCTCTGAAACCAGCCCCATTCCCGCGAAGATGGCGGTGAAGGCCAAAATCGTCACCGGATTGGTGATGGTCAGCAAAAAGGTGCTTACATAGGCGGTGCGGATGGAGCGCTTGCGTCCGGCATCGGTTACAGCCGGTTGCAGTGCCGGTTCAGCGGTAAAGGTGCGCACAGCCAGATAGCAGAGAAAGAGGCCGCCAATCAGAGCCAGCCAACGCTGTTGGGCCAGGAGGAAACCGGACACAAAGGCCAATCCGAATGCCGCAACAAAGCCGTAAAAGGCATCCGCAGTAGCTGCGCCCAAGCCCGAAACGAAACCATTCAGCCGCCCGCTGTTAAGCGTCCGCTGAATGCAGAGCACGCCGATCGGTCCCACCGGCGCGGCGATGGCAAAGCCCAACGCCCAGCCGCGTACCACAAATTCCAGGTCCATTTTGTCACCGTACTCCGTCACCGTATGCCGTTGCTTGCGCAGCGAGCTTACATTGCACATAGGGGACCAATCCGCCCGCGTCCACAATCCCCATGATGCTGGGGCTGAAGGGTGGAAAACGGAAGGTTCCCGCTGAGAAGCGGATTTCGCTAGCCGCCAGATCGATCGCCACCTTGTCTCCCGGCTGAATCGCCCGCGCCGCTTCCGGGCAGACGATGGCAAGCAGCCCGTTGTTGAGCGCGTTGCGATAGAAGATGCGGCTGATGCTCTCAGCGATCACCGCGCCCACGCCGTTGTAGACCAGACAGGTCGCGGCCTGTTCCCGACTGGAGCCGCAGCCCCAGTTGATCCCCGCCACAATCACGTCGCCCGGCTGGACATTCGCCACAAAAGTCGGGTCTAGATCCTCCAACGCGTGGGCGGCGATCTCGTCCCGCTCGCGCAGGGTATAGGTGTATTTGCCCGGAAAGATTACGTCGGTGTTGACATTATCGCCGTATTTCCAGGCCCGGCCGGATTGAGTCATAATTTCCTCAGACATAAAAGATTGAAGATTGAATATGATGACTTGGCGCTATCCCTCAGAGAAGCAACGCCCTCCAATCTTTAATCTTCAATCTTGTTTTTTTACAAATCTCCCGGTCCCGCAATCACCCCGCACACAGCGGACGCGGCGACGACCGCCGGGCTTGCCAAATAGATCTCCGCGTCCGGCGTACCCATGCGACCGCGGAAGTTGCGGTTGGCGCTGGAGATGGTCACCTCGCCCGGCGCGGGAATGCCCATGTGGTTGCCCATGCACGGGCCGCAGCCCGGCGTGCCCAGCACCGCGCCCGCCTCCAGCAGCGTTTCGATGTAGCCCGCCCTGAGCGCGTCCTGCAACACCAGACTCGATGCCGGAATCACCAGGAAACGGGTTCCCGACGCAATCTTCCTGCCGCGCACAACATCAGCGGCCGCGGCCAGATCCTCCAGCCGTCCGTTGGTGCAGGTCCCCAAAAAGGCCTGCTGCACCTGCACGCCGGAAAGCTGCGAAACCGGAACCACCTGATCCACCGTGTGGGGACAAGCCACATAGGGCTCCAGATCCGCGGCATGATAGCAATGGGTTTCCGCGTAGGGTGCGCCTTCGTCGGGGAAGAGCGCGCCGGCCCGGATCAATGCGCGCAGTTCTTCATCAACTGTCACAGGGTCGCCCGTTAACGAAATGCATTGGCCATTGGCGCAAAATTCTGTCGCGCCCTCCCGTTCCAGCCTGCGGTGCAACCCGGCCAGCAGATAATCGACCGTGGCGTCATCCGGCGCGATGTAGGCGTTCTTGGCCCCGAACTCGGCCATCATGTTTGGCAGGACCATGCGCGATGCCAGACTCAACGCCTGAATTCCCGCCCCGTGAAATTCCACCGAGCGATAGAGCCCGCCGTCCGCGCCCAGATCGCCGATGATGCGCAGGGCGAAATCTTTGGCAGTGACGCCCGCCGGAAGATCGCCGGTCAGCTCGATGCGCATGCTTTCGGGAACCCGCAGCCACAGTTCGCCCGTGGCCCAAAGGGTCGCCGTTTCGCTGCGGCCGATCCCCGCACCGAACGCGCCCAGCCAGCCGAAATGGGGCGTATGGGAGTCGGAGCCCAGAATCGTCCAGCCCGGCAGAACCAATGCTTCCTCGCTCAGCACCTGATGACAGATGCCCCGCCCTACCTCGAATAGATTGCGGATTCCCTGCTCCTGGGCGAAGCGCCGGATCTCGGCGTGATTTTGCGCGTGGCGCGTCGTCGGCGCGGGCACGGCGTGATCCATGGTGACGGCCATGCGCTCGGGGATGACCACCTTCTCCTGGCCGAATTGGCGCCATATCTGGCGGATGGCCGCGGTGTTGTCATGGCTCAGGACCACGTCCGGCCGTGCGTCCACCACCTGGCCGATCTCAACACTGGGCAAGCCGGCAGCCCGGGCCAGGGCTTTTTGAGCAAATGTCTGGGGTATGGAGGCGCTCATCAATGAATCCGTTCCGGTTGTTAAGCGGTTTCCAGCATGGCGGATTCGCTGTGATAGCTGCGCAGGAGCACATCCACGTCGTCCAGACTGAGCTTCTTTTCGTCGGCCAGGGTTTTGATCTGCGCCGTGATCTGCTTGATTTCATCGTCATGCAGGGTGAGTTGAAGCTGTTCCGCCCGCTGCTTGATGGCGTTCCACCCGGTCAGGCGATGGGCCACATGAATGTAGCGGGTTAAGCCAAAGTCGGCCGGATCCAGGATCTCATAGGTGCTGGGGTTGTTGAGGATGGCCTTGGCGTGGATGCCGGCTTTGTGGGTAAAAGCCGTGTAGCCGGTGATGTAGTTGTTGAAAGGGACGTCTACGTTGACCATTTCGGCCACCAGGTTATCGACTTCGCGTAGGAGGGGCAGATTGTACTTGGCACGGACAAGCGCCGGATCTTCGGCGTACATGCGGGCGATCAGGCCGCCCAGAGGCGTAATGCCGTTGCGCTCGCCGATGCCCAGCACGGATGTGTCCACGTGGGTGGCGCCGCCTTGCAGCGCGGCAAAGGCGTTGGCCACCGCACAGCCCGTGTCATTATGACCATGAAACTCAATATCGCAGTGAACGACGCCGCGCAGGGTGCGCACCAGCTCATAAACCTGCATGGGGTGGGCTACCCCGACCGTATCGGCAATCCCGACCCGGTTAACGCCGATCTGGTCCACCGCGCGGTAGATGGTGAGCAGGTCTACCAGGTCGCTGCGGAAGCTGTCCTCGCTGCTGAAGCGGACTTCCAGCCCCTGACTTTTGACGAACTGGATGACCTCAATGGCTTGCTCAATGATGTAGCCGATTTCTTTGCCGTGAGAAAACTCGCGCAGGTAGCTACTGGTGCCGAAGACGACGTCGATGCCGTCTACGCCCGTGTCAATGGCGAGTTTGGCGTCATCCATATGACAGCGTACGTGGGTAAGCACCTTGGCGTTGAGGTTGAGGCCGGCAATGCACCGACAGTCGTCGCGGCTTTGGGGGCTGGCGGCCGGGGAAGTCAGCTCAAGATATTCGACGCCGAAAGCATCGAGCAAATGCGCGATTTCGACCTTCTCATCCGATGAAAAGAATGCGTTGGCGAACTGCTCGCCTTCGCGCAGCGTCGATTCGATGATGGCAAAATTTTCCAGGCTCATGGGACGATCCTCCTGTTGTAACAGAGCGAGATGCAGGTCATTTCAGGTCTGCTACGTTGCAGAAGGCCGACGTCGGCGGAGAATAACAGTGCACAAAAAAACCGGCTATCCGTCTGGATAGCCGGCTGTAAAGCTCCCACATTCAGGGCAAGCAAGCATATCCAGACGTTAGTCCGGCTTCGACTTCTTGCTCGCCTTATTCTGAATCGAAAGAGATGTCAGCATGGTTGCTAAGTATGGTTCGGCGTGAATCCCGAAGTGGCGTTCACGCATGGGTCAAAATTGATTTTGCGCTGAGCGATGTCGCCGTCAGGCTGCAATGGCCGTGCATAATAACGGCGGAATTTCTATGTGTCAAATTCCGCCACGCGCGCGAACCGGTTAAAGATGTGTGCGGGAAGACCTGCGACCCTTGCGGTCGCCCGTCGCGCTTGCCGGACTGGAGTCCGGCGCCCCCGGAGCGCGGCTAAGACGGGCGGATTGGGCATAAAAGTCGGCCAAAAAAGGAAGAGGCCCCGCCATGTCGGCGGGGCCTCTTCGGTTTGCTGTCCGGTAGCGTTCTTACAGGGTCATCCCCTGAGGTGACGCTACCGGACGACGACTAGTACTACAATCCATTCGCATCACCTCCTTTTTTATGGGATAGCAATGTCAGGCTGGGCGCAGTACGCTGGAACAAACGTGCGACTTTGCCTAGCTGACTCGAGTATCCCACAAATCAAATTGCGTGTCAAGTAAGATTTTTCCCTCTTTTTCAGTCATGCACCACGACCAGCGTTCCGGGCTCCTTGTCAGTGGGGCGTTGCCAGCCGTCGCCTGCATCATCCCACGCTGGGCCGGCCCACTCAAAGAGCCACTTGGCGTCCTGTTCGCGCATGTTGACGCAGCCCCGGCTGGCAGGCGTGCCGAAATCGTTGTGCCAGTACGCCGTGTGAAAGCTGTAGTCCTGGTAGAAATACTGGACCCACTTGACGCCGGGCAGGTAGTAATAATCGCCCGCCGCCCGATCTCCGCCCCACATATCCTGTTCCGCCGTCTTGATCCAGATGCGGAATGTACCCTTGACCGTGGGGGAATAGTCGCGCCCTGTTGAGACGGTAAAGGTCTTGACGGGCTGATTGCCCTGGTATGCCACAACTTTTTGTTCGCTCAGGTCTACATCGATCCACTTTTCCGTGGATGTGGGCGCGACCAGCGGGCGCTGAACGCCCTCCTCATCCACCGGGAAGACGGCCATGCGTTCCACCGCCGCGGGCGGCGGCATCCACAGCTGCGTACCGGCTGTAATCATGCCGGGATCGCCAATGCCGTTGCGGGCGATAATGGCTTCCGTGGTGGTGGCATAGGCTTGCGCCAGCGCGGCCAGGCTGTCGCCCGGCTCCACCACGTGGATGCGCTCCTGGCCGCCGCCGAAGGGCGAGTAGGGGACGAAGAGGCTTTCGCCCGGCGTAAGGCGCCGGGCGGGCGATAGGCGATTGAGGTCTACCAGAACGGAGACGCCCACTCGAAACTCGGCGGCAATGGAGGCGAGGCTGTCGCCCGGTTCCACAAAGTAGCGAAAGGCGCCGTCTGCGTCTACAAAACGGCGGGGCGCAGGCACGTTCAAAGGGGAGGCTGTTTCGGCATGGGCGTCAGCCACAGAATCAGTTCCGGAGTCGGCGTCGGTTGCCCCTTCTGCATCGGCTGCCGGCAAATAGAGAATCCGCCCCGCCAGGACCAGATCGGCGCTGGATATTTGGTTGATCTGCATGAGCGCGGCCGTGGTTGTCCCGTTGGCTTTGGCGATTTCCGACAAGGTCTCGCCCGGCTCTACCACATGAACGGCGGCATCCTGGGCCGTGGCCAGGCTGCCCAGCAGCATCGTCAGCAACAGGGCTCCAGCCACTGCCCGGGCCCACATAGAAAAACCGTTTTTCATTGCTTAATTTCCGTTTTCTTGTTTCGGATTTCCGCATGCGCTACTCATGTACGATTACCATGGTTCCATAGCCGGCCCAGTCAAAGAGCCACTGGGCATCGGCAATGCGCATGTTGATGCAGCCGTTACTCAGGGGCGTGCCGAAGCTGTTATGCCAGTACGCACCATGGAAAGCGTAATCCTGATAAAAATATTGCACCCACGGGACGTTGGGCAGGCGGTAGGCCGTACCGGCCGCCTCGCTACCGCCGGTCATGGTCTGTTCGGTGAGCTTGGTTTCGATCTGGAATGTCCCGATTACCGTCGGCGTGGCGGCCGCGCCCGACGAAATCAGAAAGACTTGCTGTACGGCGGCGCCTGCATAAGCGGTGACCTGTTGACGGCTGAGGTCCACCTCGATCCATTTGCCGCCGGTAGGGGGGAACGCTACGTTGCCCGGAAATCCCTGGGCATAGACGCCCGACGCAATGACCTGGGCTGCATTGGGCACGACGAGCCTCTGTCCCACCGTAATCAGGCTGGGATTGGCGATCCCGTTGCGCTGGGCGATGGCGGCGGACGCGACGCCGTATAGCTGGGCAATGGACCCCAGACTTTCACCCGGGCCCACGACGTGAAGTTGTTCGTTGCCTGCCATGCCGGCGGCGGCATAAGCAGTCGCGGTGTCGGCAGCATCGATCTCGTCTCCCCCCGCGGGCACGGTGAGCCATTGGCCGATCACGACGCGGGTCAGGGGCGGCAGGCCATTCATGGCGGCCAATTCTTGCAGGGAGACGCCCCTGGCCGCGGCAATGCCCGAGAGCGTATCGCCCGGCTGTACGCTGTAGGCATCAGTTGCGCCGCCATACGCGGCGGATTCGCTTGCGCGCCATATGGCCTGGGCGGGCAGGCGCAACTGCTGGCCGACCCAGATATGACGCGGGTTGCTCAGCCCGTTGAGGGCAATCAGCGTATCCATGTCCGTGCCGTACTGCTGGGCGATCTCGCTGAGCGTATCGCCGGGCGCTACGGTGTGGACGGCGCTCTGGGCTCGGGCCGGACGCGCCATGCTGAGCAGGGCGATCGTCGTCAGCGCAATCAGCATCATGCGCGCCGCCGCGGATTGCATCACAGAATAGGGAAAATGACAGGGAGAGTGATCCGTCATGCTTATGCCTCATGGGAACAGTCGGTGCAGCGGGTCGGACGGGGCGCCGGCCGATAACCGGAAAATTTGGGACAAGATCTCACCCAATTTTTCCACACTCATGCCCGCTTGGCAACCGCAAGCGGGACGGTTACGCGCCGGGATCATGTGGCTATGCGCCTGTGCGTCCAACGGCTACAACAAGGGATTTTCGCGTAGTAATTAGATGTATTTTTAGGGTGAAATTTCACTGTGGCGGGGTTATGGCCGCACTACTACCAGCGTGCCTGGGTTCTCGCTTGTGGGCATCTGCCAGGCGGGGCCGTCCATGTCATACCAGGGATTCGACCATTCAAAGAGCCATTGCGCATCCTTGTTTCGCATATTCACGCAGCCTCGACTCATGGGCGTGCCGAAGTTGTCATGCCAATACGCGCCGTGAAACGCAATCTCCCCGTCAAAATATTGGACCCACTCTACATCGGGCAGGAAGTAGTAATCGGCTGCCGCGGGGTTGTCGCCGTCCATATCCTGAATGCGCGTGGCGGTCCATATGCGAAATACGCCCACCCGGGTGTGGTAGCCGGGGATGCCGGTAGAAACCGTAAAGGAGCGTATGGGGCGGCCGTTTTCATAGGCGACGACGCGCTGTTCGCTCAGGTCCACGTCGATCCACTTCTCCTCACCCTGGGTCGCTGCCGTAATGGTTTCATCATGGACGATCTGGGGCAGCACGCGCGGTCCGCGTTCCGGCAGGGGCGGCCAGGTTGAGCGATAGCCGATCGGCTCATCCTGATCGGTATGGTCATCCGCCAGCGCGCGGGCGCCGGGCAAAAGCAAGGCCAGGCTCAGCAGCCCGGTTATGCAAATTTGGATCAGGGGTGAAATGGCTCTTTTCATTGTACTCTATCGTACTCTCTTCATTATGCTGTCTGTTATCCGCAATAGCTGGTCTACAATCTGTACAGACGCCAATCATACCCACGTCAGCCGTCAGCGCCAAAAGCCGGGCCGGGCGGGCGGCGCCCGGCGAGCATCCGCGCCCTATCCGTTTTTTCTCCTGCCCAAGCTGTGGCATGATGATGCTTGTCATTTTTTGCTGTTGATCCGTCCGCTTCATTGCATTGGCGGCCCTGAGCCCTGATGCGAAAACCTGACCTGACTGTTTATGCGCTACGCCTCTTTGGGATTTTTCTGCTTGTTGGCCGTGCTGCTTCTGACCGGCTGCGGGCAAGTTGTTTTCACGCCTGCCTCTTCCGCCGGACCGCCCGTTGACGACCGCTTTATCGTTCAGCCCCGACCGGAGGATTTGGTTCCTTCTTATCTGCCCCTTCCCTCAACCGATGCGCGCTTGATGCGCCTGCCTGTCCCTGTCCTGGCCTTTGACGCCCGCTATCGCCCCATGACCGCGCCGCCGGGACTTTCCGCAGCGTCATCCGGGGCTGCGTCATCTGAGGTTGCGTCATCTGCGGTTATAGTCCCCGGCGTTGCCGGTCCTGCGTTGATCCCGCCCCCGGAGGGGCCTGCTTTCGCCTGGGCCGAGACCGAGAACTATCTGATCCTGGGGACCGATCGGCGTGAAGGACAGACAAACTGGCGTACGGATACCATCATGATTTTGGGGTTGGATCGCGCCAATGGCCGCGCCGCGCTGCTGAGCGTGCCCCGGGATTTTTATGTGAATGCGCCTTATTACGGCTACTCCCGCATCAATACGCTGGACTACCTGGGCGAGCGTTCCCAGAGCGAACCCGGCGGCGGTCCCCGGCTGGTAGGGGATGTGATCTACCAATATCTGGGCGTGCCTACGGAGCACTGGATGCGCGTGGAGATGACCGGCTTTCGGCCCCTGGTTGATGCCGTGGGCGGCGTAACGCTCCATCTGGACTGTCCGTTCTACGATACGATTTACAGCCCAAGCACCGGCGAAGAGGGGTATTTCGTCTTGCCTGCCGGCGACATAACCCTGACCGGCGAGGAGGCATACTGGTTTGTGCGCCTGCGCACGCGGGAGAGTGATATCGGCCGGGCCCAGCGCCAGCGTCAATTTCTTTGGGCGCTGCGGGATCAGGCGCTCAGCATGAATCTGCTGCCCCGCCTGCCCGAATTGTGGGACGCCTTTCATCAAATGTTCTCTACGGACCTCTCGCTTCTGGAGATTGGCGATCTGGCGCGTTTTGCCTTGAGCCTGGATGCGGCGGATGTACGATCGGGCGGCATCGCGTTGGGGGAATTGGAAACCTACATCACGGACGAAGGCGCCAATGTCTTGGTGATCAAAGATGCGGACCTCCTGCGTTGGAAGGTGAACAACATCTGGAACGAGCCGGCCATGGTTGACGCCTATCGCCAGGACGCGACGGCTTGTCCGCCCCTGCCGCCGGACGCCGCAGCGCTCCTGGCCGGCGAGTAGGGCGCACTCTGCGGCGGATTCACCAACAAAACCGAACGGACTGACTGAGAAAGCGATTGCAGCATGAATCCTCCCCATACCCTGTATGTCAAGCAGATGCAGCTCGGCCACATGGACAACTTCGTCTACTTGCTGGGTGATACGGGCGGCAACGGCGCGGTTGTCGTGGACCCGGCCTGGAACGTGGGCGAGATTCTGAATCAGCTCGAGTTTCACAATGCCGCGCTCCAGGCCGTCTGGTTGACCCACGGTCACTATGACCACACTGACGGCGTAACGGAGTTGGCTCAGGCTGCCGGCGTTCCCGTCTATCTGCCCCGCCTTACGCCGGCTGAGTGGCGACGAGATGAATGGCGGGACGCGGACATATCCCTCATCGAGTTTGATGACGGCGACGAGTTGAGCGTGGGCGCCTTGACCTTTCGGGTTTTGGCTACGCCCGGTCACTCTCCCGACGGTAGTTGCTTTCTCCACCGCAACCATCTTTTTACAGGCGATACGCTCTTCATTGACGGCTGCGGACGTTGCGACCTGCCCACATCCGACGTAGAGGCCATGTACCATAGCCTCCACGATGTGATCATGCCTCTGCCCGATAACACCCTCATCTATCCCGGTCACGATTACGGTCGCCTCACCGTGGACACGCTGGGCAATCAAAAGCGCACCAATCCTTTCCTCAACGCAGAGTCGAAGAAGCAATTTGTCCAGCGCAGGATGGGGTAATCAGCCCCCTTTTCAATTATTAAAGGTCAGCCCCGAGTGATTCTAAACGCAAGCTAAACCCATCCTTCACAAAGGAGAACCCATGAAAGCGCCAATCATTGTTGCTCTGTCCGCCCTGCTTCTGCTGCTGGGCGCAACCCCGGCTTCGGCTCAGGAGGCGACAACCGTCACCCTTCTGCACTTTAGCGACTATCATTCCCACGCCGTCCCCTTTTTTTCTGAAGGCGAAGATGATGTTGCCGGCGCGGCCCGGGCCATTGCCTATCTCAAGCAGTATGTCGATGATCCCAACGCCCTGATTTTGAGCGGCGGCGATATGATCAACAAAGGCTCGCCCGCCTGGTCAGACAAGTACGGCTGTGTCGAGTGGTCGTGGTTCAACGGGCTGGTTCAGGCCATGGCGTACGGCAACCACGATGCCGACTATGGGTCGGAAATTTTCGCTGAATGTCTGGCAGGGATTGACTATCCTATGCTGGCGAGCAATGTTTTAGACGCCGAGGGCGAGCCGATTTTCCAGCGCGACGGCCGGACCTACGAGCTGTTTGACGTCGGCGGCGTCACGATTGGCGTCTTTGCTGTGGCCGGCCCCGATTTCGAGCGTCTTCTCACGCCTGAAACCATGCCTGTTGCTGACATGATCCTTGCCGATCGCATCGAAACCGCGCGGGAGACCGTCCAGGCAATGGAGGCTGAGGGCGCCGACGCCATCGTGCTCATCGGCCACGGGCTCTATGAAGATGACCTGGCCCTGGCCCAGGCCGTTCCCGGCATCGACTTGATTTTCGGCACCCATAGCCATCGCAAGGAGGAGCTGACGGCCATCCCGGACAGCGATACGGTCATCATTTCTCCCTACCAATACCTTACCTACATCAGCCAAGTCGATCTGACATTTGTGGACGGTGAATTGCAGGACATCAGCGGCGCATTGGTGGAAATGAGCAGTGACTTGCCCGAGGATCCCGAGATTAAGTCCATGGTCGATGAACTGCAGGCCGAGCTGCAGGCGGATCCGGATTACGCCTATCTGTATGAACCCATCGGCGAGGCTGCGGATGAATTGGCGACTGACGGACAGTTTACCGGTTCAGCCGGCCTGGGCAACTTTGTTACGGACGTGGTGCGGAAGGGGGCTGACGCCAACATGGCCATCATCACATCCAGCACCTTCCGCCAGCCGATTCCGCCGGGTGTTGTGTTGGAAGAAGATTTGCTGGCGGCCATGCCCTACAAGAACGCAGTCTTGACTTACGCCATGACCGGCGCGCAGATCAAGGATCTGCTGGACTACAGTATTTCGCGTAGCGGCTCCGATTTCTTTTCCCAGGTGTCGGGCGTGACCTTCACCATTGTGGATGATGCGGCCGCCGACATTCGCATTGCTGCCGATGCAGTCTCCTCCCAGGAGGAATTCGCTCCCCTGGATCCGGAGGCGATCTATCAAGTCGCCACGAGTAATTTCCAGGGCCTCTTTGCCGGCGGGTATCAGGAGATTTTCGCCCAGGCCGACTATACGGAGACCGGGCTTGATTTCTGGGATTTGGTCCGCTCGGCTCTTCAGGAGTCAAGCCCCGTTCACGCCGACCTTGATCCGCGTATCGTCAACGACGCGTCCGCCGCGCAGGTGACGGAGGCGCAGCCCGCTGCCGGCGTTTTATACGTCCCGCGCGAGGTCATGATTGCCGTGAATGTCATCGGCTTTCTCGTTACCATGCCCGTCTGGCATAAGCTGATTCAGTAGGCATACGCGCCACTCCGGCTATCGACCTGCGATGTAGGGTGATAGCCGGAGTGGCATTTCTGATATCACCACGTTATGTCCGATAAAGGCTTCATTTTCACCGCGTTGTTGATAAACTCGCTTGAAGACCTCATACAGGCTAATGACTGGTACAATCAGGTTCTCAACATCCTCGATTGCTTCTGCAAAAAACTCTGCACGGTGACAATTTGCATACAAATCCCCTATCGATAACCAATTCGTTGTACGGAGCGAGATCTATCATATCTTTGCACCCGGCAAAAATTCGCGTTCGCAGGAGGCAATTCCCTGAGCGTCACCCCCAGGAAACAGGACACGTACGGCGCCCCGTACGTCAAACCCGCAGCAAGCTCTCGCCCAACACTTCATCCAGCGTTTCCGTCAGGCGGTCGGCGTCCGCGGCGTCAAAGACCAGGGGCGGCTTGAGCTTGAGCACGTTGTGCAGGGGGCCGTCGGTGCTGATGAAGATGCCCCGCTCCCGCATGCGGTTAGCGATATAGGACGCGTGCTCAGGCGCCGGCGTGAGCGTCTCCCGATCCGTGACCAACTCTACGCCCGCAAAGAGGCCCGCTCCGCGCACGTCGCCCACGAGCCCGTGGCGGGACATAAGGTCACGCAGCCCTGCCAGCAGATGCGCGCCCACGGTTGCGGCGTGCTCCTGTAGCTGCTCCGCTTCGATTACGTCCAGCACGGCCTGGCCCATGGCGCATGAAACGGGATTGCCGCCAAAGGTGTTGAAGTACTCCATCCCGTTGGCGAAGGCGTCGGCGATGGCCGGCGTCGTCACCACCGCGGCCAGGGGATGGCCATTGCCCATGGGCTTGCCCAGGGTGACAATGTCGGGGATGACGCCCTGGCTTTCAAACCCCCAGAAGTGACTGCCCACCCGGCCGAAACCTACCTGCACTTCATCGGCAATGCAGACGCCGCCGGCCCCGCGCACGTGGGCGTATGCTTGCGCCAGATAGCCGTCGGGCAGGACGATCTGACCGCCGCAGCCCAGAACCGACTCGGCGATAAAGGCCGCAACGCGTTGGGGATGCTCATCCAGAATGCGCGCAATGTCGCTGGCATAGGCCGCGCCCGTCTCCGGGCTATACCCTCGCCAGGAGCCCCGGTAGGGATCGGGCATGACGGCCCGATGGGCCCAGGGCGGCGCGCCCCGGCCGCCGGAACCGTCATGCTTGTAGGGGCTGATGTCTACCAACGCCTGGGTGTTGCCGTGATACGCTGCATCCAGCATGATGACGTCGTAGCGTCCGGTGGTGGTGCGGGCCAGGCGCAGCGCCAACTCGTTGGCTTCGCTGCCGCTGCAAACGAAGAAGACGACGCTCAGCGGGTCCGGGAAATAGGCCAGCAGGCGCTCGGCGTAATCAGCAATGTTGTCATGCAGATAGCGGCTGTTGGTGTTGAGTACCTGCATCTGGCGTTGTCCGGCCTCCACCACGTGGGGGTGACTATGGCCTACGTGACTCACGTTGTTGACGCTGTCCAGATAGGCCCGCCCCGCCTCATCGTAGAGGAACTGCTGCCAGCCGCGTACGATTTTTACCGGCTTGCGGTAGGAAACGCTCAGATTGCGCCCCAATTTTTCCTGCCGCACGCGCAAAATCTTCTCCGGGGATCTTCCCGCCGGCGGGAAACAGCTCGTCGGAATGCCCAGCAGCAGGTTAGGATCGGGACTGAACGCCTGCCAGACTGCCCCTTCGCCGGGCCTTACCCAAAATGGAAAGTCGGTCTCCAACCCAAGATGATCCACGATCAGCTGGAGTCGCAGCGGCGCGCCGTCGCCCCGGGTGACGGCGATTTGCTCCCCGGCCGCTAGGGTCTGACCGGCAGCGACCGAGCATACAATGTTGCGGTAAGAGGTGTAGAACCGTACGCCGCCATCCGTTGCGTGCTGCACCGTCAGGCATCCGCGCCCGTCGCTTGTTGCGCGGTGAACCGCGCCGGCCGTCGGCGCGTAGACGGGCGTGCCGGCCGGCAGAAAAAGTTCCACGCCCAGCGGAATCGTCGGCTGTTCGGGGACGCCGTCCGTCGCGGCCGCGGCCGAGGGCGCGTAGGCAATAAAGCGGGCCTCACCGTAACGAGTCGCGGCCGCGGATGCGCCTTGGGCGATCATTGCGGCCCGGACCCGGATGGTGACCGCGTCCCCTGAGGCAGGCGGTTGGGCCAGGAGAGGCGTGCCTACGCTCAGGTCCGCAACAAATTGGCCCGGCGCGGAAAAATCGTAGGGCGTAACGGATGCCGACGTATGCTGCCCGCTTTGCAGCCACTCAACCACGCGGGCCGTGGCGGGAACGGGCGGCAATCCGCATGCCTGGCGCAGCGTGGCCCGGGCAAAGCCCGGCGGGATGCTTTCCAGACGCTGCATGAGCGCCCGGATCGGCTGTTGGGAGATGCTCAGGTAGGAGTTGTCGGGTGCGGCTGCCTGCTGGCGCGCGGCCATGATCATGCTCATGGTGAGGCGCAACCGGATAAGATCGTAGAGGCGATCGACCTCTTGCTCCAGGAGCGGACAGGCCGCGTGAAAGCCTCCCGCCACAGCCGCTCCCGCGGCCAGGGGGTCGCGCTTGCCCAGCATGGCATAGGCCGCGACGATGGCCGCTTCGCCTGCGGTCCAGGAGTGGATCAGGTCGCCGAAATCGATGAGGCCGCTGACGTGCAGAGTCCAGCCGCTTTGCCCGGCGTCTGCCGTGCGGCCGGGACGCACCAGGATGTTGTAATCATTGCCGTCGCCGTGGATGACGCTGGTGCGCAGGGCGGCTGTCGGGGATTCGGCGTAGGCGATGAATTGTTCTGACAGATGCAGAGCCGCGGCCCGCTCTCCCTCAGGCAGAAGATGGGCGTACTCGGCAATGAGGCGCGGGCCGTTGCGCAGGTCCCAGGCAAAGTCCCGGTGTGCGGCGGGGTGGTCAAAATCGGCCAGCGCAGCCGCGCATTCGCCCAGCAGCGCACCGGCTTCGGCCAGCAGTTCGGGCGTATGGGGCGTCGCCCCGGCCAGCGGTTCGCCGGGCAGATAGGTGACCAGGCGCACAGCGTGGCGCATCCCGGCAGGGCCGGCGACTGTGGCCATCCTTGCGCCTGTTTGCGCCGGAATCACCCGGGGAGCCTTGCCCGTGGCGGCTGCGACGCGGGCCATGGCCGCATTTTGACACTCGAGTTGGGCCCTGCTTTCGTGACCGTTCGCGATCTTCAGCACATAGCGTTCGCCCGCGGGCGTCAGGAGCGCAAAGTTCTGATCCCGTTCGCTGGGCAGCGCCTGAATTTCTCCGCTGATGTCGTAGATGGTCCGGACTACTTCCGCGGCTTCCGCAGCAGAAAAACGGGGCGCCGCGGTAACATTGATTGGGTGCATGGAGTTGACTCCTGATGAAAAAATGGGGGCTCTTTGGGATTTCATGTGATAGGGTGCGCCCCTTGCGTGCGCATGCAAGGGGCGCACCCTATTGGAGAATTCAAGCGCCAAACGGCTTTGCCTTTGTCAACCACATAAGATTCGAATGACCCAAAACGGGTCCAACCGGATTTTGTGGGGGATCAAAAAATCCTCCGACATTGCATTTGACCGCAATGTCGGAGGATTTTAGAACAGAAGGTTCTGAATTGTCACGTCGCAGCGCTTACGTCCCGTCTGTCGGGCGCAAGTCGCGCAAAATGAGGGGGCGCTTTATGCGTTAGGCCCGGCCGCGCGGATCTCTTCGCTTACGTTGGGCGCATACGCCTTGAAGTTTTCCTGGAACATGGACGCCAGTTTTGCGGCCTGCTTGTCATAGGCGTTCTTGTCGTCCCAGGTGTTGCGGGGCTGGAGGACCTCGTCGGGCACATTGGGTACGTGGACGGGGATCTGCACGCCGAAAATGGGATCGGCTGCGTATTCCGCGTCATTCAGCTCGCCGTCCAGGGCTGCGTTGACCATGGCCCGGGTGTAGGCGATCTTCATGCGCGAACCCACGCCGTAGGGGCCGCCGGTCCAGCCGGTGTTGACCAGCCAGCAGTTTACGTTGTGCTCGTCGATCTTTTTGCCCAACAGCTTGGCGTAGACGCTGGGGCGCTGGGCCATGAAGGGAGCGCCGAAGCAGGCGCTGAATGTGGCCTGGGGTTCGGTCACGCCCCGCTCCGTGCCCGCGACCTTGGCCGTATAGCCGGAGATGAAGTGGTACATGGCCTGTTCGGTCGTCAGCTTGGAGATGGGGGGCAGCACGCCGAAGGCGTCGGCGGTCAGGAAGATGATATTTTGGGGATGACCGCCCTGGCCGTCCAGCGTTGCATTGGGAATGCTGGAGATGGGGTAGGCCGCGCGGGTGTTTTCCGTGCGGCTGCCGTCATCCAGATCAACGACCCGGGTCGCGGGATTAAAGCCCACATTCTCCAGAATCGTGCTGAACATGTGGGTCGTGTCGTAGATTTCCGGCTCCGCTTCGGCCGAGAGACGGATGGTCTTGGCGTAGCAGCCGCCTTCAAAATTGAAGACGCCCGTGTCGCTCCAGCCGTGCTCGTCATCGCCGATGAGGGTACGATTCGGATCCGCGGAGAGGGTGGTCTTGCCCGTGCCGCTCAGGCCGAAAAAGACCGCGGTGTCGCCCTTGGGGCCGATGTTGGCCGAGCAGTGCATGGGCATGACGTTGTTGAAGGGCAGATAGTAGTTCATGGCCGTAAAGACCGACTTCTTGATCTCGCCGGCATATTCGGTGCCGCCCACGAGGACCATCTTTTTATCAAAATTGACCAGGATAAAAGTGCTGGTCCGGGTTTTGTCATATGCGGGATCGGCCGTAAAGCTGGGGCAATCAATCACCACGAATTCCGGCTCGAAGTTTTCCAACTCTTCGTCAGTGGCGTCGATGAACATGTTGCTCACGAAGAGGTTGTGCCATGCATACTCGTTGATGACGCGCACGGGCATCCGGTAGTCGGGGTCGGCTCCCGCCCAGCAATCCCGCACAAAGACTTCCCGTCCCTGGAGGAAGGCGGCCAGGCGGCGGTGCAGCTCATCAAAGCGATCTTCGTCGATGGGGACATTGACGTCGCCCCACCAGATGTGCTCATCGCTGGACGGCTCTTTGACCACGAACTTGTCTTTCGGGGAGCGGCCGGTGTACTGGCCGGTGTTGACAATCAGCGGACCATCCTGGGCCACGACGCCTTCGCCCCGGGCCAGCGCCTGTTCGTAGAGTGCAGGTACAGAGAGATTCCAGTAGACGTTCTTGAGCTTGGTGAGGCCCTGCGCATCCAATCCGACGGAGCTGCGCGGGCGGGTGTTAAAGTCTTGCATGGTTTCTCCTTTACTTTTGGAAAATGATTTTGAATCCGCCGGCAAAATTTCGTGAATCCCGCCGGAAATTTACGGCAGACTCCGCCCGATGCAGAGCCGCCGGATTTCCGTCACGGTATTCACGCTGAACTATATTAATTAGCCCAGTCGATCCATGCAGTTTAACTCTGCAAATGCGCGCTCCAGGCGGGCGCGGAAGGAATCTTCGCCCTTGCGCAGCCAAACGCGCGGATCGTAGAATTTTTTGTTCGGCTTGTCATCGCCTTCAGGATTGCCGATCTGCGTCTCCAGGTAGGCGTGCTTCTCGTCGATATAATCGCGCACGCCCGAGAGGAAGGCCCATTGCATATCCGTGTCAATGTTCATCTTGATGACGCCGTAGGAAATGGCCTCGGCAATATCTTCGGGGGCGGAACCCGAGCCGCCGTGGAAGACGAAGTCCAGGGGCTTGTCCCCCGTGTTGAACTTCTCCTGCACGTATTCCTGGGAATTGTGGAGGATGACGGGTTGCAGCTTGACGTTGCCCGGCTTGTATACGCCATGAACGTTGCCGAAGGCCGCAGCCACGGTGAAGCGGGGGCTAATCGGCGTGAGCTGCTCGTAGGCGTAAGCGACTTCTTCCGGCTGGGTGTAAAGGCGGGAGCTGTCCACGCCTGTATTATCCACGCCGTCTTCTTCGCCGCCGGTTACGCCCAGCTCGAACTCCAGGGTCATGCCCAATTTGCTCATGCGCGCCAGGTAGCGCTTGCAGGTTTCAATATTTTCTTCGATGGGCTCCTCTGAGAGATCGAGCATATGGGAGCTATAAAGGGGTTTGCCTTTGGCCTCATAAAAGGCCTCGCCTGCGTCCAACAGACCGTCGATCCACGGCAGCAGCTTGCGCGCACAGTGATCGGTGTGCAGGATAACCGGGATGCCGTACAGTTCTGCCAGGCGATGAATGTGCTCGGCTCCGGCTACGGCTCCGGCAATGGCTGCGCGTTGGCCGTCGTTGCTCAGTCCCTTGCCGGCGTTGAAAACAGCGCCGCCGTTGGAAAACTGAATGATGACCGGCGAGTTCACGTCACGCGCGGTCTCCATGACTGCATTGATGCTGTTGGAACCGATAACATTGACTGCGGGGAGGGCATAGCCGCCGGCCTTTGCGTGGTCAAATACGACTTGCACATCATCGCCGGTAATGACGCCGGCCGGCACCATGTCTTTGAGTTGGGTCATGCAGAAATCTCCTTTGTGTAATTTTGCACAAATAGGTTACATCAGCGTCATTCTACCACAAAGCGTTTCGTTTACCTATGGTCAGATGTCCCGCTTATTCCCCTGTCACATTGCTGCGGCAGCGCAAGTGGTCATAATACTAGCGGTCGAAGACTTCCTGTATGTTGTCGCGAATCATAATGCCCACCAGGATGATTAGGCTGAGGGCAATAACCTGGGGCCAGAAAACGGACAGCAAAATGAGTGCGGTAATGAGGGCCAGAAGCATGGTCAGGCGCAGCAGGAAGGGCGTGACCCGTCCCCGGGTTGCGGCATCCACGCCGCCGAAGAAGACGGCGATGGCGGCGATCCACAGCGGCCAACTGGGCGGATGCAGATAGACCAGTGCGAAGATGGCCAGCAAAATCAGCCCGCCGCTGGCCGCCGCCCACAGGCGGCCGAAATGCGACGGCGCTCGGATGGGCGGTGCGGGTGCGTGGGCTCGGCGGATGTGGGCCCGGGGCGGCCCGAAGTCGCCTTGGGCCAAATGCTCCAGCTTTCTTTGTCCCGCTTTGCGGGTTTCGTAGATCTCGTTGAGTTGCTTGCTCAAGGCAGTCAGCGCGGCCTCTTCTTCGGTCATTTCTGCTTCCCGGCGGACCAGGAGATCGTTCAGGAATTGGGTGGAGCGGAGGGACTCAATCTCCAGCTCAAGCTGGCGTACGGCCCGCCGCTGCGAGGCGATCTCCTTGACCAGTCCATCCTGGCGCGCTTCCAGCTCGCTGAGCAGCAGGGTCATGGCGTGAACCGCTCGATTCGGCGGCGCTACTGTATCCAACCCCGCCCAGGCCAGGGGATCGCGCCAGGCCAGGCGCACGCTGCCGGTGCGATCATATTTGGGCCCCGCCGGCGCACGTTCTCCGCCCAGGGGATCCCATGTGTCCAGCCCCCATAGGCCCCGATAGTCATCCACCCAACCATCCGCGTCGCTGATCAGAATGAGGGACCACGACTCATCCTGATCCGGCCCGATGCTTAACCCGTCGCCCCGGGCATAGTCTACAAACGGGATGCTGAGCAGGGACTCCAGCCCGTGCTCCAGATTGAGGGATGTGCCCTGGCGCAGAACGTCGGCCCAGACCCGATCGACGGCGGCGCCCGTTGCGTGGAGGGGGCGCAGGAAGCCCGGCTCAACATTCATCATGTACTCGCCCGGCGCGAAATAACTGGCATGAGAGCCCGCGCCCACAAAGAGTACGGGATGGGTTTCATTTACCTTTTGTAGCTCGGGATCATCCCAGCGACGGCGCAAATCATCGCCGCTAAAATCGTGGGACGCAAAGGCTACCCAGCGGGGGATCGGTTCGGCCTCCCCCTCGTCGCTGAGGTAAATCATCACCTGTTCCCAGTCTGACTCGTGGTCGTTGGCCCCGTGAAAGGTGGAGCGCCAGTCATTCATAGGAAAGAAGTAGAGATAGTGGAGGATGATGTAGCCGCCTTCGCGTACGGCCCGACCATAGTAGACCCGGCGCGAATCTTCGGCGCGCATGGCCGTATATTTGATTTGGGCTGCGGCCGCGGTGCCGCCGGGCACTCGTCCGCGCACCAGCAAAGAGAGATCAAAAAGCCCGTCTACAATGCGGGTGAAGAGGCCGATACGCTGCAAGCGGCTGGGCGCGTGGAGGACGGGGCGATCGGGACGGCTGCGCCAGCGCTGATATTCTACCGGATTCAGGGGGGCGTCTACGAATTGCAGAAAGAGGCGATGATTGCGGGGCGCGGTAGCGTAGTCGCCCAGGGTGTCCGCCGTTACCTCGCCGGGCCGGGCCAGGAGCGTCGTTTTCCGCTCAGCGTCGGCCAGCCAGAGATGACAGCGGACCAGATATTCGTCTACAGCGCAGGGAAAGAACATTTCGCCGTCGGTGTAGCGGGCTACCGGCTCATAGCGACGCAGCAGGTCCTCTTCATTCATGGCGCGCGGCTCTTTCCGTCTGGGGAAAAAGGGCCTGAACTTCCTGTAAGTTCAGATAGAAAACCAGAATGACGTTGAGCAGCATGGCGATGTAGTGGGGCTGTCCTTGGACGAAGGCGGCCACATCATAGGCCATGCTGTAGCAGAGGACCACCATATTGAAGACCCAGCCCCAGCGCTGCAAGCGCCAGAGGCCAAAGGCCGCCACGACGCGCAGTACGGTCATGAGCATGGCTATGATCACGCCGGCGGGCAGGTGAGGGAGAACGCTCAGATCGCCGGCAAGCAGGCGGGGCGGCAGGTCGTGCTCGGTAAAGTAACTGTAGCTGACCACAGCATTGGCAACGGCTTGAAGCAGGACCAGAAGGACCGCAGCCTTGAGGCCAAAGGGTCGGACGGGCCGCTTCTTCATCGCCGCATCAATTTCCTGGGCCGTGGGCGGTAAGGGATAGATGGACATGGGTAACGAGTGATGCGTAACGAGTAACGAGTAACGAGAAATAAGTAATGCGGGTCATTATACTGCATGGCGCGGTGAGGGGGTATTCGGGCAAACTGATTCGAGCGGTCGAGGATGAGATTTATTCGCTTGGGGCGGACGGCTGCATGGAGCGCGCCTTACCCGGCGTCTGTCCCGGGATGCGTTCGGGTATCTATACCCAAACGCGGTTTGCGCATGATGAAAATTACGGCTTGCGGCAACAGGCGCAGGGGCGCACGGGGGTCATCTTCCGGCCAGAGTTCGTCGAGCAGATCCTGAGGGGGCGTTGGTTCTACTACGCGCGCCAACTCCAAGCCTGCCGCGCGTCCCAGATCCAGCCAGTCGGCCAGGGGCAGATGGCGGGAGGCGAGCATGACGTCGGCTCCGCTGTAGGGCCAGCGCAGTGGCCGGCGGTCAAAGTAGCTGCGCTGGGGAAAGCCTACCGGCTCTTCGTCTTCCTCATCGTAAAAAATGGTGCGCAGGGGATGATCCAGCGTGGCGATGAGGCGGCCGCCCGGCCTAAGGACCCGGGCCATCTCTCTGAAGGCTTTGGGCAGGTCCGCTACATAGGGCAAGACATAAGCAGCCAAAATCAAGTCAAACGTTGCGTCGGTCAGTTCAATCATTTGCTCCGCGCGACTCTGGAGCCAGGTGATATCCGCACGCGCGCGACGAGCGTTATCCCGGGCGACGGCGAGTTGATTGGGGCTGATGTCCAGGCCGGTAACCCGCGCGCCCTGCCGGGCCAGGGCAATGCTGCATTGACCCGCGCCGCAGCCGATCTCCAGAATGTCCCGCCCGGCGACATTTCCCAGGAGGTCCAGTTCCTCTTCCGGCGGCGACCAGGGGCCGTACATTTCGCATCGGTCGGGTTGCAGGCCTTCGTCGGTCAAATAGGCGCTGATTTGATTCCAGGCGGTTTGCATGTCCATGATGGGCGGATGACAGGCGGCAGGCGGCGGGTGGACGGGCGGCAGATAGACGGGCGGCGGCTGTAGAGACGTTGCATTGCAACGTCTCTACGTCACGCCTGCCACCCGCGTTCATATTGGGGCGGAATCGGCGCGTCAACGCCCAGTTCCCGGGCCGCCCGCAGGGGGAAGTAGGGATCTCTGAGCGATTTGCGCGCGATCAACACCGCGTCGGCCGCGCCGTCGGCGATGACGGCATTGGCCTGCTCCGCTTCGGTGATCATGCCCACCGCGCCGGTCGGGATCTCCGCGCCCAACCGGACGGCCGCGGCAAAGGGAACCTGGTAGCCCGGCCCCACGGAGATCTGCTGCGCCGGGGTCAGGCCGCCCGACGACACGTCCACCAGATCCACGCCGACCGTCCGCATGTAGCGGGCGAACTCGACGCTCTGATCCGGGTCCCAGCCGCCCTCGGCCCAGTCCGTGGCGCTGATGCGCACGAAGAGGGGCAGTTCATCCGGCCAGGCCCGGCGCACCGCGTCGATTACGGCCAGCGGGAAGCGAATGCGGTTCTCAAACGGACCGCCGAACTCGTCATCGCGCCGGTTGCTCAGCGGTGACAGGAACTCGTGGAGCAGATAGCCGTGGGCCATGTGGATCTCCGCGGCCTGAAAGCCTGCCTGCCTGGCCCGCAGTGCGGCGGAGCGAAAACCCTCGATCACCGCGTCCATCTCTTTGTCGCCCATGGCCGCGGGCGTCGCGTATTGGTCGGAGAAGGCCAGCGCGCTGGGCGCGATGCTGCCGGCGACGCCTGCTTTGCGCCCGGCGTGGGCCAGTTGGATCGCGGGCGTCGCGCCGTTCTCCGCCATGGAGCGCACGATGGGCTCGAAAGCCGCCGCCTGCTCGTCGTTCCAGAGCCCGAGGTCCCGCGCGCTGATGCGGCCACGCGCCTCCACCGCGGTTGCTTCCACCATGACCAGGCCCGCGCCGCCCGCGGCCCGGCTGCCATAGTGGACCAGATGCCAGGGAGTGGGAACTCCATCTTCGGCGAAAACGGAGTACATACACATGGGTGAAATCCAGAGCCGGTTGCGTGCCGTGACGCTACGTAATGGGAGGGGGGAGAAAAGATGTGCCGTCATTCGGACCTTCTTCTAGCTGTGCAGGTGCGCTGTCATGGTCAGCTTGCACTCGTTCCAGTGCAGCGCCGACCAGTTTGTTGAAATTCTTGCTGAGCTAATCATAACGCAATTTGCGGCGGCTGCGAAAAGGTTACGAGCTGCCTTCAACCGCGTGGGCTAATTTGTGCAATGCGCCGCGCTTGCGTTGCACCCAGAGCAGAACAAGCAACAGCGCCAGCGCGATGACCATAAGTTGCCCGAAGCCATCGCCCGCGCGCGGATAGAGCGTGGGTACGGAACCGACGGGCAGCGTGACGCGCTGGATGCCGGGCCACTCGGCGCTCATATCCGCATTGGCGTCAGCAAAGCTGTCCACACGGCTGTAGGTCCGTCCGAAGGCGTCAACGGCCAGCGAGACGCCGCTACCCGTCTGGCGGAAAAGAGACAGTCCGTTTTCGACCGCGCGGAATGTGGCCATGCCCGCGTGGATGTCCTTGACCCCGCGCCAGTCGTTGGACGGCACGAAGAGCAGATCCACCTCCTGCGCGCCTGCCTGGGCCATCACCAGGGGAAAATCCGCGTCCCAGCAGATCACGGCGCTCAGGCGACCGTAGGGCGTATCCACGGTGCGCAATATTTCGTCACCCTTTTCGGTGCCCTCAAAGAGATTCCCGCCGTATTTGACGTGGCGCAATGCTACCTCGCCGTCGGCATCGATGATGACGACCGCATTCTGTGCGGGGTCCTTGCCCATGTCGAAGAGGGGCAACACGATATAGACGCCGTGCTTACGGGCAATGGCCCCTGCGCGTTCCAGCAGGGAGTCCACCTGATCGCTGTAGCCGAGCCCGACGCCTTCCTGCAGGGCGATGATTTCGGCTCCGCCCCCGGCCAGCGCTTCAACCTCCGCCAGCATCCGTTGGTGCAGTGAATCCGCCTGCTCGCGGAAGGCGGCCTCATCGCTGTTTTGGAGTTGGCCCAGCAGGATGCTGATCTCCTCATTGGGCAGCGAGAAGCCCGCGATGGCGACGGTCTCGCGGGGCGTCGGCGCGGTCCATACGCGCTGTGCGCCGGCGGTGATAACCAGCAAAACCAGCAACGCAAAGGCCATGCCCAGGCGCGTCGCCCTGCGCCGTTGTTCCCAGAAGTAGTTGACCAATGAGGCAAGCCAGTTGATGATGAAGGTGATGCCCCAGATTCCCGTTACCGCTGCGATCTGCATGGCGGGCAGGAAGCCGCGTTGGGTGTAGCCCGCCGCACCGAACGTGCCGTAGGGGCTGTCGCTGGACAGGAGATAGTCGGCCGCGGTGACGGCGACGGGGAAGACCAGGGTGGTCCACGCCGTATCGGTGAAGCGACGCTGGAACGCCCGATCGATGAGGTAGGGAATCAGGCCAATGGGCGTGATCGCAAAGAGGAACAGCGGCTCGGCCGCGGGGTGAAGCTGGGACAAAAATGTGGAGCCGTGAAGGGCGATGACCATGGGAATGGCCGAGGCGAACCACAGTTCCACAATGGCCCGGCCTGCTTTGGGGCTGTCGCGGAAGAAGCGCAGGGCAAAGACCGGTGCGATCCACGCGGCCAGGGGCAGATTCCACTTGGTCCCCACGAAGAGGCCGAGCAAGGCGGCGGCGGCAAGCCAGAGATAGCGATGATTTTTCTCCATTTGATCCTCCTGATCTGTGAGCGGATGGATAAGATATACGTTGCCGCCAGTGTAGCAAGCCGCCGCAGACAAAACATCGTCCAACCGGGGCGAATTTTCCGTCCAATCGGACAGTGTACGAGGGTACAATAGACGGGAGCGCCCGGGTCCGATAGAATGTGAGGCAGTCCATCGTTCATAAGGCCAATCAATCCCGCAACCACGCCCATGACGCAGACAGACGAGCTGGAAATCAGACAAGCCGCAGGCGACGAATTTCGTTTCGTCATGCCCATCTACGCCTTCATCACAATTTTGCTCGGCTTTGTGCTGCTGCTGGCCGTGATGGGGCTTGTGGAGCAGGGCAAAGCGGGATGGGGGGCGTTGCTGGCCCTGATTGGCGCGGGCCACATCGGGCTCTACTGGCTGAATACGCGATTTCCCCACCGGGCCGGGCGCTGGGCGTTTTACTACGTGGCGCAGACACTGCTGCTCCTGGGCATGGCGTTGATTGTACGGCTCAACGGCGTGGCTGTTTCCCTCTTTGAATCCGCGGCCATCTGCCTCATCGGCGAAGCGCTGGGGTGGTGGGGGAATTCCCGCCGCGCGCGCTGGATCGGCTCCTTCTACGTCGCACTGGTGATCGTGCTGGAGTTTCTGCTGGATGAGCCTCCTTTTGCCATCGCGACGACCCTTTCGTTTCTCTTCCAGGTCGCCATCGTGGTTGTGATCATGATCTTGTTCAACCGCATGGCCGCGGCCCATGATCGCGCCCTGGCGTTGGCCGAAGAGCTGGAGAGCGCCAACGCGCAACTGGCCGCATCGGCCGCCAGGATCGAGTCCCTCACCCGGGAGAATGAGCGTCGGCGCATGGCGCGGGAACTGCATGATACCCTGGCCCAGGGCGTGGCCGGCCTGGTGCTGCAACTGGAGGCGGTCAAGGCCCACCTGGCTGCCGAACGGACAACAACGGCCGCCGGGATTGTGGATCGGGCGCTGGATCAGGCCCGGGATACGCTGGCCGAGTCCCGGGCGGTCATTGATGATCTGCGCACCATGCCGGATGATTTTGAGCAAGAGATGGGGAACCTGGTCGCCGATTTTGGCGCAAGCAACGAGCTGGACTGCCGGCTCACGCTGGAGCTGCATGGCCTGGCCTTGCCGGCCGCTACGCTGGGCCACGTCCAGGCGGTGGCCCGGGAGGCGTTGATCAACGCCGCGCGCCATGCCGCCGCAAGCGAGGTCCATGTCCGCGTGGTCGGGCGGGGCGAGATGCTTGCGCTAACCGTGGAAGACGACGGCGCTGGCTTTGATCCGAACAACGTCGCGGCTGGTCGTTACGGTCTGCTGGGCATGGAGGAGCGGGCGCGTCTGGCCCGCGGCCGTTTGGAGATTGACACGCGGCCGGGAAGCCGAACCACGGTCAGGCTGACCATTGAGGATGATTTATGCAAGGGGGATTCATGAAGCCCATACGCGTCCTGATCGTTGATGACCACCTCATTATCCGCGAGGGGCTGAAGCTGATCCTGGAAACGTCGGACAGCATCCACGTGGCGGGCGAAGCCGCGGACGGCGCGGCTTGCCTGGAAATGATCGACGCGACCGGGCCGGACGTCATTCTCATGGACCTGCGCATGCCGCGCATGGACGGGCTCACCGCCATCAATCATCTGCGTCAGAGCCACCCGCAGGTCGCCGTCATCATTCTTACCACCTACAACGAAGACGACCTGATGATCCGCGGGCTGCGGGCCGGCGCCCAGGGCTATCTGCTCAAGGACACCCGGCGCGAGCAGCTTCTGGAGACGATCCAGGCCGCGGCCAGGGGGCAAACCCTACTCTCCCCGGAGATCATGGCCCGGGTCCTGGCGGCTCCGCGTGATATGTCAGGATCTGATGCGTCGGGCGCGGAAGAAGACGCCGGCTCCCCCCTGACCGAGCGCGAGCAGGAGGTGCTGGCCGCCGTGGCCCAAGGGCAGCGCAACAAAGAGATCGCCCGACACCTGGCCATCACGGAACGCACGGTGAAAGCCCATCTCACCAGCATCTTCCAGAAGCTGGATGTGGATTCGCGCGCGGCCGCGGTGGCCGCCGCCGCTCAGCAGGGTTGGCTGGGGTAGGGCGGTGCAGGGGCGAAGTAGTGCAGGTGGCGATGTGGCGGTGGGATGCGGGGTATATCTTTGTCCGCCGGTTCGTCACCGGACGGGATGGGGGACGGCAAGGCGGAAATGTTGCGGGTAGGTAGAGACGTTGCAATGCAACGTCTCTACCGGTTCGATCCGGGACGGTACGGATTATCGCGACGCCGGCCCGGTCCATGCCGACTACGCCTACAACCAGCGCGCCGCCATCGCCTATACCCATTCAAGGAGGAGATGAAGACGCGCGCCATCGGCGACGCACTCTACGCCGAGCTTGTGAGCCAAAACCCGGAGCATCTCCTGGTCCTCATCGAGGAGCGCTTCGACTTCACGCCCCTCTTCCTCGCGGCAGACGGCTACCGCCTCTACCAGACAGGCGGACGCGGACAACCCGAAAGCCATGCCGTGTCTGCGCTCTGCCGGGCGCTCCTGGTCAAATATCTCTACAACTGGTCCTTGACCAAAACCATCGAGCAGCTGCAACTGAACCTGCTGGTGCGTTGGTTCGTGGGCTATGGGCTGCACGAAACGCCCATGAGCCGGGCCACTCTCCAGCGCTTTGCCGCCTGGTGTGCGGAGACGGACCTGGACCGCACCTTCTTCAGCGACGTTCTGCTTCAAATCCGGGAGGACCATCCCGACGAAGCCGAAAAAGTCCAGGCGGGTGACACCTTCGCCCTCCACTCCCGAGCCCGGCCCCAATCCCGCACCGAACTCCTGCGCACCGCGTCCCAACGCATTCTGGAGCAGGTGGAACGGGAGCTGGATGACGCCCATATGCCTCTGCTCGAGGCCCTGGACCGCAACGCGCTCTTCGGGCCGGAGGATGAAACCCGGGAATATCTTCTGCCGCCCAAGGTGCGCACGGCCAGAGAGGAAGCCACCGCAACGGCCGCCCTCCCCCTCCTGGCCCTGGCCCGGACTTATGCCGAATGTCTCCCGCCCGCAGCCCTGCCCCGCCTGGCCCTGGAACGCCACACCCGCCTGCTGGAGAAGATACTCCTCGATGAGTTCGTTCTGACGATGGACGGCCAGGGCGTGGCGGTCGGGGCTACCCTGCGCGACAAGCATGTCAAAGGCGCCTACGTCATCGGCTCCGTCAAGGACCCGGAGGCGACCTTCCGCAACCACGGCAAGCGCAGCGACCTGGGCTACAACATCAGCATCACAGCCACCGACAGGTTTATCCATGAGACCGGAGCCGCGACCGGCGCTGAGCCCGACAGCCAGGGCATCGTCCCCCTCCTCACGCGGCAGCAGGAGCATCTGGAAAGCGTACCGCCCCGGTTCCTCTATGACCAGGCAGCAGGCTACCCCAAGTTCTTTGCCCAGGTGGAATACGCGACCAAAGGGCGTACACAACTGGTGGCCCGCATGGTCAAAGCCGGACGGACGGGCGACCTCTTCGGTCCCCTGGACTTTACGCTGGACGACAGCGGCCGCCTCATCTGTCCCAACGGGCAGGTGAGTTCTACCTGCTATCGCTCACGGGGAAAAGACCGCTCGGGCTGGACCTATCGCTTTACGCTGGAACAGTGCGCCGGATGTCCCATCATGGACATGTGCCGCGAGAAGAGCAAGAAACCGGCCAAATATCGTCAGGTCTTCATCACCGACTACCTTTACAACCAGCGGGAGGCCCTGGCCTATCAGGCGACCGAAGAGTTTGAGCAGGACATGAAGCGCCGGGCCGACATCGAGCGCATTATTGCTGCGTTGGTGCGCTACAACGGTGCGCGGCGGGCCGACAGTTACGGCCTCCGCAAGGCCGACTTTCAGGTGCGCATGGCGGCCACCGCCTACAACCTCAGGCGTTGGGCCGAATTGCTGCGCGAGGAGAAGCGGGAGAAGCGGCGGCAGCAACGTGAGCGGAAGGCTGAAGCTCTGGCGTATGCCCCGGATATGGGGAATGGGTCCGGCGCGCAGGCGTCTGAAAGCGCAACCGAACGCAACAAAGGAGACCCGGTCCATGCGCCGCCCGTCGGTTGAGGAAGAGGATTGCTTTTTGAGTGGATAGCATGGCGATTCTGCGCCGCCGGGAGGCGACGTTGCGGCGGCGTTCGGCCCGAAATCTGACTCCAGGCCCGGTTTGAGGTATTTTTCCGGCCGCCTGCCCGATTTTTTCAGCGAGCCGGCTTCCGCTCAAAAAAAAATCGCCGGTGGCTGAGCACCGGCGACCCTACCCCGATTTGTGAGCCGCTCTCCTGACGGGGATTTTTTTGATCCGGACTGGTTCGCGAAGAGACTGGATTGTCTCCACGCTATGACTGGTCGCAGTCCCCTGACGGGGATTTTTTTGATCCGGACTGCAACGCAGCGAAAAGGTCGAGCCGGTCGCACCAAGGTGTCGCAGTCCCCTGACGGGGATTTTTTTGCTCCAGACTACTTTTTGTTTTGTTGGTGCTGTTTGTTGCATTATTGGTCGCAGTCCCCTGACGGGGATTTTTTTGATCCGGACATTATGATCTTCGCAATGTTTACGCAGGAGATGGGAGTCGCAGTCCCCTGACGGGGATTTTTTTGATCCGGACTTGTAGACAGCGGTGGCGGTTATCACGCCTACTGGATATACACCGTCGCAGTCCCCTGACGGGGATTTTTTTGATCCGGACGCAGAAAACGCTGGAGAATCTGACGACGGGGAGAACAAGTCGCAGTCCCCTGACGGGGATTTTTTTGATCCGGACCTATCAACGAAGACGGCGATATCTTGGTCGAAGAAGTCGCAGTCCCCTGACGGGGATTTTTTTGATCCGGACAGTCAAGCAATCACTCTCGGAGAAGTCATCTCTATTAGTCGCAGTCCCCTGACGGGGATTTTTTTGATCCGGACCCTTAAACGCCCCAAATCGCCTGTTTTTGCCCCTGTAGGCGTACTGCTCTCTCTGGTGTTCATGCTTTGTGCAACTTTTTGCGCTCAGCATCAAAAAACGCCCCAAATCTTAAAAAACTAATCCTTTCGCCACATTTCCTCTTTGGCAGGCCCCAAATCCTAAAATTGGCTTCGCGTCTGTCATGGCCCGATTTCGTTTCGCATAACCAGCGGTTGGAAGCAGCACACGCACACAGTATACTCGCTTTTGCCCAACGCTTCAAGTCCAATTTTAGCCTATTGACTATAGGTCAGGCGACGCGGCCTAGCCCGCGTTTATCCCCTTCGCTTCACCGCGATGATTTCGGCCATGATGGCCACGGCAATCTCCGCCGGCGTCTGGGCGTTGATGGAAAGGCCCACGGGCGCGTGAATGCGGGCGAACTTTTCAGCCGGAATTCCCTGCCCTTTTTCCAGCAGGTCAAAAACTGCACGGATGCGCCGCCTGGAGCCGATCATGCCAATGTAGGCCACGGGATCGTCCAGAATCTCCAGCAGGCACGCTACGTCGTGCTGATGGCCGCGGGTGACCAACACCACGTACGTATGGGCGTCAAAGGCTGCACGCGCTCCCCGCAGGCGGATGAGTTCCTCCTGGAAAGGCCCCGCAATCACCCGTTCGGCCTGGGGAAAACGCTCCCGGTTGGCGTAGAGGGGCCGATCATCCAGCACGGTAACCTGGAAGTCGGCAATATGGGCGATTTCGGCCAGGGGTACGGCAATATGGCCCGCGCCCACGATGATGAGGTGTGCGGGCTGGGCCAGCGTCTGGATGAAGAATTGCTCCACGCCGGCGGCGTGCGCCACGTCGATTTGGGCGTGGGCGCGTCGGGCCAGGGCCTGGCTTGCTGCTTGAGCCACGCTCGAGTTCAGGGCCGGATCAAGCGTACTCTGAATGCCTGCGCCCGCTTCGGTGAAGAGGGCGCGGCTTATCGGCGGTCCGTCGGCTTCATTCCACCCGGGCAGACCGGTCACCACCGCGACGGACTGGCGGGCGTCAATGGCCTGGACGAGGGCATCCAACAGGGCCCGCTGCTCCGGGTCATGCGGCTGCCGGCGTTCGATGAGAACATCCAGCGTGCCGCCGCAGACGCCCAGGCTTTCCATGCTGATGCCCTCGGTCAGGTCGATGCGCACAATGCGCGCCCGGCCATCTCCGATGACGTCCAGCCCGGCGCGGATGACGTCCGCTTCGCCGCAGCCGCCGCCCACCGTACCTATATGCTTGCCCAGAGGATGGATAATCATCTGCGCGCCTACTTCACGGGGCGTAGAGCCGCGCACCCTGACGATGGTGGCCAAGGCGACGGTCAGATCCTGGTCAAGCTGTTTTTGGAGCGAATGATAGATGGTCATGGGACGGGTTGAAGGGTGAAGAATGAGGATTGAAGATTGAAGATTGGAGATTGGGGATTGGAGATTGGACGTGGGGCCTTGTGTGTTATCCCCATCCTTTCATGATACCTCAACCCCCCAATCTTCAATCTTCATTCTTTTTATTACACGTGGCGGCTCAAGGTCTGACGCAGCGCGCCGACGGGCTGCGCGCCCACCATGCGCTCCGCCACCTGTCCGTCCTTGAAGACATAGAGGGCCGGAATGCTCATGATACCATAGCGCTGGGCGACAGCGGGGTTTTCGTCCACGTTGAGCTTTCCCACCGTAGCCCGACCGGCAAACTCGCTTGCCAGTTGTTCCACGGCCGGCGCAACCATGCGGCAGGGACCGCACCAGGGCGCCCAGAAATCAACCAGCACCGTGCCTCGACCGATAATTTTGTCAAAGTTGGCATCCGTCAAAGTGACGGGGCTGCCGCTGCCCTGGGGTTGAGGCGCGCCGTTGCCGTGACCGGGACTGCCGTTGGTGTAGGTCGCCTGGGCCCCGCTCAGGGCTTCGCTCGCTCCGCCGGGCAGGCTGGGCTTGCTGCCGCCCTGGATGAGATAGTCCAGCCAACTGCGCAGGGACGCCTCGTCGGCTGCGCCCACCGCGGTTGCAACTACCTTGCCCCCCTTGATAAAGACGATGCTGGGCGTCTGGCTCACGGCAAAGCGCTTGACCAGCGCCGGCTCATCGCTCACGTTGACTTTGGTGATGAGCGCCTTGCCCGCATAGTCCGCAGCCAGGCGATCCAGGCTTGGATCGAGCTGTCGGCTGGAGTCGCTCTTCTCCTTCCAGAAGACCAGCAGCACGGGCAGACCCGCGCCCAGAACCCGGTCAATGCTCTGGGCGTTGGTGTGTAGTACGGAATTGATTGCCATACAGCATAAGCTCCTCGAGAATGATCTCTGATTGACGGTGAAACGATTGCGGCTCAATCGGATTGCATGCGCCAATAATACGTATTACTCGTTACGCATTGCTTCCCGCATGATTCGGAAAGAGCCAAAGTTGGGACCATTATCCTCCCGCCGTATCAGATGCGCATCGGAAGAGTGTTTGCACTTCGTTATAGAATGACGATTCCTCATTTTTCATCCCTCATTACGCAGCGCCTGTAACAGCGCGTCCACGCCGTCCAGCCCCTGGGCCGCGCCGAGAATGCGCCCGTCTGCCGCGACCAGGCCCACGCCCGCTTCCTTGCTCACATCGGTGAAGCCCAGGCTCTTGGCCACCGCGCCGTCCCAATCGGGCAGGATGATGACGTGATCCGCCGGGTCCAGATCCGCGGGGATCAGCTCCGCCGTCTTTTCGTAGGCCTGGCCCATGGCGCGCTGGGCGATGGCCCGGAACATGCGCGGTACGTGGCGCAGATCCACGCAGGATGCAATCAGCAATTCGGCGGGATCGGGAATTTGGGCGCGCACGTGCTCGCTGACCACCGCGACCGCGCCCGTATTATTCTCGCCGTGGCAGACGAAGAGCATGGGCCCCGGCAGGGCATGGCGCTGAAACTCGCGCTTGGAGCCCGCAGCAGTGAGGCTTCCGCCGGGCAGGCGGCTCGCGGCCGGGGAAACCGCGGCGGCCGGCGCCCCGGCGCTCTCCCGGCTGGGTTTCTCCGCTTGCTCGTTGCTCGTTTCTACTGCCTCGGCGGTTGCGGGCGGGGCGTCTTCATCCGGCAGCAGGCCGCCGGCTCCATCGCTTGCCGGATCCAGATAGCCTTCTACGCGTCGGGCCACGCTGCGCCCGGAGAGGAGCGCCGCGCTCATGCCGCCGCCGATAATCCAGGCGCCGGTGAGGAAGAGATTGTCCACCGGCGTCTTTTCGCTGAGCCGCCCCATGTACATGTTCTCCACCGTCTGCTCCGAGCCGTAAATGCTGCCGCCGGGATTAAGGCTGTAGCGATAGTTGGTCAGGGGCGTGGCGACTTCCATGTGCTTGATGGACGCGCGCAGGCCGGGCAGGCGCTCCTCCAGGCGTGTGAGGAGCCTGTCGGCTGCATCCTGCTTCAGTTCCAGGTATTGGGGACGTTTGCCGTAGCTGGTCAGATCGCCGCCCGTGCCCCACTGGTCGGCATAATCCCATGGGGCCAGGGTCATGGCGACCAGAACGCTGCCGCCGTCGGGCGCGCAGCCCGGGTCGCTCTCGGTGTAGTTGGTGATGACCATGCCCGCGCGGTCGAAGTCCCCGGCCATGACGGCTGCGTAATCCCCCTCTATGTCGTAATCTTCGGCGACAAAGAGTTCGTGATAGGGCCAGCCTTCGGCCCGGATATCCCGATCCAGCCCCAGATAGAGGACGAGATTGGAGACCGCGGGCGCGTCGCCGGCAATTTTCTCGCCGTACTCGGAGGGCAGATGTTCCTTGCCCACAAATTTGAGCATGACGTCTTTGGGGTTGGCGTTGCTTACCACTGCGTCCGCCGTTATCCGCAGCCCCTGTTCCGTCTCGACGGCTACGGCTTTTCCGTCCCGGATTTCAATCCGGTTGACCGTCTGGCGATAGCGAATCTCACCGCCGTGCGCGAGGATGGTCTGCTCCAGCGCGCGGCTCATGGCCATGCTGCCGCCTTCGGGATAGTAGGCGCCGAAGAGGTGGTAACTTACCCAGGGCAGGATAAACGTGCTGGCGTTGAGGCGGCTGGGCGGCAGGCCGTAATACCCCCAAAGGGTGGAGAAGACGCCCCGCAGTTGGGGATCGGCGATGTAGGCGTCCATGAACTCGCCCCAGCTCTGGCCCATGGCGCTGATCATGTGGGAATAGGCGGCCGGGATCCCGGCCATGGGCGGTCGGCGCTTCATCTCGCCGTCTATGCTGAAGCGCTGCACGTCCCAGTAGACTTGCTGCATGGCATCGATGAGCTTGCGGACGCCTTCGGCTTCATGGGGAAAATGGCGGATCAATTCCTGCTCGTAGCGGAAAACGTTGGCGTGTGCCGTGATGGTGTGCTCGGGGAATTGGACCGTATAGAAGGGGTCCAGACGGTTGAACCGAACAGCGGACGTCACGCCCAGCTCCTCAAGGATATCGGCCGCCCAGCCGCCGGGCGCCAGGCCGTCGATGGCGTGGAGCGCGACTTCAAAGCGATAGCGTCCGCGGCGGAACTCGTGGGCATAGCCGCCGGGTACCGTGTGATGTTCCAGCACCAGAACGCGTTTGCCTGCCTTGCTGAGATAGCCGGCCGCGCTCAGCCCGCCCAGCCCCGCGCCGATAACTACTACGTCAAAGGATTCTTCACGCATTGCTCGACCTTTCTTATGCCGTTTCCCCTTCTCGATACTTGGCGTAGAGCCTCCAAATGCTTTCTCCCCACACCGAAGCGCGCCTACGTACGGAGAAGATACAGCGTCAGCTATTGAAATCCGCCGTCCGCGTTGCGCGTACCGCGTTCTCTGCGAATCTTTTCCTCGTAGCCGCTGGCCCGATATGCCGCGATGGGATCCGTGGGTACGCCCATTTCATCGCGCACCTGCCGGAGCAGGGGGCGTACGTCAACGCGGAAAGCGTCGGTCAGGATGCCGTGGGCGGCCATGACGTCGCCCGCCTGCTGGGCGTCGCGTAGCTGGGTCCGGGGCACGCAGAGGGCCTTGGCGTAGGCTTCCTGACAGTTGAGGACCGAGTAGATCATGGCCTCCATTTTGCCTTCCACGTTGTGGCATTGATCCAGCATGTAGGCCACATTATGGGCTGTGGTTCGGGCCGGCTCGTCGTCGGTGAGTTCCGCTCCGGCCAGCTCATTGTAGATGAGGAAAAGCTCGAAGGGATTGACGCTGCCCACGATGAGGTCATCATCGGCATACTTGCGGTTGTTAAAGTGGAAGCCGCCCAGTCGCCCTTCGTCCAGCAGGAAGGCGACGATCTGCTCGATGTTAACGCCCTGGGCATGGTGACCCAGGTCAACCAGCACCTGCGCCTGTTCGCCGCACTTGAGGGCCCATGCGTAGGCCGTGCCCCAGTCGGGCAGGTCCGTACTGTAGAAGGCGGGCTCAAAAAACTTATATTCGATGAGCATGCGGCTGTCTGCAGGCAGGTGGGCATAGACCGTCTTGAGGTGGCGCTCGAAGCGATGCTTGCGGCCGCGCAGGCTGTCCTGGCCCGCATAGTTGGTGCCGTCGGCGAACCAGAGGCTCAGGGCATTGCTGTGGAGCTTGGTCATAATGGTGCAGCATTCCAGAATGTGATCCAGCGCCTGCTCCTGAATGCCGGGATCTGGATTGCCCAGCGAGCCCAGGCGATATTCATCGTCCTGAAAGACGTTGGGATTGACCGCGCCGATGGCAATTCCCTTGCTCTGCGCGTAGTCAAGCATGGCGTCATAGTCGTTGTCCGCTGGCTTATCCCAGGGGATATGGACGGCTACGCTGGAGGCAATGCCGGTCATTTGATTGACCATGGCCGCGTCGTCCAGCTTTTCGTCCGTGGTTCCGGCCGCGCCGGGCCAGGCAAACGCCTTAAAGCGCGTGCCCGAGTTGGCATATCCCCAACTGGGCGTCTCGATCTGCTGCTGCTTGAGGGACGCTTTGACCGCGGCGACATCCACGCCTTGGGCTTCAAGTTCCTCGACCAGCAGTTCGTATGCAGTTTGACGATCCGACATGATATACCTCCGTGGTAGGTGAATGGGGTTGCGAAGTTGCCGGGCGGCGGTCTGCCCGCTCTGTGTCTATGTGAGTCGAATGACCAGTCCCTCGTCGGCGACCAGATCCAGCTTGTCCAGATCGAGTTCGCCGCTGCGCTGCATGCCGGTGGCGACTTCAATGACGCCCCGGTGACCGGCGCTGCTCAAGTCCAGCGTGTGTGCAGCGTCGCCGAAGTTGAGGACGATGAGAAATGAGGCGTGGCCCGCGGCGTCCCGACGATAGGCGAAGACCTGATCCGCCCCGGACGAAACCGTTGCATAGCTGCCGCGGTGGAGGGCGGGTTCGTCGGCGCGCAGAAATGAAAGCGCTTTGAAGAAGTTGAGCATGGAATCCGCCTGAATTTCCTGTTCTGCCACGTTGTTTTGCGCGTAGTCATGCGCCACGGGCAGCCAGGTCTGGACGCCCGGCGGGCTAAAGCCGGCATTGGGCGCAGCGTTCCACTGCATGGGCGTGCGCTCGGGATCCCGGCCGATCTCATCGGCGATTTCGGGCTGGAGCAGCGCGGGCGGATCCTGGATGAATTCGGGCGGGATGGCCACGTCCTGCATGGCGATTTCGTCGCCGTAGTAGCAGGTGGGCGTGCCCCGCAGGGTGAGGAGCAGCATGTTGGCCACCCGGGCCTGGGCCGGGCCCACCCGCGTGGCAATGCGGTGCTGATCGTGGTTGCCCAATACCCAGTTGGGCCACTGGTCGGACGCGAGCGCTGCCTCGTATTCTTCGACTTGCGCGCGTACTGCCTGGGCGTCCCACGCGGTGAGAATGAGCCAGAAATTGAAGGGCAGGTGGCATTCGTCATTGTCCGCGCCGTAGTAGTTCAGGAGTTGGTCATAGGGCATATAAATCTCGCCCACCATGACCCGCTCGCCAGGGCCGTATTCGTCCAGCACCGCGCGCATGTCGCGGATGACGTCGTGAACTTCGGGCAGATTGTTGGTGTAGATGTGGATCAATTTCTCCTGGGTGTTGCGCCCGTCCCAGTCAGGATTGACGGGCTCATCCCGCAATGCGGGATCCTTCATCATCAGCCAGATTACATCGACTCGGAAGCCGTCTACGCCCTTGTCCAGCCAGAAGCGCATGACGTCCAGCATGGCCTGGCGTACGGCCGGATTGCGGTAGTTCAGCTCGGGCTGCTTGGCGACGAACTGGTGAAGATAGTATTGGCCGGTCAACTCATCCAACGTCCAGGCCGGACCGCCGAAAAAGCTCACCCAATTGTTGGGCGGACCGCCGTCGGGCGCAGGATCGGCCCAGATGTACCAGTCGCGTTGGGGGTTATCCCGGCTGCTGCGGCTGGCCGTAAACCATGCGTGCTCATCTGACGTGTGATTGGGCACAAGGTCCAGAATGAGCTTCATTTCCCGCGCGTGGGCGGCTTCCAACAGGCGGTCGAAATCCTCCATGTTGCCGAACAGGGGATTGATGGCGCAGTAATCGGCTACATCATACCCGAAATCGGCCATGGGCGACGGATAGATGGGCGAAAGCCAGATCGTCTCAACGCCGATTGACTTAACATAATCCAGGCGCTCCAGGATGCCGTTCAGGTCGCCTACGCCGTTGCCTGCCGTATCCTGAAACGAGCGCGGGTAGATCTGGTAGACGATTCCGGTCTGCCACCAGTGATAGGTATCGGACATGATCTGCACTCCTCAGTTGTTAATGAGAGACAAGTAATGAGAAACGAGTAATGGAACAAAGTAACGGGTAGTGATTCATTTCTCACGCGGCCGATAGCGCCAGACGCCGTCCTCAGTTCCCATGGCGATCCGGCCTTCCGCCTGGAGCAGGTCCAGGTAGCCGATGACCATCCACAGACCGGCCATGTTAATGAAGGGGGCGGGCGGATACATGGCCGCGAGCAGTTCTCTGGCCGTGGTTGCGCCTCCGGCCAGCTGGGTAAAACACTCTTCCTTGCGCCGGTCGATGCGGGCCAGTTGGCGTTGGATCAACTCATGGGCGTCGGCAAAGGGTTCGCCGTGGCCGGGCAGCACCCAGTCAATCTCCATGGCGTCCACCCGGTGAAGAGAATGAATAAATTGGGGCAGCGCGGGTTCACGTCCGTCCAGGGTCGCGTTGGGCTCGATGACCGGCGTAGGCGTACGCTGGAGCAGCATGTCCGAGGCCAGAAATTGGCGGCTTTCGGGCTGATAGAAGCAGCTCTGGCTCACCGCGTGGCCGGGCAGATGGAGGGCTTGCCACGTCGCGCCGCCCAATTCCAGGCGCGTATCGGGCGCGATGGCCGTTACCCGCGCCGCGGGCACGCCCCGGTAGCGTTCCTGCACCCATTTTCCGTAATCGGCCATCTGTCCGCGCTGCTCCGGGGTGAGGTCCGCGCCCGGCAAAAAGATGCGGGCATAGTAGCGGGAGCGGCTCTGCCACATGTCGGTGAAACGCGTCAGCCACTCATACCCTGCATCCAGAATGACGAATTCGGCGTCGCTCTCTTCCGCCAGGCGTGCAGCCTGGCCGATGTGGTCGGTGTGGACGTGGGTGATGATAACCTTGCTCAGGTCCGCGGGCGTCAGGCCCTGTTGGGCCAGGCCCGCGAGCAAGGCCTGCCACGTCGCGTCCGTCCAATCGCCCGTGTCGATCAGAACCGGTTCCGGCTCGCGGAAGAGATAGGCATTGACCGTCTTTTTTTCGATGGCGAAGGGCAGTTCAATCCGGATTGGCGCAGGCGTGCTTGGCATGTTTTTTACGTATACGACCTGTCAAAATAGATGTTCGTCTACCGCATACGGCGCAGGACCAGGGCCGCTGACGATGGTGCGCTTGACGCAGGCCAGGGCGCTGAGTCGCTCCAGCAGGGGCGTGACGGTATCGGCTTCGCAGATGAGATGGACGTTGGGCCCGGCGTCAATGGTGAAATAGGCCGGCAGGCGGTCAAATTCACGCCAGGCGCGTACGGCTTGCAGCACTTCCAGCGTGCCCGGTTGCCAATAGAGCAGGCTGGGGGTGCTGGTCATCATGACGCTGTGCATGGCCAGGGCGTCTTGCTCGATGACCGGTCCCAGGCGATCGATGTCCCGGGTGCGGATGGCGGCGCGCACTTGGCTGAGCCCGGCTTCCGCACTGGTCACCCGGCCCTGGTTGAGGGGGCTGGTCGCGGCCAGGGTGTGGCCGCCCGCGCTGCTCACATGTTTGGGCGCGCTGCTCACGACAACCACCACGTCGCGCAGGTCCCAGTGGGCAGGCGGATAGAGCTGACGGGCGATGCTGGTCGCATCGTCTGCGCCCCGTTCCCACTCCACAAAGCCGGCAAAAAGGCTGCGGCTGGCCGAGCCGCTGCCCCGCCGGGCCAGGGCCGAGAGGCGGGTCGCGTCCAGTTCCAGGCCCAGGGCGCGTACACCAGCGACCGTCAGCGCGGCAAAGCCGCTGGCCGAGCTGGCAATGCCCGACGCCATGGGAAAGTTGTTGACGCTCATGACCCGCGCGCGGTAGTCCGCGCCCGCCACGGCGCGCAGGCGGTCCAGGTGATCCGTCAGCCGTGCGGCCGCGGCATTCTCCAGCCGCTTGCCGTCCAGGATGATTTCATCCCGCTCCAGCCCGCGCTCAACCCACTCAACGGTGGTGGTGGTGTGCGCGTTGTCCAGCGTCATGCTGATGGAATTGCTCAGGGGGAGGTTGATGGCCGCGTCGGCCACGCCCCAGTACTTGATAAAGGCGATGTTGCTGCCCGCGCGGATCGTCGTCTTCTGCATGACGCTATTCCCCGCGGTCTACCCAATCCTCGAAGCGCCGAATGAGGTCATCCAGCAGCTCGTCGTGGGCGTTAAAGGTGACGGCCACGCCGTGGGTTGCGTCGCTCTGGAGGGGCGCAATCTCAGCGTGCCAGCCGATGCCTTCCACCCGGACAAGCTTTTCGTCCACGCCGCCGCCCAGGCGCTTGAGATAGGTTTCGGCCTGGGCCAGGGAGACGCCGGGGTATTCCAGGGTTTCCTGTTCGTAGAGGTCGTCAGATTCGTATTCAGCGTAGCGACCATCCCGATCGTCGCCGAAATTAGAGGTGCTAATGGGCATGGGGTTTTCTCGCAGGAATGGGCCGTTTGGAATAAATCGGAATCCGCGCTTTGTGCGTGCGGATACGCCGTTCGTTCACGGGCGTATGGGAAAGTATAGCATAGGCCCTGCCGTATACCCTTAACATTATGGTGGCGGGACAGGGGCAATTCATGAATTGCCCCTGTCCCGCCACCATGACGTCGCCCCGTCGATTTACCAGTCCGCTTCCCGCACGGGCAGCGGATCAACCGTCCAGGCCATGCGGTCGCAGAGGCGCTTCATCATCTCCAGCTTGATCGTTTGATAGTCGGGGTCATCCCAGTGATTGACGTTCTCGCGGGGATCGCTGCGCAGGTCGTACAGCTCGCCCGTATCCAGGCCGTGCACCACAATCAGCTTGTAATCGACCGTTCGGACCATGGTCGTCTGGGCCGTGGGGTCCTGGTGCCAGGGCATGGCGTTATAGTATTCGCAGTAGACATCGTCGCGCGGCGGGCGGTCATCCCCCTGGCCGGTGAGGAGCTTCCACATGGATCGGCCCTGCATGCCCGGATAGCGCGCAACGCCCGCGGCTTCCAGCAGGGTCGGCGCGATGTCCACCAGTTCGGTCAGGCCGGATTGACGCACGCCGGACCGGATGACGCCCGGCTGGGAGAAGATCAGGGGCACGTGGATCGCGCCTTCGTAGAAGTAGGGGCCTTTGAGATAGATGCCGTGGTCGCCGAGCATCTCGCCGTGATCGGACATAAAGATGACGATGGTGTTGTCCAACTGGCCGGTCTCTTCCAGGGCCTGGAGCATCCTGCCGACCTGCACGTCGATGAGGTCGATCATGGCGTAGTAGGCGGCCTTGATCAGGCGATGCTCCCGGGGGCTGATTTTTTCATACGCCGGAATCCCGTCGCCGTGCAGGCCGTTGTAAGGGCTGACGTGATCCATGCGCTGGAAATGGGGCTTTGTCGCCAATTCGCCGGCCACGTAATCCGGCAGGGGCAGCTGGTCCAGTTTCTCCAGGTATCGCTCCAGGTATTCAACCGGCGGGTCGAAGGGGTGATGGGGATCAAAGATATTGACCGAGAAGAGCCAGGGCGCATCCTTGTCCGCGTTGGTGCGGATAAAGTTGATGGCCTTCTCCGCACACCAGGTCGTCTGGTGATAGTCCTCGGGCATGCCCGCTTGCACCATGGTGGAACCCTTGTAGGGATCCCGCCTGTAAACCTGACCGTGAGACGTAAGCCAGTTCGTGTATTGATTGGTGCCCCAAACCGGGTTGTGATCGTGGGACCAGTTGAACTCGTCATACCCGTCGTCGATGCGCTGTTCGGTTCCCTTGACCAGGCTCGGTTCACAAGGGGCCGTGTGGAGCTTTCCCGACAGGCCGCAAACGTATCCCGCCTGCTCCTTGAGCAGCTTGGTCACCATGCGCTCATCCGGCGGGATGGTCTGGCCGTTCTGCCGACAACGCGCCGTACGCGGATAGCGGCCGGTCAGGAAGGAGGCCCGGCTGGGCGAGCAGACGGGGCTCTGGGAGAAGGCGTTCTCGAAGAGGAAGCCCTGCTCGGCCAGGCGATCGATGTTGGGCGTGTGGACAAAATCATTTTCGTAGCAGCCCAGGGTGTCGAACCGTTGCTGGTCGGTGGTGATCCAAAGAATATTGGGAGGAGTCAGATTGCCCATTATCGGAGCATTTATCCTTTCACTGCGCCTGCTGAGAGGCCGGAAATCATGTAGCGGCGGATGAGAAAGCCGAAGATCACGACGGGGACCATGATGAAGACCGCGGCGGCGGAAATTTTGCCCCATTCGGTTCCTTCGTAAGCCATATACCGGACGATCGCCACGGGCAGGGTGATGGTCTCCCGGCGGGTGACGACCAATGCAAACAGAAATTCGTTCCACGAGAAGATGAAGGCCAGGATGCCGGACGCGATGATGCCGATGCGCACCAGGGGGATATCCACCCGCACCAGCACCTGCCACAGCGTCGCGCCGTCGATGACCGCGGCTTCTTCCAGCTCCCGGGGAATCGAGTTCCAGACCGGCAGGAGCATCCAGATGATCAGCGGAACGTTGAAGATCAGGTAAATAATGATCAGCCCGATGTGGGTATCAAGCAATTTCAGCCGGTTGTAAATGGCAAAATAGGGCAGCAGATAGATCATGCCGGGGGCCATGCGGATGAGCAGAATCGTGAGCAGGGGGAGCCGTCTTCTGCGGCCGGTCAGGTTGGCAATGGCAAAGGTGGCGGGCACGGCCAGCAGCAGGGACAAAAACACCGAACTCAGGGCGATGATCAGGCTGTTGCGGATGGCGAGTACAAAGACGTCGTCGTGAAAGATAGCGGCGTAATGCTCGAATGTGGGCTTGAAGATGAAGAGCGGCGGATAGGCGAAGGCGTCCAGCTGGGTTTTGAGCGACAGCATGACGACCCAGGCCAACGGCAGAATAATCGACACGCCGTATCCGATGCCGATCAGATAGAGCAAAACTGTGATCCACTTGCTTCGTTGTACCATTGTTTATCGCTCCATCTGTTGATTTCGCAGCAGGAACCCGACGCTGGGCGCTGTGATCAAGAGCAACATCATGAAGAAAAAGACCATGATGGCCGAGGCGTAGCCGATGCGCAGAAAGTTAAAGCCGCTGACATAGCCGTAGAAATTGACCGTCTCCGTCGCGCCGGCCGGTCCGCCATTGGTGAGAATAAAGATAATGGGGAAGATGGCCAGCGCCTCGATCACGCGGAAGACCCCCACGACAAAAATGGTGGGCCTGAGCAACGGCAGCGTGATGTAGCGGACGCTCTTGGTCCAGGACGCGCCGTCGATGACGGCCGCTTCGTAGATGTCCACGGGGAAGGATTGCATGGAGGTGAGAAACATGAGCCCCACGAAGGGCGTCCAGCCCCAAACCGCGGCCATGATGACGGCCAGCAGCGCGTAGGTCGGGTCCGAGAGCCAGTTGGGCCCCGTAATGCCGACCAGGCTGAGGAGGTAGTTTACGCCACCCAGTTGGGGCGTAAAGAGAATGCGCCACATCAGGCCCATGACAATGGGCGGCAACACCATGGGCGCAACGAAGAGCAGGCGCAGCCAACCCATTCCCGGCAGCTTCTCCTTCATGATCACCGCGATGATGAAGCCGAGAATCAGCTGGGCGGCGACGGGGACGACGATCAGAATGATGCTGATGGGAATGCTGTTGAGGAACCGCTCGTCCGAGAAGAGCCGGACATAGTTCTGAATACCGATGAACCGGCTCGGGTTTGCGCTGCGATAGGACAGCGACGTCAGGCTTAGGACCACCGTCACGATAATGGGGACGACGGTCAGCAGGAAGATGACCGCCATCGTCGGCGCAAGGTATTTATAATAGGCTCTCTGGGCGTTACTGCTGTGCATGCGCGCCTCGCTTACTCTGTTCGGCCAATGCAGAAAAATTAAGGTTCTTGCGGAATTTGAGTGGTCCGCTTTCTGAAACGTGACTCGTGACGGGTGACAGAATGCGCCGTCACCCGTCACGAGCCGAATATTGCGTGTCCGGACAAAGAACTACTGGAGATAGCCTTCATCCTGGAGAATGCGGATCATATCCTCGTTGGCGTCATTGAGCGCTTCTTCGGGCGTCTTCTCGCCGATTTCAGCCTCCTGAACCGCCTGCCCCATCCGCTGTCCGATCAGCTCCCAACCGGCGAAGGGCGGGAAATAGTCGGGAACGGCCACGGCAAGGCTGTCCTGGTAGGCCGTCAGGAAGGAGCCGCCGCCGTAGTCGAAATCGTACTTGGCGATGAAGTCAGGATCTTCCCAGACGCTGTCTCTGGTCACGGCCAGGTGATTCGACGCGAGGGCGACCTGCCGCATGGTTTCGGCGCTGGTGGCCCATTCCAGGAACTTGTAGGCCGCTTCCTGATTGGGTGAATCAGCGGCAATGCAGAGGCCGTGGGCGACAAAGGCGGCCTTTTGGCCGGCCGCGCCCGCGGGCACAACCGCAAAGCCGAGCTTGTCGATCACCTTGGACTCATCCGGGTTGAGAATGCGGCCGGCCAGGGGCGCGCCGTCGATGACCATGGCGACGTTGCCTTGCTGCATGGCTGTGACCACGTCGTTGAAGACATAGCTGGCCACGCCGTCGGGCGCATAGTTTTGTAATAGTTCGACAAAGTTTTCCAGCGCAGTGATCGCTTCCGGGCTGTTGACGGTCGGCGTCATGTCGTTGGGGAAATCCGCAAAGTACTGTGCGCCTTCTCCGTGGAAGAAGGTACCGAACGACCAGACGTTGCCTGCCGGGGAGGGCGGGCTGCCGCGCAGGGCAATAGCCGGTATCGCGTCCGTATCGATTTGGGAGGCGATTTCGATCAGGTCGTCATAGGTCGCGGGCGGGCCGTCGATGCCGAATTCCTCGAAGATGTCCAGGCGATAGTAGAGAATGGTCGTCGCGGCGAACATGGGAAGACACTGCTGGACGCCGTCATATTTCAGGGCATCCATGGTGGAGCCGATGAAGTCGTCCGGGTTGAGCGCGTCCGGGTCGGAGAGAGGCGTGCCGTAGAAGTTCTCCACGGGCGTGACCCAGCCGTTCTGGCCGTACAGCGGCATGTTGCCGCTCTGGATCCCGACGATATCGTAGTTGCCGGTCCCGCTGGCCAGCTCCAGCTGGGTCTTTTGGACCGACGCCTGCTCATCCAGAAGTTCAAAGTTGACCTTGATGCCCGTCTCCTCTTCAAATTCGGGCAGCAACTGCTGCAGGCCGTCGGTGTAGGTCATGGCGAAGTAGAGCAGGTTCAGTTCCGTCCCTTCAAACTGACGGGCATCACCGCCGGACGCGGCCGCGTCGCCGGACGCGGCATCGCTCGCGGTATCCCCCGCGGCGTCACTGCTTGCCGGCGCCGACGCCGGTGAGGAGCACGCGCTGATGAGCAGCGTGAATACCAAAAACGCAACGATGGCTTTTAGAGATGACAATCTCCGGTACTTCATGGAAACCCCCTTTTGGCTTGTCGTACAGGATAGAGTAAAAAACGTCGAGCAATATTTCAGCGCCACCCGCTACCCCATGATCAAGGGTTTGCATGGATTTAATCGTGGGGGTTGGTGATGGACGCATGAACCATGAGAGCATGCACAATCTTCAGACCGGCGACCGGATAGCCGGAACGGCCTGAACAGGGAGTGATTGTGAAAGCCGGAAAACCGGAATGCTGCTGGTTATGGCCAAAAGCGCTGAAGCGAAAACGCCACAAGTTTTGGGGAGCGGCTTTTCGGAAATGCTTCTGGCCTGTCTGGCTTAACGCGCAAACTGAATGATGTGAGTGGCCGGCGGCAATTGCTCAACAATGGAGACCGGCGCTTTGAAAAAATGGTCGATCTGCATGGCAGCGGCCCCATAAGCAATGGCAAAACTGCCCTTATCGGTCAGCATGATGCGTTCAGTCAGGTTGTCATCAAATATGTTGGGACCGGACTCGTGAATGTTTTGCAGCAGCCCCCTCATGTACCAGTCTGCCAGGCCGGGGTGCGAGCTTCCCAATACGATATATTCGGGGTGCATGATGCAGTCGATATCGTTGATGCCGTAGCCCAGGTAAAAACCGGCTTCGGTTAATGCCTGCTGCGCCGGGCTGTCGCCGCTTTCGGCCAGGGCCACAAGCTGATCTAGCTGCACGTTGGGTAACTCCTGTCCGGCCAATTCCGCCAGCCTCTTTAGCATCGCCCGTCCGGATGCGTAGACGGTTAAACATCCCCGTCGTCCGCAGTCGCAAAGCCGCCCGTTGTAGTCAATGACGGTATGTCCGAATTCACTCATTCCGTCCTTGCCGGTCCACGACACGCCTTCGGACATCATGCCCAGCCCCAAACCGCCATAGTCGATCATGACGAATGCAAGCGATTGAACCGCAATTCCCTTCTGTTCGCGGGCAAAGACCTCGCCGATCGCGGCCGCGCCCGCGCCGCTCCGCACCGAAACCGGCAGCCGGTGGCGCTGGGTGAGCACGTCCTGCAGCGGGACTCCGTACATGGATTCAAAGTTGTATGGTTTGAATATGCCGGTGGATGGATTTACGTGCCCGATGGCGCCGAGTCCGATTCCCATCACCGGGAGCGAAGCCGCATTACGCAGCTCTTCCACGACCTCATGCAGCGTGTCAAGTACAATCGTTTGAGACGGATTATGGGGAATCGGGCGGGATATTTCCGATTCCGATTGACCGCCCAGGCGAACCAGGCAGCCATTGACCTTTTCACGTCTCAGGTCCAGCCCGATCATGCAGAAAGCATCGTCATTCAATTGCAGGCGGATGGGCTTGCGCCCGCCCCGGGACGACGCCTGACCGTAGTCGACTTCCAGGACAACGCCTTTATCGACCAAATCCGCGATTGCCCGGGAGACGGTTGTGCGCGTCAGGCCGGTGATGTCGGCCAGTTCATGCCGTGCCAACGTACCCTGGGCCTGCAGTGCATTGAGCATGAGGCTCATATTGTTGCTGTACAGTTCAGACAGAGTACCCATATCGTACCTGTAGAGACGATGAACTTGGTGAAAGAACGCTTAACTTTGGGTGGGAGAGCGATAGCGGCTGTTAGTTGATAACAGTTGTTTACCATCTGACGGCAATCTTACCCTGTATTCGTCTTCCTGTCAATGGGCAATTTTGTTTCTTCTGGATTTCATGCGGTAGGAGGCGCCTCCTACCGCATGAAATCCAGAAGAGCCTGTTTACAACGGCAAAACGGGCCGGATTGCTACGTGACTCGTAAGGCGCGTCGGCCTCCGTGACGAATCACGCAACACGCATCACGCCAGCACCGCACGCATGGTCGGTCCGTCAATGTTCCCGCCGCTGAGAATGATGCCTGCCTGTTGCCCCGCATCCAGCCCGCTGAGCAGGGCGGCCAGGCCCAGTGCGCCGGAAGGCTCCACAACCAGCTTCAGACGGTAGAAAGCAAAGCGCACCGCTTCCTTGATGGCCTCTTCGCTCACCGTGACCATATCGTCTACGTATTCCAGCACCAGGGGGAAAGTCAATTCACCCAGAGAGGTCGTGCGCGTGCCATCGGCGATGGTGGGCGGATTGTGGACTGTCTGCAGCGTGCCGGTGCGGAAGGAGCGGGTCGCATCGTCGGCTGTTTCCGGCTCCACGCCCACGACCCGACAGCCGGGCGCGCGCCCTTTCACCGCCAGGGCGGAACCGCTGAGGAGCCCGCCTCCGCCGCAGGGAACCAGCAGCGTGTCCAGGTCGGGCGCGACGTCCAGCAGTTCCAGTGCGGCCGTGCCCTGCCCGGCGATGACGTCGGGATGGTCAAAGGGCGGAATGAGGGCGTAACCGTGCTCCGCGGCCAGCTGTGCGGCCAGCTCTTCCCGCTTGGTGACGGCGGGATCGTAGGCCGCCACCGTTGCGCCGTAGCCTTCGGTGGCGGCCCGCTTTGTCACGGGCGCGTTGTCAGGCATGACGATGGTGACGTGAATGCCCAGCAGCGCGCAGACCTTGGCTACGGCCTGTGCGTGGTTGCCCGACGAATACGCCAGCACACCTCGGGCCTGCTCTGCCTCGCTCAGGCGGCTGATGGCGTTGTACGCGCCCCGAAACTTGAACGCGCCGATACGCTGGAAGGTCTCGCACTTGAGGAAAACCTGCGTATTGGTCAGCGCGTCAAGCGTAGTAGAGGTGACCACCGGCGTCACGTGTGCCATGCCGCGCAGGCGCTCGCGTGCGTCGATGACGTCGGCATAGGTCGGAAGTATTGTTGACATAATGTTTTCCTTTGTTTTCTCTCTTGTCCTGTCATTCTGAGCGGGTCGCCACAGCAACGTCATGATAGCAGAAG
>JAGRCP010000068.1:0-154 GCA_020433455.1 Caldilineaceae bacterium | reverse complement strand
AAGAATCCCGCGCTGGGTAATCGGCCGGCAGATTCTTCGCTGGGCGTTAGGGACGCCCGGTCGTTTCGGGTTAACCCGCTCAGAATGACAGAGGGCCTTGTCTTGTCATTCTGAGCGGATCATCGCAGCAGCCTCATGATAGCAGAAGGCCAGC
>JAGRCP010000067.1 GCA_020433455.1 Caldilineaceae bacterium | reverse complement strand
TGGCCGCCAATACCGGCTACCAGGACTTCCCGCGCCTCAGTTCCTTTCTGGCCCACGACGGCTTTCTGCCCCGCTGGCTGCAGAACCGGGGCAGTCGCCTCGTCTTTAGTTCGGGCATCATCGTTTTGGCCGTCCTGGCATCCACCATTGTGATCATCTTTGACGCCGATGAAATCGCCATGCTGCCCCTCTACGCATTGGGCGTCATGCTATGCTTCACCCTCTCCCAGGCCGGCATGGTTCACCTCATGACCCGGATTTCCACCTTAAAGCCCGGCGAGACCCTCAAGACCCACGCCACCGAAGTCCATTACGAAGCGGGCTGGTGGTGGAAACGTGCGCTCAACTTCGTGGGCGCGATCACAACCGGCGCCGTTTTCATCGTTCTGGTCGTGACCAAGTTTACCGAAGGCGCGTGGATTGTCGTCGTAGTGATCCCGATTCTGGTCATCTGGCTGCGGTCCATCCACAAACATTACGAAGCCGTGGCCCGCTCTCTCAGCCTGCAGGATGCGGAAAACATTGATCTGATCGATATCGCCAATGTCGCAATCGTGCCCATCGCCGATATCCATCGGGGCGCCTTGCGCGCCCTCAAATACGCCGGTCGTCTGGCTCAGGACGTCCGGGCCGTAAGCATTGTCACCAGCCCGGAGCAGGAAGAACGCATCCAGCGTCGTTGGGCCAACTTCCCGGACGCCACCGAGGGCATCAAGCTGGCGCTCATCGACTACGATTTCCGGGACATTCTCTCGCCCCTAATCGAGTACATTGAGCATGTTTCAGAAGTCGAATACCCTGATGCGCTGATCACGGTTGTGATTCCGGAGTTTGTGCCTGAGTTTATCCCCGCCAATCTGCTGCATAACCAAACGGCCAACATCCTGCGCATGCGTCTGCTGGGGCATGAGAATATCGTGGTCATCGATATTCCCTATCATATCCACGGCAAAGAGCAGGATCAGGAGCCAAAGCCGCAGCAGGAACCCTGGCACACGCTGAATTAAGTTCCGTTGATAATTCCGCAAGGCCTGGCGCCGTCCATCCAAAGTCGCCCATCCATACCCAAGCGAAAGGACCCGACATGAGCAGACATCATGAACGACACTATTCGGAACGAATCGGCTGGTTGCGCGCCTCTGTTCTGGGAGCCAATGACGGAATTCTATCAACGGCCAGCCTGGTCGTAGGCGTCGCGGCCGCCAGCGCGTCCAGAGGCGAAATTTTGACAGCCGGCGTCGCCAGCCTGGTTGCAGGGGCCATGTCCATGGCCGCGGGCGAATATGTCTCGGTCAGCTCTCAAGCGGATACGGAAAAGGCCGACCTGGCGCGCGAGAGCCAGGAACTGGAAGATGACCCAACGGGGGAACGGCGGGAGCTGGCCGACATCTACGTCGAGCGCGGGCTGGACGCGGACCTGGCGCAACAGGTAGCCGATCAGTTGATGGCCCACGACGCGCTTGGGGCCCACGCCCGGGACGAGTTGGGGCTAACCGAAATTCACGTCGCCCGCCCCATCCAGGCTGCGGTCGCCTCGGCCGCGACCTTTGCCGTGGGCGCGGCGGTCCCCCTCATCCTGGCCCTCGTCAGCCCTCCCGCGTCGGTCATCCTCCTGGTCGCGATCGGCTCGCTTGTGAGCCTGGCGCTCCTGGGCGGATTGGCGGCCCGGGCAGGCGGCGCCGGCATGTTGACCGGCGCGGTCCGGGTGACCATCTGGGGCATACTGGCCATGATCGCCACGGCGATTGTCGGCCGCCTCTTTGGCACGGTCGTTTAGCAGGCGGCCGGGGTGCGTTTGTGGAGGAAATTCAAGGATTTTTGCCCCAGCACCCGGCCGCGGCGGCCGGGAAGTTGGGCCCGGCGCGGAGAAAGGCTCCGGTCCAGGCGGATCAGGGGTGAGAAGGGGCGCTATCGCGTTGTCTTCCCCGTCGGATCACGATTACCGTTACCAGCAGAAAGAGTAGAATCGCGACCTCATTGAGCAATCCGCCCCAGCGCCGGATCCCGGGCAGGAAGAGGAGATCGCCGCTGACGCGCAGGATGAGCGAGAGGTGGAGCAGCGCCAGGTGGACATAGAAAATCGGCGTGTAGGGAATCTGCAAGCCCACAATCGCGGGGACAATGATGGGCGCGTGACCGAAAATCATGGAGAAGACGAAGCCCAGAAAGATGGTGTGGAGGAGCGCATCGTATATGGGGCCGGCCGCATACTGCGCGCCATAGACTGCCCAGAGCAAACCGCCCGCAATCAGCCAAAAATAGCCCGGCAGCAGACAGGCCGCGATATAGCGGGTCAAGCCCCATTTGCGGACGGTGCGCCGGGCGATGTCGAAGCGGAAAAGCCAGAGCCCCAGTCCAATCAGCGCAACGCCCGCCAGCCGGATTCCCCCATCCGCCGCCCCCAGCGAGAGCAGCAGCCCCACAACAAAAAGTCCGATAATGCCCAGGAACGAGAGCCGCGCCGTCCGGGTGAGCATGAGCACCCGGCTCAGTTCCAGCCGTTCGCCGGCAATGGTCAACACTAGAAAGCCCGTCCACCAGGGCACGACCTGAAAGAGAGGCCGCCCCGCCAGCCAGAGGCTGTTGCCGATGAGCCAGAAAAGCGCGCCCGCGCCCATAACCACGTGATCGGTGGTGGTCTGCATGCGGATGATCACCGCAAAGATAATCAGCATCCCCAACGCGCCCAGCACGCCCAACCCCTTGGGGATGGCCATGGGCACAGGGAAAAAGAAAGCAATTGCGCCCAGCCCGGCCAATAGCGGAGCCAGGTAGTAGAGGCGCTGCCTGCGGATCTGCGCCAGCGCCACGGCCCGCTCCAGTGCGATGAGCGTGCCCAAAAAGCCGGAAACCATAAGCGGCCCGTGATCCGCGGGCAGGCGGGGGAGGAGCGGCGGCAAGGGCCAGCCGATGCGGATTAGTCCGGCCCAAAGTCCGGCCAACAGCGCGGCCGCGGCCATGAGCATGAGCGGCGCGCGTTGCCGGTAGCGGGAGCCGGGTTGCGTGGATGCAGGTTGTTGCTTCACAGAAGATATGCGACCTTCTCTATCGATTCGGAAAATTGCAGGGAGACGCGACGCAGCGGACAGACGAACAGTCGCCAACGCAGACGCTTCCACGACACCGCACGTCTTCCGGGAGGTTTCTCTCTAAAAGCAGCGCGTTCTCCGCAGACCCTCCCGGAGGAATCTGTATGGTTACCCGCAAAGAGCAGGGCGATTGAGGCTTGTCGCCGGGAGCGCCAAGCTCCGGCTCGGCATGGTTTGCCGGACTGGAGTCCGGCGCTCCCGGGCGGCGGTCAAAACAGCAAGCCGCTAACTTGAAAGCGGACAATTACGCTTAGGCTGTCGCCCGACCGATCTCCACCCGCCACGCTTCAGGCCCCTGCTCCAGATACTCCCAGGTAAACTGACCCGAGCGTTCGGCCTGAAACTGATAGAAGAGGGGCTTGGGATCGTGGTCATTGACCAGGACAAAGCTTTCACCGCCGGCCAACCCATCGAACCGCTCGAAGATCATGGGATGACGGTGCATGGGATGGATGGTGCGGATATCCAGAACGGTCTCTTCACTCATGGTTGAATTTCCTCCGAAAAGTTTGTAAAAATTGGTCCAGCCGAATTTCACGCAGGTGATTGATGCGCGAAGGCGCGCCGTAGCGCACCGCGTTGCAGAAAACGGACCGCATGAATTCCGCAAGAACCTGAAAATTTTAAGCTACACAGATGCAGAAATGTGATCAGAGCCGTTGTCAAGCTCGGTCGAGTCGATCTCGCCTGCCAGGACAATCCGATAAGGCAAGCTGACGGCTCCCGTCGGGCAAACCGATTCGCAGTCGGCGCAATAATTGCACGCCAATGGCTTAACCAGGACGGCCTTCCCGCCTTTCAATGCCAAAGCGTGAGCAGGGCAGATGATCACGCAATCCCCGCAACCTGTGCAGCGAATGCGGTCGATTATGGGAAGCCAGAGTTCATCAAACATAGGGGTAATCCGCCTGTCGCTATTCCAGCGCCCGACCTCAGTCGCAGGGCAAGAATACGACGCGCGGCCCGGATCGGCCTTGATCTAAATCAAGTCCGGGGATTTTTCGGCTCTTTGGTCCTTGGAATGACGATTCAATTTTGCATGCATCCCGCCCTATGCCGGGAATAGTCTGCAACTTGATCCCAATCATGGCCGAACGCACAAAATTGGGCTATGATTTCAGCCATCCATTCAGGTAATCCTCAACGAAACCGGAAATACAGCAAAGCTGATGATGAAAAATTTCGGACGACAAACGATTCTCCTGCTCGCGGGCGATTGGATCACCCTGGGGCTCTTTGTCTTTATCGGCCAGATGGAGCATGGACTGGTAGCGGCCAATCCCCTGCCTCGTCTCTTAAGCGCTTCGGCCGAAATTGTGCTGCCCTGGACCGTGGTGGCCCTGCTCTGGGGCGCGCTGACTTTATCGCGCGGTATGACCCTGCGCACGTTCATGTGGCGCGCCCTCACCGCCTGGCTGGTGGGCGCGCCCCTGGCGCTGCTTGTGCGCGCCTGGCTCAACGGACAGGCGACGATTATCGTCATCTTTATGGCGATCACCATTGGGCTGGGCGGGCTCTTTCTGCTGGTTTGGCGGATGATCTTCTTTTGGCTCCGGCAGCGTTTTGCTACCGGCAGCGAGTAACTAAATCCAGCGGTTCGCGAACTCGGACTAATCCACTATTCCTCATTGCTTTGCGCCCGCAGGCAGACAGCATGACAAGTGCGGTTGGCGTACAGCAAAACCAGGAAGAATACTACGCCGGAAAGTCACATGGATGAACGATAGCGGCGCAAAACGAATCTCGCGGTTGACGGCTATCATCACCCAACTGCAAGCCAAGCGGCTTGTGACCGCGCCCGAACTGGCAGCGCAACATGGGGTCAGCGTCCGGACGATCTACCGGGACATGCGGGCGCTGGAAGATGCTGGGATCCCCATTTATGTGGAGGAAGGCAAAGGCTACGGCCTGATGGCGCATTACCGGCTGCCGCCCGTCATGTTCACGGAAAACGAGGCGAACTCGCTCATCGCGGCCGAGCAACTGGTCCTGAACAACAGAGACGCGTCCCTGGTCCATGACTATTCGACCGCGATCGCCAAGATCAAAGCCGTGCTGAGCGGGAGCAACAAGGAGAAGGCCAACCTGCTGGCGGAGCGAACCCAGTTCAGCCGCATCCGGCGCATCGAAAGGACCAGCGACAATCTGTCTGTTTTGCAGTTCGCCCTGACCAACTTTTATCTGGTGCAGATTGAGTACACCAACGAAGGCGGCCGGACAACCGACAGAACCGTTGAGCCCTTCGCCCTGCTGAGCACGCAAAAGAGCTGGCTGCTGGTGGCGTGGTGCCGCCTGCGGAAAGACTTCCGCTACTTTCGCCTGGACAGAATCGGCAAACTGGCGGTGCTGTCGGAAAAATTCGCGCCGCATGAGATGACCCTGCAGGAATATTTTGACCGCTACTACGAATCGCGTTCTACACCCCTGACATAGGGCTGTCACAGCCCCGTTCTATACTCCTGATGAAGTTTTCTGATCGTTACCTTTCACACACAGGAGATGTAGAACAATGATCAACCTATTCTCGGATTTGAACTGGCTGGGCGTCCTGCTTGCGTTCGTACCCTACTTTCTGCTGGGCGCGCTCTGGTTCACGGTCTTCTTTCCCAAGCCTTATGCCCTTTCTCTGGGGCGGGAAAACGAACCGGCCCAACCGTCAGCGCCCATCTTCATCGTCGGCCCCGCGCTCTGCACCCTGGTCATCACCCTGACCAGCGCGCTGCTTATGAACGCGCTCGCCGTCGGCAGCTATGGAGGTGCGCTGCTCTTTGCGCTGGTTGTCGGTCTGGGCTATCTGGTGGCCAACACCGTCAACATCGCCATTAACCCCAATATTCCCCGCCCGCTTCTCTACGGCGCGATCAGCGGAGCCTACCATCTGGTCGGCATTACCGTCGCTAGCCTGATTCTCGTTACAATGGGATAATTGGGGCTCCTGGAGAATACATGTAATTGGTTTTTGATACGTGGTGCGTGATTGGAGGCAAACGTTCGCTGCCAATCACGCACCACGTATCAAGGATGAGCACTGGACTCAATAAGAAAGGTCAGGTAAACGGCATGAACGTCTCCATCAAACGTGCGTACGCGGCGGCTGAACCCACGGACGGAAAGCGGGTGCTGGTTGACCGTCTCTGGCCCCGGGGCGTCTCCAAGGAGAAAGCGCAACTCGATCTGTGGCTGAAGGACGTGGCGCCCTCTACCGAACTGCGCAAGTGGTTCGGCCACGATCCGGCCAAATGGCCCGAATTTCAGGAACGCTACCGGGCCGAACTCAAAGACAACCCGGCCCTGGCCCAGTTGAAGGAGATGGCCGCACGGGGCAAGGTGACCCTGATCTATGCGGCCAAGGATGAAACGCACAATGAAGCGGTCGTCCTGCGCGATATTTTGAACAACGATGATTCAAGAGAAAGTTGAAGCAAGGAACCCCGTCATGCAAAGAGTGCTGATCACGGCCTTTGAGCCGTTCAACGGTGAAACCATCAACCCCTCGCTGGAAACGGCGCGCGCCGTAGACGGCATGGACTTCCCCGATATAGAAGTCGATGTCATCGAGCTGCCCGTGGAACGCTTTCAGGCCCCGGACATGGCCATTGCCCACATACGCATGACAAAGCCGGATGCGGTCCTTATGCTGGGTGAAGCAGGACGCCGTTCGCGCATCACCCCGGAACGGGTAGCCGTCAATCTGGACGACTTCACTATTCCCGATAACGGGGGCCATCAGCCCCGGGATGAGCCGATTGTCCGGGGAGGGCCGGTAGGCTATTTCTCCACCTTGCCGCTTGCTGCTATGGTGAACCAACTGGAATGCGCCCGGATCCCGGCGAAGATATCCAATTCGGCCGGGCTCTATCTCTGCAACCGCCTCTTTTACAGCGTGATGCACGCCATCGCGGTCGAAGAGCTGCCCGTGCGCGCGGGCTTTGTCCACCTGCCCTATCTCCACGAACAGGTCGTGAGCAAGCGCCAGGATATGCCGAGCCTGTCGCGCGAAACCATGGCTCAGGCTGTGCGGATCATGGTCCAAACGTCGCTGCAAGAATGCTGACTGATCGGGTCTAGGCAAAATGCCCGCCTACCGTCAGCGTCAAGTCCAGGTGAGCCGAGCTGTCCATCGCACGCACAAAAGGGAATAAAGACAAATGGACCTACTGATCTTGGGCGGGACCCGCTTTCTGGGCAAGCATCTGGTGGACGCGGCTCTAAGCCGGGGCCACAACGTCACGCTCTTCAACCGCGGGCAGAGCAATCCCAACCTCTTTCCCCAGGTGGAGAAATTACAGGGCGACCGGGACGGGGGTTTGCGCACCTTGGACGGCCGCCATTGGGATGCAGTGATTGACACCTGCGGCTATCTCCCCCGCCAGGTGGACGCATCGGCGCGCTTTCTGGCCGATTCGGTGGATCTCTACTGCTTCATCTCCACGATTTCAGTCTATTTATGGGGGACATCACTCGCCATGGATGAAGAGGCGCCGATCCATCGTCTGGAAGATGCAAGCGTGGAAACGGTGACCGGCGAGACCTACGGCGGGCTCAAGGCGCTGTGCGAAGAGGCGGCGGAGGCGGCCATGCCCGGCCGCACGCTTGTGATCCGGCCGGGGCTCATCGTCGGGCCGGACGACCAGAGCGGCCGCTTCACCTACTGGCCGCTGCGCATGGCCCGGAGCGGCGAGATTCTGGCTCCGGGGCAGCCTGACGCGCCGGTGCAGATCATCGACGTGCGCGATCTGGCCGAGTGGACCGTAGGCATGGTGAAAGCGGGCGCGACGGGGATCTACAACGCCACCGGGCCGGATTACCCCCTGACCATAAGCGCGGTCCTGGAGGCGTGTCGGGAGACGGTGGACCCTGAGTCCGGATCGACTCTGACCTGGGTGGACGAGGTTTTTCTGACGGCGCATGAGGTCGGTCCTTATGTGGAGATGCCCCTCTGGCTGCCCGAATCGGCTCTGGATATGCAGCGCGCCGTCTGTGACAAAGCGTTTGCCGCGGGATTGACCTTTCGTCCGCTGGCGGAGACAATCCGCGACACGCTGGCCTGGGCCCAGTCCCGCCCGGCCGACACGCCCATGAACGCTGGTCTCACGCCCGAACGGGAAGCAGCGCTGCTGGCTGCCTGGCATGAGCAGGAATAGGTGATGCGTGATTGAGGACCGACAGTCGCGGCCAATTCATGCATGAAAGAAAGTCACCCTTGTCTCCGGAAAAGGATAACCCCATTTGGAATTTGAAGTGACCGGCCCTATCTGGTATTGGAGAGGCCCCGCGCCCTGGTATTTTGTGACCGTGCCGCCGGAAGAGAGCGCGGGGTTGCGCATGATCTCGAATTCAGTCACCTACGGCTGGGGCGTCATTCCCGTCACCTGTCGTATGGGCGGCAGCCGGTGGACAACTTCGCTCTTTCCCAAGGACGGCCTCTATCTCGTGCCGATCAAGGCGGCCATCCGCCGGGCGGAAGGGGTGGACGAAGGCGATGAGGTCCGGATTTATCTTTCGGTGGGATGATCCGCCGGCTTGCTCAGTGGATGGCGCGTTCTTCGACCGCTCTTCTATTTGAGAATGAGATGGGAGAAAAGCTTGACCAGGAGATACTCGTGCCGGCGGAATTAAGGATCTGACCTGGCCACTGACGGCGGCGTTAGCAAGCCCTGCCAGGCTTCAACCGCTGACAGTGACAGCAAGCAAGCTCAAGGCGGGCGATGCATATTATTTACCCGGCGACTTTGGAGTCGCCGGGCAATCGTAAACGGTTGGCTCAGGCCAGACAGTTGCTCGCTATGACAACGCGGACAACCACAGATTCATCGACAACAGACCGACCGTCGGAGAAACAGATCACGTCTGTTTTCTGTCCTCATTGTGGTCGGGCGATGAGTATTTTACAGCGCATTCGACCGCAAACGCGCCCTCCGCCATAGAGGAATATATGCAGGGAGAGCAGAAGCGGGAGAAGTGGGGCAACGATCTTGTTGCTTCGCTTCTCCCCGCGCGCTTAGCTTTTGCGAAACGCCTTCCCACTACACGTTTTTGTTCATGCTTGCTATGGGTGTGGGCATTCGTGACAGGTTAAGCTCAGAAAGGATTTGTCAAATCCACGAATCGGACAGTAAATTGTCGGGATGGCAAAGAACAAGAGACGGAATCCCGATCATGTGAGACGGCGAAACATGCCGTCTCCGGACAATGAAGAGATCGAAAGGCAGCTACAAGAGCTGTTGACGCCGGCCGTATCTCGCCTGTGAATTAAGAGAGCCGCCGTCAACCATACGATCTACTCTAATTTCTCGTACAAACTTGTCTCAAAGTTCTTGACACATACCGCGCGCCACGAGCCGACTCGCTCTGAATACATTCGGTTTACCGAGAGATCAGAAGCCCCAAAGGAGACACATCATGCTTGAAGGATCTTGTCATTGCGGCGCGGTTCGCTGGACATTTGAGGGAATGCCCGACGGCGCCACGGCGTGCAACTGCACCATCTGCCGCCGCTACGGCGGGCTCTGGATCTATGATTACGAGAACGAAGGAATCCATGTTTCGGGGCCGACCCAGGTCTATATCCGCGGCCAGTGGATCGGCTTTCACTTCTGCCCCACCTGCGGCAGTGTGGCCTATTGGCGTTCGCTGGAGCCGAACGAAGAAGGGCGGCGGCGCATGGCGGTCAATCTGCGCCTGACGGAAGACCCCGATGCCGTGGCAGCGATTCCCATCGATCATTTTGACGGCCTCGACACCTTTGAGGACCTGCCCAGAGACGGTCGCTGCGTGGCGGATTACTGGTTCTGAGTGCGTTTGAAATAACAGGCGCGCGTAATGATTCCCAATACCTTGCCAAACAGAGATATTTCAGGAGAGAGGATCAGACGTAATGCCGTTTTTTGAAATTTCAGGCACGACTCTCACTTCCGTGGAACAGACGAACTTTAAAGTGGAAAAAGAGTTGCAAACCCTGATTGAAAGAAATCTTCTTGTCGTTTTCAACTGTCGTTTCGTAGCATCGGAATTCTTCACCGGCACATTGCACGCCGGCCGGATAGACAGCCTTGCCTTATCCGAAGACAACAATCCGGTTATCATTGAATACAAGAAGATTGAATCATCCGAGTTAATCACACAGAGCCTTTTCTATTTGAACTGGATCCAAGATCATAAAGGCGATTTCGAAATCGCTGTCCAAAGAGAACTCGGGAATGACGTCGAAGTAGACTGGTCCGATGTGCGTGTTATTTGCATTGCACCAAACTACAAAAAATACGATTTACACGCTGTGCAGGTGATGGGCGCAAATATCGAGTTATGGAAATACCGATTATTCAAGAACGAGTCCATCTACTTGGAAGAAGTATTTCAGGCAACTCGGGTAACTGCCTCTTTGCCCATTGGATCAAGCGGAAAGAACCCCGTTATGGTGGAAGCCGGTAAAAAGGCGGCGCTTGTTCGGGCGACAGCTACGTATACGTTTGAAGAACATCTTGAGGGGAAACCTTCTCATATTCGTTCTCTCATGTATTTAATTCGTGAATATATCGTTGGACTCGACCCGTCAATTGAAGAGGCGCCGAAAAAATTCTATGTCGCCTACAAGACAACTCAGAATCTTGTGTGTATGGAGCCGCACGGCCGCAACATCAAACTCTTTGTGAAGCTGAGGGCGGATGAAATTGATTCACCGCCCCCGTTTTATCGAGATGTTTCACAGATTGGCCACTCCGGCACCGGGGATGCTGAATTCATCGTTTCGTCAGAAGAGGAGTTTGAACGGGTAAAGCTGTTCATTGAGGCTGCATATAACAAGATTGGGGGGTAGAGAAGCCCACATGATGATAGACGCCAACAATCCCGTCATCGAGCTGTGCATTCGGGGGACGCAGGCTGAATTCCGCAGGGAGATTGACCAGGCGCACGGCCTCTATCAACAGGCGTGGAATCTGGCCGGGGATCCCTACGAAGCGTGCATTGCCGCCCACTATCTCGCCCGTTACCAGCCCACGGCGGAGGAGCGTTTTGACTGGAATCGAATTGCGCTGGAGCAGGCCCAGGCCGCGGACGCAGAAGCGGTGCGCCCCTTTCTGCCGTCGCTTTACCTGACTATGGGGCACGCTTATGAGCGGTTGGGCGGCCAGACCGAGGCTCAGCGTTATTATGATCTCGCTGCTGCATTAGGCGTCGCTCACCAAGGCGTGGCTGAGCGCGGCGTGCAAAGCAGCACGGAAGGCAGAGCAAAATAAATAAGGAAATGAGGAAGCTGCGTCCTTCTTCAGAGTTGAGCCTGGCGACGGAGGATATCCGGCCGGGTAATGACGATCAGGTGGCGATCAAAGCGGATGGCGCCCGCGTCTTCCAACACGCGCAAGGAGCGACTCACGGACTCCGGCGTGGTGGCAAGATGATTGGCAATGAGCGCCCGGGTGACGGCCGGATGAGCCAGCGTGGGATCGTTCGCCTGTTCCAGCAGAAAGCGGGCCAACCGGGCCGTCACCGGTCGCAGAGCAAGGTCTTCCATCTGCCCCACAAGATGGCGCACCCGTCCGGTTAATCCTCTCAGGACGGCCAGCGCCAGCGCATGATCGATCTCCAGCGCGGCGCTAAAGGCCTGACAGGAGATAACCCAGGCCGACAGCTCGGCAATCGCCACGGTGCTCACCGCATTGGGCGCGCCATCCAGCGCCGCCAAGTCATTGAACGTTTCGCCGGGGCCGAAAAAGCGCAGAATATACTCCTGCCCATCAGGCGAAAGTTTGTATGCCTTGACCCGACCATGCTCGATCATCCACAGGCCGGCCGACGGCGCTCCCTCCAAAAAGAGGATCTCACCCGCCGCGAAATGATGCTGAATTGCCTGCTGCGCCAGCCAGTCCAGCGAAGCATCCCCAGCGTTGGCGCAATAAGGCGTCGCCTGCAACAGCGCACGCACAGAAAAGCTGCTCATACAAGGTATTCCCTTATTCGCGTAAAGGCGGTTATACTCTCACCCACGCGTTGCTGTGTGACCGGCATGTCCGGCATTACGCTCCCCCTCGCGTTCGCTTCATTGACAAATGATGTCGGTAAATAATATCGATAGTCAACCTCACAAGCAAAGGCGGGCTCTATGAATTTCGATCTAACCGAAGAACAGCGCATGATCCGTGACACCGTTGCGCGCTTTGCCGCGGAAGTCGTGGCGCCCCTGGCCCACGCGACGGATGAAACGGGAGAATTCCCGGCCGGGACGTTCCGCCGAATGGGCGAGCTGGGCTTGCTGGGCTTGCCCGTGCCCGAAGCGTACGGCGGCGTGGGCGCGGATACGGTCAGCTATGCCCTGGCCGTAGAGGAATTATCCGCGGCCTGCGGCTCGACGGGCCTCAGCTATGCGGCCCATACGTCCCTGGCCTGCATGCCCCTCCTCTGGTTCGGCAACGAGGCGCAAAAGGCGCGTCACCTCACGCACCTGGCAAGCGGCGCGGGGCTGGGCGCATTCGGCCTGACCGAACCCCAATCCGGCTCTGACGCAGCAGGCCTGCGTACCACAGCCGTCCAGGATGGCGCTGAGTGGGTCATTAACGGTCAAAAAATGTGGATCACGTCGGGCGCGATCGCCGACGTCGTGCTGGTGGCCGCGGTAACCGACCCGTCCCGGGGCGCGCGGGGCATCTCTAACTTCATCGTCGAGAAGGGGACGCCCGGCTTCACGCCCGGCAAAAACGAGCCCAAGATGGGACTCAAGGGCTCCATCACCAGCCAGCTCTTTTTCGAGGATTGCCGCGTGCCGGCCGAGAATCTCCTCGGCGCGCCCAACGAGGGCTTCATTCAGTTTATGAAGACGCTGGACGGCGGCCGCATCAGCATCGCCGCCTGCTCTCTGGGCCTGGCCCGGGCGGCCTACACGGCGGCGCGGGGCTATGCCCGGGAACGCTACGCCTTCGGCCGACCCATCGCCCAATTTCAGGCCATCCAGCACAAGCTGGCAGATATGGCCACGGAGCTGGATGCCGCGCGCTGGCTCATCTACCGCGCGGCTACGCTCAAGGATGTCGGACGGCCCTACGGCAAGGAAGCGGCCATGGCCAAGCTCTTTGCGTCAGAAGCGGCCGAACGCATCTGCTACCAGGCGATCCAGATTCACGGCGGCGCGGGCTACAGTCGGGAATATCCGGTGGAGCGCATCTACCGGGACAATCGGCTGATGGCGATCGGCGAGGGGACAAGCGAGATTCTGCGCACGGTGATTGCGCGGCAGGTTTTGGAAGAGTAGGAAAGGTGTTGGGGTGGTAGGGATGTGGAGTTCTTATTGGTTTCGCTATTAGCGTGTAGTGCAGGGTGGCGGGAAAATATCAATTCCCGACCACCCCACAACCCTACTTTACCGTTACTTTTTTATAGCCGAACTTTTTTTTGCGGCGGGTACGGCGTCAGCCTTGTACCAGGGAACGCCGATCATGGGCAGGAGCCAGCGGTCAAGACCGTACCAGCCCGCCACTTTCCAGGCCAGCATGAGGATAATGGCCAACAGGAGGAGAAGGCCATTGGAGCTGGCGGTGCCGGCCATGATGAAATTCCAGTTCATCAACGCGCCGAAGAAGGCGGCGATGCCCACAAACGCGCCCAGAATCAAGCCAATGCCGATCAGGAGTTCTCCATAAGCGATGAGCTTGCCGAACCAGGTATACCAGCCGTTGTCGAGCATAAACTGGATGAATGAGCGATACCAACCGTACGTGATAGCGGGACTGCCGTCGGCCGGGACCTGCACGGCGGCGGTCCAAAAACCCTTGAGCGCCTCTCCGCCGTTTACCCAGGCGGGATTGTTGAGCTTATGAGTGCTGGCTTCAAGCCACTGCCAGCCCAGAAAGAGGCGAATAATCAGCCAGAGCCAGGCAAAGCGCACCGTGCTGAAAAGGGCGTGGGCAAAAGGCGGATCGGGAATTACGATATCGCCGCTTGCGTTAACAACTTTTTGGGTAGCCATTTTGGTTCCTTCCTCTGCATGGTCCATTTGAGTCAATAGCCGAACCCAAACGGAAACGATAAGTAATCGAAACGGATTGATGCATTGATCACCGTTTCACAAAGACAATTCTTTCACATTTTGCAATATGATTCAAGGAAAAATGGGCAAAAAGTGTCACCGAGTGAAGGTGACATTCGTCATGAAAATGATGAGACGTAACGCAAAAAAATCCGTAACCGGGATTCAACGTAGAAGAATCTCGGTTACAGATTAAAGAAATGTTAGAGGATGATGCGTGACCCGTGAATATATGGTCCAGAAAATCCATCACGCGTCACATATTCACGGGCCGGGAGTCAGATAAGGCTGCTCCGGGCTGTTGAAGCCCTTCAACGTCCCCGGCATCGGGGACGTAATTCCTGATTAGCAACTCGCGCCGTTGCACGAATTCTGACCGGGGCCGCCGTTCATGGTTCCGGTTTCCCCATCAGTAATGAGCGCGTCCGCGCCGGCTTCGCCGTACAGGACGTTGTAGATCCCCGTACTCACCAACACGTCATCGCCCGCGCCGCCGTAGAGGGTGTTAAAATGCCCCACGGCGCAGACGACGTCATCGCCCTCACCGGTCTCGATCGTATTCCAGCCGCCCTCGACGATCACGACGTCCGCGCCCGGCGTCCCCTTGACCACGCTCTCGTAGCCTACGTAGACAATGGTGGCCGGTCGCCCCTGGCAAAGGGGTTCGGCCTGAGCGCCGGCTGAACCCGGCAGAAATACGCCCGTAAAAAAGAGCAGCGCCAACAGATAAAGCGTAGCACGATAGACGCGGAATAACATATTGATCTCACTCCTTTTGGTGCGGTTGCGCCTGCGAACGGTTTGCTCGCAATGAATTGATATGGGTACACTCAAGCTGAGTTGAGACACGCCCTTTACGGCTGCCCGGAGCCCGCCGGCCGGTTTTGAATACGCTTATCTGAATAGACCCAATGGATACAGGCAGACAGCCCGTATTGTAACGAAAAACGACACAATGCGCAGGGCGTTTTTCCCACATAATTCCCACGCTTGACGCACTTTCAGCGTATTCCCAGGCTACGCCAGGCGTAGGCATTCCCCTGCATACATGACGCCGCCCTGACGTCACGCCGCCCATGCGCAATCCCCGCCCCGGCAACCGCGCCGGACCGGGCTTGGTTATTCTGTCGATGTTGTGCTGACCGGTTGCGGGAGGGCACGGAGGCCCTCCCGCAACTACCACCCCGCAATCCCCGCCTTGGCAACCGCGCCCGATCCCGGTCCAGACGCGAGCGACAGCCTGCATAATTCGCACAATGTTTCGAAACCATATAGAATCCGTGACACAATTCCCTGTCACCAATTACAGACGAAAGACTTCTATGCCTCCGTCTAACAACCATACCACCGTTCACGGAACCGGGCCTTTGGCGCGCCTCTGGCATTACGGTTCCCCTTACCGCCGGGATATATTCCTGGCGACGCTCTTCTCGGTTCTGAACAAGGTCTTCGATTTGGCCCCGCCCGCGCTCATCGGCGCGGCGGTGGATATTGTCGTCAATCAGCAAGATTCGATTCTGGCCCGACTGGGCATTCAGGATGTCAGAAACCAGCTCATCGCCCTTTCGCTGCTCACGGCCGTCATCTGGGCGCTGGAGTCCCTTTTCGAGTACGTCTATCGGGTCATGTGGCGCAATCTGGCCCAAACCGTGCAGCACGATCTGCGCCTGGACGCCTACAACCACGTCCAACACATGGAGATGGCCTACTTCGAGGATCGCAGCACCGGCGGGCTCATGGCCGTGCTCAATGACGACATCAACCAGTTGGAGCGCTTTCTGGATGAAGGCGCCAGCGACATCATCCAGCTGATCACGACGATCGTAGTTATCGAGTCCATGTTCCTCATCCTTGCACCTCAAATCGGCTGGCTGACTATCCTGCCCATGCCTTTCATCATCTGGGGGTCCCTGCGCTATCAACGCCTGCTCACCGACCGCTATGCCGGCGTGCGCGAGCAGGTAAGCGTACTCAACAGCCAGTTGGCCAACAACCTGGGCGGCATCGCCACCATCAAGAGCTTCACCACCGAAGAGTACGAGCTGGCTCGGGTGGAAGCGGCCAGCAACGAATATCGGCTGCGCAATCAGGACGTGATCAAGTTCAGCTCGGCGTTTGTGCCCATCATTCGCATGCTCATCGTCATCGGCTTTATCGCCATCATGCTCTTCGGCGGTCTGATGGTCATCAACGGCCAGCTCAACGTAGGCGTCTACAGCGTCCTCATCTTCATGACCCAACGCCTGCTCTGGCCTTTGACTCGTCTGGGCAATACGCTGGATCAATACCAACGGGCCATGGCTTCGACCAGCCGGGTGATGGATCTGCTGGACACCAAAGCGGAGATCGTCAGCGGCCCCAATGCCCTCCATCTCGCCGCGGTGGAAGGCGATATCGGCTTTGAGAATGTGACGTTTGAATACGGCGGCGGGCGCAACAACCTGGCAACCAATGGTGCAAAGCCGCGTCGAAGCGTCATCCGCAACCTCTCGCTGGAGATGCCGGCCGGCGAGACCATCGCCCTGGTGGGGGCCACCGGCGCGGGCAAAAGCACCATCATCAAGCTCCTCCTACGCTTCTACGACGTCACCGGCGGCCGCATTCTGGTGGACGGACACGATCTGCGCGACCTGAATATCGCGGATTTGCGCCGGGCCATCGGCCTGGTCAGCCAGGATGTCTTTCTCTTCCACGGCACCGTGCGCGAGAATATCGCCTATGGGGAAAAGAACGTCAGCGAAGAGGCAATTCTCCACGCAGCCCAGGTTGCCGAGGCCCATGACTTCATCATGCAACTGCCCGACGGCTATGAGACCATCGTGGGCGAGCGGGGCCAGAAGCTCTCGGGCGGCCAGCGCCAGCGCATCTCCATTGCCCGGGCCGTCCTCAAGAATCCGCCTATCCTTATTCTGGACGAGGCTACGTCATCGGTGGACAATGAGACGGAAGCGGCCATTCAACGCTCGCTGGAGCGCATCGCCGTAGGCCGCACCACCATCGTCATCGCGCACCGCCTCTCCACGGTGCGCAACGCCCACCGCATCTACGTGCTGGAGCAGGGCGAATTGCGCGAGAGCGGCAGCCATGAAGAATTGGTTGGGCAGGACGGCATTTATGCAAGCCTGTGGTCAGTGCAGACGGGAATGCAGCGGCTCGTTAATGCGTAACGCGTAATGTGTGAAAAGTTGTATCTCGATATCAAATACAGGCGTGTCCAAAACGAGCTGGGTCGATAGGGACGCGCCCTTGCAGCCGCTCATCGAGCGTCAACCGATTTTGCTTGCGCAGCAGGCGCTTTGCGCCAATATACCCGATTGATTTTCCTGTACGCTGTCGATCGAAGAGGAACAAAAGGAGCAGGGGAGATGAGCATTCAAAAAAAGGTTATGAGCGGCGTGGACGCGGCCTGGCTGCACATGGAGGACCCCACCAATCTGATGATGGTCACCGGTCTGGCCATTCTGGACCAGCCGGTGGACCGCGCCCGCTTCCGCCGCACAGTCGAGGAGCGCCTACTGAGCATGGACCGCTTCAGGATGAAGGTGACGGAGGCGCGCCGGCCCGGCGCGATGCCCTACTGGGAGAGTGACCCAAACTTTGATCTGGATGCCCATCTCCACTACATCGCCCTCCCTGAGCCGGGCGATAAGGCCGCGTTGCAGATGCTGCTCAGCGACCTGGCCAGTACGCCCGTCGATTTTTCCAAATCGCCGTGGCAGGCCCATCTGGTTGACAACGTCATGGGCGGCAGCGCGATGGTCCTGCGCTTCCACCACTGCATGGGCGACGGCACGGCCATGAACTACGTCATGTATCGCCTCATGGATACGGAACGCAACCCGGAGGCCCCCGCGCAGGACGCTGCGCATCCGCGCAACCGGGAGGAAACTTCCCTGGTCGGCTCCGTACTAAAGCCGGTAAAAGGCGTCTTTTCCCTTTCCCGCACTCTGCTTTACGAAGGCGTCGAAAGCGTACTCCATCCTACGCACTTCCTCCAGCGGGCCGAAGTTGCCGCCGACAGCACGGCAATTGTGGCCCGCATGTTGGCCTTTCCACCCGACCCCGATACGCCCTTCAAAGGCAAGCTGGGCGTGCAGAAACGAGTCGCGTGGTCCGCGCCCCTGGACCTGGCGGACGTGAAGCTGGCGGCCGGACTTTGCGGCGTAAAGATCAACGACATCCTGGTTGATCTCACAACGGGCGCGCTGCGGCGCTATTTGCTGGAGCACGAAGCCCCGGCCGATGGGCTGGAGATCCGCGCCGTCCTGCCGGTGGACCTGCGCGCGCCCGACAAGGCCTTCGAGCTGGGCAACGACTTCGGCCTGGTCTTCCTGTCCTTGCCCATCGGCACGGCCGATCCCCTGGAACGCCTGGTCACGGTACGCGCGCGCATGAACGCGCTCAAGGAATCGCCGGAGGCGGTCATCTTCTTTAGCCTGCTTAATCTTTTCGGCCACACGCCCCAGGCGGTGGAAGAGCAGGTGGTCAACCTCTTCGCCTCCCGGGCCACGACCGTATTTACCAACGTGGCCGGTCCGCGCCAAACCCTCTACCTGGCGGGCAGCCGTATCGAACGCATGACCTTCTGGGTACCCCAATCGGGGCGGCTGGGGATGGGCATCAGCATTCTGAGCTACGACGGCGAAGTGATGCTGGGCGTCATCACCGACGCGGGCCTCGTTCCTGACCCCGAGGCGATCACCACGGCCTTCACGGCAGAGTTCGCCGCGCTGCTGCGCCGCCTGCAGAAAGCGGTAGACGGCGGGTGATACGTGATGCGTGCCGGAGTCCATCACGCATCAAATATTCACGCACCCGCTAACCATATAAACTCTGCTCATCCCGGCATTTTCTCCCCGGCGAGAGCCCGCTTGCTCCTTTCCCACGCCCTCACAACGTGCGCGCAACGCGCCGACAATCGCAATGCAATAGATTGATGTGTAACATACGCGGATAGACGCAGGACGTAACCCTCCTGTAACCGGAATCCGCCATGATCCGGCAACAGCGAACAGCAGATTCAGTACCCCAACGTCCGGCAACGAGTCCATTCTTTCCCAAAGCGTAAATCGTTACGTTTGCATGACCGATCCATCCGATTGGAGCACATTCAGGAATTACGCAAGTCGGCGTTGACTGAGCCCTTCGGCAGGCTTGGGGTACTGTCTGTCGAAGCCGGATTTTTCATCCTTCGCCAAGCTCGGAACGCGTAAATCCCAACATTATTTCAGCCACGTTTTTCTAGATCAAGGGGGAAACAGGGAGATGTATGAGAAAAGTTTAAGCGATGACCTGCGCGATGAGTGGGAAGCCGCGGCGCGCTGGGCGGGCATTCGACGCAACTACACGCCGGAGCAGGTGCTGAGTCTACGCGGCAGTTTTCAAATCGAGTACACCGTGGCGCGCATGGGCGCAGAGCGTCTTTGGCAGTTGCTCCACGCGGATCCGTTTGTACGCGCATTGGGCGCAGTAACCGGCAACCAGGCCGTGCAGATGGTGCAGGCCGGGCTCAAGGCCATCTACCTGAGCGGCTGGCAGGTAGCGGGTGATAACAACACCGCGGGCCAGACCTACCCTGACCAAAGCCTCTACCCTGCCGACGCTGCGCCGGCCCTGGCCAAGCGCATCAATAACGCTCTGATTCGCGCTGACCAGATCGCCCACCTCAACGGCCAGGACGATACCTACTGGATGGCTCCGATCGTGGCGGATGCCGAATCCGGCTTTGGCGGCAACCTGAACGCCTTTGAACTCATGAAGGCCATGATCGAAGCGGGCGCGGCGGGCGTTCACTTTGAGGATCAGCTCTCCTCGGCCAAAAAATGCGGCCACATGGGCGGGAAGGTCCTCGTCCCCACCCGGGAATTTATCCAGAAGCTCCAGGCCGCACGCCTGGCCGCCGACGTCATGGACGTGCCCACGCTGGTCGTGGCCCGCACCGACGCCGATTCAGCCCAGCTCATTACCAGCGATGTGGACCCCTACGACCAGCCCTTTATCCTAAGCCAGGAGCGCTCTATGGAGGGCTTCTACTACATCAAGGGCGGACTGGAGAATGCCATCAGCCGCGGTCTGGCCTATGCGCCTTACGCCGATCTCATCTGGTGCGAGACCTCCACGCCCGATATAGGCGAGGCGCGTGAGTTTGCCCAGGCGATCCACGAAGAATATCCGGGCAAGATGCTGGCCTACAATTGCTCGCCGTCCTTCAACTGGCGCCGCAACCTGGATGTGGACACCATTGCCACCTTCCAGGAGCAACTGGCCGAAATGGGCTATAAGTTCTTCTTCGTGACCCTGGCCGGCTTCCACTCCCTCAACAGCAGCATGTTCGAATTGGCCCGCGGGTATCGGGACCGGGGCATGGCTGCTTTCTCCGAAATGCAGGAGAAGGAGTTCGCCATGCAGGACCAGGGCTTCACCGCGGTCAAACATCAGAGCTTCGTAGGCGCAGGCTATTTCGATGCCGTACAGATAACCGTCACCAGCGGCGAGGCGTCCACCATGGCCCTCCAAGGCTCAACGGAGCAGGCCCAGTTCCACGGCTAGGAGGGAAAATCAGGAATAAGGAACAAGAAACGCGTCCCGTTGAGAGGCACCCGCCTTCCAGGACGCGTTTCTTATTTCTGCTTTCTCGTCTCTCACACGGCCTGAACCAGACAGGCAGGCGACGGGACCGAGACGGGCGCGCCCGCGGGCGTCAGCACGCCGGTCACGCTATCCAGGGAAAAGGCCGTCAGGTTGTGGGCGTCCTGATTGGCCGCCAGCAGTGAATTGTCTGTAATAATGAAGTCCCGGGGCGTAACGCCGCCAGTGGCGTAGTAGCCCAGATTCGTGAGCGCGCCGTTCTCTCCATCAACGGCGAATGCCGCCAAAGTATACTGCCCGTTCGTTGCCCCTCTGACCCGATTCGACACGTAAAGAAAACGCCCGTCATGGGTCAGGCGAACCGCGGCGGGCGCAGCATCTCCGCTGAGGCCGGCGGGCACGGTCGAGAACGACTGCAACGCAGTCAGATTGCCCTCATCATGGGCGTAGAGCGTGACGGTGGCGTTCAGCTCGTTGGCGACGTAGAGGAAGCGGTTGTCAGGGTGAACCGCAAGATGACGCGGTCCCGCGCCCGGCAAAGCCAGGCCTGGCGGCAACGGGCTCAGCTTGCCCGTCTCGGCATCAAAACGATAAACCATGATCCGATCCGTTCCCAGATCGGGCACAAAAAGGTAATTGCCCAGGCGATCCAATACGCACGCGTGGGGATGCGACGCTTCCTGGCGTGCGGCATTCGGCCCGCTTCCCGTCAGGCGGATTACCTCGATAGCGTCGCCCAGCAGACCGCCTTCCGCAAGCGGATAGACCGCGGCCATGGCGCCTGCATAATAGGCGACAAAGAGCCATTTCTCAGCTGGGTCAACCAGGGCGTGGCAAGGCGCGCCGCCCAGGGCAGGACGACTGTTGAGTTCCAGCAACTCATCGTCCGGCGAGACGGCAAAAGCGACGATGCGAGGTTCGCCGGACGGCGAAGATTCCTCCACGGCATAAAGGCGCATGAGTCCCGGAGCGTAGGCAAGGTACGAGGGATTGGGCAGTTCGGCGGCAAGCGTAACCTCGCCCAATGCACGGGTTACCGGATCAAACATTACGCGATAGATGCCTGCCCCCTGCCCCGTTACATGACCCAACGTAGTTGTGTAAGAACCGATAAAAAGCGAATTGCCTTCCATCACATCTCCTCCATTTGGACTTGGTTGGTTAATTCCGCCAGCGCTTCAGGCGCGGGCAGACCCGACCCGATAAAGGTAACTGCGCCCGCGGCAAAGGCCGTCGCCTGGCGCAGTGACTCGGCCAGACTTAGGCCGTCGTGCAGCCCTGCGACCAATCCGCTGACCATGGCATCGCCCGCGCCCACCGTGCTGGCGACCGTCACCGCGGGCGGACGGGCGTAAAGCGCCGCGCCTTCGGCAACCAGCACCGCGCCCTCAGCGCCCAGAGAGACCACAACGATTTGAATGTCGTACTGGGCGCGCCAACGTTGGGCCTCATCCACGACCGCGGCACGATTGCCCAGGGTTCGTCCGCAAAGCGCCTCCATCTCGTGAATGTTGGGTTTGACCAGAGTAGGCCCGGCAGGCAGGGCCTTAGCCAGGGCCGGACCGCTCGTATCCAGGACAATCCGGCCGCCGGCTGTCCGCACTTGCGTAATCAGGTCATAGTAGAGGGCCGGCGGCGCGCCCGCGGGCAAGCTCCCCGCCATGACGAACCAGTCACATTGGGTTGCCAGCTCAACGGTCTCGGTCAGGAGGGCGTCCACATCGCCGGACGTAGGCGTCTGGCCGGGGAAGTTGATATCGGTTGTAGTTCCCTGCACATCATCGATGATCTTGATGCCCGTACGCGTGGCCCCGGCAATGCGCACAAACCGATCAAGGATTGCCTTGCGCCGAAAAAGCTCCTCAAAAATTGCGGCGTTTTCCCGCCCCAAAAAGCCGGTCACCGTCACCGGCAAGCCCCGGTCGGCCAGGATCGACGCTACGTTGACGCCCTTGCCGCCCGGGTCCCTGCGCGTGGCCGTCACCCGATTCACCTGATTCACGGCGAAATTGGGAACATTGATGGTCTGATCTACGGCTGGGTTCAGGGTAACGGCGGCGATGGGCGGGCCCGACAGAAATGAGAACATGAGCGCGACTCCCTGCACGGCTGAGCGATGGGTAAAATCAGGCTTATGGTAACGCTGAATCGCGTCAGAGCAAAGTTAAAAAGCGGGCGCCCGCTTTTCCGCCTGGGGGCATCCCGGATGTAGCAAAATTCCGCAACACCCTGCATTTTTCGCTTTTACCTCGCCCCATAACCAATATTGCGACAGCCCGGCGCGCCTTCTATAATGCAGGCATGATTCGTTCAGACGGTTTGCTCCCGCCGGGTCCGGCAGGAGCGGGCGTCTCGCTCCAGGCAAGGAAGCCACCCATGGAGATCCTCGATTCCCGCATTGATCCCGAAAGCCCGGAATTCCGCACCAACGCCGACCATCATCGCCTGTTGGCCGAGCAGCTGCGGGAACGTTTGGTCACGGTCCGCGCCGGCGGCAGTGAGCGCGCCCGCCGCCGCCATGCCGAGCAGGGCAAGCTCTTCGTGCGCGAGCGCATCGACAAGCTGCTGGACGACGGCTCCCCCTTTCTGGAGCTGTCGCCCCTGGCCGCGTGGGGCCTCTACGACAATGATGCGCCGGGCGCGGGCATGGTCACGGGCATCGGCCGCGTTTCCGGGCGGGAATGCCTCATCGTGGCCAACGACGCCACCGTCAAGGGCGGAACCTATTACCCGATGACGGTGAAAAAACACCTGCGCGCCCAGCAGATTGGCCTGGAGAATCGCCTGCCCTGCATCTACCTGGTGGACTCAGGCGGCGCGTTTTTGCCCCTGCAGGACGAAGTCTTTCCCGACGCGGACGACTTTGGCCGCATCTTCTACAACCAGGCCGTTATGAGCGCGGCGGGCATCCCCCAACTGGCCGCGGTTATGGGCTCGTGTACCGCGGGCGGCGCCTATGTGCCCGCCATGAGCGACGAAGCGGTCATCGTCCAGGGCACGGGAACCATCTTTCTGGGCGGACCGCCCCTGGTCAAAGCGGCCACGGGCGAAGACGTGAGCGCCGAAGAGCTGGGCGGAGCAGACGTCCATACCCGGCTCTCAGGCGTGGCCGATCACTTCGCCGAGAACGATGCCCACGCGCTGCAAATTCTGCGCGACAGCGTGGCCATGCTCAATACGCGCAAGCGGGTCGAGCTGGACGTGCAGACGCCGGAAGAGCCCCTCTACGATCCGGCGCAGCTCTATGGCGTTGCGCCGGCCAGCTTCAAGATCAGCTACGATGTGCGCGAAGTCATCGCCCGCCTGACCGACGGCAGCCGCTTCGGCGAGTTCAAGGCCCGCTACGCGCCGACGCTGGTTTGCGGCTTTGCCCGTCTGGGCGGCTATCCCGTGGGCATCATCGCCAACAACGGCGTTCTCTTCAGCGAATCCGCGCTCAAGGGAACCCACTTTATCGAACTCTGTACGGCCCGGCGCATTCCCCTCCTCTTTCTGCAAAACATCACCGGGTTTATGGTGGGCAAGGAGTACGAGCACGGCGGCATCGCCAAGGACGGGGCCAAGCTGGTCCACGCCGTGGCCAACGCCCGGGTTCCCAAGATTACCCTGCTCATCGGCGGCTCATTCGGTGCGGGCAACTACGGCATGTGCGGCCGGGCATACGGACCACGCTTCCTCTTCACCTGGCCCAACAGCCGCATCAGCGTCATGGGCGGTGAGCAGGCGGCCAACGTGCTCCTCACCGTCAAGCAGGACCAGCTCGCACGGCAAGGCAAAGCGCTCCTGGACGCCGCGGCCCAGGCCGCGTTCAGGCAGCCGATCCTGGACAAGTACGAGCGGGAAGGCGATCCCTACTACGCCACGGCCCGCCTTTGGGATGACGGCATCATCGATCCGGCCGAGACGCGCACGGTCCTGAAGCTGGCCCTCTCCGCCTGCCTCAACGCGCCGGTGGAAGCGACGAACTACGGCGTCCTGCGCATGTAGGAAATTCCGACGGCAATTATGAAGAACGAATCGGCGGACCAAACATGACCAACAAGCCTCTTTCACCTACAGATGGAATGCCCCGCCCCCTCTTCCAAAAAATCCTCATCGCCAACCGGGGAGAAATTGCGGTGCGCATCATCCGCGCCTGCCAGGAGATGGGCATCGCCACCGTTGCGGTCTACTCTGAGGCAGACGCGGAGGCGCTCCATACCGCGCTGGCTGATGAGGCGGTCTGCATCGGCCCGCCCCCGCCCGGCGCATCATATCTGCGCGGCGACGTCATCCTGGATGCGGCCCGACGACTCGGCTGTGATGCGGTTCATCCCGGCTACGGCTTTCTGGCTGAAAATGCCGACTTCGCGGATGCAGTCGCGGCCGCGGGCATCACCTTCATCGGTCCGTCGCCCCAGGCCATGCGCATTATGGGCGGCAAGACGTCAGCCCGCGCGGCCATGCAGCAGGCGGGCGTGCCCGTTGTGCCCGGCTACCAGGCCAGTGAAGCGGACGCCGATCTGCACCTTGCCGCGGCGGAAATCGGCTATCCGGTGCTGGTCAAGGCGGTGGCAGGCGGCGGCGGCAAAGGGATGCGGACCGTCTTCGAGCCGAAAAATTTGGCCGCGGCCCTGGCATCAGCCCGGCGCGAAGCGCTGAACGCCTTCGGCGACGCCCGCATCTACCTGGAAAAGCGCATCGAACAGCCCCGCCACATCGAGTTCCAAATTCTGGCCGATGCCCACGGCAATATCGTCCACCTCTTCGAGCGGGAATGTTCGGTTCAACGCCGTCATCAGAAAATCATTGAAGAGACGCCCTCGCCCTTCCTTACCCGGGAACTACGGGCGCGCATGGGTGAGGCAGCGGTCGCGGCAGCCAGCGCGGTCAACTACGTCAACGCGGGGACCATCGAGTTTCTGGTCGATCGCGCCGGCAACTTCTACTTTCTGGAAATGAACACGCGCCTCCAGGTAGAGCACCCCATCACCGAGCTGGCAACGGGCGTGGACCTGGTCAAGGCCCAGATTCGCGTGGCTGCGGGCGAACCGCTGCCCTACACCCAGGCCGCGCTCTCCCAGCGCGGTCACGCCATGGAATGTCGCATCTACGCCGAAGATCCCAGCAATGACTTCCTGCCCGCGATCGGCAAGGTGCTGCGTGCGGCGGCCCCAACGGGACCCGGCGTACGCGTGGACGCGGGCATTGCCGGCGGCGACGAAATCACGCGTCACTACGACCCCATGATTGCCAAGCTGATAGTGCTGGGCGAGGATCGAAACGACGCCATCAGCCGCATGGACTGGGCGCTGCGCCATTACGTGATCCTGGGCGATCTCATGACCAACATCCCCTTTCTGCGCGACATCATGGCCCATCCCGCCTTTGCCGCAGGAAGCATCACGACGAATTTTGTCGACGACTATTTCGGCGATTGGCAGCCGTCCACAGAAGAAGCGCCCGATTTGACCTTCATCGCCGCGGCCATGTACGAAATTCTGAACGATGCGCCCGCGGTCACGGCTCAAGGCGCGGGCGGTGCGAGCGGCGAAAATGACGACGTCTACAGCCCGTGGGCCCAGCGCACCGGCTTTCGCATGGGAGGCGATTAAACTAAAATGACCCGGGACTTCACCTACACTGCCGGCGACCGTACGGCAACCGTAGCGGTTGAAAAGCAAGGCGACGCCTACGTCGTCACTCTTGGGGCGCACACGTATCGCGTTCACGCGCTGACGGACGCGCGGAGCAGGCTGGACTTGAACGTGGATGGACGGCAAACCCGGGCCTACGTCGCCGCGGACGGCGACGCCCGCTACGTGGGATTGGACGGCGCCACGTGGACATTGGTCAAAGTCGATCCCCGACGACGGGCGCAACGCGGACGCGGCGGGGCGGGCGACAGTACGCTGGCCGCGGTCATGCCCAGCCTGGTGCTGGATGTGCTGGTGAGCCAAGGCGATGCGGTGGAAAAGGGCGATGTGTTGGTCCTGCTGGAGGCTATGAAGATGGAAATTCGCCTAACCGCGCCGCGTGCCGGCCGGGTGGAAGCCGTCAACTGCCGCGCCGGCGAGGTCGTCCAGCGCGGGCAAATGTTGGTAACGCTGGCCCAACCGACAGACCCCGTAAACGGGCAGGAATAAGAACCAATTAGAATACAGCCTCCGAGAGGCTTCTCTCTGGGAACGACATGTTTTTTGCAGACCTTCCCGGAGGAACCTGTATGGTTACAAGAAACGATAGATAGATGAGCAACGCACGCATTACGCCCCAGCACTGGCTTTTCGATAAGCTCTATCCGGGCATTCGCTACTACTACGAGCAGGTGCGCAGGCACGCCTGGTTTGACCGGATTACGCCCGCTGAGGGCATTTCCGAAACGCTCTGGCTGGGCGGCGCGCCCACCTACGCGCGGGATTATACCTTTCTCCTGGACAACGACATCAACGCGGTGCTCAATATCCGGGCCGAAAGGGAGGACGATACGGACTTCTACGCGGCCCACGATATCACATACCTGCACCTGCGCGTTCTGGACGTAACCGTTCCCGATGCGGCCGTTCTGGCCGAGGGCGTCGCGTGGATCGCCCGGCAGGTTGCAGACGGACGCCACGTACTCGTCCACTGCGCCAAGGGCCGCGGACGCTCGGCTACGGTCCTGGCGGCCTACCTCATGCGCGAGCATGGTCTGAGCTTTGACGAGGCCAATCAACTCATGCTCAGCAAGCGTTCCCTCACCAAGCTGGAGCCCCGTCACCAACGTCAACTGGAATCATTTACCCATGAATATTCTTACCGGCCTGATTAACGGCATGATTGCGGGCGCCACGCCCATCCTGCTGGCCGCTCTGGGCGGCGGCTTCACCTACCACGCAGGCGTCTTTAATATCGCCATGGAGGGGATGATGCTCATGGCTGCATTCTGCGCGGTCTGGGGCTCGTTTATCTTCGGCTCTTGGGTGGCGGGCATCGGCCTGGCCCTGGCCGGCTCCCTGGCTCTGGCCCTCATCTTCATCCTCTTCGCCGTCTATCTCCACACCGATGAGTTCGTCACCGGCATCGCCCTGAACCTCTTCGCGCTGGGCGCAACGACCTATCTGCTGCGCCAGAGCTTCGGCGTCAAGGGCGTCTTTGCCGGGCCGGGCATTCAGCCCGTTCCCCGCATCTCCCTGCCGCTGGTAAGCGATATCCCGTTTTTGGGCCGGATTTTATCCGGTCAAAATCTCATCGTCTATCTGACCATCCCGGCGGTGCTCTTGAGCGCCTACCTGCTCTACCGCACCCGCTTCGGGCTGCGTCTGCGTGCGGCAGGCTTCAACCCCATGAGTTTGGAAACATCGGGCGTTTCGGTCAACCGCCTGCGGGTCATGTCCCTGCTGCTGTGCGGCATCTTCTGCGGTTTTGCCGGCGCTTTCCTCTCCCTGGGCTACGTCAATCTCTTTTCGGAAAACATGTCCGCGGGGCGCGGCTGGATTTCCCTGGCCGCCATCATCCTGGTAAGCGGCAATCCCTGGGGGCTGGCCGTCATCTCCCTTCTCTTCGGTTTTGCCGATGTTCTGGGCATCTATCTCCAGAACTATCGGATTCCCTCCCAGTTCACGGCCATGACGCCCTACATCGCCACCCTCATCGCCCTTTACTTCTACGCGCGACGACAACGACAGGAGCAGACGGATGATATCTTCTGAGCTTCCGCCCCTTGACCAACTTCTCGCCCAGGCGACGCTGCCCAGAGCCTGGCAAATTGACCGCAGCCTGCGGCTTCACGCCATTCCGCTGGACCGCCGCGTCCACGCCGGCGCCTGGGACGAGCAAATGGCAGGCTTTCCCGCGGGCGATAACCTCATCCGCCTTTTTTGGCGGGCCGCTGTGCCCGGTTCCGGCGCGCCCGAGATTCCCTATGCGGAAATGGCCCAGGCCATGTACAACCAGGGTTATGACGTACGCGCGGCCGAAGCGCTGCTGCCCCGGGGCATTACCCTGGCCCAGGCCGGTGAGGCGGATGACCTGCGGGCCTTGACCACAGAGTTTCTGTCTGCGCTCCACGCCGCGCCCAAGATTGTCGATCACCCGTATTGGCGCTTCGAGCATCCCGGCCCTGATTGGGCGGAGATAGAGGCCGCACTGGGCGACATTCGTCGGGAGCCTGAGCCTGTACCCCAGAACGATTTATATGACAGGACATTGGCCGGGTGGCTCTGCCAACTGGCCGGGGGCGCGTTCGGTACCGCGCTGGAGGGCTACCACAGCACGCAGCTCGCCCGGGTCTACGGCCCCCTGGACTTCTACGTCGCCCCGCCCGAGACCATGAACGATGACGTGGTCTACGAGCTGGTCCTGCTGGACGCGTTGGAACGCTATGGGCCGGGCCTCACCTCTGCCCGGCTTGCTGTGGAGTGGGTGCGCCAAATTCCCTTTGGCTGGTCCGCCGAATGGGCGGCGCTGCGCAATCTGGGCATGGGGATTCTGCCGCCGGCGTCAGGCAGCTTCCGCAACCCCTACTCAGATTGGATCGGCGCGCAGATGCGGGGCATGGTCTGCGGCATGCTCGCGCCCGGCCGGCCCTTGGCCGCAGCGCGCCTGGCCCATCTGGACGGCATCATCTCCCACAGCCGCAACGGCGTCTACGGCGAGATGTTCGCGGCCGCGATCACGGCATTGGCCTACGTACGCGGGGACGTACGCGGGCTCATTGCCGAAGCGCTGGCATACGTTCCCCAGCGAAGCGAATATCGCGCCGTGGCCGGGGAAATTCTGGCGATTTTGGCGGAGGAAGCAGAGCCCGGCCCGGCCTGGCAGCGGCTGGACATGCGCTTTCAAACCTACAACTGGATCCACGCCTATCCCAACCTGGCCGCGGATCTCTTCGCGCTCTGGTACGGCGGCGATGATTTGACGGCCGCCTTCGGCCTCCTGGCCCACGCCGGGCTGGACGTGGACTGCAATGCCGGTCTCGTCGGCACGGTATTGGGCGTCATGTTCGGCGCGCCCGCGCGCTGGACCGATCCCCTGGGCGACCGGCTGGATACCTATTTACCGGCTACTCCTCGCCTCTCCATTCGAGAGCTGGCGGCGCGAACAACAGCATTAGCAAAGAAGATTCCGATCCCTGTATGAGTCCATCCGCACAGCCTGAGCAACACCCTTTCATCCAGCGCCCCCATCGCACCCTGCTGACGCTGGCAGTTCCCGTCCTCTTTTCCCTGATCGCCGAGCCCCTCACAGGCTTGGTGGATACGGCTTTTGTGGCCCGTCTGGGCGCCGAGCCCCTGGCCGCTTTGGGCGTGGGGACCATGGCCCTCTCCAGCATCTTCTGGATCTTCGGCTTTCTGGGCATCGGCTCCCAGACCGAAGTGGCCCAGGCTTTGGGGCGGGAACGCTACGAGCGGGCGGCGCGCATTGCCAACCTGGCCTTTGTCCTCAGCCTCCTCTGCGGAGCGCTTCTCATCGTTCTAGGCCTGCCCGCAGCAGGACCCATCAGTCGCCTGCTGGGGGCGGAAGACGAGGTCCGTCGCCAGGCAATTATCTACATGCGCATTCGCCTCTGGGGCGCGCCCGCGGTGCTGCTCATGCTGGCGGCCTTTGGCGTACTGCGCGGCCGTCAGGATATGCGCACGCCCTTGTGGATCGCGGTCACGGTCAACGTGATCAACATGGCGCTGGACGCCCTCCTCATCACCGGCTACGGCCCCATTCCGGCCTTGGGCGTGACGGGCGCGGCCGCGGCCACAGCCTTCTCCCAGTGGGTGGGCGCGCTCTGGGCCGCATCCGTCGTGTTACGCAGCCTGGGGCGGACGACGGACCTCCGCCTGAGCGAGGCGACAGATCTGCTCAAGGTCGGCCGGGATCTCTTTTTGCGCACGGGGATGCTGACCTTCTTCCTGCTGCTCACGACGCGCGTCGCAACCCAGGCCGGTGCGGAAAGCGGCGCCGCGCACCAGGCGATTCGTCAGTTCTGGACCTTCACCGCGTTGGGATTGGATGCGCTGGCCATCACGGCCCAGAGCCTGGTAGGCTATTTTATCGGCGCGGGCGACATTCGCCAGGCCCGACGCGTCGCCGCGGTCAGCGCAGAGTGGGCGGTGGCGTTAGGCGCGGTCATGGCCGGCGGCATGTGGATTGGGCGGGATTGGCTGGCGCGCCTCCTGGTTCCGCCCGCGGCCTGGCCCCTGTTCTTATCAGCGTGGCTGACCGCGACCTGGATTCAGCCCATCAACGCGCTGGCCTTTGTCACCGACGGCATCCACTGGGGCACGAGGGACTTTCGCTTTCTGCGCAATGCCGTTTTTCTGGCAACAGGCATCGGTGCGATCCTGTTGTTCTTCATCAACCCGGCCGCGCCGGACGCGCTCAACCGCATCTGGCTGGCCACAAACTTGTGGATTGGCATACGTGCAGGGCTGGGCGTGGCGCGGGTCTGGCCGGGTATCGGCAACGCGCCGCTCAAAATAAAGCGAGCCGCAGAGTGAAAGGGTATCCTCTGCGGCCCGCCTGTTTTTTCTGTCATCGCGCTACGATAACCGTATCCGGCAGCGTTAAATGAATTCGCTGTCCTCCATGGTCTCGTCAACCTGCTGATCGTGCAGTTTTTCCGCCTGATTCTCGTGGATGGTTGCCAACACGTCGTTGGAAACGCCAAAGCCCTGAGCCGTGCCGCCGATACTCTCCAACTGGGCAATCGTCTGTTCAGATTCGCTGCTGTCGCAGAGAACCACAACCGCCGCGCCGCCCTTTTCCAGATGAGACTTGATCTTTGCTACGTCGTCATCGGTCAATCCCAGTGAGCCGGTCGTTAGCTTGCCCGTGACGCCGCCCAGCGCGCCGCCGCCCAGCGTCCCGGCCAGCAACGAAAGACCGCTGGTCAGACCGGCCGCCACCAAGCCGAGCGCGCCGCCCAGCAGCGCGCCCCGCACAGTGCGCCCCTCGCCGTAACGCTTGGTATGGACTTTCCCCTTCTCATTTAACGTGACGCAGCCGATGGTCCCGAGCTTGATGTCGTCATTGGCATCGTCCCAGTTCATCAGCGCATCGGCCGCTTTATCGGCCGCATCCTGATCGGTAAAGAAACCGACAATCACCTGATCATTGAGATTTTCCGACATGATTTCCTCCTTGGATTCTGCTGCACGGTAGCATGATGAGTAACTTTCCGGCTTGACGGCAGCAAGTTGATGGGTCCGGTCTGCTCGAAATCGCCCCAAACGCTCTGCTGTTGCGGATAATTACTACATTAGACTTTATACGAAAACGCGCACATCACCAAGTAGCCGTTAACCCGCCCCGCCGGCCTGCACATCGCCGCTGATGAAACCCCAGGATGAGAAGCAGGAGGATAGCCGCCGCGGCCAGATCTCGTGTTATGATACGCGGGTTGTTCACGGCGCTTCCCACCAGTCTGTTTTGCCCATGAGATGAACATCAGCGTCTGTTCCATTATAATTTGAGGAGCAAAATTACAATGATGCGACGAGTCATTATAATTTTCGGCCAAAAATTATAATGGAATAGATGTTCATTATAATTTTTTCCACTCAAACCGCCGAATCGACAGCGAAGCAGCGGATCTCCTGACGCTTCGGGGCATCGCGAAAAGAGCCGTCATCTTCCAGGCCGGAAGATGACGGCTCTTTTCATAATTCATGTTTTTATGGCGATTCGTCTACGTGGGCGGCGAGAAGGCCAGAATCGTCATGGTTCCGTAGTACATGGCCCACAGGCCCAGCACAATCGCCGCACCCGCCAGGACGCGCTTTATCCTGTTAAAGCGCTCCACGTCGGTCAGCACCATGTAGGATCCGGTCAGGGCGTGGACCAGTACCGCAAAGAGAAAGAGGATGTCGATCAGCTTCCAGAGCGGATTGTCCATCCGCTCCAGAATCCGGTCAAAGTCGATGTGGAACGGCGGGTAGTGCACCACGATCATGTGGATGGTCAGAAAGAACAAAAGCGCGATCGCGCTGTAGCGCTGCATTTGAAAGATACGCATGGTTGATCTCCCTCACTCAAACATGAAGAGCAGAATCGGAACCCCGCCGGCAACGGTCAGCAGGGCGGCGATGGCAAAGACGGCGTAGAACATGCTCCGCCGGTTGTCGGTGATTCCCGTGTAGTGGATGATGAGCAGGCGAATGCCGTCAAACGCGTGATAGACGACCGCGGCCAACAACGCCACTTCGGCCAGCTTGAAAAAAGGCGTCTGTACCATGTTGAGGCGACTGTCGAAGACGCCCGGGCCCTGGTTGACCGAGCCGATGACCCACATGTGCATGAAGAGATAGATCACCAATGCAACGCCGGTCAGGCGCCGCAGGAAAAAGCTGATAAAGCCGGTGCTTCGATACATGGCAATTCCTTTCTAAACGTCCGGCGCAGGACTGGGTAGATTGCCTGCGCCGCGATTTTGGCACAATTGCCGGACTGGCGTCCGGCGTTCCCAGAGGCGTCCGCAATCAATGCGAATCGGCATATTTGGGGCGTTGGCCTAATCGGCCGCTTCCGTTAAGGTCTTTTGGCGCTCGGCCCGCTCTTCCTCGAAGGCGATGCGGCGCTGGGCCAGCTTGCGCAAGGTCTCGATGGCCTCAGTCGGATTCAGGTTCTTGGGGCAGGCATCGATGCAGTTGAAGATGGTGTGACAGCGATAGGCCCCGTCTTCGCCGCCCGATATGTCCAGCCGCTCGCCCGGGATGGTGTCCCGGGGGTCCATGACGCGCAGAAAGCTCTTGAGCAGCGCATGGGGGCCGATGTAGTCCTTGCCCATGGCGATGACCTGACAGGAGGAATAGCATGCGCCGCACATGATGCAGGTCTCCGCGCTGTTGATGGCGGCCACTTCCTCCGGCGAGACCCGGAATTCCTTCTCCGGCGCATCCTCGGGCGGGACCAGCCACGGTTTGACCCGCTTGTACTGCTCCCAGAAGCTGGTGCGATCCACCACCAGATCTTTGATGACGGGCAGATAGGGCAGGGGCTTGATGGTGACCACGCCCGTTTTGTCCAGGCTCTCGGGCAGGTTGCGATGGCAGACCAGATCGTTGCTGCCGTTGACGTTCATGGCGCAACTGCCGCAAATGGCGTGGCGACAGGATTTGCGGAAGGTGAGGCTGCCGTCGAGTTCCGTTTTGACATATTGCAACGCGTCCAGAACCGTGGTTTCGGGCGTCATGGGCACTTCAAATTCCTGGATGTAGGGCTTCTCATCCTCATCCGGATTGAAACGCTGGACCCGGACAAAGGCGGTCTTCCGCTTCTTGATCATCTCCGGCGTTTTGCCGAACGATAAAAAATCAAACATGGGTGCGCTCCTCACTGCACAGTGGCGTAGATAGCGGGACAGCGGCTATAGGCAGCCGCGCCGTATAAACGGGGCCGGGCTCCAGGCTCGGCAAGTGAGCTTTGCGACTTTCCGCGGATAACATGGCCATTGCGGGCCTGCCGGACTGGAGTCCGGCGCTCCCGGGCGGCCGCAACGTTGCTCAATAGGTTCGCTCCTGGGGCGGATATTTCTCCCAGTCGATATCGACGCCCTTGTAGCTGAGCCGCGGTCCGGCATCTTCGTCCTCATACACCATGGGCTTATGCGCCATGGTGTGCTTGAGCCAATTCTCGTCATCCCGCTTGACGAAATCCGTGCGCGAGTGCGCGCCCCGGCTCTCGGTGCGGGCAATGGCCCCGGCCACCATGACCTCGCTGAACTGGAGAAGATGATCCACCTCAATCGTCGTCAGCAGATCGGTGTTGAAGCGGCTGCCCTTGTCCATGGTGCGGGCGTGCCGGAAGCGCTTTTGCAGGTCTTTGATTTCCTCCAGGGCGAGTTGCAGCCGCTCGCCGTCCCGGAAGACGCCGCAGTTGTTGGTCATGGTCCATTTCAGCTCCTGGGCGATATGCTCCACATTTTCATCCCCGTCACGGCTGAGCAGATCGTTGATACGCGCCCGGTTTTCGGCCGCGGGATCGCCGGAAACCGGGTGAAGCTGCGCGCCGTTGCGGATGAAGTCCACCACGGCGTATCCCGTGCGCCGACCGAAGACTGACGCATCCAGCAGGCTGTTGGTGCCCAGACGGTTGGCCCCGTGTACGCTGACACAGGCGCATTCGCCCGCGGCAAAGAAGCCCTCAACCAGCGCGCCGTCGGCATCGGCCAGCACCTGCCCGTCCAGCGTGGTGGGAATGCCGCCCATGCTGTAGTGGGCGGTCGGCTGGATGGGGACGGGCGCATCAATGGGGTCAACGCCTACGAAGTTGATGGCGATCTCCCGCACCTGGGGCAATCGCTCCAGAATCTTGTCCCGGCCCAGATGGCGCAGGTCCAGATAGATGCCCTGGCCGTCGCCCATAACGCCCCGGCCTTCGTTGATTTCAGTCTGTTCCGAGCGGCTCACCAGATCCCGGGGCGCGAGTTCCATTTTCTCCGGCGCATAGGTGTTCATGAAGCGGTCACCCTGGCTGTTGAGCAGATAGCCGCCCTCGCCGCGACAGGCTTCGCTCATGAGGATGCCGTGGCGATAGAGGCCCGTGGGGTGGAACTGGACAAACTCCATGTCCATGAGGGGGACGCCCGCGTTGTAGGCGATGGCCACGCCGTCGCCCGTGTTGGCAAAAGCGTTGGAGGTGATGGCAAAGGCCCGGCCATAGCCGCCCGTGCCGAAGACGACCGCCTTGGCGCGCATGGTGTATAGTTCGCCGGTCAGCACATCCATGGCAACCACGCCGCGGCAGATGCCCTCTTCCATGATCAGGTCCATGCAGTACCATTCGCTGTAGAACTTAACGTCGTAGCGCAGGGCTTGCTCGTGGACGGTATGAAGGAGCACGTGGCCGGTCCAGTCGGCGGCAAAGCAGGCCCGGGGCGCGCTGTGGCCGCCGAAGCGCCGCTGGTTGATGCGCCCGTCGTCGGTGCGGCTGAAGACGCAGCCCATGTGCTCGTATTCGTAGACGATCTCCGTCGCGTCTTTCACCATGACCTCGATCGCGTCCTGATCGCCCAGCCAGTCCGATCCCTTGATGGTATCGAACATGTGCAGTTCCCAGCTGTCGGACGCTTCGGCTCCGGGCGGAACCTCTTCCAGCGGCCCGCGTGGCCCCGTGCCGGCCACCGGACGCGTGTTGCTGAGGGAGGCGGCAATCCCGCCCTGGGCCGCGCCGCTGTGGGAGCGCAGCGGATGGATTTTGGAGAGGACGCCGATATCGCTCACGCCCTCCCGTGCTGCGACCATTGCCGCCCAGGTTCCTGCCAACCCGGCTCCAACAATAATCACGTCGTGGGTAATTTCATTGTGCGCCATAATCGCTCCGTAAGGTGGAGATTGGATAGAACAAAATTGAATTGAGGAAATCAGGTGGATATCTATTTCTGACCAGAAGCGTTCCTGGTACAATTGACTGACGCCAAGGGAAACCAGACTTACGTTTCCCGGTTACTGTATAAGAAATCCTGGTAAGGGCGTAGGGCCAAATGTCCCGTGGTAAAGCGGGCTTTTGTAACCTATTGTGAAATTTTTATCAATCGAGGATCAAATGGAACTGAAGCTGAAGGGCAGAGTCGCAGTCGTAACGGGCGGCGGACAAGGCATCGGCAAAGGCATTGCCCTACGTCTGCTGCAAGAAGGAATGACGGTTGTGCTGGCCGAAGTGGACGAGGAGGCGGGGCGGGAAACGGCCGCAGAGTTGGAAGCGTGGGGCGCAGTGCGCTTCACGCCCGTCGATGTAGCCGATGAAAAGAGCGTTGCGACATTGACAGCGGCCACGCTGGCCGAGTTCGGCCGGATCGACGGGCTGATCAACAACGCAGGAATTGCCAATCCGGGCAACGGCCCGATAGAGGAGATGACTCTGGCCAATTGGAACCGCATGCTGGCCGTCAACCTGACTGGCCCGTTCCTGTGCGTGAAGCAGATGACGCCCCATTTACGCGCGGCGCAGGGCGCAATCGTTAACATCGCCTCTACCCGTGCACTGCAAGCGGAAGTCGATACGGAAGCTTACAGCGCGGCCAAAGGCGGCCTGACTGCGTTGACCCGCGCGCTGGCCGTAAGCCTGGGACCGGATGTGCGCGTCAACGCCATCGCGCCGGGCTGGATCGATGTACGGCCCTGGCGCAAGCGTTCGCAACGTTCGGTTGTGGAGTGGAGCGACACGGACCACGAGCAGCATCCCGTCGGGCGCATCGGCACGCCGGAGGATATCGGCGCGCTCACGGCGTTTCTGCTCTCGCCTGAAGCAGGCTTCATCACCGGGCAGCTCTTTCCCGTAGACGGCGGGATGACGGTGAAGATGATCTATGCGGAATGAGTGAGAAAAGGTTAGACGGCAAATGGATGACGTAGAATTCCTGCAGGACCTGAATGCTCAGACAACCGACTCTACCATCCCAAAGGCGCATGATGAGGGCCTGCGCCTGCTGCTGCTTGGCCCCGGCCGAAGCATCATGCGCATAGACCAGAACATTCGTATCCACAAACTGGCGGGAAGGATCAGCGCTCATGCAAAGATCCCGCGACTACTGGACATCTCCTTCCGTTCCCGGATCAGGACCGGCTTCCATTTGCAGCAATTCTTTAGGCAAGGAGAGCGTGACGTTTTGTTTTACCATGAGATTCATCCCCAAAACAGGCCCATAGCCCCTACACGTATTTACGTGCACACTGTACGCCGTCTGCGTTTGACCCGCAACACAAAAAAATACGTAACTCGTAACTCGCGATGCGTGATAGACTCCGCCACGAGTTACGAGTCACGCTTTTAACGGCTGCCCGCCATGGACCCGCTTATTCGGTAGAACCGCGGGCGCGGCTCCACATTTCATCGGCTGACCAAATAAGGTCCACCAGTTCCGTGACCTCATCACGGTCGCGTCCGGCCGCGGTCAGGGCGAACCGGGCCTCTTCGGCCACGGGGAGAATTTCGCCCGGCGTCAGGCCCACGGCCCAGGGAGATTGACGCAAAACATCGGCGTAAGCGCCCGCGGCCACGGCAAGCTGGAAGCCGGGATCGGCCTGGGGAAAGGCGCCGGCCATTTCAGCGCCGGTCAATTCATGGGCCAATTCCGTCACCTGCCCGCTCCGGGGGTCTCGCCAACGAAAGCGCACCACGGCCAGAACGCCGTCGCCGAAGGCAGCCGACTCATCGCCGGTCGCATGGTCATCAACACTGAGGACGACAGCTTCATCTTCCGGCCCGCGCAATTCCAGCTCATAGAGAGCGGTGACGTTATGGCCCGAACCGATCTCGCCCGCGTCCTTCTCATCGTTGCGGAAATCATCATCGGCCATGTCCCGATTTTCATAACCGACCAGGCGATAACCCGCCACCGCTGCAGGATTAAACTCGACCTGGACGCGGGCATCCATGGCGATGGTCTCAATGGTTCCGGCCAGGTCTTCCACAAAGAGCTTGCGCGCTTCGTCGATGGTGTCTACATAGGCGTAAAAGCCGTCGCCGTTGTCGGCCAGTTGCTCCATGAGCACGTCGTTGTAGTTGCCCATGCCGAAGCCCACGGTGGTCAGGGTCAGGTCCTGCCCGGCATACTCCTGGATGGTGCGCAGGATACCGTTCGGATCAACTACGCCCACGTTGGCCACGCCGTCGGAGGCCAGAACGATGCGGTTGTTGGCTTCGGGTCGAAAGTTCTCCCAGGCGTGACGATAGCCGACCAGCAGTCCCGCTTCGGCGTTGGTGGAGCCCTCAGCATGAAGGGAGCGGATGGCGTTCAGGACGGCATCTTTTTCGCCCAGGGGCGTCATGGGCAGAACCAGGCGAGCGTTGGTCCCGTAGACCACGATGGCCACGGAATCGGTAGGCCGCAGTTGTTCGGTGAGGAGGGTGAGGCCCCGCTTGACCAGCCCCAGACGATTCTCGTAGTCCATCGAGCCGGAGACGTCGATGATGAAGGTGAGCGCCACATCCCGCCGCTGGTCCGCCGGTACGTCATAGCCCTGGATGCCGACGCGCATGATGCGGCGGGTGGGTCGATCCGTAAAGGGCGACGGCGCGGCATCGGCGACAATGGTAAAGGTTTCATCCCGGCTGGGCAGCGGATAGTCGTAATCGAAGTAATTAACGAACTCCTCAACGCGCACCGCGTCCGCGGGCGGCAGCCAGCCGTCGGTGATATAGCTGCGCATGACCGTGTAGCTGCCCGTGTCCACATCCACGCCGAAGGTGGAGAGGTTGTCCTGGCTCGCATCGACAAAGCCGTTGACGCCGTAATTATCGAAGAACATGGCGCTGGGCGGCTGGGGCGGAATGCCGTCAGTTGCCGATTCTGCCGCCGATTCCGCGCTCGCGGCGGACTCCTCCGCGGCGGGCGCTTCCATGGCCGTAGGCGCATGGTACGTCGGTTGGGACGCGGCGGCGTCCCGGGCCGGTGAAGCTGCCGGGGCCGCGCAGGCGCTGAATACAAACATGACCAGTAACGAGATCAGGCTGATGAGACGAGGGGAAAAGCGTTTGCGTACCATAATGGGTTTCCTTTCATGCAGGGTGACTGTCTGTCTGACGAGTCGGCCGCGTGGCCGGCTCGCCCCCAGCATGACGGAAGGGCGGTACACTTCAAGGGCCAGATTCGTATCATTTGGCCAATGGTACGCGTGTATTTGAATGGTACACCGCCGCGTGACGCAGCAGACCGGCCATGCCGTCGCTGCGAAAGATGCGGCGGGCCTCCTGCGCGGGATTCAAGCGCCGTTCCAGGCGTCGGCGCAGCGGAGCCAGCAGGCGCTCTTCGCCGAATCCCCGCTCGAACAGAGCAGTTTCGACGCCGTCCAGCACGGCGGTCAGAAAACCGGGGACCGGTTCGCCTGCACGCAAGCCGTAGCGCGTCACCTGACGGTGGTACTCTTCCATAATCGTCCAGCAGGCCGGGCCCAACTGCGCCTCAACCATCGGGGCTATGCGGGCCATGCCCTCCACCAGGCCCAATCCCAAAGCGGATGCCGCCATGTGCTCATTCCACGGCTGCTGACACGCGGGGCGGATTTCGATGGTGCCGTATTGGGCGCGCAGGCGGGCGCTGTTCCAAATGTAATGGTCGTGGAAGAGAAAGGCGTCGTAGTCAGGACCGTTGCGGGCCAGATACGCGCTGAAGGGCTCGGAACTGGGATAAATTTCCTGCTCATCGCGCACGATCAGATAGGTTGACTCGGCCAGGGTTGCAATGAAGTCTGCGGCATGGGCCATGGGGCGAGGCAACATGCCGTGACGGTGTTCAGTCGTGTAGATTTCGGCCATACGCCCCTCGCGTGCGCTGCAAAAGGGGCTGACTTCGCCGGCGTAGATGGGCGAGTTGGCGCAGAGCCCAATGATCACCGGCGTCATGAGGTTCATGAAGTTGAGCTGGTCGATCATCTCCGCTCGGCTCACGGAGACCTGCACCTGATCGCTGGCCGTGACCGTATACCAGAGCCACGATTCGCCCATGGCCCGATAGAGGCTGAAGTAGCGCTGCTTGGGGGCCATGATGGCGAGAGAGGGCGGCGTCAACGGCTGGATGCCATACCCCAGGAGCCGCCAACCGTGCCGCGCCGCCGCCCGCACCAGCCGCGCCGCGGCCTCCTGCATGATCGCCTCAATCTCCAACAGATCGCGGCACGGCCGCGTTGTCACTTCCACCGTCCCCACGCCGACTTCCAGCGCATAGCTGAAGTCCGGGCTATCCAAACCGACGATGAACTCATCCCGGTGGCGGGCGCTTGCGCCGAAAACGGGCGTCATGTCGTCGTAGGTCAGGAGATCGCCCCAGAGGCGCCGCAAATCAGCGGCCGCTCCCGTTGCCGTGACGATGGGAAATTCGGCTTCCCGCCCCACAGTCCGGGGCAGTGCGGGCGCCGCGGGGAAGGACGCGACAAAACGTTGGGCCAGGGCGGCAAGCGCAGGCGCAGGGTCAGCGGTCATGGGAGGCGGCGGATAAGGCCGGGCAGTTCCCGGTAGCTGCGGCAGACGGCGTGGGCCCGGCTCTGCTCGCTGCCCCGGTCGATGATGCCGGTGAAGAGAATGGACCACATGCCCATGGAAAGGGGTCCGGTCACATCGTTGCTCTCCCTGTCGCCCACGTGTACGATCTGGCGCGGCCCCAGGCCCAAATCATTCATGGCCCGCCGGAAGACTAAATTAGACGGTTTGGACGCGCCCACCTCATCCGAAAAGATGAAGTAATCGAAGAATTCCAGCAGTCCTTGCTGGTGCAACAGGTTGCGCAGGCCGCGCCCATGGGTGTGAATGGTGTCGGAAATAATGGCCAGCGTGTATTCCTGCTTCAACTCTGCCAGCGCAGCCCGCACGCCGGGCGCAAAATCGGGCGGAATGCGAATCTCCATGGCTTCAATGTGGCGGACCAGGGCGTCAACCTCCTGCACCAAATCGCCATAGTGACCGGGTTTCGGCTCCAGTCCCAAATACTCGTACGCATAGTAAACCCGGGTCGTGACCCGGGGTGTGCGATGCTCGGTATGCCAATCGTGTCGGAAACGCTGGTTGGCATAGGCGTAGGCCGCGGCAGCCTGTTCATACGCAACATGGGGATGATGTTGGGTGACGTGACGGGCGAAAAGCTCGATCCGCGCCTCGGCCTTACCGGGTAATCCCAACGCGGCGCGTTTGGGCTCGTCGGAATCGTCAATCGCGATCGTATCCCAAAAATCAAAAGTGACGGCTTGAACCATATCGTTGAATCGCCTTGAACAAACGTAGATTTTCTTCCTTCCGCCGCACGGCTTTTGCCTTTCTTTTCGGGGAAAAGGAGCCACAATGGTAAGATCATAGCATAGGGACGGATGACGTAAAATTGTCTTGGAGGGAAATCTTGCACTTTGATGCCTTAACCCTGGCGTGCCTGACCGCCGAATTGCGCACCGCCCTGCCGGATGGACGGGTGCAGCAGGTAATCATGACGGATGCCCAGCGCGTGGGGCTGGAGATTTATGCCCGGCAAACGCGTCGCTACCTGCTGCTCTCGGCGGATCGCCAGGCGAGTTACGCCTGCCTCGTCCCGGAAAAGCTGCGCCGGGGCCTTGACGCGCAACCTCCTCTCCTGCTCCTTCTGCGCAAGTATGTACGCGGCGCGCGCCTGACCGCCATTGATCAGCCGGATCCCACGGAGCGGGTGCTGGCGCTTCGCTTCGATCATCCGCAAGCCGGCTCGACCACCCTCATTTTTGAGCCTATGGGGCGCATGGCCAACCTGCTCCTGACGGATGCAACAGGACGCATTCTGGACGCTCTTCACCGCGTCCGCCCGGGTGAGGGACGTCGTCCCCTCATGCCCGGTCAACAATACGCACCGCCGCCGCCCGTAGACAAACTGCCGCCGTTAGATGACGGCCGGGATGATTACTACGCGCAGCTTGGTCGGGTCCTGGCAGAGCCGGGCAAACTCTGGCGCGCCCTGCTGGACGGCGTGGCGGGCGTCAGCCCTACCCAGGCCCGGGAATTGGCCTGGCGTGCCGGAGGCGATGCGACCGCTCCCGCGGATGCGGCCGATCTGCCGGCCCTCATCAGCGCGCTCCAGGCCCTCTGGCTGCCGGTGCGGGAAGGCGGATGGACGCCCGGCATAATCACGGACGGCGACGCGGTCCGGGGATTTGCGCCCTACGTCCTTCACTTCACCGGATCGTTTGCCGCCACGGCCACCATCAGCGAGGCCCTCTACCGCTATTACGCGGGCTTCGCGCCGAATAACACGGACGTGGCGACAACAACCGATGCATATGCCGTACAGCGTGCAGTTGTGGCGAAACGCATCACCGCAGCTCAGGAGAAGCTGGCCCGTCAACTGGCCGCCCTGGCCGCGGACGAACCGGCTCCCGGTGAGGCGGATGCGCTGCGCCGGGAGGCAGAGTGGATCCTCGCACTCTCCAGCCAAATCCGGCCGCGTCAAGCAGAGCTAACGGTCGATCTGGGCGATGAAGAGCCGCTGATTATTCGCCTGGACCCCGACAAAGCGCCGGTCGAACAGGCCCAGCGCCGCTTCAAGCGTGCGGCCAAGCTGGCCCGCGCGGCCGAGATTATCCCCCGTCGCCGCGGTCAGGTGGAGAGGGACCAGGCCTTTTTGGCGCAATTGTCGGTGGATGTGAAAGAGGCGGAAAACCAGCCGGAAATAGCTGCGGTGCAGCGGGAGTTGGACAAGCTGGGGCTGCACAAGAAGAAACGACCAAAAGTGAAGGGCGGCGGCAAACCTTCCGGCCCGCGGCGCTACGAAAGCGAGACCGGATTTGAGATTTTGGTGGGGCGCAACGCACGCCAGAACGACGCCGTCACTTTTCGCTACAGCCGGCCCGAAGACATCTGGCTCCACGTACGCAATGCCCCGGGCGCGCACGTAGTCATTCGCCGCCGAGGCGCAGAGCCTGACGACGCCACGCTGGAAGCCGCGGCACAGTTGGCCGCCTATCACTCCGGTTTACGAGGTGAACGGGCAGCGGATGTAGCCGTCACTCACTGCCGCTTTGTGCGGCGCCTGCCCGGCGGACGGCCCGGTCAGGTTACCATGCGTAATGAAAAGACCATCACCGTGGCGGCAGAGAGACCGGAGACGGTGAGCGGAGGATGATACGTAGCGGGTAATCAGTAATGCGTGACCTGGCGAATGATCTCTGCACCTGGCCCGCTGTTGCGGGCATCAGTCAGGCCCGTGATGTTGCCGTTGTTGTCGTAGGCGTAGTGCAGCTCCTGGCGGTTGGTCCAGGGCGTGGCCGTACCCGCACAGAGACCCTTCGATTCTCGCGTCAACTACGCATCACATCTCCGCATTTATCCCATCTGAATATGAACAACACGATCATGGCCGGCGTAATCGCGGGTAACGTCGATGCGGGGACGACCGGGCAGAACCTTGTTGGCCAAGGCCGTCACGGCTGTACGCTGATCGTAGCCGATCTCCAATAGGATCTGGCCGCCGGGCAGCAGATAGTCAGGCGCGGCAGCTAACAGGGTGCGAATCAGGTCCAGACCGTCCGCGCCGCCCAGAAGAGCCGTTTCGGGCTCAAAATCGCGCACGCCCGGATCCAGCTCAGCGTAATCTTTGGCGTTGACGTAAGGCAGATTGGCCATGATGAGATGAACGCGCTCGGTCAGAGGCTCCAACAGATTGCCCTGACAGAACGTCACGCGCTCCGTCAGATCCAGAGCCTGGGCATTGGCCCGGGCCACCTCCAGCGCGGCCGGGCTGATATCGACGGCCGTGACGTGCGCCTTGGGCGCATGGCGGGCTACAGCCAGGGCAATTGCGCCGCTGCCCGTGCCGATGTCGGCCGCCTTCACCTGTTTCACCGTCCGCTCGCGCCGGGCGATATAGGTAAGCGCGGCATCGACCAGCAGTTCGGTCTCGGGGCGGGGAATCAGCACGCTGTCATTGACCTGCAGCGTAAGATCGTAGAAATCACGTTGGCCGACAAGATAAGCGATGGGTTCGCCGCGGGCGCGACGAGCAATCAACTCAGCATAGGCGTCGGCCGACTCGGCGGAAAGCTCGTGATCGTAATGAGCGAAGAGCCAGCTGCGCTCCACGCCGTAGAGATGGGCTAAGAGCAGCTGCGCATCCAGACTAGAGGATGGGCTGCCCGCCTCGCGCAGGCGTTGCGTTGCAGAAAGCTGCGCACGGCCTACGGTTGTGCCCGGCATAAGCTTCCACACAATGGTCTGCCAGTCGGTTGATTCAGTAGATGACGGGTTCGCAGCGGATTGCTGGGAGAAGTCGGAGTTCAGCGTTTTCTGAATGGATGTGGTAGCAGGGGACGTTCCCCATCGAAATCGGGTGTGAAACTCGCCTAGCTGTCCGCCGCGTCGAGGACTGAGAGAGCGAGAAGTCGCTGCGGGTCGTACGTTGACCTGCAAGATAGCCAAGGTAGCCTCCTTCGCCTACAAGGCAATATGAGAACATTCTTTATGGCCAGAGCTGGAATTGCCCGCTTTGCCCGGCCTTCGGCGCCGGAATGTGGGGTCGTGCTGCGAGCGGATCAACGCCCTTGTTGATCAATTCTGTTGCGCTGACAGTGTCCTCTATTCTAACAAATTTTTCCTAATTGACAAGGTTAGCCGGATCACCAAAATTGACAATTGGCGGTTTCAGTAGTTCACGCATTCAAGTATAGACGTCATTCTGTTCGCCCGCGGGCGCAAAGCGCCACGCGCGAAACGCGGAAGAATCTCACTGGTACAGACGACAAGCTCCAGGCGACAGGCTATTCATTGCCGACGCTTTGCAGCCGCTCAGCCTGATCCTGGCGGGCCAATTCATCGATAAATTCGTCCAAATCACCATTCAACACCGAGTCCAGGCGATAGACCGTCAGGTTAATGCGGTGATCGGTGACCCGGCTCTGGGGAAAGTTGTAGGTGCGAATCTTTTCGCTGCGATCGCCCGAGCCAATCTGGCTGCGCCGGGCCGCCCCCAGCTCTTCCTGCCGGCGCTGCTCCTCAATGTCGTAGAGGCGCGAGCGCAGAATCCGCATGGCCTTCAGCTTGTTCTGCAGCTGGCTCTTCTCGTCCTGGCAGGAGACGACCAGCCCGGTGGGCAAATGGGTAATGCGCACGGCCGAGTCGGTGGTATTGACGCTCTGGCCGCCGGGCCCGCTGGAACGGAAGATGTCGATGCGGATGTCGTTGTCATGGATGTCGATCTCCACGTCATCCACCTCGGGCAGGACGGCCACCGTGGCCGCACTGGTGTGGATGCGCCCCTGGCTTTCGGTGGCGGGCACCCGCTGCACGCGATGGACGCCCGACTCGTATTTGAGCTTGCCGAACGCGCCTTTACCCTTGACCCCGAAGATGACTTCCTTAATGCCGCCGATGCCCGTCTCGCTCTCGCTCAGGGACTCGGTCTTGAATTTGTGATCCTCAGCCCAGCGCAGGTACATGCGATAGAGTTCAGCGGCAAAAAGACCCGCCTCGTCGCCGCCCGTCCCGGCGCGGATTTCCACGATGGCGTTCTTTTCATCATTAGGGTCCTTGGGCACGAGGAGCAGCTTGAGCTGTTCTTCCAGCCCGTCCTCCTGCGCCAACAGTTCCTCCAATTCCATTTCGGCTAACTCGGCCAGCTCAGAGCCTTCATCCTCTTCTATCAGCTCGCGATTTCCCTGGATTTGACCGCGCACAGCCTGATAGTGCCGAAAGGTCGCGACCAGTTCATCCAGATCGCTGCGTTCCTGAGCCAGCTCGTTGAGGCGCTCATAATCGGCCAGCACGTCCGGTTCGGCCATGGTACGGGTAATTTCGTCATAGCGTTCGACGACCCGGTTGAGTTGTTCAATCAATGTAGACATAGAATTCATACCACTCGATGGATAGAACGCAGACAGGAAAGAGACGATATCAATTCGCTCTCAATTTGCCAGGCCCGCGTGCCATCAAACTTGATCAGGAAAAATAGGCAGATGGCCCAATGTAATCACGTGCGGCCAACTGTCGCCGTTGCCTTCGGAAAAGACGGCCATTTCGCCCACGATGGCGGCGTTGGCCGCATTCATCAGCTTACGCAGCCCTTCAAATGTGCTGCCGGTGCTAACCACATCATCTACCAATACCACATTCTTGCCGTCCACCAGGCGACGGTCCTTGCCGTCCAGGTGAAGGGTCTGAGGCTTACCGGTGGTAATGCTCACGACCTCAACGCTCAGGCTATTGGCCATATAGGGCTTGAGCACTTTACGCACCACGGCATAGGGCAAACCGGAATGGACGGACAAGGCATGGCCAAGGGGGACGGCCTTCACCTCAGGCACGATTAGCACATCGGCATCGGCGGGCATCAGCTCGGTCAACAAGCGGGCCGACTCTTCCACAATTGCCGTGTCGCCCAGCATGTTGAAGATGGCGATATTGACGTCCGGAGCAACGCGAAAGAGGGGAAATTCCCGCACCTCGCTGCCGACTTCCACCCGGTAGACGCGGCCGTCATAACTCATGATAAATGGCTCCTCACGCAGAAGATTCGCAGCGCCGCGCCCACATATGGCTGCGACAGAGCTGCGAATCGGATGGGTATGCAACCTTGAAAAACCTGTAAAAATTCGGCCCCAAAGCTGCCTTTCTGTCTCTGGAATGCCCGTCCATTATACCATAGCGCTGATTGCCCGGCGAAAGTAAATAAAAGTCATTTGACAGGCGCTTTGATTTTGTTAGAATGCACCTGCCCTTCCCCGTAGTCTAATTGTATACCGCAAAGGAGAAATCCCATGAATCGACGCGATTTCCTACAGACACTGGCGACGCGCACGGCTGCGGCCGGCGCCCTAGGCTTGGCGGCAGGATGCGGAGCGGCGCAGGTAGGCGCGCCCGTGCCGGACTCGGAAGCTATCGCGCAGGATTCGGGACTGCCTGAAATCCAGTGGCAAATGGCGACCAGCTGGCCCGTGGCCTTGGATACGATCTACGGCGGCGCGGAGGTTTTCGCCCAACGCGTCGGCGCTATGACCAGCGGCAAGTTCCAGATTACGCCCCGCGCTGCGGGCGAACTGGCGCCCGGACTCCAGGTGCTGGATGCGGTGCAGGAAGGCGGCGTGCCGGTTGGTCACACGGCCTCCTACTACTATGTGGGCAAGACGCCTACCGTCGCCTTTGGCACGGCTTTGCCCTTCGGCCTGATGGCCCGGCAACAAAACGCCTGGCTCTATGAAGGCGGCGGGCTGGAAATGCTCCAGCAGCTCTATGCCGAGCGCTTCAATATCATTCAGTTCCCCGCCGGCAATACGGGCGTACAGATGGGCGGCTGGTTCAACAAGGAAATCACGTCCATAGCGGACATGGAAGGGCTGAAGATGCGCATCCCCGGCCTGGGCGGCGAAGTGATGAATCGTCTGGGCGTGAATGTCCAGGTAATCCCCGGCGGCGAAATTTTCCAGGCGCTCCAGACCGGCGCGATCGATGCCGCCGAATGGGTGGGTCCGTACGATGACGAGAAGCTGGGCTTCCAGCGCGCGGCCCAATTCTACTACTATCCCGGCTGGTGGGAACCGGGCCCAACCCTGGAAGTCCAAATCAACCTGGACGAGTGGAACAATCTGCCTGAGGAGTACCAGGAGATTATCAAGACGGCCGCCCACGAAGCCAACACCATCATGATGGCCCGCTACGACGCCAAAAATCCGGAAGCATTGGCCAAGCTCCAAAGCGAGTCAGACGTTACGCTGCTGCCTTTCCCGGATGACGTGATGGAGGCGTCGGAAACAGCCGCGTTCGAACTGTATGACGAATTCGCGGCCGCGGACGCAGACTTCGCTTCTATCTTTACCGAGTGGAAAAAATTCCGGGAGAGCATCACCCAGTGGCACGGCCTGGCCGAGTTCGCCATGCTCAAGCACCTTACCGGGAATTAATTGAGGGGTAATCATACCGCGACCGCGGGCGGCCAAAACAATAAGCGGGGCAACTTAAAAGCGGACAATTATTAAAGTTCGCTCAGGTCCCCGGTACGGGGCTGAAACGTCTCGGGTCACCAACCCGATACAACCCCGTGCCGGGGACCTCTTTTTATCTTCCCGGCGCGCAAAGCCTACATGGCCACGCGGACCAACCACTCCACGGTCTGGGGAAAAACGATGACGATAATGAGCGCGATGGCCTGCAACGCCATAAACGGCAACGCCCCCTTGTGAATATCGATGGTCTCCACTTCGGGCGGGGCCACGCTTTGGAGATAGAAGAGGGAAAAGCCCACAGGCGGGGAAATAAAGGCCATGTTCAGGTTGATAGCCATCATGACGCCGAACCAGACCAGGTTTACGCCCAGGTCCACTGCCGCGGGCACAAGCAGGGGCATAGCGATGAAGCTGATTTCGATGAACTCCAGGTTGATGCCCAGTATAAAAATGACGATGTTGGCGACGATGATGAAGCCCCAATAACCGCCGGGCAGATTGGTGAGCAGGTTCTGGACATAGCGCTGGCCGCCCAATCCGTCAAAGACCAGGCCGAACATGGTAGAGCAAAACAGAATCATAATGACCAATGCCGTAATGTTGGCCGTCGCCCGGGCCGCGTCCTTGAGCAGCTTCCAGGTCAGGTTACGGTTCAATGCAGTAAGAATGCAGGCTCCTACCGCACCCACGGCGCCCGATTCCGTGGGCGTGGCCCAGCCCAGAAAGATGCTGCCCAGCACGGCAAAAATCAGCAGAACGGGCGGCACTACGGCCACCAGCGTCTTGCGCAGGAGCGCGCGGCCTTTGAGGGTACGCGCCTCAGGCGGCAGGGCCGGCGCATCCTGGGGACGCACGAAGGCGATAAAGACTACGTAGAGCGCGTACAGACCGGAGAGAATCAGGCCGGGGATAAGCGCGCCCAAAAAGAGATCCCCGACGCCCACGCCCAGCTGATCGCTCAGCACCACCAACACCAGGCTGGGCGGCAGGAGCTGAGCCATGGTGCCCGAAGCGGTAATGATGCCCGTGGCCAGTTGATGATTGTAGCCGTAGCGCAGCATAATGGGCAGGGAAATGAGGCCCATGACAATGACCGTCGCGGCAACGACGCCCGTGGCCGCGGCCAGGAGCGTCCCCACCAGCACCACCGCCAGAGCAAGCCCGCCTCGTATGGGGCCCATGAGCTGCCCCACGGTCTCCAACAGCTGTTCAGCCAGCCCCGACTTCTCGAAAATGGCCCCCATAAAGACGAAAAAGATAATCGCCAGCAGGGTAAAGTCGGACATGGTGCCGAACCAGCGATTGGGCAACAGCTTCAGCAGGCGCAGATCGAAAGCGTTTACGGCCAGGCCAATCAGCAGGAAGGCAATCGACGTCCCGGCAAAAGAGAAGGCGACGGGATAACCGATGAGGATGAGAACAAAGAAGAATACAAACATTAACAACGCAAGCCATTCAAAACCCATAAGCGCCTCCCTCATTGAACAAACGATTGGCGTGATGCGTAAATAGTTGAGGCGTGACGCGCGGCGGATTCTGTCGCGCATCGCGCCTCATTTGCTCTACATTTTCACCTCGGTTGCGCGAATCAACATGACGGGGCAATGCGCCTGGCGGAGCACGCTTTCAGCGACGCTGCCGCGCAGGGTGCGTCCCAGTCCGCTACGACCGTGAGTCGCCATGACGATCAGGTCCACCTCGTTATCCGCGGCGTAAGCGGTAATCGATTCGGCGGCATCGGTATGAGCCTCCACCACGACATCAACGCGCGCCGGCGGCATGCCCAGTTCCTCCACAAGCGAACGCAGCACGGTTTCGATGCGCTCGGCTTCGGCATGGAGGCGGCGATCAATGCCCGCGCCCAGCGCATCCACGTCCGTGGACGGCAAAGGCAGATGCGAGACCACGCTGTGGGGGTTGTGAATGACCGAATAGAGAATCAACCGACCGCCAAAGCGATTGGCGATGGCAACAGCCTGGGGCGCGGCCTGGCGCGAAACTCCGGAGCCGTCCAGGGTCAACATGACTTTGCTGAAGGTAACGGGCTGATATGCGTACGACACGTTCGTCTGTCCTTTGCGGGTGAACGACGCTCTTCCGGCTCAACGGCTATTCGATACGCAGGGGCGCGTCGGCGATTGACTCTTCGCCGAAAAGCGCCTTCCCGGTGCGCATAATGGGGTAAAGCTTGATCAACTCGGCGATGGCTTGCAGCAAGAGCAATACAAACGCGACGATGATCATGCTTTTGATGGGCGCACGGGGCAGCCCGCCGGGATCAGGCGACATCTCCCACGATCCCCAGCCGCCATTGGGCAAGCGCCCCCACGAGCGCATGACCGGGTTGATGGTGACCTGAATGGCTATGAGGCAAAAAGGAACCAAAAAGAGCAGATGGCCCCAAAAGTCGATCTGGGCCTGACGCTTGCGCGGCCAGTTGGCGAAGAGAAAGTCCACCCGCACGTTGATGCCGTGCTTGAGGATATAGTTAAAGCCCAGCAGAAAGACGAGGGAAAAGAGGTACCACTGCGCTTCAATGAAGACATTTGAGGAGAGCTGGCGGCCGACGTAGCGGCCGATAAAGCGCGCCAGCACGTTGTAAAAGCCGATGCCCACCACGATGATGACAAACATCTGACTCAGCCAACCGGTAAACTCCGCCAGACGATCCACAATGCGCACATAGCCGGCAAGCAACTTTTTCATGCGTCAACCCCCAGCCGGCGCGAGCGGCTCGCGCCAAGACAGACTCTACGAATGCCGATTTTTTACACAGACGGAGCATCTTCCCCAAATATCGCGAAGTAGGGCGCGGCCCGTGCGGTCGCCCGCCACAAACGGACGCAGGATCTGCCCCTGAGAAGACGCAAGTACAGTTCGGCGTAAATACCACGGCGGAAGTCCGGGTCTTCGACTTCTAACCGGAAATGTTGGCTTATTTCCGCCGGGATTTACTGGATAGACGAAAGGAATGCTGAGGGCCTATAATAACAAAGAACCATAATTTTACAAACAGGAATTTGGAGAAGCCGATTGTGACGCAAGATAGCCTGACCGCAGGACCGCTATACCTGCCCCCCAGCGTGTATGATGAGATTGTCGCCCATGCCCGGAGCGGAAAGCCGGAAGAAATTTGCGGAATCCTGCGCGGGCGCGGCGGGCAGACCAAGGCCCTCTATCGGGCGCGCAACGTAGCCGCCGACAAAATCAAAAATTATGCCGTGGATGCGCAGACGCTCCTTCTCCAGTTTGATTTCGAGGACGCGGGGGACGAGATGATCGCCGTCTACCATTCTCACCCCGTTTCGCCAGCCTATCCGTCGGCCACCGATGCGTGGAACGCCCACTATCCCGACAGCCTCTACGTGATTTGCTCCCTGCAGGACGACAACGCGCCCGACGTGCGCGCGTTCAGCCTGATCGCCCACACCCCGGCCCTGGACGCGTCCGCCCTACGCACCCGCCTTACCTTCACGGAAGCGCGCCCCGGCCTCTTCGCCCATTTCCAGGCGGCAGACGCGCCCTTGCCGCCGGAACTGGCCCACCTCACTTCGGAGACCGCGCCGCCTTTCTATCTCGTCCGTTTCGACGCGCCGGAGGACGACCGGCCCGCGCCCCTCCGCCTGGTGACCGTACGCGAGCATCCGGTACGCATAGAAGATGCAATGAATGCCGATTGATCTTTAGCCGGACATCCGGCCGCCCGCGGGCGGAGGCAAGTTACGTGTATGACCTCCCGAACCACAGCGGGCGACCGCAAGGGTCGCTCCCTACCAAAAATGGCGACCCCGCCACTCCGCCGCCCCGCAACCCCGCATTCATCATTTCGCGTGTTTGACAACCTGACCGCAAGCAAGTATACTCGCCCGGAAATTGCGTTATCTGTTCGCCGTTTTTCTGATTCGACTAAATTTCTATGATCGTTCGAGTTTCTTACGCCACAATCTGTTGCTTGTGTCTATAGCGGGCTGAGTCAGCATGGCGCTGGCTTACCCGCAGTTTTTGATGCACGCAACGGATGGCCGGAAACTCGACATACGCATACGCTTGACAAGCGCTCCCAGGACGGAGTTGCTTGCAACAGGACAGCAGTAGCCTGCGTCGTACGCGTGTCACGCCTCATCCGTAGCGGATGGGGCGTTTTTGATTGGCAAATTTGATTGGCAAACTCTTTCAGGCAAGTTTTTTTCAACGGTAACTGTATAACCTCTGGAAAGTTTTCCTCTGGAATCGGCCTGTTTTCTGCAGACCCTCCCGGAGAAACCCATACAGTCACCTTCAACGGAACAACCAGACTCACGAGGAATCACCAGTTATGGCAACTGTCTATGTACCCACTCCCATTCGCCGCCTCACCGGCGGTCAGGCCAAAGTTGACGTCGCCGGAGCCAATGTCGCCGACCTCATCCAGGCCGTTGACGCGGCATACCCCGGCGTGGCCGAGCGTCTGCTGGACGACGACGGCAACCTGAAGCGCTTTATCAATGTGTTCGTCAACGACGACGAAATCCGCACCCTGGACGGCCTGGCCACCCCCGTGGGCGAGAAGGACAAAATCTCCATCGTGCCCGCCATGGCCGGCGGCAGCTCGAACAGAACGGAGAATCGCCGTGAGTAGACTCACCCGGGATCAGCTCATTGCCCTGGCCAGGCGGGAAATCAACGAAATAGCGCCCCAGGAGTTAGCCTCGCAAGTGGACGCCGGTCGCTATGCCATCATCGACATCCGCGAACGGGACGAATTCGTTCAGGGCCACATCCCCGGCGCGCACTTTATCCCCCGGGGCTTTCTGGAATTGCAGATCGAGCAGCACGCGCCGGACCGGGAGACGCCCCTGGTCATCTACTGCGCAGGCGGCGTCCGTTCTGCGCTGGCGGCGCGCAATCTTCAGGAGATGGGCTACAGCAACGTCCATTCCCTGATCAGCGGCTTCAACGGCTGGAAAAATGCAGGCTACCCCTTCACCGTCCCGGCTGTGCTCAGCGAGGAGCAGCGCATCCGCTACAGCCGCCATACGCTGCTCAACGAGATAGGCGAAGCGGGCCAGATCAAGCTCCTGGAAAGCAAGGTCCTCCTCATCGGCGCCGGCGGATTGGGCAGTCCCGCGGCCATGTACCTGGCCGCGGCGGGCGTGGGCACGCTGGGCATTGTCGATTTCGACACCGTGGACCTCTCCAATCTCCAGCGCCAGTTGCTCCACGGCAACAGCGACGTAGGCCGGCCCAAAGTCGATTCGGCCATCGATCGCCTCCACGCGATCAATCCGGACGTAGAGGTTATCGGCTATCGGGAGCCCATCACCAGCCGTAACGCCCGGGAAATCATCCGCGACTATGACGTGGTGCTCAACGGCTCGGACAACTTCCCCACCCGCTACCTGGTCAACGACGCCTGCCGCCTCCTGGGCAAGCCCTTGGTTGACGCCAGCATCTTTATGTTTGAAGGGCAGGTCACCGTCTATCAGCCGCCCATTCCCGAACAGGGCATAGCAGGCGGGCCCTGCTATCGCTGCCTCTATCCCGATCCGCCGCCGCCGGGTGAAGTGCCCAGCTGCGCGGAAGCGGGCGTCCTGGGCGTGCTGCCGGGCATTGTAGGCTCGCTCCAGGCCATCGAGGCCATCAAGCTGTTGGCGGGATTCGGGGAGCCGCTGGTCGGCCGCCTGCTCATGATCGACACGCTGGACATGAGTTTCCGCACCCTGAACGTGGCGCGCGATCCCCACTGCCCGGTCTGCGGCGTGACGCCCACCGTCACCGAACTCATCGACTACGAACAGTTCTGCGGTCTGCCCGCGAGCAATGGTCACGTACATGAGCCGGTCAATGGTCACGTCAATGGCCGGGTTTCGGTGGAGGCATAGCCCATGTATCGCATCAAGTCGTCCCGGCCGGCTGCCCGGACATCGGCCTTTAGCGGAGCCGTCTCCCTCCTCTCGCGCATCGGCAATACGCCCCTGCTGGACCTGAGCGACCTGGCCCAGGGGCAGGGCGTCAATCCGGCGGTGAAGCTCTACGCCAAGGCCGAGTGGTTCAATCCCGGCGGTTCGGTCAAGGCCCGGCCCGCCCTGCGCATGGTGACGGATGCCGAGAAACGGGGGGAGTTAACCCCGGACAAAATTCTCATCGACAGCAGTTCCGGCAACACGGGCATCGCCTTCGCCCTCATCGGCGCGGCCAAGGGCTACCGGGTTCAGCTCGTCATGCCCGCCAACGTGAGCGTAGAACGCAAGGCCCTGGTCCGGGCCTATGGCGCGGAACTCATCGAGAGCGATCCGCTGGAAGGCGCGGACGGCGCGATCCGGCAGGTGCGGGCCATGACGGCCGCACAGCCCGAGCGCTTCTACTACGCCAACCAGTACAACAATCCGTCTAACTGGCAGGCCCATTACGCGACCACCGGCCCGGAGATCTGGCGGCAGACGGGCGGTCGCGTCACCCACTTTGTGGCGGGCATGGGCACAACCGGCACCTTCACCGGCGTGGGCCGTTTTCTCAAGGCGCGTGCGTCCGGCGTGCAGCTCGTCGGCGTCCAGCCGGAAGATGAGTTGGCGGTGATTGAGGGGTTAAAGCACCTGGAGACGGCCATCGTGCCCGAGATTTTTGACCCGGCCCTCCCCGATCGCTTTGTCCGCGTCGGGCCGGACGACGCCTGGCAGACGGCCCGACGCCTGGGCCCGCAAGCCGGGCTCTTCATCGGCCTGAGCGCGGGCGCGGCTGTCCATGCCGCGATCGCGGTTGCCCGGGAGCTGGACCAGGGCGTCGTCGTCACCGTCCTGCCTGACGACGGCAGCAAGTACGTCAGCCTGGGGGTCTTCGATCGCTAGGCTGGGACTCCGTCATTCTGAGCAGATCAGCGTGACGACGTCGTGATGGCGAGAGGTCAGCGAAGAATCCCGCGTTGGATAACCCGCTGGCAGATTCTTCGCTGGGCATTCGAGA
>JAGRCP010000066.1 GCA_020433455.1 Caldilineaceae bacterium | reverse complement strand
CGCGGATGCATGGCATCCGCGCCGCCCCCGGCTCAGTGGTTATAACTAGGCCGTCTGGACAGCGTTTCCGCTGGGCGCATCGGCGGGCGTACCGTTGCCGAACAGGGAGCCTTCCTCCCACGCGACCAGGATGGGCGTGGCGTTGAAGAGGGAACTGTAGGTGCCCGACAGGAGGCCGACCAGCAGCGTCGCCATGAACTGGCGCAGCGTAGCGCCGCCCAGAACGAGAATGGCGAAGAGCACGAGCATGGCCGTTATCTGGGTGGCAATCGAGCGCTGGAAGGTTTCCACCAGGCTGCGATTGGCCACGGTGGCGAAGGACTCGGAGCGATAGCGCTTGAGGTTTTCCCGGATGCGGTCGAAGACGACNNGACGACAATGGTGTCGTTGACGCTAAAGCCGATGACGGTCAGGATGGCGGTCAGGAAGAGGGCGTCCGCCTCCCAGCCGAAGAGGATGTTCATGACGGCAAGAAAAGTGATGGTGACCAATACGTCATGGATCAGGGCAATGACGGCGGACGTGCCGTAGCGAATCGGGTGGGAAACCTGGCGGAACGCGGCCGCGATGTAGAGCATAATCAGTAACGAGGCCAATGCCACGGCCAGCAGAGCGGCACGACTCACCTCCGATCCGATGGTGGGGCCGATGCTGCGGTAGGAGCGTTCTTCAAATTCGCCATAGGCGGCGGTCAGGTCATTGACTAATTCGCCCTTGTCCGCCGCATCCAGGGTTTTAAGCTTGATCTGCACCGTCTGGTCATCGGTAACGCTGAAGGCGACCGTATCGCTGTACCCTCGATCAATAAAAATCTGGCGAACCTCCGTTGGGGCGACGGCTTCGTTAAAGCGTATCTCCCAGAGCGTACCGCCGGTGTAGTCGATGCTGAGCGGCAGGGGCTCGCCGGTAGTAACCAGCGAGTAGATCATGAAAATAATGCCGGGCAAAATAGCCAGCGCCGAAATTGTGAACCAGAGGCGGCGCTTTTCGACGATATGAAACATAGAAAACTCCTTGGTGCGTGGAGCAGAGTGCAGGTCGGAAAAAAGACGGAAACGAGCTAATAAATAAAGTTGGTAAATCCCGCCGGAAACGACTCTGCTGTTCTTACCCGAGGTAAGACGCGCCTATTTCCGCCGCGATCTGTATGCCTGAACGGCCTAGACGCCCAATAGCGTGTGGGATTCGGCCAGGGCCTTGCTGCGGCTGGAGAGCATGGTGCGCATAAAGGTGCGGGTGATGAAAACCGCGGTAAACATGGAGAGCAGCACACCGATCGCCAGCGTGACGGCAAAACCCTTGACGACGCTGGCGCCGAAGGTGTTGCCGAACCAGAAAAGCACGCCGCAGCTGATCAGCGTGGACAGGTTGCCGTCCCGAATGGCAGGCCAGGCGCGGCTGAAGCCCGCCTCTACGGCCAGGCGTACCGAGCGTCCCACGCGAATTTCCTCCTTCATGCGCTCAAAAATGAGGATGTTGGCGTCTACCGCCATGCCGATGGAGAGCAGGAAACCGGCGATGCCGGCCAGGGTCAACGTAACGGGGACGAGCTTGTAAACCGCCACGTTGAGGACAATGTAGATAATCAGCGCAATGTCGGCGATGAAGCCGGGCAAGCGATAGATAATGAGCATGAAGAGGAAGACCGCAGCCATGCCGATGAGGCCAGCGATGAGGCTGCTCTCTACGGAATCCTGGCCCAGGCTGGCGCCGATGGTGCTGATATCGGCCACGCTCAGCGGTACGGGCAGCGCGCCGTAGCGCATCTGGACGCCCAGGGAATCGGCTTCCTGCTGGGTAAACTGGCCGGTAATCACGCCCTGGTCCCGAATGCCCGCGTTGATGGTGGGCGCTGAGAGCACCTGGCCGTCCAGCACAATGGCCAGGGGTTGGCCGATATGGGTGCTCGTATAGTTGTAGAATGCGTCGCTGCCGGCGTTGGTCAACTCGAAGCCGATCTCCCACTGGCCCAGTTGGTCCTGGACGGCCAGCGCGTTGCGCAGAATGTCGCCGGTCATGACCGTTTCAAAAACCTGGTCGGGATAGGGAATGGCAGCGGGTGAGGCGACGCCTGCATCCACCGACGTTTGGTAATCGGAGGCTTTGGTGGGATGGTTGCTTGTATTGATGATCATGCCCTGGCTGAGGGGCATCCCCGCGGCGTCGATAAATTCCAGCTGACCGGTAGAGCGAATGGTCTCCACGGCCTGGTCAGCGTTGTCTACGCCGGGCAGCTCTACGATCAGGCGGTCTTCGCCCTGACGCTGAACCACGGCTTCCGCCACGCCCAGACCGTTGACCCGGTTCTCAACGATGAGCTTAGCCGTGTCCATTGCGCCGGAGTCCACTTCCTGGCCCGGTGCAGGGTTGGCCTCCAGGAGGACCTGGGTTCCGCCGCGCAAATCGAGGCCCAGCTTGATGTCGCGCAGCTCGCGCGTCGTCTCCGTACCGGGGCTGACGCCGCGCTCCAGCCAAGCCGGATGATCGATGGGCAGGGCGATGTAGAGGGCGATGACCGTAAGGATGATGATGCTGATGAGCATCAGCGTATTGTTGCGCATAGCTATGAAACTCCGGTAAAGGCGAAATTGGATGATGCAAAACCATGTCAGTATAGACGGGGGCGAGGGTCGCGTCAAAATTTACGGGGAGGAACAGTACGGTTCAGATTGACACGGGAAGCGTCCCCGCGTTATTCTAGTACAAGTATGGTCCGAACCTACTCTGTTTCGATTCCCAAAAGCGATTCCCAAAGTGACCCTATGAATTTTTCTGAATTTGGCGATACTGTACGCGCCAACGTGGCCCAGGTTATAATCGGCAAGGATCACGTGGTTGACTTAATGCTGGTTGCGCTGCTCTGCGACGGCCATGTTCTGCTGGAGGACGTGCCCGGTATCGGCAAAACGACCCTGGCCAAGGCCCTGGCCCGCAGCCTGGACTGTTCGTTTGCCCGCATTCAGTTTACGCCCGATCTCCTGCCCAGCGACGTGACGGGCATTAACTTCTTTAATCAGCGCGCCCAGGAATTTGAGTTCCGTCCCGGCCCCGTCTTCAGTCAGATTCTCCTGGCCGACGAGATCAATCGGGCTACGCCCCGCACCCAGTCCAGCCTGCTGGAGGCCATGCAGGAGCATCAGATTACCCTGGACGGTACGACCACGCGCCTCTCCCGTCCCTTCCTGGTCATCGCAACGCAAAACCCCATCGAGCTGGAGGGCACCTTTCCGCTGCCCGAGGCCCAGTTGGATCGTTTCCTGCTCCAGCTTTCCCTGGGGTACCCGTCAATGGAAGAGGAGGAGGAGATTCTGCTGCGCTATCGGCGCGAGGATCCCCTGGATGAACTGAAACCCGTGGCCGACGCGGCAACGATCCGCGCACTTCAGACCGACGTGCGGGATATTCGCGTGAGCGAGCCGGTGCGCCGCTATATTCTGGACGTAGTGCGCGGCACCCGGGAGCACGAGTCGGTGGAACTGGGCGTCTCGCCCCGGGGCTCTTTGGCTCTCTACCGGGCCGGCCAGGCATTGGCCGCGCTGCACGGGCGTGATTACGTTATCCCCAGTGATGTCCAACACCTGTGTCCCGCACTCCTGACCCATCGCATCCACATCAGCCCCCAGACGCGCTTGCGCGGCCGCACGCCGTCTCAGGTCGTAGAGGAGATCGCCGAGCGCACGCCCGTGCCCGTGGCGGAATGAGGCTCTTTTTCAGCTGTCGTCTTGCAGGCAGGATTAGCGGCTGTTTTTCCCCAGCATGAAGCGCTTGGCAATCTCAACGCTTACCGCTGCGTCGCGCCCGTAGGCGTCGGCTCCCACCTCCCGGGCGAAATTCTCCGTTACCGGCGCGCCGCCCACCATGATGTAGATGTTGTCCCGCATTCCTTCCTCGCCCAGCGTATCAACTACGACCTTCATGTACGGCATGGTTGTGGTGAGCAGCGCGCTCATGCCCAGAATGTCGGGCTCATGCTCGCGGATGGCGGCGACGAAGCCCTCAGCATCTACGTTGATGCCCAGGTTGATGACCTCGAAGCCCGCGCCTTCCATCATCATGGCGACCAGGTTTTTGCCGATGTCGTGGATGTCGCCTTTCACCGTACCCAGAATCATCTTGCCGATGCGCGAGACGCCCGTCTCCGCGAGCAGGGGGCGCAGAATTTCCATACCGGCCTTCATCGCGTTGGCCGCCATGAGCACTTCGGGGACGAAGAGAATGCCGTCCCGGAAATCGGCCCCCACAATGTCCATCCCCGCGACCAGTCCATTATCCAAAATTTCCTGCGGCGACTGCCCGCGGGCAAGCGCTTCCTGCACCTCGACGGGGATTTCGGCCTTCAGACCATCGTACAGATCATCCTGCATCTGGAGATACAGGTCCTCCAGGCTCAACTCCTGATAGCTCATCACGCGCTCCCTGAAAAAATGAAAAAATAAAGCTCTTGCGAAATTCGTCAGGCCGGCTTCCCGAAACGCGCCCCGTGATGCATGATGGAGCTTACCCTTACACACCAACTGCGCGATTGCGGGCTGCTGCCCGGAATCACCAGGCGCCGGCTTGACATTACCGCCGGACTCCAGTCCGGCGGTAATGAAGTTCAGGTCTGTTTTTACGAGGATTTACTAGAACAGCCCGATGATTCGCCCTGTCTCCAGATCGATATCCACCCGCTCCGCCGCGGGAGAGCTGGAGAGGCCGGGCATGGTGCGCATGGACCCGACGATGGGGTAGATGAAGCCGGCCCCGACGCTGGCCCGCACTTCGCGGATGGGCAGGGTGAAGCCCGTCGGCGCGCCCTTAATCTTGGGATCGGCGGTCAGGCTGAGGTGGGTCTTGGCCATGCAGATAGGCAGATTGCCGAAGCCGTTGCGTTCATAGTCCCGAATCTGGCGATCGGCGGCTTCTTCGTAGCTTACATCGGCGGCCCCGTAAATTTCCTTTGCAATGGTTTCGATCTTGGCCTTGATGGGCTGATTGACTTCGTAAAGGAAGTGGAAATCCGTCGGCTCATCGGCCGCGGCCACAATCTCTTTGGCCAGATCGACGGCTCCCTTGCCGCCCTCGGCCCAGTGCCGCGAAGTGGCGCAACGGACGCCCAGCTCATCCGCAACCCTGAAGACGGCCTCCACTTCGCTGTCGTAATCGCCGGCGAAGTGATTGACGCAAATGACCGGGCTCACGCCGTGCTTGAGCATGTTTTCCACCTGCTTGCGCAGATTGGACGCGCCCTCGTAAACGTCGTCCGGGTTCTCCTTGAGCAGGTCTTCGGGCAGGTCTCGCCCCGGTACGATCTTGTACTTGCCCGTATGGGACTTGAGCGCACGGATCGTGGCCACAACCACCGCGGCATCAGGTTTCAGGCCGCTGTAGCGCGACTTGATGTTGAAGAACTTCTCCGCGCCGATGTCCGCGCCGAAGCCCGCCTCGGTGAAGAGGTAATCGGCCGTCTTGATGCCGATGAGGTCGGCCAGCACGGAGCTGTTGCCGTGGGCGATATTGGCAAAGGGCCCGGCATGAACCAGCGCCGGCGTATTCTCCAGAGTCTGGAAGAGATTGGGCTTGATGGCCTCCTTCATGAGGACGGTCATCGCGCCCGCGGTTTTGAGGTCTTCGGCCGTGACCGGCGCCTTGCTGCCGTTCTGACCGATGACGATGCGTGCAAAGCGGGCGCGCATATCGGCCAGGCTGGTCGTCAAGGCGAGGATGGCCATGACTTCGCTGGCCACGGTGATGTCGAAGCCCGTCTCCCGGGGGTTGCCGTCCGTGCGCGCGCCAAGCCCTGTAATGATGTTGCGCAGGCTGCGATCATTCACGTCCAGCACCCGCCGCCAGGTAATGCTGTAGGGGTTGATGTCCAGCTTGTTACCCTGGTAGATGTGGTTGTCGATCATGGCGGCCAGCAGGTTATTGGCCGCGGTGATGGCATGAATATCGCCCGTCATGTGGAGGTTGAACTGCTCCATGGGCACGACCTGGCTGTAGCCGCCGCCTGCCGCGCCGCCCTTGATGCCGAACGTCGGCCCCTGGGAAGGTTGGCGAATGGCAATGGTCGCGGTTTTGCCGATGTACTGCATGGCCTGGCCCAGGCCCACCGTGGTGGTGGATTTGCCCTCCCCCAACGGCGTGGGCGTAATGGCCGTGACCAGGATATATTTGGCATTCGGCCGGTTGGCCAGCTTTTCCTGGGCGCTCAACTTGACCTTCGCCATGTAGCGACCGTAAAACTCGATATCATCCTGATCCAGCCCCATCTTCTCGGCAATGGCCTCAATCGGTTCCAGCGTCGCCGCCTGGGCAATCTCGATGTCGCTGGGCACGGCTGTCATCTTTGACATACTTGCAAACGCTCCTCGTTGAAATGGTGTTGAATAATTGGTGAAGAGATGAGTGGGGGGGAGATTGGAGATTAAGAGACTAAGAGATTGGAGATTGCGTTGCAAGCAATCTCATAATCTCCCAATTTCATGATCCCCCAATCTCACCGCTATAACCCCGCCCTATCCGATAAACCCGGTAAACAGCTCCACAAACGCCGCCGCCTTTTCGATATGGGGCGAATGACCGCAATCGGTGAAAACGACTTCCTGATAGGTTCCGCCCGCCTCGGCGTAGCGTTCAAAGACGGCCCGGGTCTGCCCGATCATGGGCTGGGGCGGGGCGACGTCATCGCCGGGCCAGCCGGGCAGCGCGCCCACCTTACCCAGAGCGGCCAGATCAAACATGGAGAGATCGGCCACGATTTGGTCGCTGTCGCCCCGCACCCAGAGGATGGGCGGCTTCGCTTCCAGGTCGATCAGCCCGCTGGTGTTGAAGTAGGTGGGCGCCAGCGTGTTGAGCACGCCCCGGGGCCCCGGCGCAATGTTGGGCCAGAATTCCGAAGGCGTCATGTCGCCGGGATAGTTGTCCTCGCCGATGGCCATGCGGTTCATGGCGTCTACGTAGGCGTCGGCCGTCGCGTCATCAACCTTGAAGGGCGGCTTGAAATAGAAGGCGTTCATGACGCTGCGCGGGGCCAGGGGACTTTCATCGCCCGTCTCGCCGGCCGCCAGCAGCTTGACGAAGTCGGGATTGGCCCCGCCGCCGCCCGCGCCCGCGCCGTCGGGCGCATTGAGCGCGCCGTCAATCCCCCGGGTGCCGCCGAAGCCGTAAGGCGATGCCGGCGCCAGGAGGGTCATGGAGGCCACCCGGCCGGGATTGTCCAACGCATACTGCATAACCACGCCGCCGCCCAGCGACCAACCCAGCAGGTGGATGGCCCGATCCGACCATCCCAGCGCCTCGACCAATTCGCGCAGGTCATCGGACCAGTCGCTTACGCCCCGGGTTGCGTCCACCGGCTTGGTCTCCGAGTGGCCGTAGCCCCGCAGATCGGGCGCAACAACGCGATACCCATCGGGCAGGGCCGCCATCAGCTCGGCATAGAAGCGGCTGGACGAGACGTTGCCGTGAACCAGAAGCACGGGGATGCCGTCGGCCGGGCCCTTGGTCAGCATATAGGTGGTCAGGCGCTCGGTTTGCACCCTCTCGGCGGAAATGCCGGACGGTAAGCTCATGACTGAATTCCCTTTCTCTTTTGTTTGATAAAATATGTTGTTATGACTGTTTGCGCCCGCCGTCCAACCGTTTCTGCAGGGCGTCCAGCTCATCCCATTTGCCGGCTGCGGCCAGCGAGGCCTGCTCGGCCCAGGTGTCGGGATCTGCGCCCATATGGGCATCGGCCAGCAGTTGTCGAAGCCTCTCTGTCGAAAGCCCGGCCAACTGCTGGAAATCGTACACGCCCGCCAGATTGAGCATCCGGGCGATCTTGGGCCCGATGCCTTCGATGCGAGTCAGGTCCGCGCCGTCGCCTGTCGCGAGCGGCAATTGGAGATCGATGCCCTCGCCGCCTGAACGAGTAGCCACGATTTCCGGATCGACGCCGATTTCCTGCACCGCATCGCCTGCTGCATCAACTGCGTCATCTGTTTTCCGTCCTGCATCGCTTGCGGCGTCTTTGACTGCATCGTCGTCGTCCATGCCGTTGCCGGTGGAGTCGAACGCGTCCGGCGCAGGCCGCTCCGGGCTTTCCAGTTCGTCGTCCATGCCGCTGCCGCTGGAGTCGTAAGCTGCTGTCGCTGCCTGGGGGCTCCGGCTCGCCGCCATGACGGTCACTTCTTCGAGCATCCCGCTGCCGCCATCATCGTCGCGCGCGGCTGCCGTCTCAGTTTCTGTTTGCGCATAGTCAAAATTGTAGGCAATATTATCGTCAATGCCGTCACCGGTGGTATCTGTGGCTGCATCTGTGGCTGCATCGGCCGTCATGGCGGGCAATGAACCGCCGACGTGAACGTCGGTCGGCTGTTTGACGGTGACGGCGGGCAAGAAACGCGACCGCGTGTCGGGCAGCAGCGCCAGGGCCAGGGCCAGAACATTAACGATGATCTGGAGCATCACGTCGCTGAACGCGGTGCGTCCCAGGACGGCCAGAAAGAGAAAGAAGAGGTTGGCGATGGTGAGTACGACGACGAAGAGCCAACCGGACGGATTGAGGTTCCATAACCAGGATGCGACCATGAAGAAGATCGCGCCCAGGGCGACAGCCATAAGCGCGGCGAGCCAGTGGGCCTGGGGGAGCACGAATTGCATTCCGTTAATGCTGCCTATGGCAAGCCAACCCATGTAGCGAGCCGCGTCAATCAGAGAGAGAACGCCCGCGATTGCAGCCAGCGCTGTGAGAACAACGATTGCAAACGTGCGTTCGCGTGGTAGGGAATGAGACACGTTGACCTCCTGATTTCGGCAACCTGATTTTGGCAGTGACGTAAATTGGGGAGTTGCGGATCGGTTACATGGATCGTGTCTGTGATCGCGTTAGTGATCGCGTCGGTCAGAATTAAGCGAATCGGGAGCACGAATAGTATAACGTACCTTGCCCGGTGAGTAAATGCCCGCTTGCGGCTTTTTGCGCCTTTCGGAACGGAAAGATAAGCACATACTGCTGTCGCGATAAATGGTATAATAGTCGGGCTCCCATTTATGGAGCGTCATCTTTTTTCACCCACCCCAGAGGAGATTTTTTATGCAATATCGACGACTCGGCAAATCGGGCCTGAAGGTGAGTGCGCTTTCATTCGGATCCTGGGTTACCTTCAGCAACCAGGCGGATGTGCCCCTGGCCAAGGAAATGATGGCCGCGGCATATGATGCGGGCTGCAATTTCTTCGACAACGCAGAAGCCTATGCCAAGGGAAAGTCCGAAGAGATCATGGGCGAGGCGCTCTCTCAGCTCGGCTGGGCCCGGGATGCCTACATTGTCTCTAGTAAGGTGCGCTGGGGCGCAGTGGATAACCCCAAGCCCACTCAGGTTGGCTTGAGCCGCAAGCATGTCTATGAGGGTTGCTATCAGGCCATGGCGCGCTTGCAGGTGGATTATCTGGATCTCTACTTCTGCCATCGGCCCGATCCGGAGGTGCCCATGGAAGAAATTGTGCGCGCCATGACCGAGCTGATTCAGCGCGGTCTGGTCCTCTACTGGGGGACGTCTGAGTGGTCGGCTCAGCAGCTCATGGAGGCGTATAGCGTGGCGCGTCAGTATAACCTGATCCCGCCCACCATGGAGCAGCCCCAGTACAACATGTTCCATCGCCGGCGCTTTGAAGTGGAATACGGTCGCCTCTACGATGTCATCGGCCTGGGGACCACCATCTGGTCGCCTCTGGCGTCGGGCCTGCTGACGGGCAAGTATAATGACGGCGTGCCCGACGATTCGCGCCTGAATCTTAAGGGGTATGAGTGGCTGCGCGAGATGATGGAGAGCGAAGAAGGGCAGAAGCGCCTGGCCTCGGTTCAGGAACTGGCTCAGATAGCCGGCGATTTGGGAACAACCATGCCCAAGCTGGCCATTGCCTGGTGTCTGAAAAATCCCAATGTCAGCACGGTCATCACCGGCGCGTCCAAGGTCGCCCAGGTAGAGGAAAACATGCAGGCGCTGGATGTGGCGGATAAGCTTACCGATGAGGTCATGGAAAAGATCGAGGGCATTCTGGACAACAAGCCCGAACCCATGGATTTTCAATGATGTCTGACCCGCTTGCATTTCAGGATTATTACCCTGAAGATACGAGTCACTGTTACGGCTGCGGCCGGCTCAACGAACACGGCCTGCACATCAAGAGCTTTTGGGACGGCGATGAGAGCGTTGCCCGCTTTACGCCCCGGCCCTACCATACCGCGATTCCCGGCTACGTCTACGGCGGCTTGCTGGCTTCCCTGATCGATTGCCACGGTACGGGAACCGCGGCCGCCGCGGCCTACCGCGTTGCGGACCGGGCCATGGACACGGAACCGGCTCTGCGCTACGTGACCGCCTCCCTCAAAGTTGATTATCTGCGCCCCACGCCCCTGGGGCCCGAATTGGTCCTGCGCGGTCGGGTTACCGAACTGAAAGGGCGCAAGGCCGTCATCGCCATCGATCTCTTTGCCGAAGATCAGCTTTGCGTACGCGGCGAGGTCATCGCCGTGCAGATCCCGGAAGATTTTGTGGATCGTTGATTGGTTGACTGGTTGATTGGTTGACTTGCTGACTTGTTGATCGTTAATTCGGATTGGGGGCGCCAATCAACCAGTAAACCAATCAACCAATCAGCAAATAAACTAATCAACCAATAAACCAATCACCCAATGAACCAATCAACCGCCTCGCACCAGCCCATCGTCGGCTATCATCAGGACGCAGAGGGCGTCTGGGTTGCCCAATTGGCGTGCGGCCACGGTCGCCACATTCGTCACGATCCGCCTTTCCAGAACCGGGGTTGGGTGCTGGAGCAGGCGGGGCGTGACGCGCGCCTGGGCGTTGCTCTGCTTTGCAAGCGCTGTCTGGCCGACGAACCGCCTCTGTTTGTGCCCAGGACCGTCGTCCCGTCTACAGGCAGGCCCCTGGTCGTGCATCTGGCCGCGGGGGATGACCTGCACCTGCTGGATCGGGTTGCCGCGGATGTTTTCGACGGACCCGTCATGCCCGACCGCTGGGCCGAATTTTTGGCCGATCCCCGTCATCATCTGGCCGTGGCGCTGGCCGATGATGAAGTAATCGGCATGGCGTCAGCCCTCCACTACGTCCATCCTGACAAGCCGCCGGAACTCTGGATCAACGAAGTCAGCGTGACGCCCGCCTGGCAGCAGCAGGGCGTGGCGACCATGCTATTGGCCGCCCTGTTTGCCCGGGGTCGAGCCCTGGGCTGCGCCGAAGCCTGGGTGTTGACGGAGACGAAAAATCACGCTGCCCGGCGGCTTTATAGGCGTGCCGGCGGCGTAGAAGCGGAACCCCGACCGACGCTTTTCGCCTTTGCACTCGCCCGCTGATCGGGAAACCCGCATGGCGCCACGGGCAGCTCCACTGCGTCCAGAGCTGGCGGGTTTGGGTTGACGAGGTTGCGGACCGGTACGGAGGCTGGCCCCTACGGGGTGCATCTTCCGCCTGGGCGATTTTCGTTGGTTGTTATCCTGGGGCGGGCCAGGGTTGGCGGGATTGTGGACCGGCACGGAGGCCGGTCCCTA